>CP166133.1:1955139-2606852 GCA_041228285.1 Neisseriaceae bacterium CLB008 | reverse complement strand
TGAAAGAAGCCGGTATTGAGTACAAAAAAGGCACTTCAGGCTTTGGCGCCAACGGCCGTGCGATGAGCATGGGCGCTGCTCAAGGCACCATCAAAGTATTGACTGATGCCAAAACAGACCGCATTTTGGGCATTCACATGATTGGCCCAATGGTGTCTGAGCTAGTGGCTGAAGCCGTTGTGGCAATGGAATTTAAAGCCAGCGGTGAAGACATCGGCCGCATCATTCATGCTCACCCATCATTGGCAGAGGTTCTGCACGAAGCAGCCTTGGCCACTGATAAACGCGCGATTCACGGTTAATGACTGAGTCCAGTAGGGTGATCGCCGGCATCTTGATGCTGCCGCTTGGGGTGTTCCTCATGTGTGCGGCAGGGCTGATGCATGTGTACACCATACTGGCAGAATCGGCCGCCTTTGAGCGCTTTAAGGAGCGCGCTCAGGTGGGCGTGATGATGGCCATGTTTTTTAGTTTTAGCCTTGCTTTTTATGCGTTTGCACCAAAGGCAAGGCGCAAAGGATGGCTGGTGGTGGCACTTTTTGGCCTTGGGCTTGCCTGCTATATTTTGGCAAAAAAATGGCTGCCCAGCGCCGCTTAAACCAGACCCGCAATTACAGCGTTAAGCTGCATATTAACTTCAACAGAGGAACCCCTCATGAACTTACACGAGTACCAATCTAAGGCCCTTTTGGCCAGCTATGGTTTGCCTGTTCAAAACGGCATTGTGGCTGAAACCCCAGAAGCTGCTGCAGCAGCATACGATTCTTTAGGCGGCAAATTTGCCGTGGTTAAAGCCCAAGTACACGCCGGTGGCCGTGGTAAATCTGGTGGTGTGAAAGTGGTTAAAAGCCGCGAAGAAGCTGCTGAAATCGCTAAAGGCTTGATTGGCACCAACTTGGTGACTTACCAAACCGACGCCAATGGCCAACCGGTAAACAGCGTATTGGTGTGTGAAGACATGTACCCAGTAGAGCGCGAACTGTACCTAGGTGCCGTGGTTGACCGTTCAACTCGTCGCGTGACTTTCATGGCGTCTACCGAAGGTGGCGTTGAGATTGAAACCGTGGCTGCTGAAACCCCAGAAAAAATCATCAAAGTAACCGTTGACCCACTAGTGGGCATGCAACCTTTCCAAGCACGCGCTACTGCGTTTGCTTTGGGCCTAAAAGGCGACCAAATCAAAGCGTTTACCAAATTGATGTTGGGTGCTTACCAAGCTTTTGTTGATAACGACTTTGCTTTGTTTGAAATCAACCCATTGGCCGTACGCGAAAACGGTGAATTGGCCTGTGTGGATGCAAAAATCGGCATCGACTCTAACGCTATGTACCGCTTGCCTAAATTAGCCGCACAACGCGACAAATCACAAGAAAACGAACGTGAATTAAAAGCCAGCGAATTTGACCTTAACTACGTGGCCCTAGAAGGCAACATCGGTTGTATGGTGAACGGCGCAGGTTTGGCGATGGCCACTATGGACATCATCAAGCTATACGGCGGTCAACCAGCTAACTTCTTGGACGTTGGCGGTGGCGCCACTAAAGAGCGCGTCATCGAAGCGTTCAAATTGATTTTGGCCGACCCATCTGTACAAGGCGTGTTGATCAACATCTTTGGTGGTATTGTTCGTTGCGACATGATTGCTGAAGCCATTATCGCTGCGGTTAAAGAAGTAAACGTAACCGTACCTGTAGTGGTTCGTTTAGAAGGTAACAATGCTGAAATTGGTGCCAAATTGTTGTCAGAATCTGGCTTGGCATTGATTCCTGCTGAAGGCTTAGCCGATGCAGCCCAAAAAATTGTTGAAGCTGTTAAAGCCTAAGCTAAGGAGATTAAATAATGAGCGTATTAGTAAATAAAAACACCCGTCTATTGGTTCAAGGTTTCACCGGTAAAAACGGTACTTTCCACTCTGAGCAAGCGATTGCTTACGGTACCAACGTGGTTGGCGGTGTAACCCCAGGTAAAGGCGGTTCTTTACACCTAGACCGTCCCGTATTTGACACCATGGCTGAAGCCGTGCGCGAAACCCAAGCCGACACTTCTGTGATCTACGTACCCGCACCATTCGTACTAGACTCAATCGTTGAAGCCGTTGATTCAGGCGTGAGCCTAATCGTGGTGATTACCGAAGGCGTACCGACCATCGACATGTTGAAAGCCAAGCGTTACATCGAGAACACTGGCGGCGTGCGTTTGATCGGCCCTAACTGCCCAGGCGTGATCACTCCAGGTGAATGTAAAGTCGGCATTATGCCAGGCCACATCCACCAACCAGGCCGTATCGGCATCATCTCTCGTTCAGGCACTTTGACTTACGAAGCTGTGGCACAAACCACTAAGCTTGGTCTAGGTCAATCTACCTGTATCGGTATCGGTGGCGACCCAATCCCAGGCACCAGCCACATCGATGCTTTGGAACTGTTCCAAAACGATCCAGACACCGACGCAATCATCATGATTGGTGAAATTGGCGGTACTGCTGAAGAAGAAGCCGCTGAATACATCAAATCTAACGTGACCAAACCTGTTGTGGGTTACATTGCTGGTGTGACTGCACCTGCAGGTAAACGCATGGGCCACGCTGGCGCGATTATTTCTGGCGGTAAAGGTACTGCTGAAGAGAAATTCCACGCGTTTGAACAAGCCGGCATTGCCTACACTCGTAGCCCTGCTGAGCTAGGCACCACCATGATGGACGTATTGAAAAGCAAAGGCATGATCTAATCGATTCATGTTTTGTGTAAGACCCATAGCCGCCTCGATGACGATCGGGGCGGTTTTTTAATGGGCGCAGCATCTGAGGGCTATTTAAACTATAAATGTAAAAATAGGCAGGCAATCGCTTTTTTGTGTAGGCAATCAATGGGGTTTATGAGATGATGAATATTCATTAGTGATATGCTAGGCTGAGCTAGATGAAGGCTTGGCTAAGATTTTTTTGCCTAGGGTGTTGAACTTAATGCTGTATTAACCGTCTATTAAGTATGTAGCATTTTTTTAAATCGAGATGGAGATGACTATGAGTAAAAAAGTATCCGCTAAAACCGAGGAAAAAAAAGAGCAATTGATCAAAGAAGTGCGCGAAGTATTGGACAGCGCTGAAGAGCTTTATGAGTCTGCCGCCGATGATGGCAGCGCAAAAGCGAAAGAGTTAAAGAAACGCCTGCAGGAGCGTATTGCTGACTGTAAAAGCCGTTTGCAAGATTTAGAAGGCGAAGTGGTAGAGCGGGCCAAAGAAATGGCCAAGCAAACCGACCAGCTGGTGCAGGACAATCCCTATAAGTTTGCCGGCGTGGCCGCAGCAGTAGGGTTCTTATTGGGTCTATTGGTTTCTAGACGTTAATCAGATGATGAATCATGGGGCTGCTGGCTATCTGGCCAAGCAGCCCCAATGCTATTAGGAGAAGCCGATGGCTCGATTAGGGTTTGGAGCGAGCGCCAATCGATTACTGAGCAATGTGTTGGATTTATTGTTCGTGCGGGTGCAGATGGCGCGCTTAGAGATGCAAACGCACAAAGACAATCTGGTGGCCAACGTGGTGTCTTTGATCCTAGTGGGCATCAGCGCTTTGATTGGCGTGGTCTGTTTACTGCTGGGGCTGAATGCCGTCTTGCCGCCGTTGGCCAAGGTTTGGGTATTCTTTGGCGTGGCCGTGGTGGCGCTTTTGGTGATGGTGTGGCTGTTGGTGGGCATGAATGCCCGCAAGCGTGACCAGAAACAGCTGCTCTCTGATACCTTGGTGGAGTTAAAAAATGATTTGTCCACTTTAAAAGGCAGAATCGATGCCTTAGACGATGAGTGATGTAGAGGAGGATGAGATGAAGCCAAGTCAAGATGTGGAAATGGCCTTGTTGAAATTAAAGGGCGAGGCGCTGCGGCTGCAAATATCGGCCGATGCGGCTCAAATGAAACAAACGGTGACCAAGCCTTATCGCTTGGTTTCAGAAGTAGGCGCCACCATGAGCTTATGGCCGTGGGCGCGGCTGGTGTTGAGCCAAACCAAGGGACGTAAGCTGAATAAGCCACTCAAGTGGGCGGCCATTTTGGGCATCGGCGCGTTTATCTGGCAAAGAATGCGCTAGGCTAGTGGTCTAGGCCAACCATTGAGGTAAATAGATATGACAACCCACGTACAGCGTGGGTTTTTTTGTGGCTGAGCGCTGTTCACAATGGTATTGTTCAATATGGTTTAACTAAAGTATGATTTGGGCCTTGGTAGCTGTATTTTTGTTGGCCTTTTTTTTTAATTTTTTGATTATAAATAATATTTTGTTTTTCGGCCTTGTATGTCTGAACGTTAAGCCCAAAGATGATCATTTTTGATTTAGAAAAACTAATGTGATGAGCGCACCCTTACCTCTTTTACCGCTGCGTACCTTTGTAGCCATTAGCCGCCACGGCAGCATTAAAGCTGCCGCGCAGGTTTTACACGTGACTTCGGGTGCGGTCAGTCAGCAGCTGCGCCAGCTTGAGGCCCATTTAGGGGTCAGCCTGTTTGTGCGTACGCGCGACGGTATGGTGTTGACGCCATCGGGCCAACAGATTTACCCAGTGTTGAGCCAGGCGTTTGATCAAATCAACAGCGTCACTGAGCTATTGGCGGCCACCAAGGCGCGGCCAACCTTAACCCTTAGTACGGTGCCGTCTTTTGCGGCCTCTTGGCTGGTGCCGCGCTTGAATCGGTTTCACGAACAATACCCTGATGTGGAAGTGAGGGTGGAGGCCACCCCCAAGCTAGTGGATCTCAAGCGCCAGCAGGTAGACATTGCCTTACGCCATGGCTTAGGCGTTTATCCAGGCCTGAAAAGCGTGCGCCTATTAGCGCCCGAGATGGTGCCCGTATTGAGCCCTCAGCTCTTGCTGCGCTATCCACCCATCAATGTGCCGGCAGATTGCTTGGCCTATCCGCTATTACAGGATGCCGATCGGGCCGATTGGCGGCTTTGGCTGCAGGCACATGGCGTCAGCAAAGATGAGCGCGCCGAGCGCGGTACCAGCTTTGAAGATGATTTTTTACTCTTAAAAGCGGCAGAAGCGGGCCAGGGCTTGGCCTTGGTGCAGGACGTATATGCACAAGAGTCGCTAGAGACGGGGCGTTTAGTGATGGCCATTGAGCGGCCATGGCCGGCTCGCTTTGCTTATTATGCAGTGATGCTGCACGAGACGGCTAAACGCCCAGAAGTGGCGCAGTTTTTGGCTTGGCTACAGGATGAGGCGGGCGTAACTTAAGGCTGATCGTGTCGAGTAGAGGCGTTAAAAAACCTGTCCGTAGTGGACAGGTTTTTTTTGGGTTCACCTTAGGCGGCTTTAAGCGTTTGTTCAATGGCCTGTTTGAGCTGGTCATCAATGCCTAAGGCCTGCTGTAGCTGGGCTAAATAGGCTTGTTCTGCTGGGTTTGTGCCGCCGTGGGCGCAGGCCGCTAGACTGGTCACGTAAATTTCGGTGGCCATTTGTGGGCTGTTGGCCAAGGCCGCTAACTCAGAGATATTAAGCGGCGCTTGCAGCGCTTGCTCAACCCAGGCTAAAGCATTGGGGTCATTGGTGTGCTGTTTGACCTGGGCCTGAATGGCTGTGCGCTCTGCTTCATCTAGGACGCCATCGGCTTTGGCCGCGTTGACGACGGCCAACAGCATGGCTTGGCTGCGCGCGCCGTCTTGGTCGTTTTGGGTGAACTGTTCGGGTTGGCTAAAGCCGTTCAATAAGCCCTTGACCGAATCCATTAGGTTGCCTGATTTGCCCGTGTTGGCGGCATAGTTTTGGTAGGCACGGTAGGCCAGTGTGGCTAAAGCAGCGCCGCCGCCTAATTTGGCTAAACCATTACTTTTACCCGATAGGAGGCTACCCAGCATGCCGCCACCGATGCCGCCAAGTAAGCCCTGTAACAGTGGATCTAAACCACTGCCAGTCGCGCCTGTATTGGCGTTTTCTGTAGCGCTTGAGGCCGGCGTTTGGGTCATGTTGCCGGCGGCTTTTAACAGCTGATCGAAGAGTCCTTTTCCATCTATCATGATGCGCTCCTGTGGGCCTGGCCCGAGAATGGTGGCTAAAAGTCCTGCAACAGGCAGATTCATACACTCACGCATCTGCCTACTTATCATAATATAAACTGTTTTAGGCAAGCGTTACGATTAATTTACCGCTGTTGCGGTTTTTTTCTAAATCAGCCAAGGCTTTAGGCGTTTCCGACCAAGGGTAGATGTGGTCAATAGAGGTGGTGAGCTGGCCGTTTATGATGGCGGGCAGGAGGGCTTTTAAGTCTTGTGTCAGCTGTTGCTTTAATGCCAATGGCTGACTGCGCAGCGTCGAGCCGATAATCTGCTGGCGCTTCATCAGCACGAGACCAAGATTTAAATCGGTTTTGTGACCGCCCATGATGCCGATGAACACCATTTTGCCGTCAAGGTTGAGCAGCTTTTGGTTGGCGGCAAAGTAGGGCGCGCCCACAGGATCGAGGATGAAGTCGACGCCGCCGTTGGCTTGAATGGCGTCTAATTGTTGTAACCAATCATCGGCCAGCCAAGCTTCATCGGCGCCTTGGGCGCTGAGATAAGCCAGCTTGTGTGGCGATCGGGTCGTGGCCAAAACATAGGCGCCACAGTGTTTGGCGTATTGAATGGCGGTGCTGCCCACGCCGCTGGCGCCGGCATGAATGAGCACGTTTTGGCCTGCTTGAATTCGGCCTAGGTGTTTGAGGTTCAGTAAAACAGTGAGCCATGCTTCTGGTACGGCGGCTGCTTGAGCCATGCTGAAGCCTTCGGGTACGGCCATGGCCATGTCTTCATTCAACACTGCATATTCGGCATAGGCTCCGCCGGCGACGAGGCCAAAGACGGCATCGCCAACGTTAAAACGGCTGTTGTCAGGTGCGTGTACGACTTCGCCCGCCATTTCTAGCCCAAGAATAGGGCTGGCGCCAGGTGGGGGCGGGTAGCGGCCTTCTTTTTGGGCCAGATCGGCTCGGTTCAGGCCGAAGGCATGAACCCGAACCAAGAGTTCACGTGCCTGTGCTTGAGGGGTTTCGGCTTCGCCTAAAACTAATTCTTGCTGGTGTATCAACCATGCTTGCATGAGGTGTCCTTTCTGATCCATTCGTATTTCATTGATGAGCGAAAATAGGCAAAACAGCGTACAATTAGGCGCATGGAAAAAACATGCTTTCACTGCGGGTTAGACGTGCCCGCCTCATTGGATTTGCCGATTCACATTGACGATGAGTCTCATCCAGCCTGCTGTGCGGGCTGTCAGGCCGTGGCCCAAAGCATCATTGATGCGGGGCTAGGCGCGTATTACACCCAGCGCACGCAAGAGGCCCAAAAGGCCGCCTTGCCGCCAGAGGACGTGTTGGCCCAACTCAGACTATATGACTTAGCCGAGGTTCAGTCTAGCTTTGTGTCGGTGAAAGAAGGCGATCGGCGCGAGGCGCTGTTGATGCTCGAAGGCATTACCTGCGCTGCCTGCGTGTGGTTGATCGAGCAACAGCTGCTGCGCTTACCAGGCGTCATCAACGTGGAGCTGAATTTCACCACCCATCGCGCCCGCGTCTTGTGGGATGAGGCGCAGGTGAAGCTGTCGGATATTTTACTGCGGGTGCAAAGCACGGGTTACACCGCCCATCCCTATGACGCCATGCGCTTTGAAGAGCAGGCCAAGAAAAGCCGTAAACAGGCTTTGACGCGGTTATGGGTGGCGGGGCTGTCGATGATGCAGGTGATGATGTATGCCGTGCCGGTCTATATTTCCAAAACGGGGGAGATTGAACCGACGTTTTTATGGCTATTGCACTGGACCAGCCTGATTTTAACCCTGCCTGTGGTGTTGTATTCGGCCACGCCGTTTTATCACGGCGCCTTGCGAGACCTAAAAAACAAGCGGGTGGGCATGGACACGCCGGTGGCGATTGCCGTGTTGCTGTCATTTCTAGCCAGTTTTTATGCGCTGGTGACCAAGGTCGAACACGGGATTTATTTTGATTCCATCTCGATGTTTGTGTTCTTGCTGCTGGGTGGGCGTTATTTAGAGCAGATCGCCCGGCGTAAGGCTGGCGATGCCACCGAGCGATTGATCAAGCTGGTGCCGGCTTTTTGCCACCGTTTGGTTGATTATCCACACAGCCAAGACGTGACTGAAGGCTTGGTGGCGAAGGCCGTGGTCGGTGATGTGTTGCTGGTGAAGGCCGGTGAAGTGATACCCGTCGATGGGGTGGTGCGTGAAGGTGAGGGCCAGGTCAATGAGGCCATGTTGACCGGTGAAAGCCGCCCTGTGGATAAGGCTGTGGCCAGCCACGTGACGGCAGGGACGTTAAATCTCCATAGCCCCTTAATCATTGAAACCGAAAAAACGGGCGATCAGACGCGTTTGGCGGCGATTGTGCGGCTGCTGGATCAGGCCTTGGGTCAAAAGCCGCGCCTGGCCGAGCTGGCCGATCGCTATGCCACTTGGTTTGTGGCCTTGCTGCTATTGGTGTCGGTGCTGACCTTCTTAGGTTGGACCTATTATGTTGATGCTGAGCGGGCGCTGTGGGTGACGGTGTCGTTGCTGGTGATCAGCTGCCCCTGTGCGCTGTCGCTGGCGACGCCGGCGGCCTTGGCCGCGGCGACGGGTAATTTGGCCTCTCAAGGGCTGCTGGTGAGTCGTTCGCACGCTTTGGAGACCATGGCCCAAGTCACCGACGTGGTGTTTGATAAAACAGGCACTCTGACGCATGGCCAGATGAGCGTGCGTGAAGTTTTGCCATTGGGTAGCCTCAGTGCAGAGCAGGCCCTACTGATTGCGGCGGCCTTGGAACAGCAGTCTGAGCACCCGATTGCACGTGCTTTTGTGGCGCCAGAAGGCTTGGCGTTGCCGTTGGTGACGCAGCTGGTTAATACCGCTGGCCAAGGCTTGACGGCCTTAGTGGACGGCGAGGCGTGGCGTATTGGTCGTGTCAGCTACGTAGCCCAAAGCGCCGGTGCCGTACCTGCTGCTTTAGCTGCTTGGGCGCCGGAAGCGACCATCGTGGCCCTAGGTAATGCGACAGGTTTTCAGGCTGCGTTTGCCTTAGATGATGTCATCAAAGACAGCGCTCAAGCCGCCGTCACCGATTTACAACGACAGGGGCTGAGGGTGCACGTGTTAAGCGGCGACCATCAGAGTGCGGTACAAAAATTGGCCACCACCATGGGTTTGGATGACCATACGGCAGAAGCCACGCCCGAGGATAAACTGGCCTATGTTGATGCCTTACAGGCAGCGGGTAAGTCGGTGTTAATGGTGGGTGATGGCATCAACGATGCACCGGTTTTGGCTAAGGCCAATGTGTCGATCGCCATGGGCAGCGGCGCCGATGTGGCGCAAGAGGGAGGCGACATGGTGTTGGTGAACAATGATTTGGCACTGGTGGCATCGGCGCATCAGGTGGCGAAAAAAACCCGTTTGATCATTCGAGAAAATTTAATTTGGGCGATGATGTATAACCTAGTGGCCATGCCTTTGGCCATTATGGGTGTGGTCACGCCGTGGATTGCGGCTTTTGGCATGGCCTGTAGTTCATTGCTGGTGTTGGGTAATGCGCTGCGTCTGTTGCGCAAACAGCCATAATATTTTCACAACAAAGGAAGAGAACATGAGATTCGAACAAAAAGTAGTGATGGTGACCGGTGGCGCCGCAGGCATTGGCCTGGCAACGGTGCAGCAGTTTGCTAAAGAAGGCGCGCAAGTCATCGTGTGCGACATGAACCAAGACGCCATCGACGTGGCGGTTTTGACCTGTCAAGGCTTGAGCGGCAAGGCTGTTGGGATGGTGATGGACGTTACCGACACCAATCAAATCGCCGCGGTACGGGAGCAGGTGCTGGCTCAGTTTGGTCGCCTAGACGTGTTGGTGAATAACGCCGGCATCGTGATGGACGCCCAGTTGTCGAAAATGACGGAAGATCAATTTGATCGCGTGATCGATGTGAATCTAAAAGGGACTTATAATGTGACTCGCGCTTGGATCGATGTGTTTTTGGCCCAGGCCAGCGGCGTGATTTTAAATGCTAGTTCGGTGGTGGGCGTGTACGGTAATTTTGGCCAAACCAACTATGCCGCCAGTAAGTTTGGCGTCATTGGTATGACCAAAACCTGGGCTAAAGAGCTGGGTCGTAAAGGCATTCGCTCGAACGCTGTCTGCCCTGGTTTTGTTGAAACCAGCATCTTGAAAGACATGCCTGAAGAAGTGATGGCCAAAATGGCTTCTGCCGTGCCGATGAAGCGTTTGGCGCAGCCAGAAGAGATTGCCAAAGTGTACGCCTTCTTGGCCAGCGATGACGCCAGTTACATCAATGGCGCGGCTTTAGAAGTCACCGGTGGTTTGACCATCTAGCCAGTAGGCCTCTTTGACGTTAAAAAGCCACCCTTGAGGTGGCTTTGTTGTTTAAACCGCAGAAGTGGCGGGACTGGGCGGTACCAGCTGTTGCAGCAGCTGGCGAATTTTTAAGATCACCTCTTGCTCCTGCTGTTCAGGGCTTTTCACCTGCTCTTGGGTTGTGGGGTGACGGCCAGCGGCCCAGCCCACTACGCCACACAGGTGGACGTAAGGCAAGCCCAGCTCGCGTGCAAGAACGGCCTCGGGCATGCCGGTCATGCCCAATAATTGAGCCCCGTCTTGCGCTAGTTTTTTGACTTCAGCCTTGGTTGGCAGGCGTGGACCCTGCATGCAGCCGTAGACGGCTTCGGTTTGGATGGGCGTTTTAGCCGCCGTCGCGGTGGCTAAAATCAAGCGACGTAAGGCTTTATCGTAAGGCTCGCTGAAGTCGACGTGGCTGACGTGGTTGCCCATGCCTTGATGGTAGGTGTGGGCTCGGCCATAGGTATAGTCGATGATGTCGTTGGGCAGGATTAAGCTGCCAGGCGGCATGTTGGCATCGGTACTGGTGACGGCGCCGACGGAAATGATGCTGGTGGCGCCGATTTCTTTCAGCGCCCAAATATTGGCGCGATAGTTGATTTCATGCGGTGCGATGTTGTGGCTGCTGCCGTGACGGGCCAAAAAGACAATTTCACGATCACCTAAGTGGCCAAACACCATGGGGCAGCTCGGATCACCATAAGGGGTGCGAATGATTTGACGGTGGGTAATAGTGAGTTCCGGTAGACGGGTTAAACCGCTGCCGCCGATGACTGCAAACATACGCAACACTCCTAAGAAGATAAGTTGATTGCCCATTCTAGCAGGTTTATGATGATTGTCATGCTCATTGACTTGGGTGATTTAACGTCATTGCTTATAATAGGGTTTATTTAACGCTTGAAGGATAGAGATGAAAACGTCTGCACGAAATCAGTTTCACGGAGTGATTAAGACCATTAAAGTGGGTGCCACCCACGACGAAGTCGTGCTGTCCTTGAGCGATGAGCAAACGGTGACCGCGATGGTGACGCAAGAAAGCACGGCTGCGATGGGCCTGAGCGTAGGTAAGGCTGCCGTCGCCTTGGTTAAAGCGCCATGGGTGGTGCTGTGTTCGCCTGATGATGAATATGTATATTCCACCCGCAATCAGTTCACCGGTAAGGTTGCCGGCGTGATTAAAGGCGCGGTAAATGCTGAGGTGTTTATTGACGTGAGTGCAGGCTTGAGCATGGCGGCCATTGTGACTAATGACAGCATTGATCGCTTGAACATTCAGCTAGGCGGCTTGGTGACGGCGATGTTTAAGGCGTCTCATGTGATTTTGGCGGTTAAGAAAAAGAGCCAGTAGGGCGCGGCCATTGCTTGGCGAATAGTGTGCGATAATACGCTCATTACTGTGAATGAATGATTTAAAAGATGACCCATAGTTTATCTAAAGACCCCTTACACGGCATTACCCTAGAGGCGATGCTGGTTGAGCTGCACCAGCTATACGGCTGGGAAGGTTTGGCCGAGCTGATTAACATCAACTGTTTTAAAAATGAGCCCAGCGTTAAGTCTAGCCTGAAATTTTTGCGCCGCACGCCGTGGGCGCGCGCTCAGGTTGAGGCTTTATATTTACGCGATGCGGCACGCTAGTTGACGCATGTAACATAAAAACGGCACGCTGGTTCAGCGTGCCGTTTTTGCGTGGTTTTTAAGCGTTTTATTATTAAGTTTTACTAATAAGAAGAAGCTTAGGTTTGGTTTGGTGCCAAAGCATGATTTATCGTATCGTTCTCTATGCTTTTTTACGTCTACAGCGTAGGCCCTTAAGCGTAGGGTGGGTCGTGACCCACGCGGGGTTTAAATGTAGCAAATGAATATAAATACGTTAAGAGCGGTGGGTAGGCTACGCTTTACCCACCCTACGCGACTTAGCGCCAACAAACCATGGGTTATAGTTTATGCTCGATCTACCTTGAAGTAGGATAGATCAAGGCCAGCCTGCTCATCTATTGCATGAGTTGCGTATCCGTAAGCACAAAGTTCATGAGGGTCTTATTTCCTTTCTCTATCAGGCCGCATGAGCGGGATTAAGCACAGCCTAATTATAAATAATTACTTAATAAAAAAGCCGAACGTTGATCAACGTTCGGCTTTTTTGTGTGGTTACGAGGCTAAAAATCAGGCTATACCGCATTATTTTTTATTTTTTCAATAAAAATAAGGCATTAAAGGCTAAAGCTCAAATAATCATTGACTTAAATCAAGGATGATAACGATAATGCGAGTGATTTTCATTTAATAAATATCGAATAACCTAACACAGAGACAGAGTGATGAAGCAAAAGCAAATCAGTATTTTGGTCGGCATGTTGTGCAGCAGCGCGATGCCAGCCGTATGGGCCGCCGCAACAGCGGAAGCCAAATTAGACGACGTGGTGGTGATCGCAGACCGTACCGAACAAAGTATTGATAAAACGGCGGCCAACGTCAGCGTCATCAATCGTAAGGGCTTGGATAAGGCGGGGGCTACCGACATTCGCAATGCGGTACGCTACGAACCTGGAGTGGAAGTAAATAGGGATGCCAAACGACAAGGTAATGCGAGCTACAATATTCGCGGCATTGATGGTAACCGAATTTTAATGATGATTGATGGTGTGCGGCTCCCTGAAGCTTATACTGGCGGTGGTACCAGTGGTGCTATTTCAGGTCGAGACATGGTCGAGTTTGATACATTACGCCAAATGGACATTGTGAAAGGTCCTTATTCATCGCTGTATGGCAGTGATGCTTTAGGGGGCGCCATCAACTTTGCAACCTATCGGCCAGCGGATTTTGTGGATGAAGATAAGCCTTGGTATTTGGGTTTAAAACAAAGCTATAGCAGCGCTAATAAAGGTCATGCAACGACGTTGACGGCGGCAGGCCAGCAAGGTATTGCGTCGGGTTTACTGATGATGACTAAGCGCAAGGCCGATGAATTTAAAAACCGCGGCAGCAATGACAGTCATTCGATTTTACGCACCAAACCGAATCCACAAGACGTCAGTGGCCATAATATATTGGCTAAAGGCGTACTGGCTGAAGGCGCACATAAGTTAGAGGCTTCTGCAGAATGGTTTAAGCGTACAACCGATACCGATATTTTGAACTATGATATTAATACTGACATGGTATCCGGTAAAATTGCCAATACGGCAGAAGACGAAGTACGTCGTCAGCGCTTAGGGTTAACCTATACTTACCAACCGTTAGATCAATTTTTTGATGAAATTGAAGTGGGTTTATCTCGTCAGAAATTGAAGGGTAAAGATACCGCTAAAGAGTATTTTGGTGGTCAAGTGGCTGAGCGTATGGTGTTTTCTGATTATGATTTTAATCAGACCATCGATACTTTGCATGCTCAAGGTAAAGCACGTTTCCAGCAAGGCAATATCACACATGCCGTCACTGCGGGCATCGAGTTGAAGCAAAATGAAACGGATCGTTTGACTAAGAAATATACTACCCGACCAGGTTCGGATGCGGTATTGACCAGTAATAAAAAGACCTTTCCCGATACCAAACGTAAAACCATTGGTGTGTATGTGCAAGATGCCATCACCTTTGATGGGGGCATCCGTTTAACGCCGGCTTTACGCTACACATACGAGCGCATCACGCCGTATATGGATGAAGCCTATCTGGCCAGTACACCTAACGTCATGCCTGAGCGTTTTTCAGATAGTGCTGTGTCGCCGAGCATTAGCTTGAGTGTGCCTTTAAGCCCAACAGATACTGGTTTTGTGACCTATTCAACCGGTTTTAGGGCTCCCCCGTTTGACAGTTCAATGATGTCTATGGCGAATAAAATGGGGATTATGTCGTATCAGATTTTGCCTAACCCGAATCTAAAGTCTGAGAAATCACAAAGTATTGAGTTGGGCCTGCGCCATAAGAGCAGTGATTTTGAAGGAAAGATAACCACGTTCTATAACCGCTATCGTGATTTTATTGGCGTGGAAGATTTGGGTAAACAGATTGTTGATGGACAGTCTTACAATACATCACGTTATGCCAATATTGGTAAGGTAACCACGTATGGTATTGAGGCCAGCGGTGCGTATCGAGTGGCTCAGAATTGGCAACTAAACGGTGCAGCATCTTGGATGCGTGGCTCTAATAAGAGTGCTGATACGCCATTAGAGACCGTAGCGCCGCCTAAATTGATATTGGGCGTGGGTTACGATACAGCACAATGGGGTGCCAACTTAGATTGGACATTGTCGGCGAAACATAAGCGGGTATCTAATAAGAGTAAATACGTTCAGGCACCAGGTTATGGCATTGTTGATTTGACAGGGTATTGGAACATCAATAAGCATGCCAAGCTCAACGTGGGGGTGTATAACCTGGGGGATAAGAAATACTGGGAATACTTAGACATTCGTAACTATGCTTTAAGTGATGTGTCTTATTTAGACTTTAACAGTCAGGTGGGCCGTAACGTAGCCGCCTCACTACAAATCAAGTTCTAATTATCTTGCCCTTGGGGTTGTTGCGCGTAACGCAATAAAACCAAGGGCTTTTGGCTTTGTGTGACACAAAAATCGGGAAAAGCCTTGACGTAAACAGGAATGATAACAATAATGCGACTAATTATCGTTAATGTCGTATTGTATAAACGGCTGCCTATTTTATAGGACTGCCACGGAGAGTAAACACATGAATCAAGCAATCAATCACTGGGATGCCTTTTTAGCCCTTAAAGAGGCACAACCTGGCCTGCGTCAGCGTGAAGGCGCAGAGCAGTTGAATATTGGTGAGGGCGCCTTGTTGGCACATGCACCTGGCGTGGTGTATTTGGGCACCGACATCCGTGCGATTTTGCCTAAACTGGCCACCGTTGGCCCCGTGCAATGTACCGTGCGCAATGATTTTGCCGTACATGAAAAAGTGGGCCTATACGAAAACCTAAACATTTCACCTATGTTCGGCCTTGCCGTCAACGTGGGCGGTATTGATTTGCGCTTATTCATGAAGCGTTGGCAGCATGCTTTTGCGTTCGAAAGCGTGGGGCATGGCGGTAAAACCTTACGTTCGATTCAGTTTTACGATGAATACGGTTTGGCTTTGCAAAAAGTGTATTTGCAGGATGAAGCCTATTTACCGGTATGGCAGGGCATTATTGATGAATTCAAAACCACAGACGTGGCTGAATTTAAAACCGGCTTTCAACGGGAAGAAAAAGCCCCGCGCGATTTAAATAGCGATGAATTGGTGGCCTTTCATCAACGTTGGTTGGGCATGAAAGACGTGCATCAATTTAATGTACTCATCGGTGAATACGGATTAAGCCGTACCGATGCCTTTAAAATTGCGCCGGCTGGCTTTGCCTATCGTATGGAAGGCAATGCCGCGATTGAGGCAGCCTATACTGCGGCCGTGGCCAAGGGCACGCCCATCATGACTTTCGTGGGTAACCGTGGCGTGGTGCAGATTGAAACTGGCGTAGTGCATAACTTAAAGCGCATGAGCGGCTGGTTGAATATTTTTGACAGCAAAGAGAATGGCTTTGTGCTGCACCTTAAAGACGAAGGCATTACCGAAGTATGGATGGTGTGTCGCCCAACCAAAGATGGTTTGGTGACTTGCCTCGAGGCTTTTGATGCCAATGGTGACATTGTGTTGACCCTGTTTGGTCAGCGTTTGGAAGGTGAACAAGAATTGAGCGCTTGGCGCGACATCGTCACTGAGGTGACTGGCCAGGCGATTCCAGAGGAAGCCTTGTTATGATTAAAAAGGCAGGACTATTATTGTCTTTATGCCTCATCACCTCCGTTGCCTTCGCGCAACGGGTGGTGGTGCTAACCCCAGACGTGGCCGATATTGTGGTGGCGATTGGGGCTCAGGCCAATGTGGTGGGTAAAGATGACCAGAGCAAACACCATCAAAGCCTTGCCAAGGCTAAAAGCATAGGCGTGTATCGGACGCTGTCGCCTGAACCGATTTTGGCTCAAAATCCCGATTTGGTAGTGGGTAGTTGGATGGCTCAGCCCACGACTATTTATAATCAGTTGAATAAATTGGGCATCAAAAGCGTGAACGTAGCGGCTGATGAAGCCGGTAGCGACTTCGCCCCCGGTATTGAAAAATTAGGTCAGCTTTTGGGTAAGCCTGCTCAGGCGAATGCCCTGGCTCAAAAATGGCGTCAAGGCATGAAGCAGCGCCCGGCCAATAAAAAGCGTTATATCCTTAGCTACGATGGCCGTATGGTCGCGGGTAAAGGTACGGTGGGTGATTTGTTGATTCGTTTGGCCGGTGGCGTGAACGCGGCGGCCAACATCAATGGCGTGAAGCCTTTGTCGCGCGAAGGCTGGTTGCAGGCGAATCCAGACGTGGTGATTATTGCGGATCATAACCTATCGGTAGTCGGTGGCAGCTTGGCGGCTTACAAACAGCAGCCAGAATTAAAAAGCAGCCCCGCAGTGAAAAACAATAAGGTTCAGGCTTGGGCGGCAAAAGACTTTTTACGCCTTGGTTTAGATAGCCCTAAAGTCGTTGATCAACTACATGCGTTAGGACGTTAAGTGGTGGGTATTGCCCTGAATCGCAGCCCTAAGTGGCTGCGATATAGTTTATGTGTCGCTTTAGCGGCGGTGTTGGTGTGGTTTTGCTTAGGCGTTGGTCTAGGCGGCTGGACCAATCCGAGTGAAATTCCCGAAGCCCTATGGGGCATTCGTTGGCCACGTATTGCCGTGGCATTGATGGTAGGTGGCGCGTTGGCCTGTAGCGGCGCTGCTTTACAGGCCCTGTTTGGTAACCCTTTGGCCGACCCAAGCTTAATCGGTACCTCTAGCGGTGCCGCCTTAGGCGTGGTGCTGGTGTTGGCGTTTGGCCTGGGTGGCATGGGCGTGCCGTTGGCGGCATTTGTGGGCGCCGTGGCGGCCTGTTTATTTGTACTCAGCACCCATCATTTGTTTGGCGGTGGCCGTTTGGGCTTATTGATAATTGGCTTTGTGGTCAGCGCGTTCTGTGGCGCCGTGGTCAGCTTGATTTTATTCTTGTCCGACGACATGGTGCTGCGTAGCGCCACCGTGTGGTTGGCCGGTAGTCTGGCTGGTGCGGGCTTTGTGCCCATTTACTATGCCTTAGCGGTGATGGTGGTGGGCTGGCTGGTGTTGCTGTGGGTAGGGCGAGATTTGGATTGCCTGATGCTGGGTGAAGAAACCGCTCTGTCCATGGGGGTGAACCTCAACCGAACTAAATTAGTCACCGTGATTGGGGCCGCTTTGTTGACCGGTGCTGCCGTGTCGCTGTCCGGCGTCATCGGTTTTGTGGGCATGATGGTGCCGAATGTTTTGTCGGCCGTGTGCGGCGGTGGTCGTGGCCGTTTGATGCTGCTGTCTGGCATTGTAGGCGCATTGTTCCTGCTGCTGATCGACAGTGCGTCGCGTCATGTGGCCTATCCGATTGATTTGCCGGTGGGTATTGTGATTTCTCTATTGGGGGCACCGTTCTTCTTGTGGCTGTTCTTAAAAGGCAATAAGGGGCGGGCATGAAGCATCATTCGGTGTTTGAGATTAAGGGGTTGGTGGTTAGCCACCAGCAGCGAACCGTGTTGTCGATTGACGCTTTGAGCCTGCCATGGGGACAGGCAACGGCGATTATTGGCCCCAACGGCGCGGGTAAGAGTACCTTGCTCAAGGCGTTATTGGGTCAATACCCCTGCGCAGATTTAACCTGCATGGGGCTGTCGGCACAGGACGCAACGCGCCAAGGCAAGATTGCCTGGGTGGGGCAGCACGAGCTTTTTGGGACGCCGTTGACGGTAGAGGAATATGCCTTATTAGGGCGTTACCCACACTTGTCATGGTTTGCGCGGCCAACGGCTGCTGATCGGGCCAAGGTGAGCCGGTTGTTGGCTCAGTTTGAGCTCACCCATCTGGCCGAGAAGCGCATTGGGGTGCTGTCCGGCGGTGAGCAGCAGCGTGCGGCCATGGTGAGGGCGTTGATGCAGGAGACAGAGGTTTTGCTGTTGGATGAACCCAGTAATCACCTCGACATTAAGCATCAGCATCAGCTGATGCGCTGCCTACAGCCTGATGCCTTAGGCCAGTCGTTAACCACGGTGATGGTGTTGCATGACCTAAGCTTGGCGGCTAATTACGCCAAACACATTGTGTTACTGAGTAAGGGGGAGGTATTGGCGGAAGGGTCGGTTGCCGAAGTGATGACGGCCGATCATTTAAGTCGCGCCTATGGATGGGCCATTAAGCCTTATCGTCATCCTGGTGGCGATTGGGCGTTTGATACCTTTGCGCGCTGATGAATGCGGCAAAAAACCACCGCTTCGTCGGTGGTTTTTTTATGGCTAGGGTTTAACGTAGGCGCAGTGCTTTACGCCAGCCAACGATGCCAAAGCCAAGCGCAACCAAGCCTATTCCTTGCAGTAGGCTGCTAAGCATGTTCAGAGCTGTACTGCCTTGGTTGGCAGAGCCTATGGCCTGTGCGGCATCAAGGTTTTGGCCCTGTGCCTTGATGGCGGCCACCATGCCTGGTTCACGGCATTTATCCAAGAGGGTGGGATCGTCGCTGTTGTTGGCTTTAAGGCTGGCTTCACAGGCTTCACGGTCTTTTTTACTGACGGTGGCGCCGCTGCCCTTGAGAAGCCAGCCTAAGGTGAGGCCGATGAGGCCAATCAGAATTAGGGTTCTGGGACTGATTCGATTCATGATGATGTCCTTTTTGTGGCTGGGTCTAGTCAGCGTAAAAGGCTTCTGTTTTCATGACAATGAAATTTTTGTGCGAGTGTGGGATAAGCGCTTTAGGTGTATGCGATATGCCACAATTAGGGCTTTTCGATGTGGAATGTGGTTGAAAGAAGTGAAAGAAACCTTAAAAATAGCTTAAACTACGATCCCATTAATGTGAATGAGCGTATGAAAAAAGTAGAAGCTTTCATTGAGCAGTTGATATATGTGTCGCGCTGGCTGTTGGCGCCGATTTATCTTGGTTTGTCCTTGGCATTACTGATGCTGGGCATCATCTTTTTTAAAGAAGCGTTTCACACGCTGCAAATTATTTTTACGATTACAGAAGCCGATTTGATTTTACAGGTGTTGGCTTTGGTCGACTTAGCCTTGGTTGGTGGCTTGATCGTGATGGTGATGATTTCTGGCTATGAAAACTTTGTGTCACAGCTGAATTTAGATGAAGACGCGGATAAGCTGAATTGGCTAGGCACCATGGACGCCAGCTCGTTAAAAATGAAGGTGGCAGCGTCGATTGTGGCGATTTCATCGATTCATTTATTGCGTATTTTTATGAAGCTGGAGCAGGTGGATGCGGATAAGATCAAATGGTATATCTTGATTCATTTGACCTTTGTGCTGTCTGCTTTTGCCATGGGCTATTTAGATAAGCTCACCCACAGCAAGCATTAAACAGGACACCATCAGCCCAGCCTTTGTGCTGGGCTTTTTTGTAGCCGCGGCTTGAGGCTAGAGGCTCAATATGGCTTGGTTTCTAATGCTAAGAGGCCAGTTAAGGTTTTGTGCAATAAGGTATAGCAGTCGGTCTTGGTGAGTTCGTTTGATCTGATGAGGGTGCAGGCACGTTCCGCAGCAGCAAAGAATATAATGAGCCTAGATCTTAAGTCGTTCAGGTTGGTCGGTAGGTAGGGACTGAGGCCATGGATACATCTACTTAATAAATCGGTATAGCAGGCCTGTTGCTCCTCTTCGATTTGAGATTGGAGGCCAGCTTGGATGTATTCTAGCAGCGCCCCTGTTTGAGCCATGCAGTCCATGTAGGTGTGAATCAAGCGCTCGATGCGGGCGGTGAGGCCAATATCTGCCTGGGCGAAAACTTGGTCTAATTGTTCGGTGTAATGGGCTTCGAGGTGGTTAAACAGTGCCAGTAATAAACCTTGTTTACTGCCAAAGTGTTCATAAGCGATGGGTTTGGATACGCCGGCCTGTTCTGCAACGGTGGCTAAAGTGAGTTTGTCGGCGCCGACTTCAACGATATGGGTAGCCGCTACGGCTAAAAGTTGTTGGCGGCGGTCGGATTTATTGAGGCGTTTTTTCATAAAGCTCTTGACGTGAAAATAGGAAATGAAGTAACTTACTTGTAGTAAGTTACTAATGGAAAGTTATCGTATGAACACCCTCATTGTGGTATCCCATCCAGATCAAACGTCATTTAGCCATGCTTGGGCACGGCGACATGAGCAGATGTTGGTGGCCGACCAAGCTAATATAGTCGATTTTGTCGATTTACATCAAGAGCAGTTTAATCCCGCCATGGGTGCAGCAGATTTAAATGCCTACCGAACGGGTGCTGCTGTGGCCACTGATGTGGCGGCGATGCAGCAGCGTTTAAGTCGTGCTGATGAGTGGGTTTTGGTTAGCCCAATTTATTGGTGGGGCTTACCAGCAATGCTCAAGGGGTGGTTGGATCGGGTGTTGACGCGAGGCTTTGCCTATGAGGATCAGGATCAGGAACAGCCCTTGCGCGGCTTGCTGCAGGATAAAAAAGTGAGTGTGCTGTTACACGGCGCTGTCGATGAGGCTACGTTTCGAAAATATGGTTACGATGAATTATTGGTGACGCAGTTACAGCTGGGTGTGTTTGGTTATTGTGGCGTCGATAATGTGCATTTGGATTTTGTGTATGGTACCGAGCGTGCCGATTTTGACGGGGCCAGGGTATTGGCGACACGTTATGGACCATCCCACTAGAGTTGAACGTTGCCTTGAAATAATAAAAACGACCCTTAAGGGTCGTTTTTATGTGGTTTAGTGCTTAGATGCGCTTGGCCAATTCTTCGGCCTTGCCCAAGTAAGTGTCTGGACGTAGAGCCAATAGCTTGGTTTTTTCAGCATCTGGAATCGCGAGGCCTTCAATGAAGACTTTAAGCGTTTCGGGGGTGATGCCGCCTTTGCCGCGGGTCAGATCTTTTAGCTGCTCGTATGGGTTTTCAACCGCATAGCGACGCATCACGGTTTGAATGGGTTCAGCCAATAGCTCCCAAGTGGCGTCTAGGTCGGCCAATAGGGCAGCAGCATTGGTTTCTAGCTTGTTCAAGCCGCGAATGTGGGCGCTCCAACCCAGTACCGAATAGCCTAAGCCTACGCCCATATTGCGCAATACGGTGCTGTCGGTCAGGTCACGCTGCCAGCGAGACACGGGCAGTTTTTCAGCTAAATGGCCCAAGACCGCATTGGCTAAACCTAGGTTGCCTTCTGAGTTTTCAAAGTCAATCGGGTTAACCTTGTGCGGCATGGTTGAGCTGCCTACTTCACCGGCTTTTACTTTTTGTTTAAAGTAGCCTAGAGAGATGTAGCCCCAAACGTCGCGGTTGAAGTCGATCAAAATGGTGTTGATGCGGCTCACTACGTGGAAGTATTCGGCGATGTAGTCGTGTGGCTCAATTTGAATGGTGTAAGGGTTAAAGCTGATGCCTAGGCCTTCAACAAAGCTTTGGCAATGAGCTTCCCAGTCCACTTCAGGGTAGGCCACCATGTGGGCATTGTAGTTGCCGACGGCGCCGTTGATTTTACCCAAGAAGGTTTGCGCGCCTAAGGCGTCGATTTGGCGATTCAAGCGCGCCACCACGTTGGCCAATTCTTTGCCTAAAGTGGTTGGGGTAGCGGGCTGGCCGTGAGTACGGCTCATCATCGGCATGGCGGCAAACTCGTGGGCCATGTCGGTCAGTTTAGCCGTGATCGCGGCTAGGGCAGGCTTGATGGCTTCGTCGCGAGAAGCTTTGAGCATCAAGGCGTGGCTTAAGTTATTGATGTCTTCGCTGGTGCAGGCAAAGTGAATGAATTCGCTTACCGCTAAGACTTCAGGAACAGCGCTAAAACGTTCTTTTAGCCAATATTCAATCGCTTTAACGTCATGGTTGGTGCGCGCTTCAATGGCTTTAACCGCTTCGGCATCATCCAAAGAGAATTCGGCAATCACCTGATCAATTTCTTTGATGGTGAATTCGCTAAACTCAGGCACTTCTTTGATTTTAGGGTTGCGAGAAAGGGCTTTAAGCCATTCTAGTTCAACTTGAACACGGCATTTCATTAGGCCATATTCTGAAAAAATAGGGCGTAATGCTTCAACTTGTTTGCCGTAGCGGCCATCTAAAGGGGAAAGGGCAATGATTGGGTTTAACATGCGGGTCTCTTTTAGTAAGTTCCTGGGGTAAGGGGCAAAAAATCAGGTAGCCCATTGGGCTACCTGATTATCAGACACCTTGTTTTAAACTGGCGGCAATGAAGCCATCTAAATCACCGTCCATGACGTTTTTGATGTTGCCAACTTCATAGCTGGTGCGTAAATCTTTGATCCGAGATTGGTCAAATACATAGGAGCGAATTTGATGGCCCCAACCCACATCGGATTTGCTGTCTTCAAGGCTTTGTTTCGCCTCGCTGCGTTTACGCAGCTCTAATTCAAATAGGCGCGCACGCAGCATATTCATCGCTTCATCGCGGTTACGGTGCTGTGAGCGGTCGTTTTGGCACTGTACCACCACGCCGGTTGGGTTGTGGGTAATACGTACGGCCGAGTCGGTTTTGTTAATGTGCTGACCACCGGCGCCGCTGGCGCGGTAGGTGTCAATACGTAAGTCGGCCGGATTGATGTCGACCTCAATGCTGTCATCGACTTCAGGATAAACGAATACAGAGCAAAATGAGGTGTGGCGTTTGGCGTTAGAATCAAAAGGAGACACGCGTACTAAGCGATGGACACCTGATTCTGTACGCAAGAGGCCGTAGGCATATTCGCCATCGATTTTAATGGTGGCGCGGTTGATGCCAGCGATGTCGCCTTCGTCTTCTTCTAGAATCTCAACCTTAAAGCCTTTGCGTTCGGCGTAGCGTAGATACATCCGGAACAGCATGCCGGCCCAGTCTTCGGCCTCAGTGCCGCCGGCACCGGCAGTGATGTCGATGAAGCAGGCGTTGGCGTCCATAGGCTGGTTAAACATGCGTTTAAACTCTAGGTCGGCCATTTTGGCCTCAAGTTCGGCGACGTCGGCTTGAATGGCGTGAAACGCATCGTCGTCGGCTTCTTCTACCGCCATGTCTAACAGCATTAAATTGTCTTCAATGCCGTTGGCTAGCTCATCCAGAGTCAAGACCACGCCTTCAAGCAGCTTGCGCTCTTTACCAATTTCTTGCGCTTTTTTCGGGTCGTTCCACAGGTCAGGGTCTTCGCTTAAGCCCACAACTTCTTCTAGACGGTCTTTTTTGCCGTCGTAGTCAAAGATACCCCCGAATGTCACGACTGCGTTCGGCAAGGTCGTCTAGGGTGTGGTGGAGTTGATTGATGATTTCAGCTTCGATCATGGCGGTCTTTTGTCTGGATGGAAAATATTAGGTGGTTTGCTGACTGCTTCATGCAGTGCTTCAGGCTTTTGTAACGCATGGCCCAGCAAACAGATGGCGAATTTTACGCTAAAACGGCGCTAAAGTCTAAGTTTAGATGTGCGCGTGTGGCAGATTGAAACAGGCAAGGGTGCTGAGCAACCTTGCCTGTTGAGTAAGGGGTTGATGGCTACTGGCTTAGCCGCCAGTCATGGCCATGACGCGAATGATTTTGGTTGGGTTTTCTACAAATTCGTGTTTTTCGGGTTTTTTCATCACGGCATCGCGGATCACGTCTTCTAGTTCAGCATCGCTGATGCCAGAGCGCAATAGATCGCGTAGCGGCACTTTGTCTTCTTGGCCTAGGCAGAGGTGTAGGTTACCGGTCACCGATAAGCGTACGCGGTTACAGGTTTCACAAAAATGTTGGCTCATCGGGGTGATCAGGCCTAGGGTAAAGCCGCCGTCCTGGCTTTGCCAGTATTTGGCCGGGCCGCCGCCGATTTTACGCGTGCTGGCGATCAGATTGTGTTTTTCTTGCAGCTGTTGTAATACGGGCTGCAGGCTCACGTGGGCGTGCTGTTGTCCCGTGCTGCCCATGGGCATGGCCTCGATGAGGTTTAAGATGAAGCCGTGTTCAATGCAAAACGCCACCATGTCGTCAAGGTCTAGATCATTGATGCCGGCCAGCGGCACCATATTGATTTTGATGAAGTCAAAGCCTGCGTCCTTGGCGGTGCGAATGCCTTCTAATACCTTAGGCAGGCAATCCGCGCCAGTGATTTCCTTAACGCAGTCGCTGCGTAAAGAATCCAAGCTGATGTTGAGGCGTTTTACGCCCGATGCGCGTAGTTCGTGGGCGTGTTTGGTGAGCTGGGTGCCGTTGGTGGTCATGGAGATGTCTTCCACGCCAGGGGTTTCACTGATGGCACGGGTGAGTTCGGTTAAGCCTTTACGCAGCAATGGCTCGCCGCCAGTGATGCGAAAGCGTTTGGTTCCTAGGCGTGCAAATGCCTGTGCGATGCGTGCGGTTTCTTCAAGAGTGAGCCAGTGCTTTGGCGTGGCAAAGCCATGAAAGCCTTTGGGCAGGCAGTAAGTGCAGCGTAGATCGCAGCGATCCGTCACTGAAATGCGGAGGTAGTCAACGGTGCGACCAAATGCGTCTGTCAGCATGTTGTGCTCTTTTCATTGTTGTTAGCGTGGTTATTATTGAGTGCTTATATACGAATCATAACATAAAAATCAGGCTCTTATAGCGGCAGGTGGGGGAGTGAGGGGGCGACAAAAGGAGGAGGTGGTATTAGGCCAATCTACGCCTTTAGAACTAGAGATTGCTTTACGGGAGAGGTATTTAGCTAGGCTGATGGCCGTGGCGTCGCGATGGGTTCGGCAAGGGATGGATGGCATGATACTTTATTTATTTTTAATGAATGATCAACGGGTTAGATGTTTTTATGTATTCGGTAATAAAAGAAATAAAAAAACCGTCTAAAAGACGGTTTTTTTATGCCGAGGCTGAGCCGATTTGGTTAGATTAAGCGCGATTGCGGTATTGTCTGAGCCAGTATTGCACCACGAAAAAGCCGACGATGGCGCCGCCAAGGTGGGCAAAGTGGGCCACGGGGTTCCAAGAGAAATTAAACAGGCCTAGGATGATTTCTAAGACGATGAGGCCGGGGATGAAATACTTGGCTTGGACGGGAACGGGCAACAGCATAAACACCAGTTTGGCATTGGGGTAAAGCAGGCCATAAGCCACGAGGAGGCCATAGATGGCGCCGGAAGCGCCGACCATTGGGCGAATGTAGTATTGGCACAGTTCGACCACGGCAGGAATATTGGGTACTCGCGGGGTTGCAGGTACGCCGGCGCTGTTCAGACGCATGGCCTCTTGTAGCAAGGCAGGCTCGATGCCAAAGCCAATGACGGCGGTTTTGAGCTCAGACACATAGTAAAACGTTTGGCCGTTGAATAGCAGGAAGGCGCCCAGGCCGGCGAGAAAATACAGGATTAAAAAGCGTTTAGGCCCGATGGTGGCTTCTACGGTGCTGCCAAACATATAGAGGGCAAACATATTAAAGGCAATGTGGGCGGTGCCGCCATGAATGAACAAATGGGTAAACGGTTGCCACCACCTAAAATTCAGCGATTCAGGATAGAAGCTGCCCAAGATGACTTCAAGGGCGATGCCATTATTGTTGAGCAGCAGCGTCAAGATGTAGAGGGCGATATTGGCCAGTAACAGCGTACGGGTGACGACAGGGATGGCATTTAACCGATTGATCATGGGATGGGTCCAGTAGGGGCATGACCTCAATCTAAGCGAGGGTGAGGGTGGGTGTCAATATTTGTGCTGGGCCAGTTTTGAGGTTGACGTTGTCGACCAGAGCCGTTATGTTGGCCCGCTGATGCCGTGTTAACAGATTGTTGGCGATGGCTGTGGTTGTGCTGGAATGGGCGCAACGCTTCATTTTTATTAAGGATTAATGCATGATTGCGCGTGTGACTCAGCAGTTTCTACACCTTAGTGCCCTATTGGAGGGTGCGAGCCTGTTAATTTTATTGTTGATTGGCCTGCCGCTTAAATATGGTTTTGGCGTGTATCAGTTTAACCAGTGGATGGGGCCGATTCATGGCAGCCTGTTCTTACTGTATTTAGGTGCTTTGCTGCTGGCTTTGTTGGGACGAACCTTTTCTGTACGCTTGGCACCGCTGGCGGTTGTGTGTGCCTTTTTACCAGGCGGCACGTTTTGGTTGATGCACCGCTACGGTAAATAAGGGGGCGTTAGGCCTTAAGGGTATACGTCTACAGCGTAGGCCCCTAAGCGTAGGGTGGGTCGTGACCCACGCGGGTTTTAAATGTGGGCATCTGAGCGCCTTAGGAGTGGTGGGTAGGCTACGCTTTACCCACCCTACGCGACGGTAAATAATCCATGGTTTATCAATCGCGCGTGCTTCGTGTGAAGCACGACAAACGAGCGTTCTTTGTCGAGAATAACGAATAAGGCCACCGCATGATGCGGTGGCCTTTTGTCTGCTTTAGCCGACTTCGGTACGTTTGAAATGACGAGGTCTGAAGCCCAGTAAGATGAGGCTGCCAAAGTAGACCACGACGGCCAGAATGATCAAACCGCTCAGTTGCAGCACGCGTATGCCGCCGTTGGCCTGCCAATCCAAAGCCAGATAGTGGTTGCTGGCCCATACCGATGCACCCATTAAAATCAGCGCCAGGGTGAGCTTGAGACCAAACGCCAGCCAGCCTTTTTTGGGCTGGTAAATGCCGTGCTTGACCAAGAGGAACCATAAGATGCCTGCGTTTAAGCAGGCGCCAATGCCGATGGCTAAGGCTAGGCCAACGTGTTGTAGCTTCCAGATGAAGATCAAGTTCATCACCTGAGTCATGAATAAAGTAAACATGGCCACCTTGACCGGGGTTTTGATGTTTTGGCGGGCGTAAAAGCCTGGCGCCAAAACTTTCACCAAAATCATGCCCACCAAGCCAAAAGCGTAGGCAACTAAGGCGTATTGGGTCATGGTGGCGTCGTGTAGGGTAAATTGGTTGTACATGAATAAGGTGGCCACCAGTGGGAATGACAGCACGGCTAGGCCAACGGCCGCAGGCAAGGCTAAGAGGAGGCTGAGGCGAATGCCCCAGTCCAGTAGCTCAGAAAACTGTTCGGTAGATTTGTTGGCGGCATGGCGCGACAGCGTTGGCAAGAGAATCGTGCCCAAGGCCACGCCTAAGACACCGGTGGGTAACTCCATTAATCGGTCTGCGTAATACATCCAAGACACGCTACCAGAGACCAAGAACGAAGCGAAAATGGTGTTGATGACCAAGGAGATCTGCGCCACAGAAACGCCCAAGATTGCGGGGCCCATCTGTTTGAGCACGCGAAAAACGGCCGGGTCTTTGAAACTTAAGCGCGGCCACACCAAGAAACCAAGGCGATGCAGAGCGGGTAGCTGGAAGCACAGCTGTAATACGCCGCCAAAAAAGACTGCCCAAGCCAGCGCCAAAACGGGCGGGTTGAAATAGGGGGTTAAAAACAGCGCAAACACGATGAAGGAAATATTTAAAAACGTAGGGGTAAACGCCGGGATGCTGAATTTACTGTAGGCGTTCAGCACGCTGCCCACCAAAGATGATAGGGAGATTAAAAAGATATAAGGAAAGGTGATGCGCAACATCTGCGTCGCCAGCTCGAATTTATCGGCATCGGTGGCAAAGCCAGGTGCAGAGATGTATAAAATCCAAGGTGCGGCGAGGATGCCAAGGGCAGTGACCAGGACCAGAATCAGGCTCAATAAACCCGCTACATGGGCCAGAAAGGCGCGCGTGGCTTCCGGTGACTTGGTTTGCTTGTATTCGGAGAAAATGGGCACAAACGCTTGTGCAAACGCCCCCTCTGCAAAAATGCGGCGCAATAGATTAGGTAGCTTAAAGGCGACAAAAAAGGCGTCAGTAGCCATGCCTGCCCCAAAGACACGGGCGATGATGGTGTCGCGAACAAAGCCTAAGATACGGGAAATCATGGTCATGCTGCTGACCGTGGCGAGGGTGCGGAGTAAATTCATGTGGCGTCTGTGTCTGAATCTGGGGAAATGCTGAAGTGTACACCGTTCGTCATTTAGCCACAATTTGTGACGCTGATTGGGCCGGCCGGTCCAAGGCTGTGGGCGGGCTAAAAAGCGGTATTTGGCTAAGATGTTGGAAAATAAGCAGGTTTATCAGGGCTGTGATTTTGGTCAATAAGCGTGTACAATTGAAAAATATTGAGAAAAACGCGGAATTAAACTTGCCAAAACTTGGTAAAGTTATTAAAATGCCGTGTTTTACAGAATACTTATTTAATTTTAGGAGACATCCATGGCCAATAGCGCACAAGCTCGTAAGCGTGCACGTCAGGCGCTCAAGCAACGCGCCCATAACGCCAGTTTGCGTACTGCGTTCCGTACTGCAGTAAAGAAAGTGATTAAAGCGATTGAAGGTGGCGATAAAGCTGCTGCTCAAGCTACTTTACGTGAATCTACTCGCGTGATGGACCGCATTGCTGATAAAGGCGTGTTCCACAAAAATAAAGCTGCACGTCATAAAAGTCGTCTGTCAGTGAAAATCAAAGCCATGGCCTAATGGTTTGATACATAAAAAGGGCTCCGAATATCGGGGCCTTTTTTAATGCCTGTCGTTTATGCAATTCGGTTCAATGGTTGCGTTCCAGCGTTTTTATGAGACAATGTTTTTTGCGTTGTCCTTGAATGGTTTGGCAAATTTAAGGTCGATGATAAATGATCATCAATTAATGAAAGCGGTAAGGTATGGCGGATAGAAAACGAGCAATGGGTCAGGCAGTGTGTGCGGCCTTGTTAGTGGGTAGCCCCATGGCGTGGGCCGACACCAAAACTCTGGTTGCAGACTCATTTAAGTTTTGTGCCACTATTACCGAAAATGCAGGCCGCTTGGCCTGTTACGACAAATTGATGGTGACCGACTTTGGCGATGCTGAAGAGGTGGCTAAGCTGCCGCTGGCGCAAAAAGAAAAGCCGGTGATTGATTTACGTAAGGTGTTTACCTCAAATAAGGACCAGTTTGAGGGCACAGATGTTGCACTTTTGGTCACAGATGCCGAGGGTGTTGAAAAAAGCGTGCCACAGACAAGGGTAGTGAGTGAGGCGCCGACGGTGGCCGAGACCGTGCCGGCTGATATTGCCGAAGCCTATACGCCGTTAAGCTTGGCCTATGACCTCTATCAGAACGATCCTGCAGGGACGTTTAGCTTACGCACGCACAAGCCTAATTATTTGATGCCGTTGTGGATGATGCACCGCCCTAATAAAAATCCGACCACGCCTTCTTTGGGTCCGGCGCCAATGTACGGCGACGACATGCAGCGGGTTGAAACCAAATTCCAGCTGTCGTTTAAGACCAAGGTTTGGGAAGATTTATTCGATACCCGTGCCGACCTGTGGTTTGCTTATTCGCAGCAGTCTAACTGGCAGGTGTACAACCACGAGTGGTCGGCGCCGTTTCGCAATACCGACTATGAGCCAGAATTCTTTATTACTCAGCCGGCGCGCTTAGACTTGCCTTGGGGCTTTAAGCTACGCATGCTGGGTGCCGGTTATGTGCATCAGTCTAATGGCCGTAGCGAGCCGTGGTCGCGTTCGTGGAATCGGGTGTATGCGATGGCGGGGATTGAAAAAGGCAATTGGAGCATCTTGCCGCGCCTGTGGTGGCGGATTCCGTCTAAGGACGACAATAATCCCGACATCAGCCACTACATGGGCTATGGCGACCTGAAGGTTTTGTATGTGCACAATAAGGATACGATTGTGGCCACGGCGCGCTATAACCCCGAGTACAATCGCGGTATGCTGCAGCTGGACTATACCTTCCCCATCAACGGCAAGCTACGCGGCTATGTGCGCTACTTTAATGGCTATGGTGAAAACCTATTGGATTACAACCATAAGCAGCAAGGCTTGGGTTTGGGCATCATGTTAAACGACATGAGTGGCTTTTAATAAATTGCCGAAAAACCCTCGTTTAATGCGGTGTTTCTGAGTATAATGTGCGTTTTCCTTAAGCGTTATCAGTAGTGATGGTGCTGGGTTTTTGAGTTCGTCAGACGATGGCTTAGACATGGCATGGGTTCGCTTAGGCGCGCTGGCTGGGTTTAGGGCCGGGTTGAGAAAGAAGTTGAGGAATGAATGGCAGAGCTAAAACCTGCGAAGTCTTCTAAGAAGTTTTCGATTAAGAATTACTTAATCACTGGTTTGTTGGTCTGGATGCCCATTGCCGTGACGTTCTGGGTGTTGTCCATCATTGTGACCACCTTAGATGATACGATTCGCTTATTGCCCGCAATGTGGCAGCCTAAGGCGTTGTTTGGCTGGGAAGTGCCAGGCTTAGGCGTACTATTGACCGTGATTGTGCTGTTGATTACCGGTATGTTTGCCGCCAACGTATTGGGCAAGAAAATGATTTTGGTCTGGGATGCGATCTTGGGTCGAATCCCGATTGTGAAGTCGATTTATTCCAGCGTGAAGCAGGTGTCGGAATCCTTATTTTCTGATTCGCGTCAGTCATTTAAAACCCCGCTTTTGGTCCAGTTTCCGCATCAAGGTGCTTGGACGGTGGCGTTTGTGACCGGCACCGTGCCGCCTCAAATCGGGCTGTGCTTGACGCCGCGAGCACCAGGGCAGGCGGCAGAAGAATACGTGACGGTTTATGTACCGACCACGCCCAACCCGACTTCGGGTTATTACATCATGGTGAAAAAGTCAGACACCCGCGACATCAATATGAGCGTGGATGAGGCGTTAAAATACGTGATTTCTCTGGGCATGGTGGTACCAGGTGCTGAAGGCGATGCGCCTTTAGGCCCAGTGAGCACCGAAGGCGTCGCGGCAGCGACAGCGGTTGGCGAACGGTCGCAAGAATCTAAAGATGCTGTGTCAACACCCATGACACAGCGTGATGAAAAGTAAATACTGAAACAAGACGTTTCTTCGTTCAGCATTCATATCTAAAAGTAAAAAGGCAGAGTATGCGTACCAATTATTGTGGCTTGATTAACGAGCAATATTTAGACCAAACCGTAACCATTAAAGGTTGGGTCCATCGTCGCCGTGACCACGGTGGGGTAATTTTTATTGACTTACGTGACCGTGAGGGCGTGGTTCAGGTGGTGATCGATCCCGATACCCCAGATGCTTTTGCCACCGCTGACAGCGCGCGTAATGAGTTTGTATTGGCGATTACCGGTTTGGTACGCAATCGCCCAGAAGGCACCACGAATGCGTCATTGGTGTCTGGTCAAATTGAAATTTTGGCGAAAAACATTGAAATCTTGAATGCTGCGGCCACGCCGCCGTTCCAAGTAGATGATGAAAACCTGTCTGAAAACGTGCGCTTGACCAATCGCGTGATCGACTTGCGTCGTCCTGAAATGCAAAAAAATCTGCGCATGCGCTACCAAGTGGCCATGGGCGTGCGTCGTTACCTTGATGACCAAGGCTTTATCGACGTAGAAACCCCAATGCTAACGCGCTCTACCCCAGAAGGCGCCCGTGACTATTTGGTGCCTTCACGCGTTCACCCGGGTGAATTCTTTGCCTTGCCACAGTCGCCTCAATTGTTTAAACAATTGTTGATGGTGGCTGGTTTCGACCGTTACTACCAAATTGTGAAGTGCTTCCGTGACGAAGACTTGCGCGCTGACCGTCAGCCAGAATTCACCCAGATCGACTTGGAAACGTCTTTCTTGGATGAAGAAGAAATCATGGACATCACTGAAGCGATGACCAAGCAGATTTTCCAAAACGTCTTGAACGTCGACTTAGGCACCTTCCCCCGCATGACTTGGGCTGACGCCATGTTCCTATACGGCTCAGACAAGCCAGACATGCGCGTGTCGCTACAGTTCACTGAGCTGACCGACGTGATGAAAACCGAAGAATTCAAAGTGTTCCGTGGCGCTGCCGACATGGCCAATGGCCGCGTGGTGGGCTTACGCATTCCTAACGGTGCTAAGCTAAGCCGTAAAGAAATTGATGAATACACCAAATTTGTCGGCATCTACGGTGCTAAGGGCTTGGCGTACATTAAAGTAAATGACAAATCGAACATCACCAATGATGAAAACAGCGGCTTGCAATCACCGATCGTGAAGTTCTTGTCGGTTGACGCCTTGAACGCCATCTTGGCCAAAACCGGTGCTGAAAACGGCGACTTGATCTTCTTTGGTGCCGATAAAGCCACCGTGGTGAACGAAGCCATTGGTGCACTACGCATTAAAGTAGGCCATGAGCATGGCCTAGAAAACGGCTATTTCGTGAAAGAATGGCGCCCATTGTGGGTGGTTGATTTCCCCATGTTTGAATACGATGAAGAAAACAATCGTTACTCAGCCATGCACCATCCGTTTACCAGCCCTAAAATCGGCCATGAAGACTTGATGAGCTCTGATCCTGCTAACTGCTTGGCCCGCGCCTACGATATGGTGTTGAACGGCTGGGAAATCGGTGGTGGCTCTATTCGTATTCACCGCGCTGAAGTGCAAGAAAAAGTCTTCGCCGCTTTGAACATCAGCCCAGAAGAGCAGCAAAACAAATTTGGCTTCCTATTGGATAACTTGAAGTTTGGTGCGCCTCCTCACGGTGGTTTGGCCTTTGGTTTAGACCGTTTGGTGACCTTGATGGCCGGTGCTGAATCGATTCGTGACGTGATTGCCTTCCCGAAAACTCAACGCGCACAATGCTTGTTGACCAATGCGCCGAACGAAGTGGACGACAAACAGCTACGCGAATTAGGCCTGCGCTTGCGTCCTAAAGTAGAAGCACCAAAAGAGGCCTAAGCCCCTTTTGTGGTTAAAACCTCATCATTGCGATGAGGTTTTTTTATTTTTACGTGGCTGCGGGAAACCTGTTATTCTATTTATATGCCGAATCTTTAAAAAGGATTATCTATGGCTTTTGAATACGTGACCGTGGCCGGGGCAGGGGTTTTGGGCAGCCAAATTGCTTTTCAGTGCGCCTACCATGGCTATGCCGTGTGTCTGTACGACGTGAGCGAGGCTGCCTTGGCTCAGGCCAAGAATCATCTGGCCGAACTACAGCAGGCCTATAAGCGTGATTTAGGGGCCAGCGCCGAATCGGTAGGTGCGGCTTTTGCCCGCATCGGCTATGCCCATGATTTGGCACAGGCCGTGGTTGAGGCCGATTTGGTGATTGAGGCGATTCCCGAAGTATTGGCCATTAAGCAGGATTTTTACCGCCAGCTCGGGATGATGGCGCCGGCGCATACCCTATTCGCCACCAATAGCTCGACGCTGTTGCCCAGCCAGATGGCGGCGATGACGGGACGTCCTAGTCAGTTTTTAGCGTTGCATTTTGCCAACACGATCTGGATCAATAATACCGCAGAAATCATGGGGCATGATCAAACCGATCCAGTGGTTTTTCAACAAATCGTTGATTTTGCTAAAACTATTGGCATGGTGGCGTTGCCGCTTGCTAAAGAACAGCCAGGCTATATTCTGAATACGCTATTGGTGCCGTTCTTGAATGCAGGCTTAGGTTTACTGCGTGATGGGGTGGCCGATGTGGCTACTATCGACAAGACGTGGATGATTGCGACAGGTGCGCCGATGGGGCCTTTTGCAATTTTGGATGTGGTGGGCGTCAAAACTGCTTATAATATCGCCTTTGGCCGCGCGCAAGCGACAGGAGACTTGGCCTCAGCAGCGTTGGCGCAGTATTTACAGGCCAACTATATCGACCAAGGGAAGCTGGGCGTGGCAACGGGGGAGGGGTTTTATCGCTATCCTCATCCCGACTATCAGGACCCCACTTTTTAAAATAATTATTCAATAATAGGTTTTTAATGGCAACAGTAAACGGATCCGGCAATTTACGCCGTGAGTTAAAAGCACGTCACCTGACCATGATCGCAATTGGTGGCTCTATCGGTACCGGCCTATTTGTGGCCTCAGGCGCCACCATTTCTCAAGCCGGCCCTGGCGGGGCCTTATTATCCTATGCCCTAATCGGCTTAATGGTGTATTTCCTCATGACTAGCCTAGGCGAGCTGGCTGCTTATATGCCCGTCTCTGGCTCCTTTTCAACCTATGGTGCTAAGTATGTAGAGCCTGGCTTTGGTTTCGCCCTCGGTTGGAACTATTGGTATAACTGGGCTGTGACCGTGGCGGTTGACCTAGTTGCCGCACAGTTAGTCGTCGGATATTGGTTTGATTCGGGCCCGTTTGGTTCCCCTATGTGGGTGTGGAGCGCCATTTTCTTGGCCATTATTTTCTTGATTAACTATGTGTCGGTGAAGGGTTTTGGTGAGGCAGAATATTGGTTCTCCTTGATCAAAGTGGTGACCGTCATCATCTTCATTGGCGTGGGCACGCTGATGATTTTTGGCATTATGGATGGTGCGCCCAATGCCGGCTGGCAAAACTGGCACATTGGTGAAGCGCCGTTTGCGGGCGGCTTATCGGCCATGATTGGCGTGGCCATGGTGGTGGGCTTCTCGTTTCAAGGCACCGAGCTGATCGGGATTGCCGCCGGCGAATCTGAAGATCCGGGTAAGAATATTCCCCGCGCTGTACGGCAGGTGTTTTGGCGAATTTTGCTGTTTTATATTTTTGCCATTTTGGTGATCAGCTTGATCATTCCTTATACTGATCCTTCGCTTTTAAATGACAATGAAGACATTAGCATCAGCCCGTTTACCATGGTGTTTAAAAGCGCCGGCCTAAGCTTGATCATCAATAATATTGAAATCTTGTCGGCTGCGGCCATCATGAACGCGGTGATTTTAACCTCGGTCTTGTCGGCTGGTAATTCAGGTATGTATGCCTCTACCCGTATGCTGTTTGCTTTGGCGCGTGAAGGTAAAGCCCCTAAAATGTTTGCTCGCCTGTCGCAAAACGGCGTGCCGCGCAATGCGTTGTTTGCGACCACGTTTGTGGCAGGTCTGTGTTTCTTGACCTCAATGTTTGGCAATCAGCAAGTGTACCTATGGTTGCTGTATACCTCAGGGATGACGGGGTTTATTGCCTGGCTTGGGATTGCCGTGAGCCACTACCGTTTTCGCCGTGGCTTTGTGGCGCAAGGGCGCGACATGAACGAGCTGCCTTACCGCTCTAGCTTCTTCCCGTTTGGCCCGCTGTTTGCGTTTGCGCTGTGTTTGATCATTGCGTTGGGCCAAGACTTTCAATCGTTCTTAGGCGACGACATTGACTGGATGAAGGTGGTGACGACTTACATCGGCATCCCGCTCTTTTTCTTGATTTGGTTTGGCTATAAATGGACCAAGGGCACTAAGTTCGTTAAGTATAGCGAGATGGAGTTCCCAGATAAGCTTAAGGGTCAAGACCAAGATTAAGCAATTAAATTCACCAACCGCCCCGACTACACTGTAGGGGCGGTTTTTTGTGGCCGTTAGGTTTTACAAGCCTAGCTGACTCGACAGTTCTTCGGCGGCGCTGCGTAGTACGGGCAGGATTTCGGCCAGCATGGCGGCTTCACTAAAGCGGGAAACATGGGTGCTGATGTTGATGGCGGCGACAACATCGCCTACGGCGTTGCGTACAGGGACGGCGAGAGAGCATAGGCCCAGCTCTAGCTCTTGGTTGACTAAGGCGTAGCCGTCAATGGCGACTTGAAGCATGATAGGCTCGAGCGTTTCGGGTTTGTATACGGTGCGCTCGGTTAAGGGCAAAAGCTTGATGCGTTCATAATAGGCTTGGCGTTGAGTCGGCGTTTGGTCGGCTAAGATCACACGACCCATCGACGAGCAATAGGCCGGCAGGCGACTGCCCACGGTCAACACCACTGACATCACTCGCTTGGTGGGCGAACGGCCGACGTAGAGGATGGTGTCGTTTTCAAAAACGGCCAAGGAGCAGGACTCGTTGACGTCGTTGCTGACCTGTTCCAAAAAGGGCTGGGCCGTGACGGCTAAATCGGTAGAGGAGAGATAGGCGTAGCCCAAGGTCAGCACTTTAGGCTTGAGATGATAAAGGTTGTCGTGGTTGTCGACGTAGCCTAAGGCTTTGAGGGTGTACAGACAGCGGCGCACGGTGGCGCGCGGTAAGGTGGTGTGGCGGGCTAAGTCGGCGATGGTTTGGCGGCGGCGCTGTTTTGAAAATGCGCTAATGACCAAGAGCCCACGTGCTAATGAAGCCATAAAGTCAGGATCACCCTTGTATTTGCCTAATGTGTGAAGGGGGGACAGGGCGGCGCCTTCAGCAGAGTCGACGTTGTCATGCATGGTTAAGCTTCCTTATTCTGTTATGTACGAATACCGAACACAATAGCGTGCTGGAGACTTGCGCTGGCATCCCTATAGAATGACTGTTCGATTATCTTAAATATGTTCGATATTCGCACGTATGTCTCATGAAATCAAATACAAAAAAACATCACCTAGTCGAGTAGCCAGAATAAGGGTGGATAAGATTGGGGCATATAGGAGTACACAGCGATGGCCGTATGACGCACGCCGGTACAAGGGCGCACTTTTTTAAGGATGATTGAATGTTCGCCTGGCGCGGGCCATGTTGACCAATGGCGCCTTTAATTTGGAAATGACTTTGATCTGTCGGTCAGTAGATGTATTTCGAACACCTTGTTCGAGCGAATGTTGCTGGCATTGAATCGCCCCTAGGCATGATGGTCTAGGGGCTTTTTTGTGGCTGCTTTAATGGCCTAGTTGATTGGCCAGTTCGGCCGCAGCGCGTAGCAACACGGGCAAGAGGGTTTGTTTCATGTCGTCTTCGCTGATAAGGGCTGCTTGGAGACTGATGTTCATCGCGGCGACTACGTCGCCAAATACATTACGTACTGGAACGGCAATCGAGCACAGGCCGATCTCCAGCTCTTGGTTGGTGATGGCATAGCCTTGCTGTGCGATTTTTTCGAGCAGGGGTTCTAGGTCGGCCTTAGTGTAGACGGTGCGATCGGTCAGCGGCGTGCGTTTTACTTGCTGGTAGTACAGCTGGCGCGCTTCGGGACTTTGCGCCGCTAACAACACTCGGCCCATGGAGCTGCAATAGGCGGGTAGGCGACTGCCGACGTTGAGTACGACAGACATCACCCGCTTCACCGGCGAGCGGCCGACATAGAGAATTTCATTGTTTTCCAAAATGGCCAGCGAGCAGGATTCATTCACAGCTTGGCTGACTTGCTCTAAATACGGCTGTGCGGTAACGGCCAGCTGGGTTGAAGAAAGGTAGGCATAGCCTAGGGTCAATACCTTGGGTTTGAGCTGATAGAGGTTGTCGGCGTATTCAACGTAGCCAAGTTCTTTAAGGGTGTACAGGCAGCGCCGAACGGTGGCGCGGGGTAGGTCGGTGAGGCGGGCTAAGTCGGCAATGGTTTGGCGTTGTTCCTGTTTGGCAAAGGCTGCAATCACCAGCAGCCCGCGGGCTAAAGAAGTCATGAAGTCGGGATCACCAACGAATGGTTTGAGGCTTTGCGCTGGTGTGGGGGCCGCTTCGAGTGGGCGTTCAACGTCCATTTAAGGCTCCATTGTAATAAGTTGTGCGAAGATCGAACACTATTCAACCGCAGACTATTGACGATTTTGTGGTCAAAGCATACTGTCTAGATTCTGTCTTTTTGTTCGATTAATGAATCTAGGTTCGATAATCGCACAAAAATGGCGGATCGTAAATAATAAATAACAAGCATCATTCATACAAAGACATCCTGGAGAAACAAGCATGCAACAACATTCTATTGTGCAGCTCATTGATGAAGCCCCAATCAGTCGGTTTCAATGGCGCATTTTGGTTCTGTGTTTTCTGATTGCCATTTTTGATGGTTTTGACACTCAGGCGATTGCCTTTACGGGGCCTGAAATCATTCAATATTTTCAACTAACCTCAGGTGAGCTCGCCCCCATCATGACGGCGGGCACCATGGGTATGGTGCTGGGCGCCATGGTTTTAGGCATCGTGGGTGACCGCATTGGCCGCCGTCCTGCCTTGCTGGGTGCGGTGCTGGTATTTGGTGTGGCCACATTTTTAACCGCTTTTGTGAATCATACGCAGCATATTTTGATTTTGCGCTTTATTGCCGGTTTGGGCATGGGTGGCGCCACGCCAGTGGTGCTGTCGTTGGCGGCGGAGTATTCCCCTCATAAACATCGAGGTACGTCCATGACGGTGGTGCTTTTAGGTCTGCCCGCAGGTGCCATTATTGGCGGTTTGTTGGCGGCGAAAATCATGCCATTTATTGGCTGGCAGGGCATTTTTTTAGTGGGCGGCATTGCACCGATGGTTCTATTGCTGGTGCTGGTGTTTGCACTGCCTGAGTCGTTACACCACATGGCGCTCAAGTCGGGTAATGAAGGAAAAATCAACGCCATATTACATCGTATTGTAGGCATTAAGCGCCCTGAGGGTGATCGCTACCTAGCGCCAGAAGCCGCCGTTAAGGCCAGCGTGGCCGCTTTATTAAGTAAAGGCTTGGCGCGCAATACGGTGGCCATTTGGCTGGTGTATTTCTTTAACTGGGTGTCTTGGTTCTTATTGCTGTCGTGGTTGCCCACGGTTTTAAAGGTATCGGGCTTGGCGGCTACTCAGGCGCCAATGGGTACGGTAGTGGTCAATAGCGTGTTTATTTTGTGTGCGTTGCCGCTGGCCGCCATCCTGCCGAAGTTTAACGTTCGCTCTGTGTTGATGGCGATGTTTGGCTTAGGCATTGCGGTGTGTTTTGGGCTCTATTTCAGTGGCAATCTTTGGTTCTGGGTGTTTGTGTTTGCCGGTTTGGCTGGTTTAGGCATCGGCGGCCAGCAGATTGTTCTGAATTATATGGTGGCCAAAATTTACCCAACTAATTTACGCGCTTCCGCCACGGGCTGGGCGATTGGCTGTGGTCGGATCGGTGCGATTTTGGGGGCTGCTAGTGGTGGTTTGGTGCTGGATCAGGCCGGGCCTAGTGGGTTTTATCTGGCCTTGATTGTGCCGCTACTGTTTGCCTTATTGGCTTTGCTGCTGATTAAGCCGCGCCCAGAAGAGGCACAGCCACAGCCTCAAACTGAATTGCAACACGAGACGGCTTAAGCCGCACCTACGGAGAAGACGACATGAACACAATACAAACCCCTATTTGCGCTGACCGGTTTAAGGATCAGGTCGTCATCGTTACCGGTGCGGCGCAAGGCATTGGCCGCGCCTGCGCCCTGCGTTTGGCGCAAGAAGGCGCTCACTTGATTTTAGTCGATCAGGCCCAAGGCCCGGTTGAGGTGGTACAGGCTGAAGTACAGGCCTTGGGCGCAGAAGCCATGGTCTTGGCCTTGAATATGGAGCTAGCCGAGTCGGCCGAGCAGATGGTGGCAGCGGCTATGGCGGCATATGGCCGGATTGATGTGTCGATTCACAACGTGGGCGGCACCATTTGGGCTAAGCCTTTTTGGGAATACGCTCCCGAAGAGATGACTAAAGAAATCAACCGTTCGCTCTGGCCGACACTGTGGAGCTGCCGCAGCGTGATTCCCATCATGAAAGCGCAACGCCGGGGCGCCATCGTCAATGTGGGCTCGGTGGCCACGCGGGGCGTGAATCGAGTGCCGTACTCTGCCGCCAAAGGGGGGGTGCATGCTGCCACCGTGTGTATGGCGATGGAGTTAGGCGAGACTGGCGTGAGGGTGAATAGCGTGGCGCCTGGTGCCATTGACAATGGTGTACGCGTCACGCCGCGTAATGCAGCATCTTTAAGCGACCGTGAACGCGGTTGGATGGATGAGATTTACGAACAAAGCTTGCGCGATTCTCCGATGAATCGTTTGGGCAGCATTGAGGAAGTGGCCGCGGCGATCTGCTTTTTTGCCGCGCCAGAGGCTTCCTTTATCACCGGCCAAGTGCTGTATGTGGCCGGTGGGGGTATAGGTTAATTAAGGACAGGACATGATGCAAACGTTTACTTTGAACACCGGCCAGCGCTTGGCCTATGAATGCCATGGCTCAACCGAGCTGCCGTTGTTGGTTTTGGTTCATCCTTTAGGCATGAACCGCAGCGTGTGGGCGGCGCTGCTGCCTGCTTTAAGCCAGCAGTTTCAGGTATTGACCGTAGATTTACCAGGCCATGGCGAGAGTGCTGCCAGCGTGAGCCGCCACTTACGCATTGAAGACTTAGCTGCGATGGTGTTGGCCTTAGTGGCCGATGTGGGCTCATCAAGCTTTCACTATGTGGGAACGTCGATTGGTGGTGCGATTGGGCAAGCCTTACTGCAGTCGGTGCCTGAACGTTTGTTGAGCTTAACCTTAACGAATACAGCACCCAAGATCGGCACTAAAGAAGCGTGGTTGAGCCGTGCGGTGGCGGTGCGAGAGCAGGGTTTAGCACCGATGGCCAAAGACTTAGTGCCACGCTGGTTTGCGCCGGTGTTCATTCAGCAGCAATCGGCCATGGTGGCCGATTGGGTGGCGGCGCTGGCGGCCGTGGATGATGACAGCTATGCCCAATTGTGCGAGGCCTTGGCTTATTTTGACGGCAGCTCAGCGTGGGCGAATGAATTGGCCATGCCAGTGGTGTTGATCGCGGGGCAAGACGATGCGGCCATGCCATTGGCTAATATGCAAGCGATGGCTGCAGTTCAACCTCAGGCAAAACTGGTGATTTTGCCGGTCGGTCATGTGCCTTCGGTAGAAAACCCTGCCGCTTTTTTAACCGCATTAATGAACACGGCGCTGACGAGCAGCGTCGTGGTGCAAGGAGATGCATGATGAGCGTAGTGATTGAACGCATTGATACTTTAATCGTGGACTTACCCACCATTCGGCCACACAAATTGGCGATGGCGACCATGTCCAAACAGAGCAGTGTGATTGTGCGCTTATACAGTAGCGATGGCCTGATGGGCCTTGGCGAAGCGGCCACCATTGGCGGCCTGAGCTATGGCCCAGAAAGTCCAGAGGGCATGAAGCTCACCATCGATCAATACCTAACGCCGCTGCTGTTAGGCCAGGTGGCCGACAATATTCAAGCCTTACGGGCTCGTATGAATGCCTATGTGAAGGGCAATAGCTTTGCCAAGAATGCGTTGGAAACGGCGCTGCTAGATGCACAAGGTTTGCGTTTGGGGGTGCCCGTGGCCACGCTTTTGGGTGGTGCCGTCCAAAGCCATCTGCCGGTTTTATGGGTGTTGGCCAGTGGTGACACGGATAAAGACATTGCCGAAGCCAAAGACATGATGGCGCGCGGTCGGCATAAAAACTTTAAGTTGAAAATTGGCTCGCGTAGCGTCTCTGACGATGTGGCGCACGTGGCCAAGATTAAGGCCGCTTTGCAGGGCGATGGTTGTGAAATCCGCGTCGACGTGAATCAGGCGTGGACTGAAGCGCAGGCGGTTGTGGGCATGCGCGGCTTGCAAGAGGCGGGCATTGATCTGGTAGAACAGCCGGTTCCTGCCCATCAGCACGATGTATTGGCGCGTTTGAGCCAGCGCTTTGACATTCCTATTTTGGCCGATGAGTCGGTGGCGACTGCCAGCGATGGCTTTGTGTTGGCTAAGCAGGCTTGCGCCCGTGCTTTTGCATTAAAAATCGCCAAGTCGGGTGGCCCGATGGGGGCTTTAGCGTTGGCCCATGTGGCCTTGGCCGCTGGCATTGATTTATACGGCGGCACCATGCTGGAAGGCTCGATCGCGACGGCGGCCTCGGTGCATGCCTATGCGACGCTGCCGCCGCTGGCTTGGGGTACCGAATTGTTTAGCCCCTTGCTCTTGGTGGACGACATTGTCACTGAGCCGATGACATACGCTGATTTTGGGGTGACCGTGCCCACGGCTCCAGGGCTAGGCTTGAGCCTAGATGAAGACAAAGTGGCTTTTTATCAACGGGCTTAATCGTGCCACTTTTAACCGTAATAAAGGAGTAATGCCAATGTTGTTTAAAGTAGAAATGGTGGTGAACTTACCGCTGGACATGCCAGAAAACGTGGCCAATGACCTGAAAACGCGTGAGAAAGCGTTAGCGCAAAGCCTTATGGCTTCAGGTAAATGGCGCCATCTTTGGCGTGTGGTTGGGCAGTATGCCAACGTGAGTGTGTTTGATGTTGACAGCAATACCGAGCTACACGATTTATTGATGCAGTTGCCTTTGTATCCCTATATGGACGTAACCGTGACGCCTCTGTGTCGCCACCCATCGTCCATTTACGACAACGATCAATAATATTAAAACAAAACGAAAAAACAGCAGGAACGCAATATTGCGACTACATAAGGAGAAAGACCATGGCAGTTAAAATGACAACCCCAGAGTTCATCGATGGCTTTTTGAAAACCGCCGCTGGTTACGACAGCGAAACGGGCAATCCCCGAGTTAAGGAAATCATCCACCGCTTGTTGGTAGACGTGAACCTCATGATGGACGATCTGGCTATTACCCCAGAAGAATTCTGGGTGGCGGTTTATTATTTAGGCCGTTTGGGCACGGCGGGCGAGCCAGCATTGTTGGCTGCTGGCCTCGGTTTGGAGCGGATGCTGGACATGCGCCAAGATGCAGAAGATGAGGCCGCAGGGCGTTTGGATAAAAACGCCACGCCTCGCATCATTGAAGGGCCGTTATACGTGGCGGGGGCACCAGTGTGTGAAGGGGAAGGGCGCATGGATGATGGCACCGATTTGGAGGCTTCAGAAATGTATCTACACGGTAAGGTGTTTGATGCCGATGGTCAGGTGATTCCCAACGCGATGGTGGAAGTTTGGCATGCAGACAGCAAGGGTGGCTATTCTTATTTTGATCCCACCCAAAGTGAATACAACCTGCGCCGTAAAATCAATGTGAGCGAGGACGGTTGCTATGTGGCGCGCAGTATTGTGCCCTCTGGCTATGGTGTGCCACCAGAAGGCCCAACCAATGAGCTACTCAGCGCCATTGGCCGCCACGGCAATCGCCCTGCCCATATTCACTTCTTCGTGTCTGCGCCTGGCTATGCGCATTTAACCACCCAGATTAACTTGGATGGCGATCCTTACCTACACGACGACTTTGCGTTTGCGACTCGGGATGAATTGATTGCGCAAGCGATACGTGTAGACCAGCCGGAAGAAATTAAGGCCAAAAACATGAGCCGCGACCACTTCTACGATGTTGAGTACAACTTTGTGTTGGCTAAGGCTAAAGAAGACGTTCAAGAAGACCGTATCGCGCGTCAGCGTGCATTGGCATAGTGTGTGATTGCAGGCCCCATCATGATGGGGTCTGCCTATAGAGGCCTCATAAGATGATTAATAAAATAAGTCCCTCGCTGATGGACGCCGTCGCTTCGATTCACGATGGCGCGACCATCATGATTGGTGGCTTTGGCACCGCGGGCCAGCCAGCCGAACTGATCGATGCTTTGATTGAACAGGGTGCTAAAGGGCTGACCATCATTAATAATAATGCCGGTAACGGCGAGATTGGCTTGGCCGCACTCTTGCAGGCAGGCCGAGTGGATAAAATGATTTGCTCATTTCCACGTCAGGTAGATTCCCAGATTTTTGATGGCCTGTATCGGGCTGGAAAAGTCGCGCTAGAGCTGGTGCCGCAAGGCAATTTAGCCGCGCGTATTCAGGCTGCCGGCGCCGGGTTAGGCGCTATTTTTACCCCGACGGGCTATGGCACCTTGCTGGCGGAAGGCAAGGAAACCCGAGCCATTAACGGAAAAGATTATGTGTTGGAGTACCCAATTTCGGCAGATTTTGCTTTGATTAAAGCACACAGCGCCGATCGCTATGGCAATTTATTGTATCGAAAAACCGCCCGGAATTTCGGGCCCATTATGGCGACAGCGGCGACATGTACCATTGCTCAAGTGTCAGAAATCGTGGCCGTGGGCGAGATGGATCCTGAATGCGTGGTGACACCGGGGATTTTTGTCAAACATGTTGTGCGTATTGCTTCAGTTGATGCTTAGATGATTGAGAGAGACCTATATGAGTAATCAACCTTCTGTGGGCCTATTGGCTCAATCTGAAATCAGCCACCAGCCCCGTAGTCGCGATGACATCGCCCAGCGTGTGGCACAGGATATTCCTGAAGGGGCTTATGTGAATTTAGGGATTGGTTTACCCACGCGCGTGGCGCAATACCTAGACCCGAGTAAAGAGATTTTTTTACACAGTGAAAATGGTCTCTTGGGTATGGGGCCCGCCCCGGAGCCAGGAGAGGAAGACCCAGAATTAATCAACGCTGGCAAAGAGTTTGTGACCCTGTTGCCTGGCGGCAGTTTTTTTCATCATGGTGATTCTTTCACTATGATGCGTGGCGGCCACATTGACATTTGTGTTTTGGGCGCTTTTCAAGTGGCGCAAAACGGTGATTTGGCCAATTGGCACACCGGTGCGCCTGATGCGATTCCGGCCGTTGGCGGCGCGATGGATTTGGCCATTGGTGCCAAGCAGGTATTTGTGACCATGGAACACGTCACCAAAAAAGGCCAGCCCAAAATTGTCAGTCGCTGTGATTATCCTTTGACGGGTATGGGCTGTGTGAATCGAATCTACACCGACTTAGCAGTTTTAGACGTGATTGACGGTGGCTTATGGGTGGTGGAAATGGTGGCGGGGCTAGATTTAGCGGCTTTGCAGAATGTGACCGATGCACCGCTTAATGTAAAGGATGTGTGATGATGGTTTATATTTGTGATGCAGTTCGAACCCCGTTCGGCCGCTATGGCGGCAGCCTCTCAAGCGTGCGCGCTGATGACTTAGCGGCAGTGCCGATTCAGGCTTTGGTAGCGCGTCATCCACAGGTAGATTGGTCTGTGGTTGATGACGTGATTTATGGTTGCGCCAATCAGGCAGGCGAAGATAACCGCAACGTGGCGCGGATGGCCGCTTTACTGGCCGGGCTGCCGCAAACGGTGCCAGGCAGCACGGTGAATCGGCTGTGTGGGTCTGGTCTAGACGCCATCGGTACCGCAGCGCGGGCGATTAAATCGGGTGAGGTTGACCTGATGATTGCTGGTGGCGTGGAGAGTATGTCGCGTGCACCGTTTGTCCAAGGCAAGGCCACCAGTGCTTTTAGTCGCGTGGCTAAGCTGGAAGACACCACCATTGGCTGGCGCTTCGTGAATCCGTTGATGCAGGCGCAATATGGCGTGGACTCTATGCCGCAAACGGCTGAAAATGTAGCGCTTGAGTTTGGCATCAGCCGCGCCGACCAAGATGCATTTGCCTTGCGTAGCCAGGCCCGTGCCCAAGCGGCGCAGGCGCAGGGCGTGTTTGCGACCGAAATCGTGGCGGTGACGGTGCCGCAGCGTAAGGGTGAGGCGCTGCAGGTCAGCGTGGACGAACAGCCGCGTGCCGACAGCAGCTTGGCAGGTTTGGCGCGACTTAAGGGTGTGGTACACCCGGAGGGCAGCGTGACGGCGGGTAATGCCTCTAGCGTCAATGATGGTGCAGCAGCCTTGCTGTTGGCTTCCGAAGCGGGGCTGAAACAACATGGCCTAAGCGCCAAAGCCAAAGTGATCGGCATGGCCACCGCTGGAGTGGCGCCGCGCATCATGGGTATGGGCCCGGCACCGGCGGTGAGGAAAGTATTGGCGCAGACGGGCTTAAGCCTGGCGAATATGGACGTGATTGAGCTGAACGAAGCTTTTGCGGCTCAGGCTTTGGCAGTATTGCGCGACTTGGGCCTGCCAGATGATGCGGCTCACGTGAATCCCAATGGAGGGGCGATTGCCCTAGGGCATCCACTCGGGGCCTCGGGCGCGCGCTTGGTGACCACGGCGCTTTATCAGCTAGAGCGTACGGGGGGACGCTATGCTTTGTGTACGATGTGCATTGGCGTGGGGCAAGGGATTGCTTTAATTATTGAGCGACTATAGGTTCCTCTTTTAGCGCCAGCATTCAAAGTAAGGCTAAGTTCAGAGTCAAGGTGGGTGCTTTTGATCCAATTCAGATGAGTTCGACCGGTTTAGGTTTGGACATGGGCACTATTTTGGCTCCCTTTGCTGGTGTTGTTTTATTTCTTTGGTATATTTTATACGGTAACTTGTAGCGTTTCGCTCAGCCTTCCTTGCTGGTGGCCTTGTTTATGTTGCTGGTGAACAAAAAACTCACGGCCGCTTAAGCCGATTCATCATGTTGTTTATCTTAGCCCGACCCTTGTGGTCGGGCTTTTTTTGCGTGAACGGACGTTTGGGCTTGGCTGTTATTTTAGGTTGGCGCTATGCGAAGATAATTTTTTACAGGTCTTGGAGTCTTTATGGTATTGTATTGTATGAAAAAATGAATTCTATTCTATGTTATAAATTTAATGATTGTAAATTAATTATTAATAATAAAAACAGTGCTGGATTGAAAGCGTGTGCGGTTGAGTGAAGCAGGTTGGCGCAGGTATGGAAAGCTTAATAAGGGGTTGTCTTTGTCGTAAATGGCAGAGGTAAATCCTTATATAGCTGACATGCCAAGCTGTATAAAAACAAAAATAATCACTTAAGTCGTAGGAGGAGTAGAGAAATGACACAATCCGTAGAACCCAAAGTTTTGGACGTCAGCCCCATCATTGATGAGGCCAAGTTTCAAAAATTTCATTGGCTCACGATTTTTTGGTGTGCCTATATCATTGTTTTTGATGGTTACGATTTGGCGGTATTGGGGGTGATCTTGCCCGCCATCATGACCGAGTGGAACTTAAGCGGCACCGAGGCAGGATTGCTCGGCAGCTACACGTTAATGGGCATGATGGTGGGCGCTTTATCCCTCAGCGCGTTGTCGGATAAGCTCGGCAAGAAAAAGGTGATCACGGTGTGCGTGCTGGTGTTCAGCATTTTTACCTTTTTATGTGCCTTTGCCACCAGTCCTGGGCAGTTTGGGCTGTTTCGCTTCATCGGTGGCGTGGGCCTTGGCGGCGTGATGCCAGTGGTGACCAGTCTGACCAGCGAATATTCGCCTAAGCGCCGCCGTAGCTTGATGGTGGGCCTGATGTTCAGCGGCTATTCCGTAGGCGGCATGTTGGCCGCCGTGCTGGGTATTTTTGTGATCCCTATTCTGGGTTGGCAATCAATGTTTTACATTGCCGCCTTCCCCATCTTTTTACTGCCCTTTATTTTAAAGCAGCTGCCCGAGTCGGCCACCTATATGGTGCAAACCCAGCAGTGGGACAAGCTGGGCGCCGCATTACAGAAGCTTAACCCCAATCATCGTCACGAAATGGGCATGACGTATAGCCACCCCAGCGTGGCGAAGGGCAACGCCAAAGCCCGCATCGTGATTGGCGATTTATTCTTAGATGGCCGCTTGCTCAGCACTTTGATGCTGTGGGCCATGTGTTTCATGTCGCTGTACGTGGTGTATGGGTTGACTTCGTGGCTACCGCGCTTAATGGTGCAGGCGGGTTATCCGCTGGGCTCCAGCCTCAGCTTCTTGTTTACGGTTCACTTAGGCACCGTCTTGGGGGCGCTCTTGGGCAGCTGGTTGATGGATCGCTTTAGCGGTCGTAACGTGCTGGTGGCTTATTTGTTTACGGCGGCGGTGGCAATTGCGGCCTTAGGCTATGCCAGCAGCAGCGTGGTGTTGTACAGCCTATTGTTGGTGACGGGCGCGACCACGATTGGTAGCCAGATCGGCCTTTACGCGTTTATCGTGCGCTTCTATCCGATGACCATGAGTTCGACCGGCATGGGCTGGGCGCTTGGCATTGGCCGTATCGGTGCCATCATCGGCCCCTTTACCGTCGGCATTCTGTTCGATCTGAACCTAACCCTACAGCAAAACTTCTTTAGCTTTGCCGTGCCGGCCTTACTAGCCTCGATCTTCATGAGCATGGTGAGTAACCGAAAAACGGTTTCTTAACGCTTAGTGTCATTAATGACGAAGCCAAAGCCCGACTTAAGGTCGGGCTTTTTGTGGGCACAGCTATCAGCGCTAGCGATCCATAAACGTGGGCAGAAACATGCCGATGAACACCAGCACCAATCCGACTAAGCGCCACAACGTCACCGGTTTGACGTTTAGACCCATAAGGCCGAAGTGGTCGAGCAGCATGGCGGCCATTAATTGGCCGGCCATGACGGCCATCATGAAGCTCAAGACGCCTAGCTTGGGCGTCAGAATCAAGGCGACCGACAGGTAGATCACCCCGGCTACGCCGCCAAGCCAGGCCCAGCTGGGTACTTGGCTGAGGGTGGACAGGCTGGGGAGGCTGACTTTAAGCGCCACAAGGGCGATGAGGGTGAGCACGAGGCTGACGCTTAAGGAGATAAAGGTGGCCAAAAGTGGGTGGCCCACCACGCGGCCTAATGTGGCGTTGCTGGCGGCTTGAAAGGGCACCACGGCACCGGCAAAAAGGGCCACAGAGATGAGGAGTACGGTTAGCCAAGCAGAAGCAGTATGGGTCATAACACACCTATTTAATCAATGGTTTCAGAGGCTTCAAGATAACGTATACTATTCATTAATTGAAATTGATAATAAACATGATGGGTATTCGTTCTATGAATAACTTGGCCAAGTTGGACTTGAATTTACTGCGGGTGTTGCATGCCCTGTTAACCGAACAGCACGTGTCGCGCGCGGCCGAGCGTCTGCATCGCAGTCAGCCGGCCGTCAGCCACGCCTTGGCCCAGCTGCGTGAACGGTTTGATGATCCGCTGCTTGTGCGAGAAGGCAATCGCTTGCAGCTCACGCCGCGAGCCAAGGCTCTGTTACCGCCGCTGGAGGCAGCTTTACATCAATTGAATGCCTTATTGAGTCCAGAAGCGTTTGATCCAGGTTCGGTGCAGCGTGATTTTTGGCTCAGCCTGTCGGATTTTGGTGCTTATTTGATTTTGCCAGAGCTGGTGCGGCGGCTGCGCCATGAAGCGCCCGGGATTAAGCTACACGTGTGTCAGAGCGGCAGCCGACAGGCCATGATGGGGCAGCTATTGGACGGTGAGGTTGACGTGGCTTTAGGCGTTTTTCCTAGCCTACCTGAGCCGCTACAGGCGACGGTGCTGTTTCAAGATGGGTTTGTGAGCGTGGTGGATGGGACCAGCCTCACGGCGCAATCGCGGCACAGGGGCTTGAGTTTAGCCGACTGGCTGGCGCGCCCACACGTATCGGTGGTGATGAGACAGGGTGAGCAAGATGAGCTAGAGCGGGCTTTAGCCGTATTGGGTCAGCAGCGTGACGTTCAGCTGAGCCTGCCGTATTGGGGCTTAGCCACAGAGGTGGTGCGCGGTACGGATCTGGTGTTGACGGTTCTGGCCCAAACCTTACGTCTTGTGCCGTTGGCGGCCGATTTGGTGGTCTTGCCGGCGCCATTGCCCATTCCTGAGCTGGCGTTTGCCATGGCTTGGCATCCAAGGCGCCATCTGGATCCGGCTCAGCGGTGGTTGCGGGCACAGATCGCGGCTATTGTTCATAGTAAAACGCCCCCAGCGTAGGCTGAGGGCGAATTTAAACACATAGATTAAGAGTGCTCGATCCAGTTGTGCAGGCCGTGGAACACTAGGTTTTCCACGACTTTAGGCATGACTGGCAGGGCATAATGGGTGTGAACATGTTCCAAAACCCTGCTGGCGCTGCCGCCTGTGATGATGATGTCGACTGGGTGGTCAGCGCCTTCACGCGCTTTCAGGCGCTGATAGGCGCCTAGAATGGCGCCAACGGCTGCATCCATGATGCCGCTGGCCATGGCGTTGGGCGTAGACGTGGCAAAGGCATAGGGCCGGCCCAGCTGGCGATTCAGGTTGGCGGTACGTTTGGACATGGCTTCGCGCATCAGGTTGAAGCCTGGCATGATGCTGCCGCCCAGATAATGATTGTTGTGGGTTAAGGCATCGATGGTGATGGCGGTGCCGCAGCTGGCGACAATCACAGAATTTTGGGTGAACACGCGCGAGCCTAAAATATTGAACCAGCGGTCTGAACCGTGCTCTTGCGGATTTTGATAATGATTGTAAATACCCATGGCGTGGCGCTGGCTGCTTAACCACGTGATGGGGAAGGGAATCAGCTCTTCTACTTGGCTACGCTTATAGGTGCCGCAGACGGCGCAGCCAATCACTTCATGCACGTCGGGATGCGCTGCCATAAACGTCGCGAGCGCAGACAGGTCGCGGTAAGGGGCATGGTCGTGATGGGTAAACTTGCCTTTTTCGACAATGGTCCACTTAAGCTGGCTATTGCCTGCATCCAAGAGCAACAGTTTACGCTGCGGTCGGCGTAGGCTGACTTCGCCGCTGTGAATGCGCTCAAGGCCGGCGTTGGTTTGCAGCAGCAGGGCGCCATCTTCGGCAATGCCTTGCACCACCCCTTGGTGAATCAAGGTTTGGTTGGCCCATAGCTCAACTTCTTTATTTTGGTCGCGGTGGGCCTGCATGTATTCAGGCATTAAATGTTGGGCGCCTTGTTCGGTAAAGGCGGTGAGGATGTCGGCCAGCTCATTTAAAAATAAGGTCACAACTTGCTGAGGATCGATGGACGGTTGTACGTCCCAGAGGCCTAAGGTTTTTTGCTGTGGTAAATAGGGGGCAATGAGGTTCAGGCCCACACCGATCACCACCATACTGCCGGTTTCGGTGGGCATGCTTTCTACCAAAATACCGCCCATTTTAGCTTCGCCGGCCATGATGTCGTTGGGCCATTTGATTTGGCAAGGGACGTGTAGTTTACTCAAGACGCGATGACAGGCCAGCGCGACCAGCAGAGGCAGATGGCCTAGTTGAGCTTGTTTTTGGTCGAAGCCCCAAGCCACGCTGATGGGCAGGCAGCCGCCGATGGCGCTGTACCAGCTGCGGCCCTGTCGCCCGCGGCCTTGGGTTTGCTGGTTGGTCACCAAAACCGAACCGTGGGCGGCATGGCCGAGTTCTTTCGCACGCTGAAACAGCAAAGTGTTGGTGGACGTGCATTCGTCCAGCACCTGTAGCGACAGCGTCGGGTTGAGGGCGACGTCGGTGAACTGTGCGTCAGTGAGGACGCACATCGGCCGCGTCAGCTGAATCACTTGATTTAAATGGGTGTAGGGAATGGCCAGTTCTTGCTGAGCACGCATTAACCATGCCTGGAGGGTGGCATCGTCTATGTTGAGCTGCGCCAATAAATTGGCTTCAGTGTGCGCTTTGGCGTCGCTGATGAGGCTTAGGAAATCCCAGAACGTGTGTTTCATGCCGGATCCTGACCTTCTGCTTGGCGAATTTTGGCCAAGGTTTGGGTGGTCGAGGTTTGGTGCAAAAAGGGAATGGACAGCACTTCGCCGCCGCGGGCCCAGGTTTCTTTCGCGCCCACAATCTGCTCTGGCGCCCAGTCGCCGCCCTTGACTAAAACCTGAGGCTGAATCTGCTCAATCAAGTCATATGGTGTGTCGGCGTCAAACCAGGTGACAAAATCCACGCTCTCTAAGCTGGCGATCACGGCCAAGCGATTATCTAGGCTGTTGATCGGTCTGTCGTCGCCCTTACCCTGGCGTTTTACCGACGCGTCCGTGTTCAAGGCCACTACCAAGGTAGCACCCTGTGCTTTGGCTTGTGCCAGATAGGTCACGTGGCCACGGTGCAGAATGTCAAAGCAACCGTTGGTAAAGACCACCGGCTGGGCGCTGTCGCGTAGACGTTCGGCCAGCGTGTTGGGGTCACAGATTTTTTGCTCAAAGTGGGGCGCAGTCAAAGGATTCATTTTTATAGTGGGTTGGCTGTCATCAAGAAAGAGAGACTATAACATGTTTAAATCCCGAGATTGAAGCTTAAAAGGCTATTCAAACCGTGGCTTTATGTTTAGGATGAGCGAAGCATAAACATAATCAGGGTTGTTTTGGTCGCGATAAAAGGAAAAAAGTATGGCAGATTTATTAGCAGTTAAAGCATTGGGTCAGCAGATCTGGCTGGATCAGCTGTCGCGTTCTTTGATCGAATCGGGCGAATTGGCGCAAAAGATTGCCCAGGGCGTGTGTGGGGTGACTTCTAACCCTGCGATTTTTTATCAAGCGTTTAAAGATGACCCGCGTTACCTGACTGAAATCGAGGCGCTCAAGCAAACCGACTTAAGCCCCAAGGCGCGCTATGAGACCATGGCCATTGCCGATGTGCAGTCGGCCTGCGATGCCTTTACCGAAGTGTTTCACGGAAGTGAGCGCCATGTTGGCTGGGTCAGCCTAGAGGTGTCGCCTGATTTGGCCCACGATGCTGCCGGTACCGTGGCCGAAGGGAAGCGCCTGTGGGCCAGTATTGATCGCCCCAATGTGCTGATTAAGGTCCCTGCGACCGACGCTGGCATTGCCGCCCTAACTGAACTGGTGGCGGCGGGGGTGAACGTGAATCTCACCCTGCTGTTTTCTTTGGCTCAGGTGCATAAAGCGTATGAAGCTTATGTACAAGGCTTAGTCGAGCGTATCGGCAACGGCCTGCCCCTAGAGGACGTGTTTGTGGTGGCCAGCTTCTTCCTGTCGCGCATTGACGCCAATCTCGACCCTACCTTGCCTGCCGCCTTGCAAGGTAAAGTCGCCGTGGCCTTGGCCAAAGAGGCTTTTTGCCAATGGCAGGCCTTCTTTGAAGGGCCAGGCTTTAAGGCCTTAGCTACGCGCGGCGCGCGCGTGTTGCCGCTTTTGTGGGCGTCTACCGGCACCAAAAACAAGGCTTATTCAGACGTGATGTATGTGGAAGAAGTCATGGGTGCACCCACGATCAACACCGTGCCAGCGGCGACGTTGGAAGCATTTGTGCATCATGGTGAAGGGCGGATGAGCCTGATTGAAAACGTCGCTACGGCTAAGCAGGTATTGGCTGATGTGGCTGATTTAGGGATTGATCTTGATGGCCTAGGGTTGAGGCTACAAGAAGAAGGCCTGGTCGGCTTTGATGAGGCCTTTGCCAAACTGTTGGCTCTGGTGGCATAAGGCCATGCTGTTACTGATAGATCAAGACGGCGTGCTGGCGGATTTTGAAGAGGGCCTGCGCCAAAAGTGGCGTCAGGCCTATAGCGACGTGGCGCCGCTGGCGCCCGCAGCACGGCTGTCGTTTTATGCCCATCGTGACTACCCCGAACATTTACGCGAACGCGTGGCTAAGATTTGCTTTGCCGAGCGGTTTTTTCGTGATTTACCGCCGCTGCCGGGCGCAATTGCAGGCATACAGGCCTTGGCCGACGCCGGCCACGATGTGCGTATTTGCACCTCACCGCTGTTGCAAAACCCTTATTGCGTGGCCGAGAAGTATCAGTGGGTGGCGCAGCACTTGGGTGTGGCGTGGCTGGATAAGCTGATTTTAACCAAGGACAAAACCTTAGTTCAGGGCGATTATTTGATTGATGATAAGCCCGAGATCCAAGGGGGGCTATCGCCTGCGTGGCAACAGCTGCTGTACGATGCCACCTATAATCAGACGGTTACGCACCTGCCGCGCATGCGCTGGGATGATCCCCACAGCTGGGCGCATTTGTTAACCCCATAAAAGCGAGCTTAATCATTGCTCTTTAAGCTAATGTCTTGGATAATCACAGAAACTTTGAAGCCATCTTGCTCGGCCAGATGGTTTTTTTACGTGCGACTTTATACCTCATTTAGAGATCATGACTACAGACCCCTACCCACATTTAGAATCCTTAGATGATTCGACGCTGGCCTTTGTGGCCGAGGCGAATCAGCAAACCCATCAAACCTTCATGCAGTCTCCTTATTTTCACGATGTGCGTCAGGCGGTATTGAACACCTTGCAGGACGAAAAGCAAATTCCGTTTTGCCAAGAGCATCGTGGTCGGATGTACCACTTTTATCAAAGTGCCGAGTATCCTAAGGGCGTGTACCGCGTCGCTAAAGCGGTGAACTATCGCGCAGGTTTGCCACAGTGGCAGATCTTATTCAACGTGGCCGATTTTGATGAAGTGTTGGCGGATGACGTTTATTTAGATGGGGTGTCGCATTATGTCGAGCAGCCGCTGCGCGTGTTGCTGAGCCTCAGCGCCGCCGGACGCGATGCGGCGTACACGCTGGAGTTCGATTTGGCTACTGGCCAAATTGTCCCTGGCGGCCTGCATTTTCCTTTAGGCAAGAATCACGTTTCATGGCGTGATGAGGACAGCGTTTGGGTTTGTCCTGCCTGGGATGAGCGCCAATGCACCGAAGCGGGCTATGCGCGCGAAGTGTGGCTGATTGAGCGTGGCCAAAGTTTTGAAGAAGGTACGCCGGTTTTTCAAATCGACGCCAGCGACATGATGGTGAACGCTTGGCGCTATCTAGATTCCAAGGGCACGCCCATCGATTTAATCGAAGCATCCAGCAGTTTTTTCCAAAAAACCTATTTATACGTCGGGCCAGACCTACAGCCGCAGCCCCTTAAATTGCCTAAAACCGCTGACGTGGTGGGCTACATCGGCGGTCAGCTGCTCTTGCGCTTGACCGAAACGTGGGTACGCAATAAAAAGCGCTACGAAGCGGGGAGCCTGTTGGCGCTGTCCCTAAGTAAAGGATCGTTGGGCACGGCGACGGTGCTGTTTGCACCTACGGCTACTCAGGCCTTAGAAAGCGTAGAAACCACCAAGAACCACATTGTGTTGAGCCTTTTAGATGAGGTGAAAGGCCGTTTGGCCGTGTGGCGCTATGACGCCAGCGGCTGGAACGAGGTGGCCACGCCGACGCTGCCCAGCGGTGCCATCGATATGGTGGATCAGCCTTGGGGTACCGACACAGTGTACTTAGCCTGTAGTGACTTTGTCACCCCGTTAACCCTTTACGCGCTAGACGTATCGCTGATGGAGCTGGTGGTGGTGCGTAAGCAGCCCAAGCAGTTTGACCCCAGTGGCGTCACGGTGGCGCAGTATTGGGCCAACAGCGATGATGGTGTGGCGATCCCTTACTTCTGGGTGGGGCAACAAGCCACACCGGATACGCCCACCTTAGTATATGTATACGGTGGCTTTGGCGTGCCTGAGCTGCCGCATTATTTAGGTACTGTAGGCAAACATTGGCTGGAGCAGGGCGGGGCATTTGTGCTGGCCAACGTGCGCGGTGGTGGCGAGTTTGGGCCGCAGTGGCATCGAGCCGCTCAAGGGCGCAACAAGCACAAAAGCGTGGATGACCTATTGGCCATCGTGGCCGACCTGAGCGTGAGCGGGCGCAGCAGCGCCGCTAAGATTGCGATACAGGGCGGCAGTAATGGCGGTCTGGTTGTCGCCAGCGCTTACGCTCGCGCGCCTGAGCGCATCGGTGCCATGGTGTGTGAAGTGCCGCTGACCGACATGCTGCGCTACGATGAGCTGTATGCAGGCGCGAGCTGGGTGGAGGAGTACGGTGACCCTAAATGTCCGAATACGGTAGACAGCCTGTTGGCGCTGTCGCCTTATCATCAAATTGCCACGGCCAAGGCTTATCCGCCCGCCTTATTAACCACCAGCTTGACTGATGATCGGGTGCATCCCGGCCATGCCATTAAATTCTATGCCCGTTTGCGCGATCAGAAGGCGCCAGCTTATCTATACGTCAGCGATAATGGTGGCCACACCGGCAACGGCACTCAGGCGCAAACGGCGGAAGAAATGGCCGTCATCATGGCTTTTTTAAAACAAAGTTTAATGACTAATCATCAATAAGACGTAAACAAAGGAAGACACTATGGGGTTTTTGACCACCCTGTCCTCAGTAGGGATCATGGGGGTGATGATTTTGATTGGGATCTTGCTGCGGCGCAACCGACCCTTGTCGATTGAAACCCAAGGCATGCTGATTCAAATCATCGTGAATGTGGCGTTGCCGTGCATTATCTTGTCCAGCATTTTTAAATTTAAAATGGACGGTGAAATGTTTAAGCTGGTGTTGCTGACCTTTGTCGGCGCCGCCGCCTTAAACACGGTGGCGTTGCTGGTGTGCTGGGTCTTGGGCAAGGGTTTAGGTTATGAGGGCCAGCGAGCACGCCAAACCAGTATTATTTCGGCCCTAGGCAATACCGGCTTCATCGGCATTCCGCTGTGTGCGATTTTGTTTGGGCCTAAAGGGGCACTGCTGGCGGCGGTGTTTGATGCGGGCATGGATTTTGTGCTGTGGTCGTTGGGCATCTTTATGTTGCAAAAAGACAGTAAGTTTTCGCTGGCCTCGCTCAAACCCATGCTTAATATTCCGATGTTGGCGATTGTGTTGGGTTTGGCCCTAGGTTTTATGCAGTTCGAAGCCCCGCAGTTTTTGATTTCCTTGACCACGATGTTGGCCAATGTGGCCAGCCCGTTGGCGATGATTTACATTGGGCTGTTGGTGCCGGGCATGTGGCCTAAAATCCGCGCCATGCCCAAGCGCCAGTTTACCGTGCCGCTGCTGTTTAAGCTGTTTGGTGTACCGGCCCTGGCGATGCTGATGGTGTCGGTACTGGATTTAGATCTGACTTTGGCGCAAGTGATTTTGGTGCAGGCAACCATGCCGACCATCGCGCTGGCCTCGATTGTGTTTCATAAATACGGTGGCGATGTCGATTTGGCGGCATCGACCACCATTGTGTCGACGCTGCTGGCCTTGGCAACCATTCCCATTATGGTATGGTTAGGCACCACATTGGCTTTATAAAGGCGTGACATGACGATGACGACGAAGTTGGGGCGTTGGCTTAAGAGTGTGTTGAAGTGGGCACTGCTGTTTGTGCTGATCAGCACCGCCGTGGACTGGTATCGACGGCCGGTCCAGCCTGAGCCGCAGGCCTACCATTTGCGTAATTTAGCCGGCCAGTCATTTTCTTTGGCCGAGCGCAGTCAGGCCGAGCCCATCGTGCTGTATTTTTGGGGCACTTGGTGCCCGATCTGTACGTTGACCTCACCGAATATGCAGCAGCTGATGGATGCGGGCATTCCCGTGATCAGCGTGGCGATGCAGTCGGGCGATGACGCTACCGTGGCTGAATACTTGGCTGAGAAGGGCTATGCTTTTGAAACCGTAAACGATGCTGACGGTGCGCTGTCGAGTTTGTGGGGGGTGAAGGTGACGCCGACGGTGGTGATTGTGTATCAAGGGAAGATGCAGGCCAGTGTGACTGGCTATACCAGTTATTGGGGCATGCGGGCGCGGCTGTGGCTGGAGCGAATTTTATAGCTCAATTCATGGTTTAAGCAGCCACAGCGTACCGCCATCAAAAAAGCCACCGTTAGGTGGCTTTGGTTTGTCTTCGTTTAGCGAGTCACAGGCTTGTAGCGAATGCGCTTAGGCTTGGCGCCTTCTTCACCCAAACGCTTGCGTTTGTCCGCTTCGTATTCTTGATAGTTGCCGTCAAAGAACACCCATTTTGAATCGCCTTCACAGGCCAGAATGTGGGTGGCGATACGGTCTAAGAACCAGCGATCGTGAGAGATCACCATCACGCTGCCGGCAAACTCTAGTAGAGCATCTTCGAGAGCGCGTAGGGTTTCCACGTCTAAGTCGTTTGACGGTTCGTCTAACAGCAAGACGTTGCCGCCAGCAATCAGGGTTTTGGCTAAGTGTAAGCGACCACGTTCACCGCCGGATAGATTACCCACGATCTTGCCTTGGTCAGCGCCTTTGAAGTTAAAGCGGCCCAAATAGGCGCGCGCTGGTGTTTCGTAGCGGCCAACCTGTAAGATGTCACGGCCTTGGGCAATTTCATCAAACACGGTTTTTTCATTTTCCAGCGCCCCACGGCTTTGGTCAACGTGGGCCATTTGCACGGTTTGGCCGATTTTAACCTCACCGCTGTCTGGCTGCTCTTTGCCTGCAATCATATTGAACAAGGTCGATTTACCGGCGCCGTTAGGGCCGATGATGCCGACGATGGCACCTGCAGGTACGCGGAAGCTTAAGTCGTCGATTAAGACGCGATCGCCAAAGCTTTTCGACACATTGGTGAATTCAATGACTTCATTGCCCAAACGCTCGGCCACAGGAATAAAGATTTCCTGGGTTTCGTTGCGCTTTTGGTATTCTTGGCTAGACAGTTCTTCAAAGCGGGCCAAACGAGACTTAGATTTAGCTTGACGGCCTTTGGGGTTTTGACGCACCCATTCTAATTCTTTTTGCATGGCTTTCATGCGGGCGGCCTCTTGCTTGGATTCAGTGGCCAAGCGGGCTTCTTTTTGTTCCAGCCAAGAGCTGTAGTTGCCTTGCCAAGGAATGCCGTGGCCACGGTCTAGCTCCAAAATCCATTCGGCGGCATTGTCTAAGAAGTAGCGATCATGCGTCACTGCCACCACGGTGCCGGGGAAGCGTACCAAGAACTGCTCGAGCCACTCCACTGATTCAGCATCCAAGTGGTTGGTCGGCTCGTCTAGCAGCAGCATGTCTGGTTTAGACAGTAATAGCTTGCATAAGGCCACGCGGCGTTTTTCACCACCAGATAGATTGCCAATCATGGCGTCCCAATCGGGTAGGCGTAGGGCATCGGCGGCGATCTCTAGCTGATGCTCAACGTTGTCGCCAGCACCGGCGGCAATGATCGCCTCTAGGCGCGCTTGTTCTTCTGCTAGGGCGTCAAAATCGGCGTCAGGATCGGCGTAGGCGCTGTACACTTCATCCAGCTTTTTTTGTGCGTCCATGACTTCGCCCATGCCGGATTCGACTTCTTCGCGCACGGTTTTATTCGGGTCTAGCTCAGGCTCTTGTGGTAAATAACCAATTTTGATGCCAGGCATCGGTAGGGCTTCGCCCTCAAATTCTTTATCCACACCGGCCATAATGCGCAGCACGGTGGATTTACCCGAGCCGTTTAAGCCTAATAGGCCAATTTTGGCGCCAGGGAAAAACGACAGGGAAATGTCTTTAATGATTTGCTTCTGTGGGGGCACTACTTTGCTCACGCGAAGCATAGAAAATACGTATTGGCTCATATAAAGTCTCAGAAGAATGGCAAAAAGCTGGTCAATGAGGAGCGTGAGGCCCTAGGGGCAAACTCAGGCGCTGCTCAGCAGCGGATTGAGTCGATTGTAACAAACTTAAGCGTAAACAGCGATGTTATCCCACAGCTTAAGCAAGAAACAAAAAAGGCCTTAAGTGATTAAGGCCTTAAAGAGTAGGACAAGGTTAAGCTGAGGGTGGGGCGAGCCGGGTGTCGGGCAGAAGGGCTTCCAGCGCTTCTGCCTTGGCCAGCAGCAGCACGTCTTGATGCTCGTGGGCCAAAAGCTGAATCGCCAGCGGCATGCCGTCTTGATCCAGGCCGGTGGGAAGGTTGATGGCGGGTACCCCAAGGAAGTTCGCCGGGCGCAGTAATTGACCGAGGCCAACATGGTTGGCATCCTCTGCGTCTAATAGTTGGGCACCCTGATCAATGGCCGGCATCAACAAAACCTGTCCTTGTGGGAAGGTTTGATTGAAGGTGGCCATGACCTGTTGGCGAGTGTTCAGAGCGTCTTGATGTGCGGTTTGGGTGATGGCTTTGCCATTCATGATCCGTGCTCTGACCACTGCCCACATCGGGGCTTCTGGGTCTTCAGCATAATGTCCCTGAGCTTGGTAAGCTTCGTAGGCCAAAATGGTTGAATTATGGTTGCCTAAATCGGTAAAAAAGGCCAAGTCCTGCGGTGCCCAGGGCGTCAACGTCCAGCCTTGCTGGCGCAGCAAGGTGAGGGTGTCAAGCCAGTTGGCGTAGGCGGCAGGCTGTAGCTTAGCCGGCCAAGCGGCCTCACTTAAATAGTGTAGGTGTGGCTGAATGGGCGCGCTTAATGATTGGCGTAAGGCTGTTTGGGTGGCCATGGCCGCTGGGGCTAAGGTGGCCTCATCGTCTAGCTCGGGTGCCGCCAAAAGCTGGGTGATGAGGCGGGCATCGGCTACGGTGTGGCTGATGGGGCCGAGCACGTCTAAGGTTTCACACAGCGGCATACAGTGGCTGCGGCTGAGTAAGCCTGACGTGGGTTTGTAGCCGACGGTGTGGTTCAGCGCCGCGGGGGCGCGTACCGAGCCGCCGGTGTCGCCGCCCAATACTAAGGGCGCAAGGCCCATGCTGACCGCCACGCCAGCACCACTGGAGGAGCCGCCGGGCGCTCGATGCTCGGTGGCGTGCCAAGGATTCTTAGCGGTGCCAAAAGAAGGATTTTGGCCCGAGAGGCCAAAGGCAAATTCAGTCATCGAGGTTTTGCCCAAAATCACCATGCCAAGGCCAATCAACTGGTTCACCACGGCGCTGTTGCTGTGGCTGATCACGTCTGAGCGTGCTTGCGAGCCAAAATGTGCCACGGTGCCCGTCCATTGGAAATGCTCTTTGAGGGCAATGGGCACGCCGTGCAGCGGGCTGAGGCAGACGCCGGCCTGTTGTAAACGATCGGCGTTGTCGGCCAAGGCTAAGGCGCGCTGGGTAAACACTTGAGTAAACGCATTAAGGTGTGTGTGTGCTTGGATGCGTTCTAAAAACAGTTCAGTGACGGCACGCGACGTGGTGACACCGGTTTTAATCAGCGCCGCAAGCTCAGTGGCGCTGTGCAAATACAGTGGTCGTGTGCTTGAAGTAGTTGGCATATAGTCCCTTTTAAATAAAGCGGTATCAGTGGTTTTATTCTAAATCTTTGCCTGCTGATTCAGGCATCTTGATGAAGGTTAACAGCGATAAGGCTGCGGCCACGGTCACCAAAATAAAGAAAATGTGTTCCATTTGGTTGCTTTGTAGCCAGGTCAAAATATAGGGGGTGGTGCCGCCTAGGATGGCCACGATGAGGTTATAGGGTGCGCCAATGCCGACGGCACGAATGTTTTTGGGGAACTGTTCGGCCATGATGGCAGGGGCAACAGAAGAGTACATGGCGTATAGGGTTAAGCCAAATAGCTCAATCAGCAACAGCGTCACAAAAGAATCACTGACAAAGTTGATCACCAAGTAGAAGAAAAATAGGTTACCGGCGGCAAACGTAATCAACTGTGGGCGGCGGCCAATCTTGTCTGACAGTATGCCAAAGAGTGGCTGCAAGCACATGAATACAAAAATACCGATGGTGTTGGCGGCAAAAGCAGTGCTCGGGACTGCGCCAGCATGACGAATCGCATAGGTCGGTAAGAACGCCATGAATACATAGAAGGCATAAGTCGACAGTAAAGAAAAGCCCACAATACGCATGGTTTCAACCGGGTAGTCGCGAATCAACACGCGTAGAGGCTGTTTTACCGCCTTATTTTTTTCTTGCGGGGCTTCGTCTTCGGCCACGGCGCGGCGAATCCACATGCCGACCACACCGCCAAGGGCACCGATGAAGAACGGAATGCGCCAGCCCCATTCGATCATGGCTTCTTTGCTGATGAGGCTGGTTAATAGCCAGCCCAGCCCTGAAGCGCACAAAATGCCCACAGCCGCGCTGAAGAAAATAAAGCTAGAGTATAGGCCGCGTTTGTCGTTAGGCGCCATCTCAGTCAAATAGGTCGTGGCCGAAGCGTATTCACCGCCTAAAGATAGGCCTTGAATCAAACGGGCGATGGTGAGCATGATCGGGGCTAAAATGCCAATGGTGGCAAACGTCGGCGTGATGGCGATGATGAGTGAGCCAGCGGCCATCATCACCACCGTTAAGCCTAGGGCTGCACGGCGACCGTAGCGGTCAGAAAACACGCCAATGAGCCAGCCGCCAATCGGGCGCATGAAAAAGCCCACGGCAAAAATACCAAAAGTCGCCAGCAGGGCCGCCGTATCATGGCCGGCAGGGAAGAATTGAGAGCTGAAAAAAATGGCGAAGGCAGCATAAATGCTCCAGTCAAACCATTCGATCATGTTGCCGACGCTGCCGGCGACAATTTTTTTGTATTGCATCGCGCTAGGCGGCTGTTTGGCGGCCTCTGTGTGTGTTGTTTGCATCAATATTGCTCCTTTAACGTGTCAAATGCGGCTACTTTAATTAGAATGGTCATATTATTTTTATTAAGCGCAAAGTCTAGCATGGAAAAAAATGAAAAAACAGTAAATAGAAAAAAATCGTCAAAAATTTCTATTGAATTGGAAGAAATAGACATTCAGTGCGTTAAATCTTTAGCTAAAGACCCTGTTGCTAGTTGGCGACAATTGTCTAAGGATTCGGGTGTGCCGGAGAAGACGGTGGCCCGCCGAATCAAGAAGTTAATGGATCAGCATGTTTTACGGGTGGTGGGCGAATGCGACCCCTTAATGCTGAAAAAAGGGGTGGTGGTGCATGTGTGGCTAGAATGCGAATTGGGCATGACTGAATCCGTTGCTTTGCAGCTTGCCTCATTTGTGGACAGTCGATTAGTGGTGGCTTTGGCGGGGTCGTCTGATTTAATGGCGGAATTTTATTTTGATGACGTTGAACAGCTCCTGGACTTGACCGTCTCTACCTTGCCGCACGTGGCCGGGATTCGTCAGTTTGACGTCAGCATGGTGTTGCAATCGTTTAAGCGCGCGAGCCAGTGGCAGATGACGGAAATGTTGCCTGAAAAGCTTAAGGTGACGTTGTCTGAGCAAGAGCGTCAGCTGGTTGAACTCTTGATGCAAGATGGCCGCGCCAACCTCAACGTATTGGCCACGCATTTAGGCATCAGTGAACCCACGGCGTTTCGCATGATGCAGGCGTTAACCGACAGCGGCGTGCTGCGCTTTCGGGTCGACATTGAGCCTAAGCTAATGGGTTATGCAGCCGAGGCCATTGTGTGCTTAGAGGTCAACCCCAATCATTTAACCACGGTGGCGCAGGCTTTAAGTAAGCATCCTAATACGCGCTGCCTGTTCGGCACCAGCGGCCGCTCGCAGCTGTTTTGGCACGTTTTGTGTGAAGATAATGTCGATTTATGGCCGCTGATGAGTGAAGATTTAGGGGGGTTAGAGGGTATTAGTCGCATCAATATGAATATGATTAATCAGGCATTTAAGCGTTGCGGGGCGATTCGACCGGTGTGATGGGTGGGTTGAAAAGGATGGTTTGTTGATTGATACCGAGGTATCCAAATATAAAAAACCGCCAATGTATCGGTTATTTCGATCTTGATTAAAGATTTCCTTTCACTACCCTGTATGACAACTCACCACATCTCCCGTAGGTGAAGTACCATCCCCTTTTTAGCCGCCGAGACGGTTCGTGCAGGGCCGGGGATTTTGAGGCAAGCATGTTTGAGTATTTGGCCGAAGGCCCAAATATGAGTTCTTGCCGCCGGCAATGTGCGGGCCAACGAGGGCACCCGCAAAGCGGGCGGATAAAGTGGGGTGTTTTTTCTTTGCTTCGTTTCTTTTGGACATCCAAAAGAAATGACGTCGCCCAACGGGCGAAACAAAACGATTAATCAATAGTGAAATAGCCGAATCATTATGAAACAAATGATTTAATGATTTTTTTGATTCAAAACGGTGGGCACGCTACGCTTTGCACCACCCTACGCCCAACGGTAAACATGATTGCCATTATGACCCATTGAGGAACGATACGATAAACCATAGTTTTTTTGCACAGAATTAGAAGTGCCTCCAGAAGTTAAAATTTTCCTCGATGCTATAATTAAATGATTAAATACGGTGGGCACGCTGCGCTTTGCGCCACCCTACGGCAAGAGTAGGCGCTATAGGGATAAAAAAAGGGCAAATAACGACACGATACGAACGCCCACAAAAAAGCCTGCGCTAAAGCGCAGGCTTTTTAACGATCAGAGGCAATGCTTATTGAGGCATCACACGAGTCACGCCGTTGCCGGTCACCACACGTACGCGTTGGCCTGGGGCAATCGCCACGTCGGCTTTTTGTACCACAGAGATCACGCTCTTATTGTCTAGCTCAACGGTGATTTCGTAACCGTTTTGGCCGCCGATGGCTTTAGTGGCGGCATCAGTGGCGTAGCCGCCGGCTAAGGCACCGACAACGGCACCTGCATAACGACCAGAACCGCCGCCTACGTTGCTACCGGCTAAACCACCCAAGGCGGCGCCAGCCAGTGTGGCCAGTTTGTGTTCTTCTTGAATTTTAACCGATGCAACAGACACCACAGTACCTAGGCGAACGGTTTGGGCCTGTTGGGCTTGGCCTGGGCTATAGGTGGTGGCTGAGTTGTTGGCGCAGCCGGCGGCAATACCCATAGACAATAGGCCAATCATGGCGTACTTAGTTGTGGTTTTAAACATAGGTTTATCCTTCTATCAATAAAGTAAAGTATTTAAACGCGCCGGGCAATTGCGGTTAAGCAGTCCAGTACCAGTTTGGGCCCTTGGTAAATTAGGCCACTGTATAGTTGTACTGCATCTGCGCCTAATGCCATTTTGTGTACCGCATCAGCACCATTCACAATGCCACCGACGCCAATGATTGGCAAGCGTTTTTGTAATGAGTTATTTAAAATGTGTAATACGTCATCGCTTTTTTGACGCACCGGTAAGCCAGAAAGGCCACCTTGTTCATTGGCCAGAGGGTGGTTGCCCAAGGCAGACTTATCAATGGTGGTGTTGGTGGCGATGACGCCATCAATTTCGGTTTTTAAGAGCACGTCGGCAATGCTGTGGACCTCTGCTTCGCTAAGGTCGGGGGCAATTTTGACCGCCAAGGGCACATAGCGCCCTTGTTGAGCCTGTAACTGTAGCTGTTTGTCCTTTAATTTGCTCAAAAGTTCCGTTAAATCGTCTTCTGCCTGCAGTGCTCGCAGGTTTTTGGTATTAGGTGAAGAGATGTTGATGGTGATGTAATCGGCATGAGCATAGGTTTTTTCTAGGCAAATCAAATAGTCGTCGACCGCATGTTCCATGGGTGTGGTGGCATTTTTGCCGATGTTGATGCCTAAAATACCTTTGTATTGAGTATTTTTTAAGTTGTTGATCAACACGTCCACGCCAGCATTGTTAAAGCCCATGCGGTTGATGATGGCCTGGTGCTCGGGAACGCGAAACAGGCGTGGCTTAGGGTTGCCCTCCTGAGGGCGGGGGGTGATGGTGCCTACTTCAATGAAGCCGAAGCCTAGCTTGGCCAGTGCATCAATATAGGCGCCATTTTTGTCTAAGCCTGCGGCTAAGCCCACGGGGTTAGGTAGGTCTAGGCCCATCAGCTTGGTGGGGAGGCTGGGCGTATTTTTTTGTAACAGGCCGCCTAGGCCGAGGGCGTTGACCTGTTTGAGGGCGTTGAGGGTGAAATGGTGGGCTTTTTCTGCGTCCATTTTAAACAAGGTTGAGCGTAAAAAATCGTACATGACAAGGTCTCTATTAAGATAAGGGCAATCGGGCAATAAAAAGGTTGCCGATTAAGGCAACCTTTAGAAGGGCATTACCAGCTAGGCTGGACGAGGCTGTCCACGCTTTGCTTGACTTCGCTGCCTAAGGTGCGGCTTAGGGCGCGCGAAAAGCTGGGTTGGGGCGTGTAGTTTACCAAGTCCGGCGCTTTAATGACATCGCGGGCAACGGAGTAGACGCTGCCAAACTCATCGACTAGGCCCACGGCTTTGGCTTGGGCACCGGTGTAGACGCGGCCGCTGAATAGGTCGGGATCGTCTTTAAGCTTGCCTTGGCGGCCTTTTTTAACTGCGGCGATGAACTGGCCGTGGATGTCGTCCAGCATGCTGGTCCAAATGGCGTTTTGTTCTGGGGTTTCGGGGCTGAACGGGTCGCCCATGCCTTTATTGTTGCCGGCGGTTTTTAAACGGCGTTCAATGCCCAGTTTGTCGATGGCTTTGTCAAAGCCGAAGCCACCGGCAATGACGCCGATGCTGCCCATTAGACTGGCGGGATTAGCGTAGATTTTATCGGCGGCGCTGGCGATGAAATAGCAGCCAGAAGCGCAGACGTCTTCTGCTACTACATACAGTGGAATGTTTTTGTGTAGGGATTTGAGGCGGGTGATTTCGTCAAACGCCACGCTGGAAATCACTGGTGAGCCACCAGGGCTGTTGGCGCGAATCACCACGCCGCGCACGTTTTTATTGGCATAAGCGGCCTCTAGGCCTTCTAATAAGACGGTGGCTTGATCGTTATAGCTGTCGATGCTGCCCACAAGGTCGATGACGGCGGTGTGGTTTTTTTGCGTGTCCAGCACGGAGCGGCTGTTGACGGCTTTAAATACGATGAAGGCCACCACAATTAGGGCGGCGATGCGCCAAAATAGGCGCCAAAATTTGGCTCGGCGCTGTTCTTTATAAACCGCGAGCAATAGCTTTTCAATTGTTTGGCGTTCCCAGCTATTATTTTGATCCATGAGGTTCTCTATATAAGGTTAAACATTAGGCGCTAGGCTGTAAGGCAAGCCAATGTACAAAGTCTTGAAAGGAGTGCTGCAAAGTTGCATAGGGAGCTGTGTTTAAGGTGGCGATGTCGTGGGCGCCGGTGCTTAAGGCGACGGCCTGGGCGCCGGCGTTGTGGGCCATGAGTAAATCATGGGTGGTGTCGCCAATCATCAGCACGTCTTTAGGGTAGAGGCCTAGCTCATCGCATAAAGACAAAATCATATCAGGATTGGGTTTGGATGCACACTCATTCACCGTGCGGGTGCTGACAAAAAAGTCAGCCGTATCGGTTTCGGCTAAGGCGCGGTTAAGGCCAGGGCGGCCTTTGCCGGTGGCGACCGTCAGTAAATACGTTTGGTTGAGCTGGTTTAAGGCCTGATGCACGCCTTGAAACAGGGTGGTTTTTTGTGCGCCGGATAAATAGTGTTTTTGGTAGGCTAACACTAAGGCGTGCACCTCATCGGCGTTGGCGCTGGGGCTGACGGTGCGCATGGCATTGGGTAAGCTTAGCCCGATGACGTGGTTGGCGCTGTGTTCGTCGGGGATGGGGAGGCCGACTTCGGCACAGGCGGCCTGAATCGCGCTGACGATTTGGCCGGTGGAGTTGGCTAAGGTGCCGTCCCAGTCAAAAATAAGGGCTTTAATGGGGTGCTTAATCATGGCTTAAATTCTTTAAAAATTGGGTCAGTTCGGGCGGCAATGGCGCATTGATGGTGAGCGGCTCGCCGCTGACGGGGTGGGGCAGCGACAGTTCGTGGGCGTGTAGGAACATGCGCTTTAAACCTTGTTTGGCCAGCTGGCGGTTGCGTTCATAGTCACCATAGCGCTCATCGCCAGCAATGGGGCAGCCATTGGCCTGCATGTGTACCCTGATTTGGTGGGTGCGGCCGGTTTTGAGATTGGCTTCAACCAGGACGAACTGATGATATTTCTGCTGTACCGTAAATAAAGTGTGGGCGTATTGGCCGTCATCGTTGACGCGGACCATTTTTTCACCGTTGGCGCCTTGATACTTTAATAGAGGCAGTTTGACGTGGCTGACGTCGCGCGGCCATTGGCCAAGGCCTAAGGCAAAGTATTTTTTTTGCGGCACGTTTTGGCGAATCAATTCATGCAGCTTTACGAGGGCGGAGCGCTTTTTGGCGATCATCAAGAGGCCGGAGGTTTCTTTGTCGAGGCGGTGTACTAGTTCTAAGTAGCGTGCTTCTGGACGCGCTTGGCGCAGCTGTTCGATGACGCCAAAGCTGATGCCGCTGCCGCCGTGAACGGCCACGCCGGCGGGTTTGTTGATGACCAACAGCACGTCATCTTCATACACGATGGGAAAATCGCGTGCAGGGGCTGTGGTTTGGTGAGGATTCAGTGCCTTGGCGGCGATTTTTACCGGGGGCACCCGAACGATGTCGTTTATTTGTAACCGATACGTGGCGTCGCTGCGCTTCTTATTGATGCGTACTTCGCCGGCGCGAATGATGCGGTGGATATGGCTTTTGGGTACGCCTTTTAAAACTTTAATTAAAAAGTTATCTAAGCGTTGCGCCGCGTCCTCTTCGGTAATGGTTAAAAAGTTAACTAAGTCTTTGCTAATTGAGTGCATCTTGCTTATAATCCCCGAAGCCTAAGGCGAATTACCTTAGCACGCTTCGCACTGTCTAGGTAGGTGTAAATAGGCTTGCTAAATATATTGATCTAATAAACGCCAATAGAAGATTTAAGGTGTTGTACCTGATTCATCATCCATCATTTAAGTGGTGATGTTATAGCATTTAAACAAAAAACGCACTCAAAAAGCAGTTTCCCTGAAGCCCTATAAGCCAGCTTTAGGATGACGATGACTAAGTTTGACCCTCTTTATGCTCACCCCCTGTTGTAAGACGTCGAAGTACATACCGATGCGGCATTTGGCGCTGGTGACTTAAAGCAAAAAAGAAGATGGCTGACCCAATATTTGCATGTTTGACACCGTTCAAGCATGCCTTACTACAAGGCGCCCATGATCGCGAGAACGAGATGGGATTGCACTGCTCTTTATACGACAACTTCTTAGGCAGACTGCGACATTGACAACGGCGCAGCGTCAAATACTGGTTATTTATTGTCTCGCGAGTGCCCTGCGAGGTCAGAATGAAACGTATGTTATTTAATGCTACCCAGGCTGAAGAGCTTCGGGTGGCGATTGTCGACGGTCAAAACTTAATTGACTTAGACATCGAAACGCTGGGTAAAGAACAGCGTAAAGGCAATATCTATAAAGGTGTGATTACCCGTATCGAGCCGTCTCTTGAGGCGTGTTTCGTCGATTATGGCACCGATCGTCATGGTTTTTTACCATTCAAAGAAGTGTCTCGTGCTTATTTCCAAGACTATGATGGCGGCCGTGCCCGCATTCAAGACGTTTTGCGTGAAGGCATGGAAGTCATTGTTCAAGTAGAGAAAGACGAACGCGGCAATAAAGGCGCTGCCTTGACCACGTTTGTCAGCTTAGCTGGCCGTTATTTGGTGTTGATGCCGAATAATCCGCGTGGTGGTGGCGTGTCTCGCCGTATTGAAGGTGAAGATCGTCAAGAACTCAAAGAAATGATGAGTCAGTTAGACATCCCTAAAGGCATGAGTTTGATTGCCCGTACCGCAGGGATTGGCCGCAGCCTAGAAGACTTAGAGTGGGATCTGAACTACCTATTGCAGCTTTGGGGTGCGATTGAAGAAGCCGCCAATGCCCGCAATGGCTCGTTCTTGATTTTGCAAGAAAGCGCCCTAGTGATTCGCGCCATTCGCGACTACTTCCAGCCAGACATTGGTGAAATTCTGATTGATACCCCTGAGGTGTTTGAAGAAGTCAGCCAGTTTATGTCGTACGTGATGCCCAGTAACGTGAACCGCATCAAGCAGTACGAAGACCACACGCCTTTATTCAGTCGCTTCCAGATTGAGCATCAAATTGAATCGGCCTTCTCTCGTTCGGTGAACCTGCCTTCAGGCGGCGCCATCGTGATCGATCACACCGAAGCATTGGTGTCGATCGACGTCAACTCTGCGCGCGCTACCCGCGGCTCAGACATTGAAGACACGGCATTTAAAACCAACGTTGAAGCCGCCGAAGAAATTGCCCGCCAGTTGCGCCTACGCGACTTGGGTGGTTTGATCGTGATCGATTTCATCGACATGGAAAACCAAAAGAACCAGCGTGAAGTTGAGCAAACGCTGCGCGATGCTTTGCGTTACGACCGTGCCCGCGTACAGATGGGCAAGCTGTCACGCTTTGGCTTGCTAGAGCTGTCGCGTCAGCGCCTACAGCCTTCTTTAGGCGAAAGCAGCCACATGCCTTGCCCTCGCTGTCACGGCATTGGCTTTATTCGTGGCATTGAATCTTCGGCCTTGCACATTTTGCGCATCATTCAAGAAGAAGCCATGAAGGACAACACCGGCGAAGTGCATGCACAAGTGCCGGTTGATGTGGCTACTTTCTTGCTGAATGAAAAACGTTCTGAGCTGTTTAGCTTAGAAGAGCGTTTAGACGTGGGCGTGCTGTTGATTCCTAATTCACATTTGGAAACCCCGCATTACGAGATTACCCGTGTGCGTACCGACGACGTTGAAGAAGCGGTGACGCCAAGCTACAAGCGCGTAAACAAGCCTGAAGAAGACGAAACCGTGGTGCGTGCGGGCAAAAAAGTCGAACGACAAGAGCCTGCTGTGAAAGGGATTCGCCCAGCGCAGCCAGCGCCGTTGACCGAAGAGAAGCCAGTGTCTTTGTTCGCCAAGATTGGTGCCTGGATTAAAGGCCTATTGGGCGAGAAAGAAGTTGAGGTTGAAAAGCCTAAGGGTTCAAAACAGCCGCAGCGTCGTAGCCCATACGGTAAACGTCAAAACAACCGTCGTAACCAAAATCAACGCTCGGGCGATAAAGCCGAGTCAGGTAATGGCAACGACAAACGTCAAAATAGCCAAAATAAAGCGGCCGATGGCGATAAGCAGCAAGAGCGCGCACCGCGCAAAGACCGTAATAATGGCCAGCAGCAAGGCAATGCTCAAGACAGACAAGAGCAAGCTCAGCAGGGCAAAGAGCGCAGCGGTGAGAAACGCCAAAGCACACGCAATAACGACAAGCGCCAGCAAGGGCAGCGTCAGCAGGATGATCAACGCCAGGCCGATAAAGCTGAAAAGGTTGAAAAAGCGCAAAGCTTAGTGGCTGAGCAGTCTGAACAAGGCGCCGAGCAGGCTCAAGGTACCGAGCGCCGTCGTCGTCGCAATAACCGTCGCGACCGTAAGCCAGAAGATCAAAATCGTCCAGCTAAAGAGCAGCAGGCCGATCAAGCCCAAGAAGCCCCGTTGGTGATTAACTTGGCTGATGCTGAAGCGGGCCAATCAGCGGCTGCTGAAGAGCAGCGTGCGCCAGAGCAAGAGAAAGGCAATCGTCGCGAAGGGGGGCATAATCGCCGCCGTCGCAACAATCGCGGCCGTCCTGCAACGGCCAGCTATTTGATTCGCCGCATCGACATTCACGCGATTGGGGATCAGGTTCGTGCTGCTGTAGACCACATTTATCAAGGTAAGCTGGTGGTGGTGGCTGAGCAAGCTCCAGAAGCGGTTGTGGTGGTGGTTGAAGCTGCCCCCGTGGCTGTGGCAGAAACCATCGTAGAGGCGGTTGCTGTTGCTCCTGTGGCGGCACCAGAAGTGGCTGTGGTTGCTGAGGTTGTGGCTGACGTACAGCCCGAGCCGGTTGAGGTGGCCGCTGTGGCTGAGCCTGTTGTGGCACCTGCGCCGGTTATGGTCGAGTCTAAGCCGGCAGAATCGATTGATTTGGGTCATTTGGTGATGGTTGAGACTAAATCTGCGGCCCCAGCCGTGGTGGAGGCTGCGCCAGCGGCACCGGTAAAACGCCGTTCAGACCTATTGGCTGCAAAAAAAGTTGTGGCGGATGATCAGCCTCAAGCAGTTGTTTTAAAACAGGTTGAAACGCAAAAGGGCGAATAAGTCGGTCTGACTCGTCAAAAAGTTTATAAAAACGCTTGACGAGTCGCTAAGGGCTTACTATAATGCGCTCCTATTCCCTGATAGCTCAGTCGGTAGAGCGACGGACTGTTAATCCGCAGGTCCCTGGTTCGAGCCCAGGTCGGGGAGCCAAATACAAAAGCCACGCTAAATAGCGTGGCTTTTTCTTTGCCTGTCGATAGCAAGGGCGTGATGCTGTTTTTAGGCCAATTGATGATTAAGTGAAAAAAATTGAATTTGATCACTTGAATTCTGGCGACTCCCCCCGATATAAGCGTCATGTAGAATGTTAAACACGGTTTTTTGGCCTTCGTGTCAGGCTGTGTTGATTTTAACGAGTGAAAGCCACGGTGTGGAATTCCTTAACTGTTTTTAATTTGGAGAAATTAATGTCTATCCGTCCTTTACATGATCGTGTTGTGATTAAACGTTTAGAAGCAGAAGAAACCACTGCTTCAGGTATCGTATTGGCAGGTTCCGCTGTCGAAAAGCCTGATATGGGCGAAGTCATTGCCGTGGGCAATGGCAAGATTCTAGACAACGGTGAGCGTCGTGCTTTAGACGTTAAAGTCGGCGACAAAGTTATTTTCGGTAAGTATGCAGGCCAGGCCGTTAAGGTTGAAGGCGAAGAAGTTTTGGTGATGCGTGAAGAAGACATCATGGGCGTGATGGCTTAAGCCTCACCCTGTCCAAACTGATAAAACTGTAAATGAATTAAGAACTGGAGAATAAACATGGCAGCAAAAGACGTACAATTTGGCAACAGCGCTCGTCAAAAAATGGTTAACGGTGTCAATATTTTGGCTGATGCCGTTAAAGTAACCTTGGGCCCTAAAGGCCGTAACGTTGTGTTAGAGCGTTCTTTCGGTGGTCCTTCAATCACTAAAGACGGCGTATCAGTGGCCAAAGAGATCGAATTGAAAGATCGTTTCGAAAACATGGGCGCGCAAATGGTTAAAGAGGTTGCCTCTAAAACCGCCGACGTGGCCGGTGATGGCACCACGACCGCAACTGTATTGGCTCAAGCCATCGTGCGTGAAGGCATGAAATACGTGGCCGCTGGCATGAATCCAACCGACCTTAAGCGCGGTATTGATAAAGCCGTCTTGGGCTTGGTTGAAGAATTGAAAAAAATTGCTCAGCCTTGCGCGACCTCTAAAGAAATCGCCCAAGTGGGTTCTATTTCTGCTAACTCAGACGCCGACATTGGTAAAATCATTGCTGATGCCATGGATGCGGTGGGTAAAGAAGGCGTGATCACCGTAGAAGACGGTAAATCATTGAACAACGAATTAGACGTGGTTAAAGGCATGCAGTTTGATCGCGGCTACCTGTCTCCTTACTTCATCAATGAGCAAGAAAAACAAATCGCTGGCTTAGACAGCCCGTTTGTTTTGTTGTTTGATAAAAAAATCAGCAACATTCGTGACTTGTTGCCGATCTTGGAGCAAGTGGCTAAAGCCGGCCGTCCTTTGTTGATCATTGCTGAAGACGTTGAAGGTGAAGCCTTGGCTACTTTGGTGGTGAATAACATCCGCGGTATTTTGAAAACTGTAGCGGTTAAAGCGCCTGGTTTTGGTGATCGTCGTAAAGCCATGTTGCAAGACATTGCGATCTTGACCGGCGGTACCGTGATTGCTGAAGAAGTAGGTTTGACTTTGGAAAAAGCCGAACTGTCTATGTTGGGCCAAGCCAAACGCATTGAAATCGGCAAAGAAAACACCACCATCATTGATGGCATGGGTGATAAAGCTCAAGTTGAAGCGCGCGTGGGCGAGATCCGTCAATTGATCGACACCGCCAGCAGCGAATACGACAAAGAGAAACTGCAAGAGCGCGTGGCCAAATTGGCCGGTGGCGTTGCGGTGATCAAAGTCGGTGCCGCAACCGAAGTGGAAATGAAAGAGAAGAAAGACCGCGTTGACGACGCCCTGCACGCCACTCGTGCCGCTGTAGAAGAAGGCATCGTGGCTGGTGGTGGTATCGCCTTGCTACGCGCTCGTGAAGCCCTAGGCGACGTGGAAGGCATTAATGCTGACCAAACGGCCGGTGCGCGCATTGTATTGACCGCTATTGAAGCGCCTTTGCGCCAAATCGTGATCAATGCTGGCGACGAGCCAAGCGTGGTGGTGAATAAAATTCTAGAAGGTAAAGGCAACTACGGTTTCAATGCTGGTACCGGTGAATACGGTGACATGATTGAAATGGGCGTGTTGGATCCTGCTAAAGTGACCCGTTCAGCCTTGCAACATGCGGCTTCTGTGGCTGGTTTGATGTTGACCACTGACTGCATGATTGCCGAAATTCCAGAAGACAAACCTGCGATGCCTGACATGGGCGGCATGGGTGGAATGGGCGGTATGGGCGGCATGATGTAAGTCTTTTGCCCAATACGCTTATCAAGCACGCAAAACCCCACTATAATGGTGGGGTTTTTTTATGGGATCTGTTATGGATAGGCAAAAGTTGTTGGCCTGGTGCGATGAGGTATTGCGCGTCAGTAGCTACAAGGATTATGCACCCAATGGCTTACAGGTTGAAGGCCGCAGCCAGATCAATAAAATTGTGACTGCTGTGACCGCCAGCCAGGCCGCCATTGACTATGCGATTCAGGCGGGGGCGGACATGCTGTTGGTTCACCACGGCTTGTTTTGGAAGAGTGAGCCCGTGCCCATCATTGGCTGGAAAAAGCAGCGCATTGCGGCCTTGTTGGCGCACGACATCAATATGGTGGGCTTTCATTTGCCGCTGGATGCACATGAGACTTTGGGCAATAATGCCCAGCTCGCACGCGTGTGCGGTTGGGAGATAGAAGCTCAGGTGGGTGATCAAAACCTGCTGATGCTGGGTCATGCTCAAGCAGCCTGTTCATTAACGGTATTTTTAAGCCAGCTTGAAACCAGCCTTGGGCGTAAGCCTTTGGGTTTGGGGCGGCCTGATAAGGTCATTAATAAGCTGGCATGGTGTACGGGTGGGGCGCAGGGGTATTTCCAAACCGCCATTGATTTGGGTGTGGATGCGTTTATTACTGGAGAGGTGTCTGAAGCTCAATACCATTTAGCGCAAGAATGCGATGTGGCCTTTATTTCGGCGGGTCATCACGCAACCGAGCGCTTTGGGGTTCAGGCTTTAGGTGAAGCAATTAATCAAACCTTTGACATTCCCTGCCAGTTTTTCGATGAACAAAACCCTGTTTAAAGTCAAGATTTTATGGTTAAGCTGGTTTTAATCAAAATAAGGCTTTAAGCAATAGGGTAAAATAATGTAGAATCCATTGGTTTCAATGGCTCGGTATTCCAAAAATTAGGATGACTGATAATGAATGATCAACAACAACAAGTAAATCAAGGTCGCCGCCGGTTTTTAACTTTGGCGACAGGCGCAGCTGCGGGTGCAGCTGCCGTGGGTGTGGCAACGCCTTTAGTGCTCAGCTGGTTTCCATCAGAGCGTGCTAAAGCCGCTGGCGCCCCTGTAGAAGTAGACTTTAGTAAAGTAGAATCTGGTCAATTAATTACAGTAGAATGGCAAGGTAAGCCAGTTTGGGTGCTTAACCGCACGGCTGAACAGCAAAAAGAACTGCCTACTTTGAATGGCACGTTGGCAGACCCAGCGTCAGAAGTAGAGCATCAGCCTGAATACTGTAAAAATGAACTGCGTTCCATCAAGCCAGAGCTGTTTGTGGCCATCGGTATTTGTACCCACTTGGGCTGCTCACCAACGTTCCGTCCTGATTTGGCCCCTGCCGATTTAGGTCCTGAATGGAAAGGTGGCTTCTTCTGTCCTTGTCACGGTTCTAAGTTTGACTTGGCTGGTCGCGTATTTAAAGGCGTACCTGCTCCAACTAACTTAGTCATTCCACCTTACAAGTATATTAACGACACCACGCTTTTAGTGGGCTCTGACGAATAAGGGAACGGATAAGCTATGAGTACGAATAACAGTAAATTGCAATCTTTGCTCGGTTGGGTAGATGATCGTTTTCCGTTATCGAAAATGATGAAAGAGCACGTAACGGAATATTACGCGCCTAAAAACTTTAACTTTTGGTATTTCTTTGGCTCTTTAGCCATGTTGGTGTTGGTGATTCAAATTGTCAGCGGTATTTTCTTGACCATGAACTACAAACCCGACGGTACGTTAAACAACGCTGGCTTGCCCGTGGCGTTTGCGTCGGTGGAATACATCATGCGCGACGTTTCTGGCGGTTGGTTGATTCGCTACATGCACTCAACTGGCGCGTCGATGTTCTTCGTGGTGATTTATCTACACATGTTCCGTGGCTTGATCTACGGTTCATTCAAAAAACCCCGTGAATTGGTTTGGGTATTTGGTGCACTGATTTTCTTGTGCCTGATGGCTGAAGCCTTTATGGGTTATTTATTGCCTTGGGGGCAAATGTCGTTCTGGGGTGCTCAGGTGATTATTAACCTGTTTGCCGCCATCCCTGTGATTGGTCCTGACCTCTCTATCTGGATTCGTGGTGACTTCAACGTTTCTGACGTGACCCTAAACCGTTTCTTTGCCTTACACGTGATTGCCATTCCATTGATCTTGGTGGGCTTGGTGGTGGCGCATTTGATCGCGCTACACGAAGTGGGTTCTAACAACCCAGACGGTATTGAAATTAAAGAAAACAAAGGCGAAAACGGCCTGCCTAAAGACGGCATCCCGTTCCACCCATACTACACTGTGAAAGACATTGTGGGCGTGGTGGTGTTCTTAGTGATCTTTACCGGCATTATGTTCTTCTTGCCTGAGGGCGGTGGTTACTTCTTAGAAGCACCTAACTTTGACCCTGCAGACCCAATGAAAACGCCTGCGCACATTGCACCGGTTTGGTACTTTACGCCGTTCTATGCGATTTTGCGTGCGATTCCATCACTCTTCGGTACCCAAGTTTGGGGTGTGCTGGGGATGGGCGCTGCGGTAGTGTTGATTGCCTTGTTGCCTTGGTTAGACCGTTCACCCGTTAAGTCTGTTCGCTACCGTGGTCCGATCTTTAAAACGATGTTGGTGTTGTTCATCATTTCGTTCATCGGCTTGGGTATTTTGGGGGCTATTCCTGCAACTGATTTGCGCACCATCGTGTCGCGCATCCTATCAGTGGTGTACTTCTTGTTCTTCTTGGGCATGCCAATCTACACCAAAATGGATAAAGTAAAACCAGTACCTGATCGCGTGACCATGAGCTCAACCAGCCATAAAATCAAATTCTTGATCTACGTTGTGTTGACCATTGTCGGTGCAGTCTTGTTCGGCCAGTTTATTTAAGGGTAGGCAAATGAAAAATAAATTAAAAGCTTTATTGGTTGCCGCCGCCATGGTACTGCCTGTTGCTCAGGTGAGTGCCTCCGGCGCTGCCGTTACTGAAAAAGTGAACATCGATTTGGGCAACCAGGCTGGTTTGCAACGTGGCGCTCAAATCTTTACCAACTACTGTTTGTCTTGTCACTCTGCCAGCAATATGCGTTTTAACCGTTTGACGGACCTTGGTTTGACTGAAGAGCAAATCAAAGACAACCTCATGTTCACCACCGATAAAATCGGTGACACCATGCAAGGTGCGTTGGCGCCAGAAGACGCCAAAGAATGGTTTGGCTCTGTACCGCCTGACTTGTCTTTGATTGCCCGTTCTCGCGGTGCGGATTATCTGTATGCCTATATGCGCGGTTTCTATAAAGACCCATCGCGTCCTTCAGGCTGGAATAACACCGCCTTCGATAAAGTGGGTATGCCACACGTGCTGTGGGAACAGCAAGGCGTGCGCGCCGTTGAGTTGGATGCCGACGGTCAGCCTGTTTGGGAAAAGAACAAAGACGGCGTATTGGAACCTAAGTTATACTGGGAACGTACGGGCTTACACAGTCGTGCAATCGACGACAAGCGCGTGGTGACGGCTGAATACGATCAGTACGTGACTGACTTGGTGAACTATATGGTGTACATGGGTGAGCCAGCATTATTGAAACGTAAACAGATCGGTTACGGTGTGTTGATGTTCTTGTTGGTGATCATGTTGCCTTTGGCGTACTTCCTGAAGAAAGAATACTGGAAAGACGTTCATTAATTAGATAAAGAGTATAAATGGAAGATCTGTTGCACAAAAGTTCGCTTTTGGCGCCGCAAGCTTCTGAAGCTTTAAAAACTCTGGTTCACACAAAACGCGAGCAAACGTCTGCTCGCGTTTTTTTACTGGATCATGAGGGGGAAACGCTCATTATTAAGCGCCTATCACGCGCTCGTTTCTTAAGGCTCAGACGCTGGCTGTCGCGCTTGATTTATCGACGTTTGGACCCGGCAGGGGCTGCGCCCACGCCGGCACCAAGAGGTGAAGAAGCGCATGAGGTTAATCGTTTGCTACAGCTGGCTGCGGCAGGGGTGAAGGTGCCCCGCGTGGTTGGGGTGGGCGATGATTGGGTGGCGATGACGCACGTTGGCGAACCCATCGAGCAGCAGCTATCAGAGGCAACGCCTGAAGTGCGGTGGGCAACTTTAGAGGCGCTGACTTTGGATTTGGCTCAATTTCATCAGCGTGGTTGTTGGCACGGTGGCGCCCAAATTCGCAATGTGACCCAGCAGCCTGATGGGTTTTATCGCTTTGACTTTGAAGAAGACCTTGATCGAGAACTGCCTTTAAGTGCGCTGCAGGCGATTGATGTATTGATGTTTTTTAGCTCGTTAATGAAGGTGAAAACCGACGCCGACGTGGCACCGCAGATAGAGCGCTTGCGTAGCCTGTTGGCGCTTTATCAGTCGGCTGCGCCCAATGATCAGGTATTGAACTTAACCGAAAAAGGGGCGGGTTGGCTCAAGACCATTTTGCCTTTGCTCAAGCGCATGCCGCGCCAAGGCGGTAAAGAGCGTTTACGCGTGCTGGTGCTGTTGGGGCTGTTTTTGCCACGCCGCTAAATTCGTCATAGTTTGTTTTAATACAGTCACTTATGTTCGATTTGTGGCTTTGTGTGGCCATTTTTGTTATAATGGTCGCTTCTGAAATTATTCTTAGGATGTTGATTATGATGACTTTGTATTCAGGGATTACCTGTCCTTTCAGTCACCGTTGCCGTTTTGTGTTGTTTGAGAAAGGCATGGATTTTGAGGTTAAAGATGTAGACATCTTTAATAAACCTGAAGACTTGGCCATTATGAACCCTTACAATCAAGTACCGGTATTGGTTGAACGTGAATTGGTATTGCATGAGTCCAACATCATCAATGAATACATTGATGAGCGTTTCCCTCATCCGCAGTTAATGCCTGGTGATCCGGTCATGCGCGCCCGTGGCCGCCTATTCTTGTATCGCTTTGAGCGCGAACTGTTCTCTCACGTGGTGACTCTGGAAAACCCAGCGGCCACTAATAAAGAGCTAAACAAAGCCCGTGAAGCGATTACGGAAGGCTTAACTGTGATTGCCCCCGTATTCGCGAAACAAAAATACATTTTGGGCGAAGAATTCTCGATGATTGATGTGGCTTTGGCGCCGCTGTTGTGGCGCTTAGACCATTACGGCATTGAGTTGGGTAAATCGGCTGCACCGATCTTGAAGTACGCAGAGCGTATTTTCCAACGTCAGGCCTTTATTGATTCTTTAACCGCTGCTGAAAAAGCGATGCGTCGTTAAACCCAAGGCCACGCATTAGCGTGGCTTTATTGTTTGGATGAGCTTTATGAAAACCAGTACCAAACCCTATTTGATTCGTGCCCTGTATGAATGGTGCGTCGACAACGAGCAAACGCCGCATATTGCGGTGTGGGTAGATGAGCAGACTAAGGTGCCGATGCAGTTCGTGAAGGATGGCGAAATTGTGTTGAATATTGGCCCCAACGCTTGCCAAGGCCTAAACATTGCCAACGATTGGGTGTCTTTTTCGGCACGCTTTGGTGGCGTGGCTCACGATGTGTGGTTGCCAACCGGCAATGTGTTGACGATCTTTGCTCGTGAGACGGGTGAGGGCATGGGCTTTGAGCTTGAGCAGTCTGTGCCTGAGGCAGCGTCAGAGCCTGAGGTGGCGGCCAAAGAAGAAGCGCCCACTTTACCCAGCCATTTGAAAATCATTAAGTAAGCCAATGATTGACGCCCCTGCATGACTTAGGTGATGCAGGGGCGTTTTGCGTGGTTAGGTGGGCTGTTTTAGCCAGCGCTTCAGTTCGCTGAGGGTGTGCCAGGCGCGGCGTTTGTCGGCAGTGTGGCGCAATAGTTTGGCCGGATGCGGCACAATGAACGTGGGTAAGTCTTGATAGGTCAGCCCTTGTGGTGTGATGGCGCAGTGCTTGGTCAGGTTTTCGCCTAGAAACAATAGGGCGCGGGGCCGACTGGCCTGAATTTGGGCATTTAAATAAGTGAGGCAGTTCTTTTGGTATTCTGGCTGTACCGGTACGGTGAGGCTGGGGCTACACTTAATGCTGCTGCTTAAAAATACCTCATCGATCGATAGGCCGATGCTGGCCAGCATATTGTCTAGCAGGGCGCCGACGGTGCCGTGTAGCAGCTGGTTGTGTAAGTCATCGTCTTGTGACGGTGCGGGCGACACCACCATCAGGGGGCTATTGTCTTGGCCGCGCCCTGGCAGTGCTTGTTTGCGGCTTTGGTGTAGTGGGCAGGCGGTGCAGACGCTGATGTGTTTGTGTAGGCTGCGCAAATCTAAGCCGTCGGCGAGCACGATTGGCTCAACTGTAGGAGTCTTGGCCTTTTCTGCCGCGGCGCTGGCTGCTTCTGCTGCGGCTAGTTCAGCCTCGCTAGGCTGCGGTTTGATGGCCAATGTTTTAAATAAAGAGGCGCGGGTAGCCGCGATGCGTCCTTGTGGTAGTGCAGTTTTGGTGGTGGCCGCCGGTTGGGATGTTGCGGTGGGTTGTTCTGAGCGGGCGCTGTGCTCTTGCGGCTGTGGCGTAGTAGGGGTGGGCAGTCTAACCGTCGCAGGGGTATCGATGTGGTTGTCTGCACTGGGTTCGTTAGGCACCAGCGTAGCCGCCTGGTTGACCCACAGGGGGCCTAAGCCTAAGGCATCATGCAAATGAACGTAGCGCGTGTCTAACATGTTTTTTCCATTAAAAGGGCGTCTTCTCTACCGGTGGCCGTTTGGTAATAACCTGTGCGTTGGCCATTCACCACAAAGCCATGCTTTAAGTATAACGCTTTTGCCGCCTGGTTGCCGGCACGCACGTCTAAGATGATGCGATGGATGCCGACGCTGCGACAATGAGTAACCAGTTGGCTCAAAAGTTGGCTGGCCAGTCCTCGGCGCAAGGCGGTGGTCGCCACGCCAAAATGATGGATTTCTGCTTCGTCTAATACGCTGTGCCACAGTAAAAAGGCTGCAACTTGATCGTTTTGGGTTAACACCCAGAGCGTGTCGTTGCCGTTGAGGGCGCTGGCAAACTGCCGCTCAGACCAGGTAGACTCCTGCCCAGCTTGGTTGATGGCGACAATGTCGGCTAAGTCGTCTCTGTGGGCGGGCCGAATGTTGATCTTAGCTGTTGTGGCCATTTTGTTTTCTCTGCGCCTGTTCTTTGGCGGTCAGGGCAATTTTATTACGCACATACAGTAAGTCTGCCGCTTGGGCGCCGGATGCCTGATAGCGACCGCTGAGGGCGAGCTTAAGGTAATCTTGAGCCGTGGGCATTTGGCTACTGCCTGTGGGTAAAATGTCGGCGTAGAGCTCGAGCGCATTGCCCACGGTGAGGGCATCAGGGGCTAGGGGCTTAATCTCAGTTGGTTTGGCGACGCTGTAGTCAGACAGGCGCGTCATATTGGTGGTGTCATACCAGGCGTAAAATACTTCACCCATGCGTGCGTCGATGGCGGCCAAAACGTGGGTATGGGCCGGTGCCATGCTGGCCACTACGTCTAGAGTAGGAATGCCCATTAGGGGAACGTCTAGCGCCATGCTTAAGCCTTGGGCCACGCCTGCACCAATGCGTAAGCCGGTAAAGGAGCCAGGGCCTTGGGCGTACACGATTAAATCCAGCTGGTCTAGGCCGTGGCCTTGGGTGTCTAATAGGCTTTGAATGGTGGGGAGGATGAGTGCCGACTGCTGGGCGCCAACCTGCTCATGATACAGCGCCGATTGCGTCTCGTTGCCTACAGCAACGGAGAGAAATTGAGTGGCGGTGTCCATTGCCAGACAGCGTGTATAAGGGGTGGGGGCAACCATGTTTTTGTGCTCTTCCAATAACGGCGTAAAATAGGTCTTTATTATAACTGATTCAACGATGAGATTCAGAAATGAGCATGGATTATATTGGGCGTTTTGCGCCTAGCCCAACTGGGCGTTTGCATTTAGGCTCACTCTTGGCTGCTGTTGCCAGCTATTTAGCGGCTCGGTCGGTAGGGGGGCAATGGTTGGTGCGGATGGAAGATTTAGATCCGCCGCGCGAGCAGCCTGGTGCCGCTGCCGATATTCTGGCCACGCTGAAAACGTTTGGGCTGGATTGGGATGGCGAGGTGGTGTATCAAAGTCAGCGCCATGCTCTGTACCAGGCGGCCTTGGATGATTTATATGCGCGAGACTTGGTTTATCCTTGCTACTGTAGCCGTAAAGAGGTGATGGCCGAGGGGCGTGAAGGCGCCGACGGCTGTGTCTATGCCGGCCATTGCCGCAGCGCTGTCAGCCCGCGTGATCCGCGCAAGGCACCGGCTTGGCGCTTGAAGGTGCCTAATCAAGACATAGGCTTCGTAGATGAATTGATGGGGCCGTATCGGCAAAATTTGGCTCAGGACATCGGTGACTTTGTGCTGAAGCGGGCCGATGGCGAGTGGGCCTACCAGCTTGCGGTGGTGGTGGATGATGCCGATCAGAGCGTGAGCCACATTGTGCGTGGCCGTGATTTGTTGGTGTGTACGCCGCGCCAGCAGTACTTGCAGCAGGTATTGGGCTATCCACAGCCGGCGTATGCACATTTGCCGCTGCTGACCAATGCACTGGGGCAAAAATTATCCAAGCAAACCTTGGCGCCAGCTCTGGATGGTCAGGCCGTCATGCAACAGCTACAGGCCGTCTTGGGTTACTTGGGGATTAGGTTGGTAGCGGCAGATTACGACACGCCGCAGGCGCTGTTGGCCGCGGCGGTGCCGTTGTGGTCACCTCAGAAGGTGGGGGCAGACAATATCGTGGTGATGCCTTAGCTGGGCTCGGCGGGTTTTTTCTTCTTGGCGCGTGGATGAGCCTGATCATAGACGCTGGCCAGATGTTCGAAATCCAGCTTGGTGTAGATTTGGGTGGTGCTGAGGCTGGCGTGGCCCAGCAGCTCCTGCACCACGCGTACGTCTTGGGCGCTTTGCAGCATATGGCTGGCAAAGCTGTGGCGCAGCATATGAGGGTGAATGTGCTGGTCGCTGCTGCTTTGATTGGCCCAGCGGTTGAGGCGGTTTTGGATTTGCCGCATGCTCAAGCGGTGGCCTTTATTGTTTAAAAAAACCGCCTGCTCTTCCGGGTTGCTGTGTTCGATGGGTGTACTGTCGATGTAGGCTCTGAGGGCGGCTTCGGCTTGGCTGCCAAAGGGAACGATGCGTTCATTGTGGCCTTTGCCTAAGACCCTCAATAAGTGTTGCTCGAAGTCGATGTCATAGCGGTTGAGTGCGGCCAGCTCTGATAGGCGCAGGCCCGATGCATACATGAGCTCAAACATGGCCTTGTCGCGCAGGCTTAAAACGTCGTTGGCCTCTGGTTCGTCTAAGAGGTGTTGCATGTTTTCTTGGGTTAAAGCCTTGGGGAGGCGCGCCGGTGCCTTCGGTGGCTTGAGCCCAAGGCAAGGATTGAGTTCTATGTGGCCTTCGGCTTCTAAATAGGCGAAAAACTGGCGCCAAGCGCTGAGGGCGCGGGCGAGGGTATGGGGGTGTTGGTTTTTACCTGACAGGCTTTTCAGTGCGGCAATCATGTGGCGCTTGATGGGCACGACGTCGTCGGCTAGGCCTTGTTGCTGCAAAAGTTCGAATAACCGCCGCACGTCTCGCTCATAGGCGGCGAGGGTGTGCGGTGATTTATTGGCTTGAGTGAGGGTGGTGAGATAGCGGCTTAGGTGTTGCGGTAGCTCACTCAACAATAGGGTGGTCATTATTGGCTAACGGCGATTTCTAGGTCGGTTAAGTCAATTTGCCATTGGTGCATGATGTGCTGGAACAGTGCCAGTTCGGCATTATTTAGGGCGTGGTCGCCTTTGCAGATGTTTAGGGCCGTCGCCAGAGCGATGAGGCGATATTTACGCTCGGTGACCTGGGCCAAAATGGCGTCGACGCGCTCTGGCGCTAATAGCGACACACGCTCTTCAGTCTCAGCAACCTTGGATAGATCTTCCAGATAATCTTTTAAAATAGTGGTGAAGGCTTCTTGCTGTAGGCCCAAAACATCATAGAGCTTAACTGCTTCCATGGCCTCAAATTCAGAGGCATCTAGGTCACTGTCGGCCAGCATGCACATGGCGATGACGTGGGCAACGGCTTCAGGGCTATTGGGTTGATATGTTTTCATTGTGTTTCCTTATGTTCTGCTGATTTGAGCAATAAAGCCAGCAGGGGTTTTTTGCACGCTTTGCGTGGTGTAATCGAAAAAAACCAGGCCGGTTTTGACGCGGGCCAGCTCTTTTTGCGTGTGCTTGTGTTGAATCAGGGTAAACAGGGCAAAGCCTGCGCGGCTGATGTCAGTGACTGCTATTTTTAATATTAGTTCGTCGCCGTGGAAGCCTTGGCTGATGAATTGTATGGCAGCATCGGCCATGATTAAGCCAGCGCCCTCAACGTTCATCTCAGTGTACCCTAAGTGGTGCAAGAAGCGTATGCGCGCTTCGTGGGCGAGGCTGAGGACTTTGTCGTTGGCCAGGTGGTTGCCATAGTTTAAGTCGCTGACTTGAATGGCTAACTCTGTTTCAAATAGAAAGGTTTCTGGCACATTTAGGTGTACGCGAGTCATAGTAAGAGGTAAGATAGTATTAACGGATGTCAATGATTCTAACATTATTTTTGCCATGGGTGCGTACACGTGCGAATATGCTAGTATGCACCGTAGTGTGACTCTTCAATCAGTCTGATAACAAAGGAGTTCGTATGTACAAGAAAATATTTGTCCCTGTCGACGACAGCGCAGCCTCATTAAAAGCCTTAGAAGAAGCCTGTAAAATTGCTGAATTTTCCAAAGCTGCTTTGCGTGCCGTACACGTAGTAGACTTGGCTCAATTTAGCTGGGGCGGTACCGGTTACTTGCAGTCTGCTGAGATTCATCAGGCGAGTAAAGAAGTGGGCGAAAAAGTATTGGCTCACGCTAATACCATTATTGCTGGCCATGGCTTAACCGCCGAAGTGGAAATTCTTGAAAGCGTGGGCGACAAGATTGCGACTTTGTTGGCTACTGATGCGAAAGACAATGGTTGTGATCTGATCGTGATGGGTACGCATGGCTGGACCGGCGTGATGCATTTGCTGATGGGTTCTGTGGCGGAAGGCGTGTTGCGCCAAGTAGACATGCCTGTGATGCTGGTGCGTAAAAAAGCCGAATAAGCCAGACTAGGCCGGCCTAGCCCTAAGCTTTGTCTTAGGGCTTTTTAGTGCTTAACGCAAACGGCAGGCATAAAAAAAGACTTGCTAAGCAAGTCATGATAATGGGGTGGATGATGGGGCTCGAACCCACGACAACTGGAATCACAATCCAGGACTCTACCAACTGAGCTACATCCACCATAAAGCTTTTGGCGCACCCGACAGGAATCGAACCTGTAACCCCCGGCTTAGAAGGCCGGTGCTCTATCCGGTTGAGCTACGGGCACTCAAACCAACTGTCGGTAACACTCATAATTGTGGTCGGGGCGGTGGGATTCGAACTCACGACCCTCTGCTCCCAAAGCAGATGCGCTAACCAGGCTGCGCTACGCCCCGACTGAGAATCGAACTATACCCAGCTCTGATTTTTCTGTCAAGCGTATGGTGTTAAAATAAGTCGACTTATTGCCTAGATGCTGGAATCATCAGGGAAAATAGGTTTTGAGTCAGGGCGTGTCTTGGGGCAGATGGGTCTGTTGCTTGTTTGTTTATTGCTTAGGGGGCAAGGCTTGGCTGCTGTTTTGGGTGGCTGGTTGCGGCAGGCAATATAAGTCGGATGCTTTTTGAAGCTCGGCTGTGGGGCTATCGTTATGATTTGAGTGCTTGCGCGTTTGATTGTGTTAAAGGGGATGGGTTGGCTAGAATCGACGGGCATAAAAAAAGACCTGCTTTAAGCAAGTCTTAGGATAACTGGGGTGGATGATGGGGCTCGAACCCACGACAACTGGAATCACAATCCAGGACTCTACCAACTGAGCTACATCCACCATAAAGCTTTTGGCGCACCCGACAGGAATCGAACCTGTAACCCCCGGCTTAGAAGGCCGGTGCTCTATCCGGTTGAGCTACGGGCACTCAAACCAACTGTCGGTCACACACTAGAATTTGTGGTCGGGGCGGTGGGATTCGAACTCACGACCCTCTGCTCCCAAAGCAGATGCGCTAACCAGGCTGCGCTACGCCCCGACTGAGTGACGAACTATACCGATGAGGGATTGGTCTGTCAATGATGATTTTGGCTTAAATTGAATTTAGTTATTTAAGGGGCTGTTATTGTGCGGTTTTTAATTTAGGCGTGACGGTTATTTTTATTTTTAACTGCGTTTGTTGGTCGCTGAAAGCCAGCTGCATTCAAGGGTGTGGCCTTTTGTATGGCCGCTTTATGTAGGCATTAAAGCATCACTGAATGGGATTTAAAGGTGCATTAACTGCTAAAAAATGAGAGAATACGGGGCTTCATATTGTTGTTTATTTAAAGTGAGTTTTAGGAAAATCATGGCTGCTCAATTAATGGATGGTAAGGCTGTTTCTCAATCTCGTATTGAATGGGTAAAGGAACAAGTGGCAAAACGTGCTGAACAAGGGTTACATCAGCCAACATTGGCGGTGGTTTTGGTGGGCGATGATCCTGCTAGCGCCGTGTACGTACGCAACAAAAAATTGGCCTGTGAAAAGGCCAACGTTCGTTCTTTATCATATGAGTATGATGCAAGCCTGACGGAAGAGGCTTTGCTGCAGCTGATTGATGAGTTAAATGACAATAGCGAAGTAGATGGTATTTTGGTGCAGCTGCCGCTGCCAAAGCACATTGACAGCCAAAAAGTATTAGAGCGTATTTTGCCGCATAAAGACGTGGATGGTTTTCATCCCTACAACGTTGGCCGCTTAGCGGTGAAAATGCCCTTAATGCGTCCGTGTACCCCACGAGGCGTGATGACGCTGTTGGATCATTACCAGATCGATCCTAAAGGCAAGAAAGTGGTGATTGTGGGCGCGTCCAATATTGTCGGCCGCCCTCAGGCTTTGGAAATGCTGTTGGCGCGCGCTACTGTGACCGTGTGCCATAGTGCGACACAAGATTTAGCGCACGAGGTACGCCAGGCTGACATCGTGGTGGCCGGCGTGGGCGTGCCAGAGATGGTTAAAGGCGAGTGGATTAAGCCAGGTGCCGTGGTGATTGATGTGGGCATTAACCGTTTGGAAAATGGTAAGCTGTGCGGTGACGTTGAGTTTACCGTGGCTAAAGAACGTGCGGCATGGATTACGCCTGTGCCAGGTGGGGTGGGGCCGATGACGATTGCGACCCTGTTGGAAAATACATTGGATGCCGCTAGGCTACATGATTAATTAAGACTTGAAGGGCCGAATGCTCTGGGAGTTTGTTGGGGCTGTCTTGGTGGTGTTGGGCTAAGGCAGCCTCTTGTGGATGACGTAATTAAAATGACAAATCAAGACACACAAAAAAAGACCGCCACTTTGTTTATGGCGGCGCCTGATCAAAAGGGCTTGGTGAATGCCGTAGCCCATTTTTTGTTGACCTATAATGCCAATATTTTGCATGCGGATCAGCACCAAGATGCGGTTGAATCTTTGTTTTTAATGCGCGTAGAGTGGGATTTAGCTGATTTTGAGCTGCCTATGGCGCAGTTTGACGAGGTTTTTGGGGCGATTGCGGCCCAGTTTAACCTAACCTATCGATTGACTTTGTCGCATGAGCTGCCGCGCATTGCGATTTTTGTGTCTCAGTATGAGCACTGCTTGGTGGATTTACTGCACCGTTACCGCATTGGTGAGCTGGGTTGTGAAATTCCTTTGGTGATTTCGAACCACAATACCTGCCGCCACATCGTGGAGTTTAACGGGATTCCTTTTCATAAAATTGAAGTCAATAAAGACAATAAAGCTTTGGCTGAAGCGGAACAGATGCGCTTATTAAAAGAAGCCAATGTCGATACCGTGGTTTTGGCACGCTATATGCAGGTGCTGTCGCCTGATTTTGTGTCGGCTTTTCCTGACCGCATCATTAATATTCACCACAGCTTTTTGCCGGCATTTGATGGTGCTCGGCCTTATCATCGTGCCTATGCGCGCGGTGTGAAGTTGATCGGCGCCACCAGCCATTATGTGACCAATGAGCTGGATGAAGGCCCGATTATTGAGCAAGAAGTGGTGCGTATCTCTCATCGCGATGAGGTGGATGATTTGGTGGCTAAAGGGCGTGATCTCGAGAAAGTGGTGTTGAGCCGTGCCGTACGTTGGCACGCCGATAACCGCGTATTGTCTTATTGCAACAGAACGGTGGTGTTCGATTGATGCTGAATTTTCTTAATGATGCGTGGCAGCTGCTGCGCTTACGCTTAAAGCCTGTGGCCGAGTATCGCTACCCTGGTTTTGTGGTGGTGGCCATCTTGCTGATCTTGGGCGTGGTGAATGCGCAAGCGTTTATGCCGATTTTGGGCTTGGATCAAAACGGTACGGTTGCGGTGTCTTTAGCCTTTACGGTGCTTAATTGGGCGGTCTTTAGCCAAACGATGCGCCTGTATTTTCGCTGGCGCGGCGCACCTGATTTGCCGTTGGCGCATTTTGTGCTGTTGACTCAGGCATTGATGATTCCAGCGATGGCGTTTCCTTATCTGCCTGCGGGCGTGGCTGTAGTCTTAAGCTTGGTGTGGCAGTTCTGGACGCTGTGGGTGCAGATTCATGGTTTTGCCCGCTTCAGTCAGCTGTCGGGCTTGAAGATTTTGCTGGGCTACGTGCTGTATGTGGTGACTTTGGTATTGGCGTCGACGCTGTTGATGCTGGCCTTGATCAGCTTTGGCGTTTTGGATGCGAATGTGATCGTGGATAATGTAGAGGCGATGCAGCAGGCAGTTGAGCCTTAATTGACGTCTGTTGTGAAAAAGCCGCCCCAGTTGTCTGGGGCGGCTTTTTTGTGCTTAGCCGAATAGCTTGTGCCAGCGTTTGCGGATGCTGTTTTGCCATTTGTGTATTTTACTGGGCTTCTTTTTTTGGCTGTGGTGTACGTCGACGAATCGATCGCCGTGGTAGCCGGTGAGCGATTCCTTGGGGACGTTGCCAAAGGGGGTGACGCGGTATTGCTCTAAGGTATAGCCGGCGGCCAGTGCCTCTTCGTAGTATTGAGCGAATAGGGCTACTAGATCTTCGCGCCAGTGCGGTTTGGTTTGGCCGTCGTACCAGTGTTGGCTGCCTTCGGCCTTTAGGCGAGGAATCGAATAGGGGTGAGAGAACTGGGTGTCGATGTCGGTGTAATGGAGGATTTTGATGTCTTTAAGGGCCAAGTCTTCCCCGTCTAGGCAGTTGTAGCTGTCGTTAAATGGGGTGATGAGGCTGGGTTGGGCTTTAATCTGGTCGACCATGCTGTAATGGTTATCTGGATTGCGTTTAAAGGCATCCATGCTGGGGATGACTTCACGAGCCTTGGCACAGTCCCATAGGGATACGCACAGACGGTTGATGAGCGGTGCGCCTTTGGCGGCCACCATGGATTCAGGGTTAATGGGGTGGTGCCAGAGTTCGCTGATGTCGCTGAGCACTAATACGTCGGCGTCCATGTAAATGGCCTTGCCGGCGTAACCGCAATAGGCGGGGATGCCCCAGCGAAAGCCAGAAAAAGTGGTTACCCATTTACTGCTGTTCCAGCCCTCCTGGGTTTCAGGGTTGGCATACCAAAAGCTATTGGGATCGCGCGACAGCTGCATCCAGACGATGTCGATGGTTGCTTGGGTGTGTTTGCGGATGCTGTATTCCAATACCATCATTTGTTCTAGGTCGCAGTTGTTGGGGTCGCAGCCAACGAATATTTTAATCACGTCTTGGTTCATGTGGGCTCCTTAGTGAGGTTAGGTGTTTGGGCTGTCGGGAGGTCGATAAGGTTAAAGCGATCATCGCAAATGTGTTCATAGAGGTGGCGAATTTTGGGGTGTAGCGAGGCTGAGGTGATGAGGTGGTTGGTGACTTGCTCGCGGTGGGCTAAGTTGAGCTGTACGGTGCTGGCGAAACCATACAGTTCGACATGTCGTCCGGCGGCGATTTGGGTTAAAACGTATTCTTCTGCCAGAATGTCGATGTGCTGGGCATTGGGTAGATGATGGGTGTGCTCGCGCGGATGGGGTAGGTAGGCGTCTATTTTTTGGTCATGGAAAAGCCTGTGTAGCTGCGCCATGAGTGAGGTTAAGTCGGTTGAGCGCGTGAACATGTCGCTGAAGTAGGCGCCAATGAAGAGCTTGATGACGGGGCGTGGTGTCAATGTCGAGTGGGCAGGGGTAGGAGTGAGTGCCTGTAGTTTTAGGGGGCGAACAGCACTGATGATGTTGGGGTGTTGCGGGAAAATAGTGTAGTGGCGCTTAATGTTTTTGAGGATTTTTTTAGGGTGGGCGCGTAGCTGGTATTTTAAACGGTAGCGTAAGCCATATTTTAAGGCGTAGCTAAGGCGTTGGCGTTGGGTTTGATGATGAAACTGGTGTAGCGGTGACAAGGGGTTGATGTTGTCGGCGCCATCATCGAAGGAGTATAAGGTCTCGAAGGGTAGGTACGACAGTAAGAAAGAGTAGAACAAAATGGTGTAGTTGGCGATGAAAACGTTATGTGGGTGGCCAAGCTGTTCGGCCAGTATTTTGGCTTTGCGGCTGATGGTGCGTTTCTTGAGATGCTGTAGCTCATGATCGATCCAAAAGCGGGTGATGCTGGTATTGGGCGCAAAGAGAGCAAGGTAGTGCTTGGCCTTGGGATGCTGAGGGTTGCCTAGATATAAGATGGCGGCATTGTGTATGCCTTCGGTGCGAATGATGTTTTGGGCCAGGAAAAGCTGAAAGGGGGTGCCGCAGATAAAGAGGGTATTTTTGAGCATAACTGCCTTGCTGAGTTTGGGTGTGTGGGTGCCTCGATAGGGGGATTGGTCATTGTAGCATATAAATGCCGCATAAATAATGCTGTTTCATTATTTAGAAGGTTGAGGCCGCTGTGCGCATTAGGCTGACGCGAGATGCCTGCATGAAATGATGGGGATGAGTGGATTTAGCGGTGAGAAAGTGAGGCGAAAGCTTGAATGTGGGGCAAAAGTGTAGGGCAAAATAAAAACCCTTCGCCGAGGCAAAGGGTTTGTCGAAATAAAATTAGTTTATTTTAATTTAGTTTCTTTATAAATCACATGTTTGCGAACAACAGGATCGAATTTTTTGATTTCGAGCTTGCCGGGCATAGTGCGTTTATTTTTAGTAGTGGTGTAGAAGTGACCAGTACCAGCAGATGATTCTAGTTTGATTTTATCGCGCATTATCGACTACCTTCTTAATTAAGATTTAAATTAAGCTTCGCCGCGAGCACGCAAATCAGCCAATACGACATCAATGCCTACTTTATCGATGGTACGTAAACCAGCGTTAGAAACGCGTAGACGAACCCAGCGGTTTTCACTCTCTACCCAAAAACGACGTGATTGCAAGTTAGGCAAAAAGCGACGTTTGGTTTTGTTGTTGGCATGTGACACATTGTTCCCTGCTACGGGACGCTTGCCAGTCACTTTACAAACTCGTGCCATTGTTAGACTCCAAAGACCAATTAGGAAAAGAGAGTTTATACCATAAAAAGACCTTCGAACTCAAGCTTTGTTTGCTTTTAGTTGTGTCTTTGGCCTAGGGTGATGTTGTATTCCTGTTGTGCCCTGTGGGTTGTAGCGATTTTAGTCGAAATTTAGAAAAAAAGCGTGGTTGTGGTTTTTTTGGGCTAATTGAGAATGGCGGCGGCATGCTGGGTTTTTATTTGCTCGGGAACGGTCCTAGGCCTTTAAATTTACCCTGTTTCAAGGTAAAATTACGAATTCTAATAGAGTAGTTATGCCATGACTAAGTTTATCTTTGTAACAGGCGGTGTTGTTTCTTCTTTAGGTAAAGGCATCGCTGCAGCTTCTATTGCTGCCATTCTCGAATCGCGTGGTCTGAAAGTGACCATGCTCAAATTAGACCCCTACATTAACGTTGACCCAGGCACCATGAGCCCATTTCAGCACGGTGAAGTATTCGTGACAGAAGACGGCGCCGAGACGGATCTGGATTTGGGTCACTACGAACGTTTTATTGACGCCACCATGTATAAGCGTAACAGCTTTACCGCGGGTCAAGTCTACGAAGCCGTCATTGCAAAAGAGCGTCGCGGCGACTATCTAGGCGGTACCGTGCAGGTGATTCCGCACATTACCGACGAAATCAAACGTAAAGTACATGCTGGCGCCAGTGGTTTTGACGTGGCCATCATTGAAATTGGCGGCACCGTGGGCGACATTGAGTCTTTGCCGTTCATGGAAGCCATTCGCCAAATGCGTAGCCAGCTAGGCCGTGCAAATTCTTTGTTTGTACATTTGTCTTACGTGCCTTACATTGCGGCGGCGGGCGAAATCAAAACCAAGCCGACCCAGCATTCGGTTAAAGAGCTGCGCGTCATCGGCATTCAGCCTGATATTTTGGTGTGCCGCATGGATCGTCCTTTGCCGGATGAAGAAAAGCGCAAAATTGCCTTATTCTGTAATGTGGAAGAGCGTGCAGTCATTGGTTGCTACGATTCAGACAGCATTTATAAAGTGCCTGAAATGCTGCATGGCCAAAAAATTGACACCATCATCTGTGAGCAATTGCAGCTGAATGTACAGGAAGCTGATTTGACTGAGTGGAAGAAAATCTCCATGGCCATCGAAGCGCCGAAACACCATGCCAAAGTGGCGATGGTGGGTAAATACGTTGATTTGACTGAATCGTACAAATCACTGTCAGAAGCCTTGAAACACGCCGGGATTCACACCGAAACCGACGTAGAGATTACCTACATCGACAGCGAACGCTTAGAAACCGAAGGCACTGATGCCCTTTACGGCATGGATGCGATCCTGGTGCCAGGCGGCTTTGGTGCGCGCGGTGTGGAAGGCAAAATTAAGGCGGTTCAATTTGCTCGTGAACACAATATTCCTTACCTAGGCATTTGCTTAGGCATGCAAATTGCGCTGATTGAGTACGCACGTCACGTAGCCAATATGCCTGCGGCGAACTCAACCGAATTTAATGCCCAAACGGAATTCCCCGTTGTGGCTTTGATTGACGAGTGGCTGAATGAAGATGGTCGCGTAGAAACCCGTGACGAAAACGCTGACTTGGGCGGCACCATGCGTCTAGGCGCACAGCGCTGTGAATTGAAAGAAGGCAGCTTAGCCGCCCGTATTTACGGCAGCACGGAGATTTCTGAGCGTCATCGCCATCGCTACGAAGTGAATAACCACTACGTTCCGCGCTTGGAAGACGCAGGTTTGGTCATCGGTGGCGTGTCTGCTGGGCATGAGCGCCTAGTGGAAACCATTGAGTTGCCAAACCATCCTTGGTTCTTTGCGTGTCAATTCCATCCAGAATTCACGTCGACCCCAAGAAAAGGTCATCCACTGTTTATTTCTTTTGTTAAAGCGGCTTTGAAAAACAAGAAATAATGGCTTTTAAGGTGATGGGTATGCATGTATCTGGCTTAGCGTTTAGACAAAGCCTCTCCTTGATGGAGCGGGCTGGGGTCAGTGCGAGCCAGGGCTGTATCCCGTTGCCTATTCAGCCTAGTGGCTATCTTTTGGGCGCCGTTTGTGTGCTCAAGCGTTTGCTGGAGCGCGCTTTAGCTGCGTGGCCATTAGGTAAAATGAGCTGTTTAATGAGTACACAGATTCAGCTGGGCCGTTTGGTACTGGCCCAAAGATGTGTGAAACAGTGTGTGTCGCTTAATCGTCTGCTTACCAACCTAAGCAGACGATTTTTCATGCTTAAGGGCTGACTATGGATGTGGCATTTATTAACCCAGAACACTTGGTGCATTTTTTGCAGCTATTGGCTTTTGATGATGAAAGCGTGGTGCCTGGGGAGTTTGAGCAAGTACGTGAACGCTTATTGAGTGACGACACGCCCTTGCATTTTGTCTTGACCGAGGTTTTGCCGCCAGAAAAAGCGTTTCGCGTCGATTGGAAAGATTTCGACGGTTTCATGGCTGGGATTGAGGAAATGACAAATCGGCTGGGCTTGAGCGAAGAATTGCTGGCCGAGCTGGTGTTTGATGATGATTACGTAGAGGCGGCCATGCCTCAGGTGCAAAGCGCATTTGAAGCCTATGGTTTAACCCTTTGGCGCATGGAGACGTCGATGGATGAATACATCGTCTTTTTAAGCCAAAGCGCAGATGATGCCCCATTGAGTGGGCTGTTGGCGGAGCTTGGCCTGATGGCCAGCGCCAGCGAAACGTTTTTTTGATTGTGATTTTTGTCGGGGCAGAGTGGGAAACGCTGCCCCACAAGCTTATTTAATGATTAGGAGATGAAATGAGTGCGATTATTGACATCGTGGCACGCGAGGTTTTGGATTCACGTGGTAACCCAACCGTAGAAGCGGATGTACTGCTTGAGTCTGGTGTGATGGGCCGTGCAGCGGTACCCTCAGGTGCCTCTACCGGCGCTAAAGAAGCCTTAGAATTGCGTGACGGTGATTCAGCTCGTTACTTAGGTAAAGGTGTGCTGCAAGCGGTTCAAAACGTGAACAATGAAATTGCGCAAGCCTTGATCGGCGTCGATGCTTCAGAACAAGCTTATATCGATCAAACCATGATTGAGCTAGACGGCACCGACACCAAAGGCCGCTTAGGCGCGAACGCCATGTTGGCCGTGTCTATGGCGGTTGCCCGCGCAGCGGCTGAAGATGCTGGCCTGCCTTTATACCGCTACTTGGGTGGTGCTGGTCCAATGGCCATGCCTGTGCCGATGATGAACGTCATCAATGGTGGCGCCCACGCCAATAACAGCTTGGACATCCAAGAGTTCATGATCATGCCTGTGGGCTCTGAATCTTTCCGCGAAGCCCTACGCTGCGGCGCTGAGATTTTTCATCACTTGAAAAACATCTGCAACGATAAAGGTTATGCCACGACTGTGGGTGATGAGGGTGGTTTTGCGCCTAACTTGCCTAGCCATGAAGATGCGATTAAACTAATTATTGAAGCAATTGAAGCTGCTGGTTATGTAGCAGGCCAAGACGTGATGTTGGCTTTAGACTGCGCGTCTAGCGAGTTCTATAAAGATGGTCAATACCACTTGAGCGCTGAAGGCATGGCCTTGACTTCTGAGCAGTTCACCAACTACTTGGAAAGCTTGGTGGATAACTATCCAATCATCTCTATTGAAGATGGCATGGCTGAAGACGACTGGGATGGCTGGAAGATTTTGACCGATCGCTTGGGTAAAAAAATCCAACTGGTGGGCGACGATTTATTTGTGACCAATCCTGCTATTTTGGCAGAAGGCATTGAGCAAGGTTTGGCCAACTCATTGTTGGTGAAGGTTAACCAAATCGGTACCTTGAGCGAAACCTTAAAAGCAGTTGATTTGGCCAAACGTTCACGCTATACCAGCGTGATGTCTCACCGCTCTGGCGAAACAGAAGACAGCACCATTGCTGACTTGGCCGTGGCCACCAACTGCATGCAAATCAAAACAGGCTCTCTGTCTCGTTCTGATCGTATGTCGAAATACAACCAACTATTGCGGATCGAAGAAGAGTTGGGCGAAGCCGCTTACTATCCAGGCCAAAAAGCTTTTTATCAATTAGGCTAAGCATTAGGATGACTTTATGAAATGGGTGACCGTTTTGCTATTGGTGGTTTTGGTGTGGTTCCAACAGCGCCTCTGGCTAGACAAAGGGGGGTGGCAGGACGTATGGCGTTTGCAAGAGAACGCCGTCATTCAAAACGAAAACGTGGAGAAACTCACCCAGCGTAATAAAGAAATCGAAGCAGACATTCAAGATTTTAAACAAGGTGAAGACGCCATTTCTGAAGTAGCCCGTGATGAAATGGGTTATATTGGTCAAGGTGAAGTATTTTACCGAATCAAAGAATAATAATGTTGTGAAAAAGTCACCCACACGTGGGTGACTTTTTTTACGAACGACACAAACAGGATAGAGGCATTAAAAACATGAAGGCCATAACGTTGGGTTCTGGATGGATGGTGGTGACGGCGATTTGTTTTTCGCTGATGGGGGCTTTTGTTAAAGCCGGTTCGGCTTATTTTGGCCCTTTTGAACTGACTTTTTGGCGTACGGCTTTTGGGGTGCTCTTCTTGGGTGGCCTGGCCTTGATGCGCGGCTATACCTTTTATACGCCGCATGTCAAAGCGCACATAGGCCGTGGCGTAGCCGGCAGTTTGGGTATTTTATGCTTTTTTTATGCCCTGGTGCATCTGCCCTTGGCTACGGCGGTAACGCTGAACTATACGTCGCCGATGGCTTTGGCCATTTTGTCGGTGATTGTACTGAAAGAGCGGCTGTCTCGCGGTGTGATTTTGGGTTTGGTCTTGGGCTTTATTGGCGTGGCTTTATTGTTACGCCCAACCATGGGCGAAGATCAGCTCTGGTATGGCTTAGTGGGTTTGGCGGCGGGCTTTTTTGCCGGCTGGGCTTATTTACAGGTACGCGAATTGGCCAAAATGGGCGAAGAAGAATGGCGCATTGTGTTCTATTTTTCGGTGGTGTGTACGGTTTTGGGCGCACTCTTGGCGACGTTTGATGGCTGGCATGCTGTGACTTGGGAAAACGTGTGGTATTTGTTGGGTCTGGGCGTGACGGCCACGGCGGGGCAGATGTCGATGACGCGTGCTTATAAGGTGGGGCGTAAGTATTTGGTGGCGGCGCTGTCTTATTTGAACGTGGTGTTCTCAACGCTGCTGGGTGTTTTGTGGTTAGGCGATGGGATCAGTGTGCCAGAAGTGGTGGCGATGGTGATTATTGTGCTCAGCGGCATCATTACCGGACGCAGTCGCGGCTAACGGTGATTTATTGACACCATAAAAAACCCAATCGAAAACGATTGGGTTTTTTTGCTTAACCAGCGATCTTAGATTTTGCTGCTTTTTTTAGAGTTTTATAAAGATCTGGGTTTTGTTCTTTCAGCAAGTGAGAGATTTCTAAGTCTTCACGGCTGGCTTTTGCCAAGTCAATGCGCTCAATGTGCACCAAACGTAGCAATTCGCGAACGGGTTTAGGGATATTCCGGCCTGACTCATAACGAGAACCACCTGATTGAGTCACACCGATTTGGCTCCAGAACTCTTGTTGGTTCATGCCAAGACGTTTGCGTATGTCTCTTGGGTTTTCGATTTTATCAAAAGCTTTCATGCTTGTTTTCCTTTATCATATTAATAGAAAGTATGTGTGTAGTTTTCAAATATACGCAATATATATTCAAAAATGAGAGAGTAATAATATAATATTATTTATTGTTAATTTAGGAAAGAACTTTTATCAAACAATTGGCAATTAAGGTTGCTGTGTCATTGGGCTTATGGTTAAGATTTCATAGCCTGTTTCTGTCACTAAAACCATGTGTTCCCACTGTGCTGATAAAGAGCGATCTTTCGTTACTACTGTCCAGCCATCCGCTAAAATACGCAAGTGTCTCTTGCCCTGGTTGATCATTGGTTCAATCGTGAAGATCATGCCAGGTTCTAGCACCATGCCCGTCCCTTTTTGGCCATAATGTACCACTTGTGGTGCTTCGTGGAAATTAAGACCAATGCCGTGGCCACAAAACTCTTGAACAACTGAGTAGCCACTGCTTTCCGCGTGTTGCTGAATCGCGAAACCTATGTCCCCAAGCGTTGCGCCAGGCTTAACCTGTTCAATCCCCAGCATCATGCATTCGTGCGTAATGCGGGCGAGGCGTTCAACGTGAGGGGCAACTTTGCCCACCAAAAACATGCGGCTTGAGTCGCCGTGCCAGCCTTCTTTGGTAATGATGGTAACGTCAATATTCATGGCGTCGCCATTTTTTAATGCCTTGTCATCGGGAATGCCGTGACAAATAACGTGATTGACCGAAGTGCACATTGATTTTGGAAAAGGTGTACAGCCTTCGGGCGTGTAGTTCAACGTTGCAGGCGTCACGCCTTGTACGTTAACTTGATAATCGTGGGCCAGCTGATTTAATTCATTGGTGGTGACGCCCACCTTCACAAAAGGGGTGATGTAATCTAGCAGCTGCGCGGCAAGCTGGCCGGCCTCGCGCATTTTTTCAATTTCAGCCGCTGTTTTTATGTGTACAGACATTGATGAAGTACCTATTTCCTATTTGGCTTGACCATGAGGTGCATGATCAAGCCATAAATTCGGTGCTGGCCATTCATGACGACGCAATAATTAAATGTGGCGTAATTATGAAATATGGCAATAAACACCTGCAAAAATTTGATTTAAGTCAATTTTGCGCCAATTAAAGCAGTTGTGCAACTGCTTCTCTTATATATGGAGATTTCATGAAAGTCTCACCGATCAAGAAGGTCTCCACGCCATGACGTCGCATTAAATCAACATCGGACTTAGAGCTGATGCCGCTTTCGGTCACCACAATGCGATTTTGAATGTGCGGTAAAAGCGCTAAAGTGTTGTCTAAACTAACGTCAAATGTACGTAAATCTCGGTTATTAATACCCAATAAAGGTGTGGTTAAAGGGGTACACTTTTGCAATTCTGTCATATTGTGTACCTCAACCAGCACGCTCATATTTAAGGCGTGAGCAGTGGCCTCAAAAGCCTGCATTTGTTCTGTGCTGAGGGCGGCGGCAATCAAGAGGATGGCATCGGCGCCCCAGTAACGTGCTTGATAGATTTGATATTCATCTATAATAAAGTCTTTACGCAGCACTGGCAAACTGCAGGCTTGGCGTGCCGCCTGTAGGTATTCAAACGAGCCTTGAAAATATTGCTCGTCGGTCAACACCGACAGGCAGGCTGCGCCAGCCGCTTCGTATTCTTGGGCAATCCAAACGGGATCAAAATCAGCGCGAATCAAGCCTTTAGATGGGCTGGCTTTTTTGATCTCGGCAATAATCGCGGGTTGGTCTGCTGCATGCTTGGCCAAAATGGCCGCGGTAAAGTCACGCGGTGCCGGTTGGGCTAGGGCTTTGGCCTTTAGCTCGGCTAAGGGCAGAGATTCTTGGTCGCGGGCGACCTCTAAGGCTTTGGTGGCTAAGATCTTTTCTAAAATATCTGACACAGCAGACTCCTCGTTGGTTATTGTTATTAATTAGGCCAAATGGAAAAATTTCAAGATGGTTTGGGGCAACCAATTGACATTTCCGGGGAAGGGGCCGCTGGCAAAGCCCACATGGCCCCCTTCTGGTGGCTGCAATAAAGTGACGCTGTTTGAGACCATGGCCGCCGTGGGTAGGGCGGATGCGGGTAAAAACGGGTCATTTAAGGCATTTAAAACCAGAGTGGGTTTTTGGATGTGTTTTAAATAGGGTTTGGCGCTCGACTGAGTCCAGTAGTCCACGGCGTTTTTAAAGCCATGCATCGGTGCTGTGACCAGATTATCAAAGGCACTGAGGGTTTTAACTTTCAAGACGCTGTCTAACTCAAAGAGGTCGGGATGGGCCGACCATTGAATTTTGGCATTGCTTTTAAGCGTGTTCAAAAAGTAAGGGATGTACACCCGTTTAGCAAACCCTTTACTTAAGGCCTCGCTGGCCGCTACTAAGTCTAAGGGGGCGCTGATGATGGCGGCGGCTTCACACAGAGCCGCTTCACGGGTTTCGCCCATGTATTTGGCCAACATATTGCCGCCAAGAGACACGCCGGCAGCATAAATTTTTTGATAAGTTTGTTTCAGATGGGCAAAAACCCAGCGGGCTTCGTCGGTGTCGCCTGAATGATAGGCGCGGCGGCCTAGGTTAATGTTGTTGCCGCAGCCCCGAAAATGCACTACCACGCCGTTTAGATTAGCGGCGGCTACGTGGTTCATGAGGGCTTTGGCATAGTGACTGTGGCTACTGCCTTCTAAACCATGAAACAGCACCACTAACGGCGCATCTGCTTGGCTGCTGTCGATGAAATCACAGGCCAATGTGGTGCTTTGGTCTGGCGTAGGCAAATACATGCGCCGATAGTTTGGCGCAGGGGTAGGGATGCATTTTGACGACCAAATGGTTTGGCTGTGTCCGCCTTTCAACCACTTTGGTGCGCGATATTCGGTAGCGTTCATGGTACAGATTCATTCACTTAGGTGAGCTAACCTTGAGACGATTGCTGTTGGTCATAGGTTTCTTTAAGGGCTTGGAACAAAGCTTTAAAGGCTTTAGGCGATTTTTCTTGCGCCTGTTCCTTGCGGGCGTTACGGACGAGGGTTCGTAAATACGAAATATCCGCATCAGGGCAGTCGGCAATCACGGTGTTTAAGGCCTGATCATCAGCAACCAACTGCGTACGTAAGAGCTCTAAGCGCTGTAGGTAGGCGTTGTGGGCTGCGTTGTCGCCTTTGAGACGGGCCAAAAAGGCTTCGATGGGCTCAGGATCTACATCGCGCATGAGCCGACCAATAAACTGTAGCTGACGTTTCAGGGCGCCGTTGGCGGTGATTTTCTTGTGTTGCTTTAAGGCATCCAAGAGGTCTTCCGGCAGCGGCATTTTTTTTAAGGTGTCAACCGATAGCTTGGTTAACTGAACGCCTAAGTCTTGTAGATCGTCCATTTCTTTCTTTTTTTGGGTCTTGCTGACCCATTCATCATGTTCACTCATCGCCGGTGTCGCTAACTAACAATTAATAAGCTTAGATGATACCGAAATTGGGCCTACTTTACATCTTAATTCGACGGCATTTTTGGATTAACGGTACAATAAGGCTTATTTAAAACAAAAGAGCGCTATGTTTCATTACACAGAGAATCAATTACACGACTTGACCCAAAGTGTTTTGGATCAAGCCCGGGCGGGTGGGGCGACGGCGGCCGATGTCGACGTCAGCGAAGGACACGGTCAGTCGGTCAGCGTACGGCTACAGTCGGTCGATCAAATCGAGTATCAGCAAGATAAGGGTTTGGGGGTGACGGTCTACATCGGCCAGAAGAAAGGCTTCGCCAGCACGGCTGACTTTTCGGATGCGGCGGTGACGGCCACGGTCAAGGCGGCGTTGAATATTGCTAAATACACGGCCGAAGATGAGTTTGCTGGTCTAGCCGATGCGGCACTGATGGCGACCCACGTGCCTGATCTGGATTTATACCATCCGTGGGATGTGTCGGTGGAAGAGGCGATCACGCTGGCTCAGGGCTGTGAAGCGGCCGCACAAGCGTTTGATGAGCGGGTGAGCAATTCTGATGGTGCGGCAGTCAACGCCAACCATTATCAATATGTGTACGGTAATAGCCATGGCTTTATGGCCGGCGCCCGCACCAGCCGCCACAGCGTTTCTTGTTCGGTGGTGGCTAAGGAAACCAGCGGCGGCATGCAGCGCGACTATTGGTATGACGTGGCGCGTAGTGCGGCTGATTTGGATTCGATTGAGGCCATTGGTGCCAAGGCCGCTCAGCGGACGGTACGTCGTTTGGATGCGCGTAAAATAAAAACGGGTCATTACCCCGTGGTGTTTGAGTCCACCGTGGCTTTGAGCTTAATCAGCCATTTGGTCGGAGCCTTAAGCGGTGGCGCGCTGTATCGCGAAGCCAGTTTTTTATTGGACAGCTTGGGCAAGCGGGTATTGGCTGACTGGGTTAATATTCAAGAACAACCGCATGAGCAAAAAGGCTTTGGTAGCACCTATTTTGATGCGGAAGGTGTGGCCACTCAGCCTCGTGATGTGGTGAAAAACGGCGAAATCATGGGCTATTTCTTGAGTAGCTATTCAGGCCGTAAGCTGGGCATGCCGACCACGGCGAATGCGGGCGGCGCCCACAGCCTTCATTTAAACCATACCCACCCTGATTTAGCTAGTTTACTTAAAGAAATGGGCACCGGCCTGTTGGTGACCGAGTTGATGGGCCAGGGCGTGAACATGTTGACCGGCGACTATTCTCGCGGGGCGGCGGGCTTTTGGGTCGAGAACGGCATGATTGTGCATCCGGTTGAAGAGATTACGATTGCCGGCCAGCTGCAAGAAATGTATGCCAACCTAGTCGGTGTGGCCGATGATGTGTTGCGTCGTGGTGCCCATAGAGTCGGTTCTATGCTGATTGACAATATGACGGTGGCCGCCGGGGAATAAGGACTGACGGAATTATTTTTCGGGCAATGACAACTAAATGCCTTGGCCGTGGTCAATCTTAACCAGTACGGGCCCAAATGGTTTGGGCCGATGACGAGCGAAAGAATCAATATGAACAGAGTTTTTGCACAATCAACCGTTTGGTGGAGTATTTTCCTACTCAGCGCCATCGTGATGGGCAGCGCCTTATACGCACAATACGTGTTGTATATGGAGCCGTGCCCATTGTGTATTTTTCAACGGGTGGCGGTAATGGCCGTTGGGGCCTTGGCGCTCTTGTTTGCGCTGATTGGGTTTGTGACGCCTAAGCGTTGCGTGGCTTTATTGGGTAATGGCTTGATCAGCATTGCTGCCTTGGTGGGCTTAGGCATTGCGGCCCAGCATATTTACATTCAAAATCTGCCGCCGGCGGAAGTGCCTGCCTGCGGGCCGGGCTTAGACTTTATGGTACAGACCATGCCGTTTAACGACATGGTGGCCAAAGTTTTAGGCGGTTCGGGTGAGTGTGCTTCGGTTGAGCCCATTATGGGCGTACCCTTGCCGATTTGGAGTGCCTTATTCTTTACCGCGGTCTTGGTATGGCTTTGGGCCAGCTGGTTTAAAAGCCGTCCGGCAAAGTAAGCTTGAATGGATTGACTGTCTGGCCCGCTTGATGCGGGCCATTTTATTGGGCGCTGCGTGAATGTAGCGTAGGCATCAGGCGTAAAAATGCCCACCGAAGTGGGCAGGTATGAGGCGATTAGACCGGCTTTAATCGTTGCCCATTAAGGCAGTCAAAATGTGGATCAAGTTGGCAAATAGGTTGTACAACGAGATAAATAAAGTCAGGGCTGCGCTGATGTAGCTGTCTTCGCCGCCGTCAATGATGGCGCGAGTTTGCCACATAATGAGCAGCGAGCTGATGATCACAAAGCCCACAGATAGGGTGAGGCTTAAGGCGGGCAGCTGTAAGAAAAGGTTGGCGACCACGCCGACCATGACCACGATGATGCCAACGGTCATGAAGTTGCCCACGGCCGACATATTGATTTTGCTGCTGCGGGCCAAGAATGTCATGGCGAAGAAGGTAACGGCGGTGAGGCCGGCCGCCAGCATGATGATTTCACTGCCGTTAGACATGCCCAATGTGACCTGCAGCGTGGGGGCTAAGAGGGCGCCCATGCCAAAGGTAAGGACAAAGAACAAGGCGATGCCGACATTGCTGTAGCGGTTTTTTTCAATCATGAACACCATGCCGTAGAAAAAGGCAAAAAAGGCGATGATGAACACCCAGCGGCTGTTAAAGACGTTGAGTAGGGAATATAAAAAGCCGGTGCTGGCGCTCAGATAGGCCCCTAGTAGGCAAGGCACAAAGGCCACTGCGAGTAGGGCGTAGGTTTTGCTGAGCAATACCTGAGACGCAGATTTTTGGCTTTGGCCGCCAACCTGTGTGTAGTCTCTCATTTGTGGTTCTTGCATGAGTCATCCTTAATGAGTGTGAATAATATGAAGGTTTATTATAACCTGAGTTTGATCCTTGTGTGACCCGCCGTGGGCAATTTAGTGCGCCAGAGTGGCCAGAATAAAAAAGCCCTTCGTTGGAAGGGCTTTTTTGGAGCTTACATGTTTTTCGGTAAGGTGTATTGGTCTAAATAATTAATGCGTTTCAAGACCTGATTGGTTTCACAGTTGAGGCGATTTTGTTCTTGGGCTTCGGCCGTACTGCCTTGCTGGGCCGCTGATTGACAGGCGCGCTCCTTAGATTGAGTCCAGGTTTTTTGCTCGGTGTTGAGGGTCTCTTTGACTTCGTTGGGCAAGGCTTTCCATAAAGCATCTAAGTTGTCGCGCGCATTGGCGTTTTGGCGAATGGCGTTGTTTAAGTCGACGCTGTCGTTCGAGGCTTCGGTGCTGCTGCCTTCAGGCGCATCGGCGGCTCCGGTGTCCATATCGGTTTTTTCTTTGAGTAAGTCCAAGAGCGGATCGTCAGATTCGGTTTTGGGTTTGTGCAGGGCGTCGTTGTTGACGCTGGCAAACAGTAAGGAAGACGACAGCATGGAAGACAGCTCGGCCACGCCGTTGACCTTCACTTCAGGGGCCGCATCGGTTTTGGTGAGGCTGTAGCTGATGTCTTTGTTTAAGGTGCCGCCGGATTGGCTGAAGCCGGTGTCTTGCATCGTGGTGTTGAGGTATTGCTCGTAGTCGGTGCGGCCCATGGCTTCGTAGTTGGCTTTGGCCAACTGCATAACGGAGGCGGCAAAACTGTAGCCGATTTGTGCCTTACACGTGGTGATGTTGGCATCGGTGCTGGCTTCGGAAGTGATGTTATTCAATTCAAAACGGGTTGAGGCTAGGTTTTCTTTGACTTTGTTGAGGTCGTATAGGCCGGCGGTGGCTTGGTTATTGGCCAAACCGTCTAGAATTTCTTGCTCGACGGCCTGCTGAATGCCTAGGCGGGCGGCTTCAGAATCACAGCTGAGGTTGAGCGTAGCGGGTTCTTTTTGATCACCACAGGCGGCCAACAGAACGGTGGCGCTTAAGGCGGCCACTAAGTAATTTAGTTTCATAACGACCCTTTATCAAGAGTAAGTAAATAGATAAGCCTAATGCGTAAAATCATAGCATAGACACGGTAGGCTTGACTGCTTCCTTGACAGATTAGTCTTCAAATAGCGGATAAGGTTCAGGCGGATGGTCGCTATCGGCAAACAGGCTGATGCCTAAGCCGATGAGGCGGTAGCGCTGATCGGCGGGGAGGTCGAGGCGCGCCAATAATTGTGTGGTGCCTTGGCTAAGCTCTGAGGCTTGGGTGATGTAGTCATCAAAGGTAAGTGAGCGGGTGATGTTTTGAAACTGATGGGTCTTGAGCTTGAGGGTGAGGCTGCGCCCAAAAATGGCCTTGCTTTCACAGCTGCGCCACAGGTCTTGGCTAAGGGCTGGCAGGTGTTGAACGGCTTCGGCCAGGGTCAGATCACCGTTAAACGTGGTTTCTTTGGAGATCTGTTGGCGGATTTGATTGGCCTCAACGGGCCGATGGTCGATGCCTTGAGCCAGTTGATGGAGGCGAAAACCATAGCGGCCAAAATAGTGCATGAGCTGGGCGACGTCGACGTCGTGTAGGTCGCTGACCATTTTAAAGCCGAGCTGGTGTAGCTTAGTGAGGGTGACCTTGCCCACGCCAGGGACTTTATCTAAGGGCAGCGTGTGTAAAAAAGCCTGAATTTGATGCGGTTTGATGACAAATTGGCCGTTGGGCTTACGCCAATCTGAGGCAATCTTAGCCAAGAATTTATTTGGCGCAATACCGGCCGAGGCGGTGAGGCCTGTCGCAGTAAAAATCTGTTGGCGAATCACGGTGGCCAGTTCAGTGGCCACGGCGTAGCCCTGCTTGTTCTGGGTGACGTCGAGATAGGCCTCATCCAAGGATAAAGGCTCAATTAAGTCGGTGTGTTGCTTAAAAATAGCCTGTACCTGCTGCGACACTTCGCGGTATTTGTGAAAGTTTGGCGGGATGTAGATGGCCTGGGGGCAGAGTTTTTTGGCTTGGCCAACCGACATCGCCGAGCGTAGGCCAAACTGGCGCGCTTCGTAAGAGGCGGCGCAAATCACCGAGCGTGACGCATCCCAAGCCACGACCACTGGCTTGCCGCGAAGGTGGGGCGCATCGCGTAGCTCGACCGAGGCATAAAAAGCATCCATGTCGATGTGGATGATTTTTCGGGTCAGGCTCATGTCAGCGACAGTTTTAAATAAATCATGTCTAGGGCCTGTAGGCCTGCTTCAAAAATGGGTTCAGGGTAATGATCTAAAAAATAATTGGGCAAAATGTGGCTGAGGCGAAAGCCGCCTTTTTGATAAAACCCCAGCTGGTCTAGGCTAGAGTTGGCCGTGCCGACAAACAATGTGTGCGCGCCCTGCTGTTGTGCGTTGTCGATTAAGCCTTGCAGCAGTATTTTACCCCAGCCTTGGCCTTGACGTTCTGGTGCGATGGCAATGGCCTTGATTTCCAGAGTGTCGGTGGCCACTCGCTGTAAGATGGCGGCGCCAATGAGGGCGCCTTGATCATCGTGTAACACGTAGCAATGACCATCGACTAAGTCAGCTTCAATGAGCGCAACAGAAGGGTTGGCCAACAGCAATAAGGCTAGGGGCAGCGGTTCGTGCGCTGGAATCATACGAAGGGTAGACGTCATGGCGGATCAGCAAGCGGGCTAAAAGCCTATGATAACAAAATCGGCTTCTGGTGGCTAAATGTCTGATGTGGACGGGCTTTGGGACAAGAGGCGCGGGTGAGGTATCTATTGAATGGGTATTTAGACGATTGAATCTACGCGTGATTCGGTTGGCAAACCGTTATTTATTATGTATTATGTTATACCATAACGTTTTGAAAGGTTTAATGATGAAACCTAATACACATCCTGAAAATTACCGCACCGTTTTATTCTACGACACCGGTGTGGGTGAAGGCTGGCTGATTCGGTCGTGCGCCCGTACGACGGAAACCATGCGCTGGCGCGATGGCCAGGATTATCCCGTATATAAGTTGGACACCTCATCGGCGTCGCACCCTGCCTATACCGGGAAGCAGCGTGAATATGTGAATGAAGGCCGCGTTAGCCAATTTAATCAGCGTTATAAAGCCATATTAAACAAATTAAAAAGGGATTAAGTGATGCAAGTATTGTCTTCGTTAAAAAGCGCCAAGCTGCGCCATCGTGACTGTCGTCTGGTGCGCCGTAAAGGTAAAGTGTATGTGATCTGTAAAAGCAATCCGCGCTTTAAGGCCCGTCAGGGTTAAGGGTGATGAAAAACAACAGGCCTCTGGTAATCCAGAGGCCTGTTTGGGGTTGGTGTGGTGTTATAGACGTTCGGTTAATACCCGTACGCGGCAGGTTTTGCCTTTAATCTTGCCGGCGCGGATGCGCTTGATGGCGCGGTCGGCGCTGCTGCGGGTGACGGCGACGTAAACGTGCATCGGGTAGACGTCGATCTTGCCGACTTCGTCACCGCTTAAGGCCTCTTCGCCGTTGGTCAGTGCTCCCAAAATATCGCCGGCGCGGATTTTGTCTTTTTTGCCGCCATCAATACACAATGTGGCCATGGGCGCTCTGAGCTGGGCGCGTTTGACGTCGGCAAAAGTGTATTTGTCGACCCACTGGGTGGGGCGTTCCATATAGGCTTCAACCGCTAGGGCGCGATTCATCTCGGCCGGGGTCACAAACGAGACGGCCAGGCCTTTTTCACCTGCGCGGCCAGTACGGCCAATGCGGTGCACGTAAATTTCTGGGTCGTGGGCCAGCTCATAGTTGATCACCATCGCGAGGTTGGGAATGTCCAAACCGCGGGCGGCCACGTCGGTGGCGACCAAAACGCGGCAGCTGTGGTTGGCAAAGCGCAGCAATACTTGGTCACGGTCACGCTGCTCTAGGTCACCGTGTAGGGCGAGGGCATCCATATTACGTTGGTTCAGGTGGGCCTCTACTTTTTGGCAGTCGCTTTTGGTGTTGCAAAACACCACGCAGGATTCGGGCTGGTGTTTCGATAAGAGCTGTGCCACCAGTTCTAAGCGTTGATTTTTTTCAAGCTCGACCATGTATTGTTCGATGTGCAGGCGTTGGCTGCGTTCATCAATGGTGATCATCAGCGGGTCGGTTTGGATTAACTGGCTAATTGCTTCGATGTCTTCAGGGTAGGTGGCCGAGAACATCAAGGTTTGGCGTGGGCTGGGTAAAAAAGGAATGATGGCGTCCATTTCGTCGGCAAAGCCCATGTCTAACATGCGGTCGCCTTCGTCTAAAACCACGACTTTGGTGTCGCTTAGCGACAGGCTGTCTCGTTCTAAGTGATCCAAGATGCGCCCAGGCGTGCCCACGGCAATGTGCGGGGCATGTGCTAAAGAAGTGACCTGAGCCGCAATCGGTTGGCCGCCGCACAGGCTTAAAATTTTCACATTGGGCATGTAGCGTGCTAAGCGGCGTAGTTCTTTACTCACTTGGTCGGCCAACTCACGGGTAGGGCATAGCACCAAGGCTTGGGTGCTGAAGAGTTCAGGGTTGATTTTGCTTAAGAGGCCAATGCCGAAGGCGGCGGTCTTACCGCTGCCGGTTTGGGCGCGGCCTAAAACGTCTTTGCCTTTTAAAATGTGGGGCAATGCTTGCGCCTGAATCGGCGTCATTTCAAGGTAGCCAAGTTCGGTGAGGTTGGCCAATTGGGCGGCAGGGATGGGAAGTTCAGAAAATAAAGTAGCCACAGCAGATTCTTCTTTGGTGATCAGATAGATAAGGGGGTGAATATACTGAATTTCATCTTAAAAAGCCAATGATGATCCAGTTAATTCTTGTTTTTACAACAGAAAAAGCCAATCGCTGGCGACGATTGGCTGATTTTTGTGGCGGTAACGCTTATCTTGACCGCAGTCGCGCCATGAGGCCGATGGCGATGAGGGCGCAGACAATGCCGACCATGAAGCTGCCGCCGTAGCCGAAGCTGGCGGCGAGAGCCATCAGTGATGAGGACATGGTGATTTCACCTAGGTCGCGCGTGCTTTGGACGGCGGTCATGTCGGTACCGGCCTGCTGGCCTTGTTGGGCAAACTGCATGGCTCGAGTCATCAGGGCCACGGACGCGGAGCCTGCGCCAAAGCAGCTCAACAAGGTCGCGCTCCATACTAGAGTGGTAGGGATGTTGGCGCCGAGTCGAATGCCGTAGAGCCATAAGCAGCAGGCGATGATGGCCGCGCTCAGGCCAAGGGTGAAAATCTTGATCGAGCCGTAGCGCCCAACCAGCCAGGCGCCACCGCCGCAACCTAGCAGCACCGTCATCATGCCGCCGAGCATACCGACCTGACCAATGCGCTCAACCGCCCAGCCCGCATCGACCAACAGCAGTTTAGACAGGCCGTAGCCAGCCACCATGGCCACGGCTGACAGACCGGCCACGCCGAGTAAGGCGGGTGCGCCAGGGCGTTTGATGAAGCCCGCTAGGCTAGCCGGTTGGGCTGGGCTGTTTGCGGGGTGTGTGACGGAGGTTTCACGCCAGCGTAACAGCAACACTAAGCTGACGGCAACGATGAGGGCCGGTGTCATGAGGCCGATGTGTTGGCCGAAATGACCCATCAGCATGAGGGTGCCCGGACCGCCCAAGAAAAATCCCACCATGGTGCCGCCCACCTGCAATGCGTTGGCGCGGGCTAAATTTTTGCCGCTGAAAAGCTCGGCGCTGAGGCCATCGGTAGCAATGTCTTGGGTGGCGCTGGCAAACGAGCCCACGGCAGCCAAAGCCATGATCCACAGCGTGGTTTCAGCCCGAATGCCAACCAATGCCGCCAAGCTAAAGCACACCAGCACAATGCTTTGCATGGGGATGAGCCAGCTGCGGCGACGGCCTATTTGTGGGTGGTAATGATTGTCGATGCGGCTGGCCCAAAGAAATTTTAGCACCCAGGGCAGGCCAACTAAGGGCAGCCACACCAGCTGGGCCAATGAAGCACCTTGGCTGCGTAATAGGGTGGGGAGGGCGTCCATGGCCAGGCCCAGCGGCATGCCTTGAGTGAGGTAGAGGAGGCCGATCATCAGCCAGAGTTTGGGGGAGTGGATTTGGGTCATGATTGGGCCTGCTGTGGTTGATGGGGTTCGATGCTGCCGACTTTGGCGTGTTCGCTGCCGACCACGGGGGTGATGAACAAGAGGCGGCCTGGCGTTTGTACGCTGAGCCTATGCCAAGTGCCTTGCGGCACAATAAAGGCATGGCCGGCGGCTAGGGGGACGGTGTGTTCCGTAGCGGTTTGGGCATTGAATAAAATCAGATTCAATGCACCTTCTAATAAGCATAAGGTTTCATCGCCTTTAGGGTGTCGCTCCCAATAGTCACCGTGGACGGATAGCGTGGTTTTAAAGGCTTTTATGCCAATTAACCAGTCCGCATCGCTGCGGCTTTTTTGGGCCATGTCTTGCTGGCGGGCGCTAAAGTCTTGAGCGTTGAGCGCGACTAAATGGTCGGTGAGGCTAAATGATGTTGAGGGGGTAAGGGCAGTCATAACAATCCTAGTTAAGAACGCGGATGAGGGCGTTTAGAAAAAATCAGGGCGGCGCAGGCGCAAGCCAGACTACCGGCCAAGAGCAGTAAAGCATCTAGCCATAGCGTGGGGACGAGGCCATAGACATAGGCCATTAGTGCATGTGCCAAGCTTGCGGCGATGAGCATGAGCCCGCCGAAGAGCGGCAGCAGCCAGAGGCAAAGGCGGCGCATAGTGGGCCAAGCGGCCAGTAGGCAAATGCTAAGCCAGCAGCCCCAAAACAGAGCGCTGTGGGCGCGTCCACTTAGATGCAGATAGGGTGCAGGCGCCGCACTGAGCAATAACAGACACATGGCCATGAATAGCCCACCGCCAAGGCTGAGAGTGAGCCATTGCAGGCCATGGGTGGGCCGCCCGCGGCGATGTTGTCGCGCTAGCCACATAACGGTACCGGTGAGCGTCAGGACAACGGTGGCCAAGCCGCCGAATAGATGTAGGCCTTTGCTGAAATCACCGCCATATTGCGCATAGTGCAGTGGCTGAATGGCCACAAAAGCTTGCGTCCATAGGCCTTGCTGAGCGGCGCTGTCGTGGCGCATGAGTTGGCCATCACGACGATAGTGGTCTTGTTCAAATAAGGGAGTGCTGAAGGACCAAGCTTGGCTAGTGGTCACGCTTAAACGGGCGTTGGGCCCGTGCCAATCACTGAGGGTGAGGCTGTGTACCGAACGGTGTGGCCAAGCTTGCTGGTGTTGTTGCCATAGCTGCGACAGAGGTAGCGGCTTGGTTTCGGGGGTGGGCGGTGGCAGCAGTGGCGCTTGAGGCATGAGTGCGGCCATGGCGGCCGGCATGCCCCCTTGAAACGCTTGGCCAGAGAGCGTCATCGTGCCCAGAGCGCCTAGGCCTGAGAATAGGCCAGATAAGGCGATGACCAGCAAGAGGGGGAAAAGGCCAAAACCCACCAGCTTATGCACGTCAGCGCTAAGGGTGGCGGCGGGTTTATGGCGCCGTAGGGGTAAGGTTTGGCGCCAACGATGCAGATGCATGGCGAAACCACCGATCAGTAAAATGCTGAGGACCAGCCCGAATAGGCTGACCAGTACCCGCCCAGGAAAGCCGAGAAAAAGGTGCTTGTGTAGATCGGTCACTAGGTTGATGGCGGTGTGTGACGGCGTTGCTACTGGGGTGAGCGTGTGTGGCTGCAAGATCACCGTAGGCATGGTTTGGCCTCGCCCTGCGGTGCTCAGACGTAAAGTGGGCTGGCTAGAGCTGGGTAAGGTGATGGTGAGATGGTTTGGGTCTAGGCCATGAGCCTGTGCCAAAGCGGGCAGCCGATCGAGGTCGGCGGCCTGAACGGTTTGGGCCGCCACTCGGTTGGGGTTGGCCCAGTGGGTGAGTTCATCGTTCAAAACCGCCCAGCAGCCGCTTAGGCAGATCAGCAGCAATAGGCTGCTGAACAGAATAGCGGCCCAAGAGTGGCTGGTGAACAAGAAACGGCGAATATGGGATTGCATGAGGTGTCCTTATGCCAAAATAGGGCCGCAGGCCAAAGCCAAAAGGGCTAGGCCCAGCGGCCACAGCACACGGCGCCAGGCTTGGGCACCGTTGTGGGCCAAGAGGCAGGCAAACCACAGCGCGCCAGCCAGAAAAACGCCGCCAAAAAGGCCGGCGTACAGCCGATTGAGGGCATCGAGGTCGGGATAGTGGCGCACCAAAGCGACGGCAGTGGCGATGCTGGCGGCACTGCCGCCTATAAGGGCGGCTGAGAGTTTACCGAGCCACAGCATCAGTATTTGGCTCTGAGGGTGAGCATGGCGCTTAAAGGTTCACCGTAGCGATTGTTCCAAGCAGGGCCAGACAGGCTTTGGTAATAATGCTTGTCAAAGACGTTGTTGACGTTGAGAGCGGCCGAAAGCTGTTTGTTGATCTGATAGCCGATGCGCGCATTGACTAAGGTATAGCCTGCTTGGCGTAGGGTTACGCCGCCAGACTCTACCGAGAAGTCACTTTGTGCCTGTAGGCCTAGGCCTACGCTGATGCGGCGCTCATGCCAAGGCAGGGTGTAATTACCCCACAGGCGGGCAATGTGCTTGGGCGCAAATTTGGCAAACGGCTGGCCGCTGGCCTTGGCGTCGGTCACGTATTTGGTGCTGTTGTAGCTGTAGCTGGCCGATACGCTGAGGTCGCGGTTGATTTGGCCGTTGGCTTCGGCTTCAAAGCCCTGGCTTTTCACTTCGCCGCTGGCAACGTAATAGCAAACAGGGCCGGCGCAAGGATGGTCAGGGTCTTGTTGCGCTCGGTTTTGTTGGCGAATTTGGTAGAGCGCTGCCGACACGTTTAGCTGGCCGTCAAACAGCTCCCCTTTTAGTCCAGCCTCGTGGTTTTTGCCTTTAACTGGGGAGAGAATATCGCCGCCCCAAGTCATTTGGGTTTGCGGTTGGAACACTTCGGCATAGCTGACGTAGGCCGACCATTGTGGCGTTAGCTGATACACCAAGCCTGCATAGGGGGTGAATTCATTATTAAGCTTGGCGGTGGCGCTGGCGGTCTCTTGTTGCCAGCGGCTGAAGCGTCCGCCCACGATCAGTTTCAGCGGATCGGTGACGCTAAAACGGCCCATGGCGTATAGGCCAGATTGGGTGGTTTTAGTGGGGCCGCGCGAGCTGTAGGCGCCGATTTCTGGTTTGGCTATGCTGTGTGGGTTCCAGTGCCAAGGGTCAACGGGCACGCTGATGTCGCTCAGGAACGGAGCTGAAAACTGTTCGGTTTCGGTGCGCTGATATTGCCCACCCAGCATGAGTTCGTGTTGGCGGCCAAATAGGCTGAACGGTCCTGTGGCATATGCATCAAGGCTGTTTTGCTTGTTTTCAAACTCGTAGGCACCGCCGGTGAGCTTCATGCCTTTTCCCGTTTCTTTGTCTACTGCCCCCATCGCACCCGCATAGTCTAGGGCCCAGTCGCCTTTCATATGATTGGCGTTTACCTGTAGGCGCCAGTCGTTGTCAAACTGATGCTCTACACCTGCGAACACGCGGGTGGTGTCCCAATCAAAGCGATCCCAAGCGGCATCTAGATAAGTATGGCGCGGCAAGCCTATGTCGCTGCCGTCGCTATAAAAAGGTACGCCAGCCATATTGGTGACCGAACGGATGCGCTGCTGGCTGGCACCGACATTGAGGGTGGTTTGCTCGCCCACATCGACTTCGGTGATGGCGTAGAAGTGGGTGGACTTTTGCTTGGCCACATCGTAGAAAAAATCTTGGTCGTTGTGGCTGATGACGGCTCGGCCGCGCCAGCTTTTGCTGGCGTTCAGCGGACCGCCGACGTCGATGTCGCCACCGTAGTGTTGCCATCGCCCAGCGCTTAAGGAGCCGCTGAGGGCGAATTGATGCGGTGGTTTTTTGGGGACTAAGTTTACCGTTGCGGCGGGGTTGCCCGTGCCTTGCAGCAAGCCGTTGGCGCCGCGCAGAATTTCCACTTGCTCATACATGGCCATGTCTTGTGGCGGTGCGCCGGTATTGCCCATCAGCACGGGCACGCCGTCTTGCGAGAACGAGTCAATTTTAAAGCCGCGGGCGTAATAGCCTGTGGTCAGTAGCTGAAACGGCTGCACCGTAACCCCGGCCGATTGCTGCATGACGTCTTCGAGGGTGCGTAGGTTTTGTTCCTGCATTTGCTTTTGGGTGGTGATGCTGACCGATTGTGGCGTGTCTTTGAGCGCCTGCGGCATTTTTAATAGCTTAGCGGCCTTGCTGTGGCTGCCAGTTACCACGATTGGCGCCAGTTCCGCGCTGTCGGCATCGGCGGCTGCTTGTGCGATACCGTGGCTGAACAGTAGTGGGATGAGGTAGGCTAGATGAGTTTGACGACGAGCCCAATAGGCTATAGCCGCAGCCTTCGCTGAAGATGATGTGTGTGACATGTAACGCCCCGTGTGTGTTGTAATGATAATTAATCTCATTACATTCTAAGCGGGGTGGGTCAGAGGGGATTAGCGATTGCGGCAGTTTTTTTGGCGATTGCGTGTGTCTTGATCAGCGAATTTGGCTGGGTAGGCAACCAAATCGTTGTTTGAATACCTTGCTGAAATGCGAATCGGTGTAGCCGCAGGCATGGGCTACGTCGCCAATGCTCATTTGTTGGGTCACCAGCATGTGGTAGGCCATCTCGAGGCGCTGTTGGCGAATAAAATCGTACACGCTTAGGCCAAACAATTGCTTAAAGCCAAAGGTGAGCTTGCTGACGTTCATGCCCGCAAATTGAGCCAGTTCACTCAGTTTAGGTGGGTGGCTAAGCCGTTCTTGGAGTAAGGCCTTAACTTCGTGAAAACGCTTGGTGTCGGCCGTATTGAGACTGATATGTGCGTCGTGATGACTGTGGCTTTTAAAGCTGCTGAAGGCGTTGGCCATTAATTCTAAGGCTTTGCCGTATAAGAATAGCCGCTGTAAAGGCGATTCGTTTGGGCACAGCAGCATTTGGCGGCCAATGCTCAGCACGGCTTTAGAGGCTGGATTGTCTAAAATCAGCGGGTGTTTACTGCTGTGCTGGTGCTGCTGTAATAGGGGGGAGACCAAGTCGTCAAACAGAGCCTGATTGTCTTCATGTGGGAGCCGTATGGAGACATAATTAAGCCGATGGGTTTCGCCGTACTGATGGGCGACGGTGAATGGGGTTTCGGAATGGCTGAGGTGGCAGGAAGGCCCCTGCATGCTGACCTGTTGGTTGCCACCGAGTTGATAGCTAACCTGTCCTTCTAACAGCAAGATCAGCTTAAGGCCAGGGTGCTCTTCTTCATAATGGGTTTGGCTATGGGGCAGGCTTAGGGTGCCACCGCTGAGCTGCATGCTGGTGGGCATGTCGTTAAGCTGCCAGTGGGATTGATGGGTTTGGGTCATGGCGTTAAGGCGGATGTGGGCATCGACATCGATAAGGTTGGTTAAGTTATGATTGTTAATGATAATCATTACTGAATGATTGGCAAAGCTTTTTTTGGCATCGGCTTTTGAGGCGTGATTAAACGTTGGGCAGATTGTGGCCTGTCGTTGGGATTAAAGCAGGCTTATTTGACAGGGTGAGCTCACTGTTCAGCCAGACCTTGGTTGAGGCCTATTTACAACATATTTTGGGCAAACATTCGTTGATTTTAAGGTGAAACGAATAGTTCGAATTAGCTTTTGTTTTTTATGAAGCTGTTACTGGTTTGGAAGGTTTGTAAACCCTTAAGGGCGGGGAGGTTGAGCCAGCTCAAACAGAGCCTTGTCGGTGATTGACGAGGGCATTTTTTTGAGCCAATCTAACAGTGTTAGATTCAGTAAACGAGTGCCTTATTCACGAGCTTGTTCTGTGAGCCCTCTGTCTGCCGTGGCGATTAATCATCTTGTGTACGCTAAATCAGGATGGGTTTTGATAGCGGTTATTTTTTAAATATTTACTTTAAAAAACAGCCGTGTTACGGTTTGCGAGATGCGAATGGCTTATGCGGGGTGGGCCGAAGGTTGGGCTGTTCCGCAACAGCAGCGCTTGTTTTGATTAGTGAATCATTATTTATAAAGAGCCCATTTATGCGACTTAAGGAAACAGGCGCCATTGCGATGGCTTTGTTGCTGGTTGGTTGTGCGTCGATGGCGCCAGAATATCGGGCGCCAGAACTTCCCGTGCCCGACCAATACGCTGGTGTTAAAGCCGGTGCGGCCGAGATCGACCCACAGCTGATGGCGTGGCAAAACTATTTTACCGACCCAGCGTTACAAACGTTAATTCAGGCCGGCTTAAGCCATAACCGTGACTTACGGTTAGCGGTATTGCGTGTGGCTGAAGCCCGAGCGGCTTATGGCATCCAGCGTGCTGAGTCGCTGCCGCAGTTTGATTTGGCTGGCGGTGGCCAACGCCAGCGTGTGCCTGGCGATTTGAATTTAAGCGGCCAGACGCAGTACAGCAGTCAATACAATGCCGGCGTTGGCCTGAGTAGCTGGGAAGTGGATTTTTGGGGGCGTATTCGCAGCCTCAATCAGGCCGCTTTAGCGCAGTACTTGGCCTCAGAGGCTAATCAGCAGGCGGTCACCATCAGCCTCATTGGCCAAGTGGCAGAGGCTTATTATGGTTTGAGTGCGCTGAATGAGCGCATTGATCTGGCCGCCAAGGCCATCGCCACCCATCAAGAGTCGGTGCGTATTTTTACCCGACGCTATCAGGTTGGGTCTGGCTCGAAGATGGACTTAACCCAGGTGCAAACCTTGTTGGCTCAGGCGCAAGCCTTACATAGCCAGCTACAGCAGCAGCGCGATGCGCACATTCAGGCGCTGCATGTGCTGGTGGGGGCGGATACCGCTTTGCCAACTCAAGCTCGTTTCAGCATGACGGGGGTGCCCAGCGCGGTGCCGGTGGGCTTGCCGTCAAATCTACTCACGCGTCGTCCCGACATCATTGCGGCTGAATATCGGCTACAGGGCGCCAATGCCAATATTGGCGCTGCGCGCGCGGCTTTCTTCCCTCGCTTGGCTTTAACCGGTCAGTTTGGCAGCGCCAGTGCTGATCTAAATGGTCTGTTTGACTCGGGTAGCCAGGCGTGGTCGTTCATGCCGTCATTATCGATTCCGATTTTCCACGGTGGGCGACTGCGCGCCAACGTTGATTTGGCTGAAGTGCGCAAAGACATGGCCGTGGCCGAGTATGAAAAAACCATCCAACAGGCGTTTAGAGAGGTGTCGGACGGTCTCAATAATATTAAATGGCAGCAAAACCAAATCACCATTCAGGGTCAGGCCTTAGCGGCTCAAGCTGAAACGGCTCGTTTGGCGCAAATGAGCTACGACTATGGTGCGGTGAATTTTCTGTCGGTGCTGGACGCACAGCGTAATCTGCTGTCGGCCGAGCAGCAGCTGGTGCAGGTCAAGCGTGACCTGATGTCGGCAAAAATTGCTCTGTATTTGGCGCTGGGTGGCGGTTAAACCCGTTCTAGCCCATCCCTTTATTATTACTTAATGGTCGAACACTATGAAAAAAATCAGTAAAAAAGCCAAAATCGCCTTGAGCATTGCCGCCCTTGTCATTGCTGGCGGGATTTATGGGGTGGTGTCCTACATCAATGCCCATGAAATGGATGGCTTTGTCAGCGGCAATGGCCGCATTGAAGCCACCGACATCAACATCGCCACCAAGGCACCAGGCCAGGTGGTGGATATTTTTGTGCAAGAAGGTGAGTTTGTGAAGGCAGGCCAACTGTTGGCCAGCATGCAGGTCACGTCGCTAGAAGCACAGCTCAGTGAAGCTCAAGCTCAGTTTAAGCAGGCCCAACATGCCGTCGCCAGCGCTCAGGCTCAGGTGCAAATGCGCCAAAGCGATAAGGCCGCGATGCAGGCCATAGTGGTGCAGCGCGAAGCCGAACGTCAGGCCGCTGAGCATCGCTTAAGCCGTTCGGCGGTGTTGTCTAAAGAAGGTGCGACCTCGAAGCAGCAATACGATGATGATCGTGCCGGCATGCAAAGCACGATTGCTGCGGTTGCGGCAGCGAAAGCCCAAGTGGCGACGGCTGAAGCATCAATTAATGCTGCCAAGGCGCAAGAAGTGGGCGCTCGCTCGGCCGTTGATGCGGCGGCCGCCACGATTGAGCGGATTGAATCTGACATCGCCGACAGCCAGTTGAAGGCCCCGCGCGACGGCCGCGTCCAGTATAAAGTGGCCCAGCCCGGTGAGATTCTGGGCAGCGGCGGCAATGTGTTGAATATGATTGACGTGTCTGACGTGTACATGAGCTTTTTCCTACCCGAGATGGCCGCCGGTAAAGTGGCGCTAGGCACAGAAGTACGCCTGGTGTTAGACGCCGCGCCCGACATGGTGATCCCTGCCAAAGTGTCTTTTGTGGCCAGTGCCGCTCAGTTCACGCCCAAAACCGTTGAAACCGAAAGTGAACGCCAAAAGCTGATGTTCCGCGTGAAGGCGCATATTCCTAAAGAGTTGTTGGGCCGCTATTTGGATCAAGTGAAAACTGGCCTGCCTGGGGTGGCGTGGATTCGCCTAGACGACAGCAAAGCTTGGCCTGAAAAATTAGACAATAAGGTTAAATGATGACAGCCGTAACCCATGTGCCTACTGCGGTGACTCAATTAAGTCAGGTCAGCCTGTATTACGGTGACACCCGCGCGCTGAATGAGATCAGCCTAGACATTCCCGCTCAGTGTATGGTGGGTTTGATTGGGCCAGACGGCGTGGGTAAGTCTAGCCTGCTGTCGCTGGTGGCAGGCGCGCGCGCGGTGCAGTCGGGCGAAGTATGGGTGTTGGGGGGCGACATTGGGTTGAAAAGCCATCGCGATCAGGTGTGCCCTAAGATTGCCTACATGCCGCAAGGCTTGGGTAAAAACCTATATCCCACGCTGTCGGTAGAAGAAAACCTACAGTTTTTTGGCCGCCTCTTTGGTCATGATGAGGCCGAGCGGCGCGCTCGGATTGACGACTTAACCTACAGCACTGGGCTGCATGCCTTCTTGGATCGGCCTGCCGGTAAGCTGTCTGGCGGGATGAAGCAAAAGCTCAGCCTTTGCTGTGCTTTGATTCACGATCCTGATCTCTTGATTTTGGATGAGCCCACGACCGGCGTTGACCCTTTAGCCCGGGCCCAGTTTTGGGATTTGATTGCCCGCATTCGGCGTCAGCGCAGCAGCATGAGCGTGGTGGTGGCGACGGCCTATATGGACGAAGCGCAGCGCTTTGATTGGCTCATCATGATGGATGATGGCCAAGTTTTGGCCACGGACACGCCAGAGGCTTTGTTGGCGCAAACCCAAAGTGACTCTTTGGAGACGGCGTTTATTAAGCTATTGCCTGAGGATAAAAAACAGGGCTATGAAGCAGTGGTGATCCCGCCTTTAACAGGGGTGGCCGATGACGACATTGCCATTGAGGCCGAAGGCCTGACCGTTCGTTTTGGCACGTTTACGGCCGTTAATCAGGTGAACTTCAAGATCAAACGTGGCGAGATTTTTGGTTTTTTGGGCTCGAACGGCTGCGGTAAATCCACCACCATGAAGGTGTTGACGGGCCTCTTGCCCGCCAGCGAAGGGCGCGCTTGGCTGTTTGGTAAAGAAGTGGATTCTCACGATTTAGAAACCCGCCGCCGCGTCGGCTATATGTCGCAGGCCTTCTCCCTCTATGGTGAGCTCACGGTGGCGCAAAACTTGCTGTTGCATGCGCGTTTATTTCACGTGCCTCAGGCCGAGCAGGCTGAGCGTATTGCCGAAATGGTGGCGCGTTTTGATTTGGGCGGCGTGTTAGACAGCCTGCCAGAAAACATTCCTTTGGGCATGCGTCAGCGCCTGTCTTTGGCCGTGGCCATGGTGCATCGCCCAGAAATCTTGATTTTGGACGAGCCCACCTCAGGGGTAGATCCGGTGGCGCGAGATAACTTTTGGCGTCTGCTGATTGATTTGTCGCGGCAAGACAAAGTCACCATTTTCATCTCTACCCACTTCATGAACGAAGCCTTACGCTGCGACAGAATGTCGATGATGCATGCCGGTGAGGTGTTGGACAGCGATACGCCTCAGGCCTTGGTAGACAAGCGCGGCGCGAGCACGCTGGAAGAAGCCTTTATTGGCTATTTGATTGAAGCGGGGGCGGGCACAGAAGATGCCCCACCGGCAGAAGAAGCGCCCGAAGCGCAAATGGGCTTGGCGCATGAGCCAGAACCTGCGCCTAGGCGCTTTAGCCTACAGCGATTGCTCAGCTATTCCTGGCGTGAATCCTTAGAGCTACAGCGTGACCCTGTGCGCGCAGTGATGGCACTGTTGGGGTCGATTATTTTGATGTTTGTGATGGGCTTTGGCATCAGCATGGACGTGGAGGATTTAACCTACGCCATTTTGGACAACGATCAGTCGGTGTTCAGCCAAAACTACGCCTTAAACTTAGCCGGCTCGCGTTACTTTGTGGAAAAAGCCCCCCTGCGTAGCTATGAGGAGCTAGATCAGCGTATGCGCAGCGGCGAGCTGTCGCTGGCGATTGAAATCCCGCCAGGGTTTGGTCGTGACGTGCTGCGCGGCAATACCGCCCAAGTAGGGGCCTGGATTGATGGCGCCATGCCTTCGCGCGCAGAAACCGTGCAAGGCTATGTGCAAGGCATGCATCAATCGTGGCTCGCTGAGCAGGTTCAGGCCCGTACCGGCCATAGCGCCACGGGCAACGTAGCCATCGAAACCCGTTACCGCTACAACCCTGATGTAAAAAGCTTGCCGGCCATGGTGCCCGCAGTGATGCCGCTGTTGCTGTTGATGCTGCCGGCGATGCTGACGGCCTTAGCCGTGGTCAGGGAAAAAGAAATGGGCTCGATCGTGAATTTATACGTGACGCCGGTGACCAAGTTAGAGTTTTTATTGGGTAAGCAGCTGCCGTATGTGGTGCTGGCTATGGTGAACTTCTTATTGATGTGTCTGCTGGCGGTGACGTTGTTTGACGTGCCGATGACGGGCAGCTTCTTGACCCTTAGTCTCGCTGCCTTCTTGTTCTGCTTGATTTCGACCGGCATGGGCCTAGTGGCCTCGACCATCACCAATAGCCAGATTGCGGCCATGTTCTTTGCCATGATCGGTACCCTAATCCCTGCGACTCAGTTTGCCGGCCTATTGGACCCAGTGACGTCGCTGGAGGGGGCAGGTTATTGGATTGGTAAAATTTACCCAGCCACGCACATGTTCACCATCAGCCGCGGTGTCTTCAATAAAGCCTTAGGCCTAGGCGATCTGTATGGGTCTATCTGGCCGCTGTTGGTGGCTGTTCCCGTGATTTTGGGAGCGGCGGTGGCCTTACTTAAGAAACAGGAAAGTTAAATATGCTGCGCAACCTTGCCAATATTTATCGCCTAGGGGTCAAAGAATTATGGAGCTTATTACGCGACCCTATGATGCTGATCCTGATTGTGTATACCTTCAGTATGTCGGTGTATACCGCGGCTACGGCGATGCCGGAAACCCTACATAAGGCGCCGATTGCCATCGTCAACGAAGACCATTCGCCGCTCTCCGAGCGTATTGCGGCGGCGTTTTATCCGCCTCAATTCCTGCCGCCGGCGCTGTTGACCCCTAGCGAGGTCGACCCAAGCATGGATGAAGGGCGCTATACTTTTGTATTGAATATTCCACCTAACTTTCAGCGTGATTTATTGGCCGGTAAGCATGTGGAAATTCAGCTTAACGTCGACGCCACGCGGATGAGTCAAGCATTTACAGGTAATGGCTATATCCAGCAGATTGTGATGGCAGAGGTAAATGAGTTCGTGGCCCGCAACCGTGAAAGCATGGCACTGCCGGTGGATTTAGCCCTGCGCGCGCGCTTTAACCCGACCTTAAACAAAACCTGGTTTGGCGCCCTGATGCAAATCATCAATAACGTGACCATGCTGTCGATTATTTTAACCGGTGCAGCCCTCATTAGAGAGCGCGAGCATGGTACGGTGGAACACCTGCTGGTGATGCCCGTGACGGTGACTGAAATCATGTTGGCCAAGGTGTGGTCTATGGGTTTAGTGGTGCTGATGGCGGCCGCGCTGTCGCTACAGTTTGTGGTGCAAGGCTTATTAAACGTACCGATTGAAGGTTCGGTGGCGTTATTTTTAGTGGGGGCTGCGCTGAGCCTGTTTGCAACCACGTCGATGGGGATTTACATGGCCACGCTGGCGCGCAGCATGCCGCAGTTTGGCTTATTGCTGATGCTGACGCTGTTGCCGCTGCAAATGCTGTCGGGCGGCTCGACGCCGCGTGAAAGCATGCCAGAGTTTGTCCAAAACGTGATGTTGGCCGCGCCCACCACCCATTTTGTCAACCTAGGTCAGGCGATTTTGTATCGCGGTGCCGGTATCGACGTGGTGTGGAAGCCGTTCTTGGCGCTGTTTGTGATTGGTTCGGTGTTGTTTATCTTGGCGTTGCGGCGCTTTAGAAACACCATTAACCAAATGGCCTAGTAAAGAGCAGGGGTGAGCAATGGTTTGATGATGATTCAAACCATTGCTTTATAGGGCGCTGTTGCGGGTAGTGATTGATGTGCATCAAGAAGCTCATCATTTTCTTTTATAAGATTCATTTTATATGAATGTTTTTGAAAGTATTGCGGTATGATCAATCACAAATGGCGCCTAGATCCAGATGAAACGGTTTGTGGCGCATCCATCGATGAGCCGACGATGCCGCATCAGGCGCTCAATAACCAAAGGAATCAGCCCATGAACCAACCCCATTTAGTTGAGCACAATGCTCATTTTCATGCCGATTTAAGCCTAGAGGCCATGGTCGATTATATGGTGGCTACCCACCATCGTTACATTAAAGAACAGGCGCCGCTGATCAGGGAAAAGCTACAGCGCGTGGTCATGGTGCATGGGGCTGCCCATCCTGAATTGGCCGAAATTGAAGCCCTGTTCGCCGGTGCCGCTGCTGATTTATTACAGCATTTGCGTAAGGAGGAAATGATTCTCTTCCCCTATATTGTGGCGCTCAGTCGAGCAGAAGCAGCAGGTGAACGGTTATCGCCACCGCCGTTTGGTCAAGTGGCCAACCCCATTAATATGATGCTGCACGAACACGATGGGGAGTTAAACCGTTTTGAGCGATTGGCTCAGCTGACTGGGCAATACACGCCACCAGAGGGCGCATGCAATACTTATCGCTTAAGCTACGATTTGCTGGCCCAGTTTGCGCAGGATTTACACACCCACATTGGTTTGGAAAACGAGGTGTTGTTTCCTAAAGCTGTTGAGGTTGAAGCATTGATCGTGGCATAGGGCGAATCAACCATAAAGTTAAAGTTTGGATTATCGGTTCAAGCAGAGGCTGTTGTGTTCAACAGCCTCTGCTTTTTTTGGATTGTAGGGCACTACTATAATGCCCATAGGCGGCGATCCTATGCTGGTCAGGTAAAAACAGGGTAGGATGGGGGAGCGTTTGGCCGCCTTGGGGCGATTCAAACCTGCGGACATAAAAATAAAGGCCTTGTTTAAAAGGCGCAAAAGCTAGTGGAGAAACCATGTCAAACCCAATCGATCAGCGGCCGTCGCCGTCTTCTTTAACCCCAGCACTGCTGGTTTTTGGTGCCGGCGTCAGCGCTGCCTTACATATTTGGAAGCTGCCGCCGGCTTTACCAGCCTTGCAGCTCAGCCTTGGTCTAAGCCTCACCGAGGCGGGCTGGCTGATTGGTGTGTTTCAGCTGGCGGGCATGCTGCTAGGGCTGTTGTTTGGCTTATTTGTGCAGCGCTTGGGGCTTAAGCCCAGTCTCTTGCTGGGGCTGCTACTGTTGGCGCTGGCCTCATTTTGTGGGGCTTTTATGCAAGGCCTGTTTGGGCTATTGGCGTTTCGCATCATTGAAGGCTTTGCGCTGCTGTTGGTGACGATGGCTGCACCCAGCCTGATGCGCCAACTGGCACCGACAGGGCGGCAAAGCTTTTTAATGGCCTTATGGAGTTCCTACATTCCGCTGGCCTCTATGGTGGCACTCCTAGGCGGCAGCGTGTGGCTGCAATATTGGGGCTGGTCGAGTCTGTGGCTGCTGTGCGGCGGCCTGTCCTTATTGATGGCCATGCTGCTGTGGCATCGCTTAGACCCTTTGCTATTGGGCGTTGGAACAGAGCCTCAGCCGTGGGCCCACACCAGGCAGGCCATAAGGCAAACCTTGGGCGCTAAGGCACCGTGGCTGCTGTCGCTGACGTTTGCCTTATACAGCAGCCAGTGGGTGGCCATCATCAGTTTTTTACCCTTGATTTATCATCAAGCCGGCGTCTCTGGTGCCTTGATGGGCACGCTGACGGCGTTGACGGCGGGCGCCAATCTGAGCGGCAACCTCATGGCAGGGCGGCTGTTGCAGCAGCAGGTGGCGCCCTTGCGGTTATTGCGACTGGCGTTTATCACCATGCTGCTGATGGCGTTTGTCGGGTTCGGCCTCAATCTAGGCCCGTGGATACAGTTTGCTGCTATTTGCGTGTTTTCTGCCGTCGGTGGACTGGTGCCGGCTACCTTATTTAATCTGGCAGTGCGGGTAGCGCCCACTATGGGGGCTTTGCCGATGGTGATTGGCCTACAGCAGCAGTGGATTAGCCTAGGCCAGTTCCTAGGCCCATTGTTGGCGGCGATTGTGGTGAACGCTTATGGCTGGGGTAGCTTATGGTATTTGACTGGGTTGTGGGCAGTGTTGGGGCTGCTGAGCAGCCGTGGGCTGTGTCGGCAGCTATAAAGGACGGGTAGTAAACATCGGTCGGGTGGGTAAAGCGCAGCGTGCCCACCGAGTTAAAGCATTAGAGGTGATTTTAACATCGGCAGAGATGTCGAAAATGGTATAAAACAAACCATGGTTTATCGTATCGTTCCTTATGCTTTTTTTACGTCTACAGCGTAGACCCTTAAGCGTAGGGTGGGTCGTGACCCACGCGGGTTTTAAATGGGGGCACTTGAGCACGTTAGGAGTGGTGGGCACGCTACGCTTTACCCACCCTACGCGACGGTCAATAATCCAGGGTTTGGCGGCGTCTGCCGTCGTCGTGACTGAACACGACGCTTACGTCTTGATGGGTAACGGTAACGTGTACATCCTCATCGGTTAAGCGAGATTGTCTTTAATGTTTGCCGCCATGGCCATAAGGTCGTGGCGGCATTATTTTTGTGGGCAATGGCTGTCTATCTGTGAGGCGCTCTGGTTGATGTATTACTTAAGCTAATATTCATTATTAAATATTATCGTTTGGTTTATTAAATTTTATTGGTTAGTCTGAATACTCAAATGCCCACACCTATGAATGGGCGAATACAAAAGTAAGCTACATAACGAGATAATAGAGGATGATAAATCATGCAGAAATTTAGCAGCCTTAGCAAAGTCATGACGAATGCGGGCGTATACATTGGTGCGGTGATTGGTGCTGGCTACGCCAGTGGTCAAGAAGTCTTACAGTTTTTTGTGAGTTATGGCTACGTCGGGCTCTTAGGCGCCGTGGTGGTCATGCTGTTTTTAGCCTGGTATGGCACCGTCTTTATGGAGCTGGGCCATCGGCTTCAAACCAGCAGCCATAAGGTGGTGATGAATTATTTATGCGGCCCCAAAATTGGTTTTATTGCCGATTACGTGCTGTTGTTTTTCATGTTTGGTTTTGTCAGCATCATGATTTCGGGCGGTGGTGCCGCCATGCACCAATATTACGGCTGGCCGCCCATTGTTGGTAAGCTTTTAATTGCGGTAGCGACGTTTGCCACCGTGTATTTAGGCTTCTCATCTGCGCTACGTGCTTTAGGCGTGCTGTCGCCGATCATGATTGTGGGCGTGATTTTGGTGTCGGTGATCACCATTAGTAAAAATTATGATCAATTGGCCCAGGTCAGCACCGTCATCGAAACGGTTAAGCCTGAAAAAGCCACGTCATTCTGGTGGCTGTCGGCGATTATTTATGTGTCTTACAACGTCATTACCGGTACGTCTATCTTTGCCGCCATCGGCCACAAGGAAAAAAACGTTTGGATCGTGCGCCAAGGTGGCATTTGGGGCGGTATTGCCCTAGGCGTGTGCATCATATTCATTTCAATGGCGCTGTTTTCTGATTTGGCCCAAGTGGCCCAGTACGAAATTCCATTTTTAGAGTTGGCGCGCCAACTTAGCTATACCGCCGGTCTCTTGTTTAGCTTTATTTTATTGATCGCAGTGTACACCACTGCGGTGTCCAATCTTTATGGTTTGGCCGTGCGCTTTTACCCTTCTGGCACCGCTGGCTTTAAACGCATTGTCAGCGTGACCGTGGTTTTGGCTCTGTTTGCATCGATGGTGCCGTTTAGTCAACTAGTGGGCGTGCTGTATCCGATTCTAGGCGTCTTGGGCCTGTTTGTGATGATTTGCGCGCTGTATAAGACGTTTACCGGTCAGGTCTTTGGGCCTGCTGGCGCCGCGGCTGAGCCAAAGCCTGCTCTGACTAAGGGTCGTACCCATAAAAGTCGGGTTTAAGCAGTTGCGCGTGCAGGCGTTTCATGAAACAGTTTGAGCCTGTCAAACATCAATGAATAACAGAGAGGGATGTAATGGGTGAGCAAATCATCGTGATTGGAGCCGGTATGGTTGGGGTCGGTGTGGCGTGGCATTTACAGCAGCGAGGCCATCAAGTGACGCTCATCGATGCTAAAGGGCCGGGTCAAGAAACCTCTTACGGGAACGCTGGGCTGATTCAGCGCGAAGCCATCTGGCCGCATCCGTTTCCCCGTAAGCTGACCGAAGTCATGGCTGTTTTGCCGAATAAGCGTTTGGACATCCGCTATCGCTTAGCAGGCTTAAGCGCCTACGCTGGGCCTTTACTACAGTATTGGCGGCATTCAACCCCAGCTAGGGTGGCGGCGATTGCCAAAGAGTGGGCGACCTTAATCGAACACTGTACCGAAGAGCATGGCCATATGATGGCCGCGGCGGGTGCATCGGCTGAAGGTTTGGTGCGGCAGGTGGGCTGGTTGCAGCTGCATCGAGATGCAGCGGGCCTAGAGGCGCAGATTGCCGTGGCCGAAGATCTAGCCTTGGCACATGGCGTGCGCTATCAGGTTTTGGATCAGGCACAGCTACAGGCGCTAGAGCCTGATTTGGCCGCCGAACTGTTTTGCGGCGCCATTCACTGGCTGAATTCTTGGCAGGTGGTGAATCCCGGCGCCTTGGTGGCTGCCTATGCCGATCACTTTGTGGCCCAGCAAGGTCAGCTTAAAGTGGCGAAGGTAACCGCGATTGAACCCACAGTGTCTGGTTGGCAGGTAGGCACCGATGCGGGGGAGGTGAATGGTGCCAAAGTGGTGGTGGCAGCAGGGCCTTGGAGCGCGGCGTTATTAGCCCCCTTGGGCTATCGCTTTCCCTTATTCCCGATGCGTGGCTACCACATGCACTACGGCTTAGCGGCCGGTAAGTCTTTACGCCACAGCGTGGTGGACATGGATAAAGGGTTTGTGTTGAGCCCCATGCAGCAGGGGATCCGTATGACCACTGGAGCGGAAATGACCACCTTAACCGGGCCAGCTCGTTTTGAGCAGCTGGCCGCCAATGAGGCCGTCGCCAAAACCGTCTTGCCCCTAACCGATTGGCAGCAGGATGAGCCTTGGTTTGGCGCCCGCCCTTGTCTACCAGACATGAAGCCGATTATTGGCCCCGCACCGAATCATCAGGGCCTGTGGCTGGCTTTTGGACATGGCCATCAAGGCTTTACGCTGGGGCCTGCGACCGGGCGACTTTTGGGGCAAATGATGGCGGGCGAACCCACTATGGTAGACCCACAGCCGTTTCGCGCCACGCGCTTTTAATCTGAATCAATCACGCAGTATTCATACTTAATAAACAAAGGACGTACAATGAGCATTCAAAAAATTGACATCGGCCCACGCATGAGCCAAGCCGTCGTGCATCAAAACGTGGTGTATTTGTCAGGTCAAGTAGGCCACCCGGAATCTGACGTGGCCACCCAAAGCCGTGAAACCTTAGCCAAAATTGAGACCTTATTGGCCGCCGCCGGCAGCGACAAAACACAGTTGCTCAGCGCCACTATTTGGCTACGTGACATGGCTGATTTTGCCGCCATGAATGAGGTTTGGGATGAATGGGTGGGCTCGATTAACCCGCCAGCGCGTGCGTGTGTACAAGGTGCTTTAGCTTTAGACACGCTGCTGGTGGAGATTATGGTGACCGCGGCCGTAACCCCCGCTTAAAGACAAAGACGCCCGCCCAGTAGAGGCTCCACCAGAGGGCATCAGTCGCGGACAGAGGCCGGACTGATGCGGGCATCGCCTAGCTTAGGTCTAGGCGTTTCAAGAGAACAGGAGAAAGACATGACGCAGTTACGACACGCCGGCAAAGCCATTGCCGACAGTTTGGCCCTACACGGTGTAGATCGGGCTTATGTAGTACCGGGTGAGAGCTATTTGGCCTTGCTGGATGGGCTGTATGATGTGCCCAGTATTGACGTGGTGGTGACCCGTCATGAAGCGGCAGCAGCCTATATGGCCGATGCCCACGGTAAGTTTACCGGCAAGCCGGGTGTGGCCATGGTCACGCGTGGCCCTGGGGCTGCACAAGCGTTTACAGGCATTCACACGGCTTGGCAAGATGGTGTGCCTCTGGTGCTGTTTGTGGGCCTCATTCCCATCGCCGACCGTGGCCGTGAGTCGTTTCAAGAATTTGATCCACACGCTTGGTTTGGTACCCAGTGCAAACGGGTGCTGGTGTTGGATGAACCCGAAAGAGCCTCAGAAATCGTGGCCGAAGCCTTCTTTGCTGCACAAGAGGGTCGACCTGGCCCGGTCGTGGTGGGCCTACCTGAAGACGTGATCAAACTGCCGTTTACGGGTGCGCTGCATCCGGTGATTCCCGTGGCTGAAGGCGCCGTGGCGGCGGCTGATTTAGCTCAGATTGAAACTGCCTTAGCAGGTGCTGAAAAGCCCCTATTGTTTGTAGGCGGCCAACGCTGGGATGAACGCGCTTGTGCGCAAATCACGGCTTTTGCCGAAGCCAATCAGATTCCTGTCTTGCATGATTGGCGTGCGGCCGATCGGGTGCCGTTTCATTCGCCTAGCCATGCGGGTTATTTGGGTTATGGCCGCAGCGATGGCGCCGTGGCCATGTTTGAAGCCGCTGATGTGGTGGTGTCGATAGGGGCTGTGCCCACTGATGTGGCGACTGAAGGATTCCGTGCCCGCCAATCGTGGCAGCAGGTGAATTATTTGGTCAACATCGACACCAGTTTACGAGGCAGAAGCGGCGCCGTCACCCAGCATGTATTGGCCAGCCCTAAAGCCTTTGCCCAGGCCATCAGCAATGTCCGACTGGCGCCTTCTGCTGCGCGTGCTGCTTGGTGCGCCCAAGGGCATCAGATTCAGCAGGCAGACGCCCGTTTGCCTGCGGCGAATGCTCTGCCTGAAACGGCCGCTGGTACGGCCCACATGAGTGCCGTCTTGGCTGAGGTGCTCACGCGTTTGCCCAAGGATGCGGTGTACAGCTTTGGCGCCGGTAACCATTGCCTGTGGGCGCAGCGTTATTTACCCACGAATGTATTCCCTAGTCAGCTCAGCACCCGCAACGGCGCCATGGGCTACGCCTTGCCAGCCGGTATTGTCGCGGCATTGGCCGCGCCTAAGCGCCAGGCCGTGGTGGTGACAGGCGACGGTGAGTTCATGATGAACGATGCCGAACTCTCGACCGCAGTTCGTTACGGTGCGCCCGTATTGATCATTTTGATGGACAACCAGCAGTATGGCACCATTCGCGACCATCAAGAGCAGCATTTTCCTGATCGCGTATCGGGCACGCAATTGCACAATCCTGATTTTGCCGCTTTGATTAAGGCTCACGGTGGGTTTGGCGTAAAAATTGATTCGGACGATCAAATTGAAGAGGCCGTACGTTTGGCTTTTGACGCCATTGAAAAAGAAGGTAAGCCTGCGCTATTGCATGTACGTACCGATCAACGCTTGTCGGTTCCCTAGCCTGGCTCGATGATGAAAAAGCCTCGCGTTAAGCGAGGCTTTTTTGTGGCTGGATCGTGGCCTAATCCATTGTTTGGTAAGGCGCACAGCCGTAGCGCTCGGTCATTGCCGCTACCATGCCGAAGCCCTCAGGGCTTGGGTGCAGGCGCATAAAGGCATCGGTTTTGGCTGAGTACGCTTGCCATTGAGGTAGGCCTGCGCTATTGGGTGAGCCGGTTTTGGCAAAGTTACTGAAATAGGTCACCATCGCATGGGACAGCTGTTTTTGTGGAGTCGTGAGTGGGCGCAATAGGCCGCTGTCACCACGGAAATCTTTAAACACATATTGCAAGTCGTTGATGTGGGCAGCGCCATAGCGAAAGGTGGTGTCCGGAATCATGGTGGAGGATTGCTCGTCGGCAAACTCATAGCCGTAGACGGGTACGTGCTGCGCTAATAGGGCGTTGGTGGTGGGCATGGTGCAAATAAAGCGGGCGCGCCCAAAAACATCGGCAAAGTCCTGGCCCACATTGCCGCTGCTGGGGCGGGTTTTGAGGACATCTAAGACTTGGCGGGTTTTTGTCGCGCTTAAGTACATGGGGAGTTTTTGCGCAAAGCTGGCCATATTAATCGGTTGATCCATCTCCAGCGCCATCATGCCCACAAAAAAGCTGCCCTCGTCGGCATTAAAACCGTTAATGACGGGTACTTGGTTGTACTGACCGCTGCTAAATGCGGTTTTAAATGAGGCAGGTAAAATCGTGCCGTCGATGGTTGGGGTGTCTGAGTTTAGGCCCAAACTAGGCGTTAGAGCTAGGTTTTGATCTAACAGCGTGGTGGTGCTTTGGCTGCGTAAACAGGCGGCCACTTTACCCGGATTAGTGTCTTCGCAGCCTAAGTTTTTGGCCAGTTGCTCACCAGCTAAATTGTGCGCCGCCACCGTGCGCTGGGTGAGAGAATAGGCGCCACTAGAGACAATGCCTTGGTGAAATAGGCCGGCGGAGGCTGGCGCCGCAAGGTGGGTTAAAACCGATTGGCCACCGGCGGATTCGCCATAAAGGGTGACGTTATTCGGGTCGCCGCCAAACTGAGCGATATTGTCTTTCACCCAGCGTAGCGCGGCCTGTTGGTCCATGATGCCGTAGTTAATGGCGGGATGGCCTTCTGAATTGAGGGCGGGGTGGGAGAAAAAGCCGAACACCCCCACGCGATAGTTGAGCGACACCACGATCAAGTCTTGATCGATGAAATAGCTCGGATCATAGTCGTTGCCAGAGCCCGTCATCAAGCCACCGCCTGGGATCACCACCATCACTGGGCGTTTGTCGTTGGCCTTGCTGGTTTGAGGTGTGTACACATTAAGATAGAGGCAATCCTCACTTTCGCTGGTGGCGCTAAAGCCGCCGAGGCTAATGCGCGTGGCGCAGGTGGGCGCAAAGGCATCAGCACTTCGGGTGTCCGACCAAGACTTGGCCGGCAGTGGGGGCTGCCAACGTAAGTCGGCTAGCGGCGGCTGGGCATAGGGAATGCCTTTATACTGTTGCATTTCATCCTGCACAAGGCCTTGGATGGGCCCTTGTTGGATGTGTTTTACCGACGTTCTTTGGGCCGGGGCTGCATGGGTGAGCGACATCGCCATTAGGGCGCTCAAAGCCAATAAGTGGGTCATGGTGTATTTGTTTTTGATCATGTTCTGTTCCTATTTTAAGTTGATCAACCAACCGGTTTCCATCAGCCGCCATATTTTTAAACGTAAAACTAACTACCGTAAGGTAGGTTAATAAGCGCTAAAAAAATCTAAATCAGGCTATTTAGATTCATCTGGGCGACGACCAAGGCTTGTTTTAGGCTAAGCGCAGTGTGTGGTTCAAGCGCCATGGCTCAGTTGGTTAATGGTTGGTCACCCATTTAGTATACCCATTATTTCGCTCAGATTGGGTGTTTTTCGATTTTTAGGCGAGGTTTAACCGTGTTTTAGGGGCGATTGTCAGGCGTGATTTTAATCAATAGACGTTTCTAATATAGGTCTTTAGGCCAATTAAAGCCTTGGATAACGGTATTTTAACGATATGTGACGGTACCAAAAGTGGATGCCTATGAGGGGGCTTCTGAATTGAATCATATTTGGTACATTTTAATCTCAGGCCGTTGATTTGTGCTGTCGACGCTGATTGATTTTTGTGATGTATGGGGCTTGTTTACTGTGGGTTATTAGACACCTGATTTGAGTGTAGTTGATTGGCTTGGTTTTGGGCCTAGGTATCTTGTTTCTTCTACCGTTACGGCTTGCTTAGGCAGCTTATTTTTGGGTTTTGAGCTGAGCTGTCCTAATGTGTTTTGAGGCCAGATAATGCGCTAAAAAGTTGTTGTGATGTTTTTATTGTTGGTTCAATAGTTATTTTTTAATTAGTATAAATTAACAATAGAAGTTTTTTATTAACACTGTGTTTGGTGATGTTCTGCTTGATGGCTTTTGTATTATATTATTTAAAATCAATCAGCTGGTTTGTATTCTCATGGGATTTTTAATTTATTATTATTTATGTTTATTTATTATTTTGCTAAAATTTTTATTAAATTAACTAAAAATAATGAAATTTTACATAAATTATTAGTTATTTAACATTACTTAACCATTATTGCGATTAGAATGCTCTACATCAATCACCATGTCATGGGGCGGTAGTCATAAAACGCTGATTGCCCGATGTTTGTGTGGTTTTCTTTATACGATTTATATATGACAAATGGGTTTACGTAAAATAATATAATATGATCTTAAGGTGTAAGTATGGATTGTTTTACGGGTAAATGGATACTCGTTTCTGGGAGTGGGTGGTGGCTAAAATTGTCTCTATTGTGGGGATTGATTCTTCAATCGTGGCTTTGCGTGAAGATGGCAGCGTGTGGCAAATGGCGCTTGAGGACCGTGAGTGGCAACCATTTCCCAAAATAGTTGAGCAAAAAGATCCAGGGGTTCAGATTTTTTTACAGCAAAGCATTGGTGATTTGGCGATTTCCGGTCGTGCTAAATGTGCTTTGCGTCGCTCAAACATTTATCAGGTTCAAGAACTTGCTGCGCTGTCCGAGTCAGAATTAAGGGCTTTGCCTTCTATTGGGGATAAGTCGATTTACGAAATCAAGCAGGTGCTGGCGGCTAAAGGGATCTTTATTCAGGGCGTCTAGCCATTGAAAGCACGTGTGTTTAAGCATTAGTCTTATTTTTAATTAATTATTAAAATTTTTTTAAGTTTATATTAAAAATAGGATTAGAGAAATCTCAAAGTGGCTGCATTACAAAGTTATTGAGTGTCATTATTTTGAATGTTGTTGCTGGATGTTGTGTGTGAAAGCAGTATTTTTTTATTTGTTAAATTTAAGGAATGATTATGAAATTCAATAAGTTAGTTGCGCTTTTGTTGGCTTCAGGTTTTGCTACCGTAACGTTTGCTGCCGGTCAAGGTTCAGGCACCATTAATTTTAAAGGTGAAATCATTGATGCACCTTGTACTTTGGACTACCAAAATGCAAACCAAACCATCGAAATGGGCCAAGTAAGCAATAAAGAATTAAACAAAGGCAAAATTGCTAATACTCAAAACCCAATTAACATTGAGTTAAAAGAGTGCAGCACTGAAACCCTTAAAACCGTTGCCATCACTTTTGACGGCGCACCAGACACCAATACTGACTTGTTGGCCATCAATGGTTCTGCTAAAGGCGCCGGTATTCGTTTGACTAACTCTGCTAACCAATTGGTTAAATTGGGCCAAGCTGAAGCGTTCAAAACCCTACAAGAAGGTAACGGTAACGTATTGCGTTTCTTTGCTCAATTGCAAGGTTCTGATGCAGCAAGCGACGTAACCCCAGGTAACTTTACCGCCGTTTCTACTTTCTCTTTAGAGTACAAGTAACCATAGTGTTTATCAGGCGCGGTATGGCGTTGTCGTACCGCGCTTTTTGGGAGGGCTTCATGCGCACCAAAATAAGGGTTTTATTTGGCCTAGTCATAGCCGCGTCGATGTCTTTTACTTTCGCCCAAAATATGGGTAAAGGCAAAGTGGATTTTGGCGGTGAAATCGTGATTGTGCCGTGTGGTTTGGATACAAACAGTCGTAATCAGCTGATTGATTTAGGCACCATTAACCCCGCTCAGGGAGTACAGCCTAGACGATTGGTGCAAATTAAATTAGTAGATTGCGAGTTAAGCAATAAAAATAAACCAGCATTTTCGCGCGCACAAATTGCCTTTTATGGCGAACCTGATGCGCAATATGCTGATCAGCTAGGTTTAAAAGGAGATGCTCGAGGCATCAGACTGTTTATATTAAATAGTCAATTACAAAAAATCAGCTTAGGCAAAACATTGAGTGATTATGAAATCGTAGAAGGCGACAATACGCTGCGATTTTTTACCGAACTACAGGTTGATCAAAACCGTGTTCGCGCCGGTAGCTTTGCCACCACGCTACAGTTCGTTGTTTCATATTTCTAAAGCTTAGTTTTATTTTACTCACTTACAATTAACGATAGGTTTTTTGGACATGGCTTATTTTTCTCCTCGAATGAAAGTGCTTTCAGCCTGTGTGGCGATGGGCCTCGGTGTGCCATATGCTCATGCCGTAGAGTTCAATACCGACATTCTGGATGTGGATGAGCGTAGCGACATCGACTTAACGCGCTTCTCTGAGGCGGGCTATGTGATGCCTGGCACTTATGTGCTGGATGTCTACATCAATAAACGGGTATTACCACAGCAAAATATTGAATATCGTGCGGTTGCTGGCGAAAAAAATAAGAGCCAAGCATGCTTACCTTTAAGCATCATTCCAAGGATGTTGCTTAAAGATGAGGTGCGCGCCAAAGTTAAAGTATCGGAAGATGGTCAATGTGCTGATTTGAGCGACATTGAAGGCATCACCATCACGGGCAACCTCAATGATGCGGCCATTCACATCAACGTGCCTCAGGCGTGGTTGAAGTATGACGACCCTGATTGGACGCCGCCAGAGCTTTGGGATGAAGGCATTCCCGGCGTGATGGTGGACTACAACTTTACTTCCCGCGTCAGCAAGATGGAGGGGAGTGATCATAATCGAGACTTCAGCGTCTATGGTACCGTGGGCGCTAATGCGGGCCCTTGGCGCTTACGGGCGGATTATCAGGCGCATGACTATCGCTACGATGGTAGCTCTGAGCGTGATTTTAACTGGAGCCAAGTCTATGCCTATCGTGCCCTACCTAAAATGGCGGCACGCCTGACGGTAGGTGAGCAGTATTTAGAATCAGACCTGTTTGATGGCTATCGCTATCTAGGGGCCAACATCCGGACCGATGAGCGAATGCTGCCGCCTTCTTTGCAAGGCTATGCTCCTCAGGTACAAGGGGTGGCCACCAGTAATTCGACCGTCACCGTCAGCCAAGATGGCCGTGTGATCTACAAAACGACAGTGCCCACTGGTCCGTTCTTGATTCAAGACTTAAACAGTTCGGTGCGCGGTAAGCTAGAGGTCACGATTGAGGGTGACGATGGTCGCATCGAAACCTTTGAAATTGGTACCGCCAGCGTGCCCTATCTGACTCGGCCTGGGCAGCTGCGCTATAACGTGTCGGTCGGTCGTCCTTCGAATATGGATCACCATATTGAAGGGCCGATGATCGCCACCGGTGATTTTTCTTGGGGGGTGAGCAACAGCTGGTCTTTGTTTGGCGGCGCTGTGGCCAGCCAGGACTACCAAGCTGTGGCCATGGGCATCGGGCGTGACCTAAAGGTTTTGGGGGCTTTATCTGCCGACGTGACGCGTTCGACAGCCAAGCTGCCAGGCGGTGAGTCGATCAGCGGCCATTCGTTTCGTTTGAACTATGCGAAGCGTTTTGACGAGCTGCATGGTCAGATTACGTTTGCCGGCTATCGCTTCTCGCAGCGTCAGTTTATGACGGTGTCGCAATTCTTGGATGCCTATAACAGTGAGCGTGATGCTTTTCGACGCGATAAAGAGCTGTATACCTTAACCGCCAGTAAAACCTTTTGGCCGATGGACCGTAAAAAAGCCATTACAGCTTACCTCAGCTTAACCAAGCAAACCTATTGGAACGATGACGACCGTGACCGCATCAGTCTGTCGGCCAGTAAGCTGTTTGACATCGGTGGGGTTAAAAACGTGTCGGTCAGCATGAATGCTTACCAAACCAAGCAATATGACGATACGTTTAAAGGCTTCATGCTCAATCTGTCGGTGCCATTAGATACGCCTCAGCGTATGAATGTGGGTTATAGCCTTCAGAGCAACGATGGTAAGTTAAACCACAGCGCCACGCTCAGCGGCGGTCGTGATCATAGCTCATGGCAGTTGGCTGCGGGCGTGAACTCAGACAACAATCCTAATGTACGTGCTTATTATAACCGTGACACCAGTTTGGCCACGATTGGTTTGAATGCCGATTGGCAAGATAAGGGTTACCAAAGCGTGGGTCTAGAAATTCGTGGCGGCATTACCGCTACTTTAAAAGGTGTTGCGCTGCACCCCAGTGGCGTCAACGGCGGTACCCGCGTTTTAGTCGATACAGGTAAGGTCAGCGGCGTGCCCATCAGTAACAGCAGCGTTCGAACCAATATGTTCGGCAAAGCGGTGATCCCAAACATCGTCAGCTACACCGACAGCGTCACCCAAGTGGACATTAACCGTCTGGCTGATGATGTGGATGCACCCGGCGCAGTAGTCGAAGGCACGTTGACCGAGGGCGCCATTGGCTATCGCAAAATGGCCGTCGTCAAAGGGCAAAAATTACTGGCCACGGTTCAGCTGAATGATGGGCAAACCGTTCCTCCATTTGGTGCCGTGGTGACGAATGAAGGCGGTCGAAACATTGCCATTGTGGGCGAGGCTGGGTTGGCTTATTTGTCTGGGGTGGAAGAGGGCGAGCAGCTTAATGTGGTGTGGGCTGGCGAGCAACAGTGTCAAATTACGGTGCCAGTGGCGTCTGTGACCTTTACTAACACTACCTTAACCTGTCAGTAACTGACCGAGGAATAAAAATGCAAAAAATTTGGCAATATTTAGGCGCTTCTGCGCTTCTGCTCTTAACCTTACCACAGTGGGCGCAAGCCGCCGTGACGATTGACCGTACCCGCGTGATTTACGAAGGCGACATGAAGTCGGTGAGCCTTAATTTAAGTAATGACAATAAAGAATTGCCGTTTCTGGCTCAGTCATGGCTTGAGAATGCTCAGGGCCAAAAAATCACGGCGCCTTTAGTGGCTTTACCGCCGCTACAGCGCTTAGAGCCAGGCAGTAAAAGCGTGGTGCGCGTGACCGCTACGCCTGAAGTGAATGCATTACCACAGGATCGTGAGAGCCTATTTTACTTTAACGTTCGGGAAATCCCGCCTAAAAGCGATCAGCCCAACGTGTTGCAATTGGCTTTACACACAAAGGTGAAGCTGTTTTACCGTCCTCAAAGCATTGTGCTGGATAAAAGCGTGGTTTGGCAGCAGCGAGTGACGTTTAAAAAGTCAGGCAATCAGCTGACGGTTGAAAACCCTACCGCTTTTCATATTGTCATGACCGGTTTGGCCAGCGATTATCGCGCTCGGGGCGGGAAAGAATTGGCAGGGTTCTCTGGCACGATGATGGCGCCGTTCTCTACTGAACAGATTCAGTTACGCAGTGCAGCACCAAGCTCATTTGTCCTCAGCTACATCAATGACTATGGCGGCCATCCTGAGCTTAAGTTCGTGTGCGATGGTAGCGAGCAGTGTGTGGCTAAGGTCGATGACGACCAAACCAATTAGACCGATTAATAAGGAATGACTATGCGTAAATTATGCTGTGTGTTCGCTGGTTTATTGTGGGCTGGTTTGACCAGTGCCGCTTCTCTACCCAATGATGTGATTGTGGGCACCATGGGTGAAATTCGCATCCAAGGCGTGCTGTTGGGCAGTACCTGTAGCATGCGCATGCAGACGCCCACTCAAAGCGTGGAGCTGGCCCCCGTCAGTGCGAAAGACATGATGAAAGTGGGTAAACGCAGCGCTAAGGTGCCGTTTCAATTACATTTCAGCGGCTGCCTGATTGGTGCTTACGACCAGATACCGGAAAAACAGCGCATCCAGGCGTTGGCCACTCAGGCTCAGGGCGTGAATACCGATTGGTATTTAAACGGGCAGTCGGCTGTGGTGCTGACGCTAGTCGGTGAGCCAGACGCGCATAATCAAAAGCTGTTGAAGGTTTACGGTGATGCAGCAGGCGTGGGCGTGCATTTTAGTGATGAGGCAGGCCGATCGTTGAATGTGAATGAGCCGAATAAAGCTTATGTACTGAACCCAGGCCAGAATACGCTGTCGTTCTATGCCGATCTTGAGTCGACCGCTGCGGGGCTTAAAGCAGGGGCGTACAGCGCGATTGTTAATGTTAGATTAAGTTATTTATAGGATGGCGTATGGTAAGGCTACAGATCAGCAGTCAGGCATGGGCATGAGTAAACTATTTTTGGTATTGGGCGCCTTGCTGGCGTGGCTAGCCATTTTGCCGGCCACCGCTTCGGTCAACTTAGACCGCACTCGCTTGATTCTTGAAGGCGATGAGCGCGGCGTGAGCATTATGGCCATCAACAGTCAAAATAAGCCTTATTTACTCCAGTCTTGGGTTGAAACTGAGGATGGAGAAAAAATGAATGGGCCATTATTGGCGCTACCGCCGCTACAGCGTATTGAACCCAATGCCAAAACGCTGCTGCAGGTGGCCATGGTGGGTCAAGCGCAGGATTTAGCTCAAGACAGAGAATCGCTATTTTATTTTAACGTGCTGGAAGTGCCGCCCAAGAGTGATAAAGACAATGTGTTGCAAATCGCGTTTCAATCGCGTTTAAAGCTGTTTTATCGTCCTAAAGGCATGCCTAAACCAGCCAAAATGCCTTGGCAAGCGCAAATGGTCATTCGGGCGGCAGGATCAACGCTGACGTTTGAGAACCCGACCGCTTATCACATTGTGATTGCGGCGCTGGGAGAAGCCGAAGACGATTCATTTACTGATTTTTCAGAGTTGGTGGTGAAACCTTATTCATCCGCAACCTATACCGCGCCCAGTATGAGCCTGAATCCAAACATTCATTTGCGCTATATGGATGATTTTGGTGGTGCGCGGCCGCTTACTTATGATTGTGGGCAAGCCCCCTGTCAATTGTTGATGCCTAAATAGGAAAGAACATGATGCATTATTTAAAACAATATGGCCTTCTGTTACTGGCGCTTTTATTCGGTTTTTCCCCTGCCGCTTGGGCGCTAGACTGTTATAAAAATGGGGCCACGTCAGGTGCCCAAAATGCGCTGGAACAAATTGCCATTACGCCTTTGGCGATTCCAGCTGATACGCCTATTGGCACAAAAGTGTGGGAATCTGAAGTGATTAATGTGACGGCTCACTGTGGTCGGGTGCAGAACAACGTGGTGTATGAAAACGTTTATTTTTACTTTAACCCACGCGGCCCTAACCTAGACCCTGCTTCTGGCTTGGCATTCGGTCTAGAGGTTATCAGCCCTGTACAGCGGGATTTAGACAATCCATCGGCTCGCTTTGATACTGGCTATACCGTATATCGCATCGCGTCTCAGGGCCCGACCTGGATTAATGTACCGGTGGCTTTTCGGCTGTACTTAAAAACCACGATTCTGCCGAATAATATTGAGCGACCTATTTCAGGTAACTATACTGGGCCAAACGTGTTCCAAGTGTTTCAGTTTGACGGGGTATTGGGCGTGAACTCGGTACAGGGCACTAACTTGCGCTATGACTTAACCAATTTGCGTAATATTAAATTTTTGGCCTGTGGCGCCGACGTGTCGGTGCTGCCCGAAAATCAAGACGTCGATTTTGGTTCACAACAGCTGGGCAGTTTCAGCAACAGCAGCGAATTGAAGCGTAATTTTACGCTCAGGGCGGTACGGCGTGGCTGCGCAGATACGTTTAGTATCGATTTGCGCCTAGACCCTAAAATAGGCACGGTGAATAATCAATATTTAGATTTAAATAACGGTTTACAGATCGGGATTTATGATCAAGGTAAGCGGGTGGATTTTGGTAAGTATTATCCATTTGCCACGTTCTCTGGCAACAGCTTCGCCGATAAAACGTTTGAGGCGAAACTGAGCAAAATTCCAGGACGAGACGTCAAGGTCGGTCCCTTTAACGCCAGCCTGATTTACCGGATTAACTATAAGTAAGGCATCAACGGCTACTGGGCTATGGTTAAAGGCTCACTCCTATGAGAGTGGGCCTTTTTGTTGGCTTAAGGGACGTATTGAGGGCAACACCACCAGATGTTCATGCGTCAGCATGCAAAAAACGCCAGAGCGAAGGGCTGTCTGGAATAAGAGATGGCTGCTTAAGGTTTCGCCAATAAATATAGGACAATCTAAAAGCTATTTGTGATTAATCTTCTTATTAACCCAAGTGACATAGTATTCAAAATCAACTTTATATTCAGTTATTAGCTGTGACTGGTGAGATACTGTACGATTGAGTAGGCCATAGCTTAACGTAATCGTCCTATTTTACTTTCTTTAAGCCGACGATTTACCCATAATAACACTTACTCCATCAATAAGATTTTCCAGATGAAATTTCCCCGATTATATTAACCCTATCGTTATACATTAAAAAATAATGGCATAGTGTAGGTATCAGTAAAAGATTTGAAGGAACTTTTTGAGTATTTAGTTTAATTTTAAGTATTTGTTTTGTAATTTAAATAAACTAAAGTTAGTCTTTTTATAACTATTGTTAACCCATGAGTATATTCAAGTCAACAGTTTTATAGGGAACCATCTAGATTAACTAAGAGGTGTGTATGGAAATTGATATTAAAGCGGTGAGAATAAAGGTAGGAAAATCTATAGCGCATCAGCGTATTTGTTGTGGGTGACTAAAGAGCAAGCGGCAGAAAGCTTGAAAATCGTTAATGAGGCTGAGCGTGGGATGGTAGAGCTTAGTGTCTTTCGTATGACTCAGAGGCTGAAATTTTTGATTGTCTAAGGCAAGTTTTTTTGAGCAGAGCAGTCAACGTATTGACGATGTTATGGGAGGGTTAGAGAGGAAGTTAGTGCAATTAGAAAACAAGGGCAGAGAGTTTGTTATATTTCTACCCCTAAAACTAAAACTATTGACTATTTCTTAAAAATTTAATTCATTGATTTGTAATTCAAATAGCTTCTGTGGAAAGAAGTTTATTATATATAAGGGTTTAATATTTTATGATTTCAAATCAGGACTTGCTGGATAATGTACATAATGGAAGAGTGTTTGATAGAAAAACATTGAAGGCTTTCTTAGCTTCAGATAATAAACAAATACAAGAAGCGTCAATTGATCTAACAATTAATCGAATTTATTCATTTAGAAATGACAACGGTGTTACTTATCATCGAATGAAGCCAGGTGAAACTCTAATTATAGAAGTTCGTGAAGTTATGAAATTAGATTGTAGTATCGCTGGCATAGTGTTTCCGCCAAATAGCTTATCAAAATTTGGTATTTTAATGACTAATCCCGGTCATATAGATCCTGGTTTTGAAGGGAAGATTACGATTTATCTTGTCAATATGGGGTGTTGTGAACATGTTTTTAATGAAGGTGATAAGGTTGCTACTTTACTTTTATTTAATACAACAAAAAAATGTAATGAATATAGTAATAAAATAATTGATTATGAGGTACCTGTAAATAAAAAACAGTTGGAACAGATAGGAACGGATTTTGCAGGGCTTAAGGAACGTATACCTAAGTTGATAAGGAATTATTTAGCTAAACAAATGGGGGTTATTATAGTTCTAATTGGGTTCTTTCTGACTCTTGTTTCTGTAGTTATACCGGTTATTTTAGTCAAATATGATAAATTTTATGATATGCACGTACATGAGTTAGAAGAAGTAAATAAACTTAGAAATACTGTTGAAGAATATAAAAAACAGATTGGCGAGTTACGACGTAGTAGTGAGTTAAAAGCTCATATAGAAGTCAGTAAAGAAGTGAAGACTAAAAAGAATATGGAGTAAATATGATTAAATTATCTGAAATGAAAGTTAGATGTATCTCTAGACCTAATTTTGAATTGGATGAATTTTTAGAGTTTCTAAGGGATGAAGGCTTAGTTTGGAATAGAACGAAGAATGCCTCTGCAGCGGAAGAACTAATAGAAATTTCAGGGAGAGTGTGTTACATGTCATTTGGAATTGGGTTGCAGTCACCTAGAACTAATCAAGAGTATATACTTAATTTGATTAACCAGGGTCATGACAGCGTTCTTGAACATGTTAGCTGGACTTTTTTATTAACAGGAGTCTCTAGGGCTTTTACACATCAATTAGTACGCCATCGAGTTGGTTTCTCTTATAGTCAGCTATCTCAGCAATACCATGATGAATCAGATGCAAAATATATAGCTCCCCAAGGTTTAAATAAAGAATCTAATATTTATGCCGAATGGGTTAATCATATTGAGGCAGGGGTTCGTATTTATAAAGACTTAAGCTCTAAGGAAGTTAACCAAGTTGCTGAGGAAAATGGGTTAAGTTTTAAAGAGGCAACTCGTCTTGTTCGAACGATATCAAGATCCATTTTACCGAATGCGACTGAAACGAAGATTGTTCTTACGGCCAATGCAAGAGCAATAAGGCACTTTTTAGATAAAAGAGGATTAATAGATGGTGATCATGAAATGCGTGCTGTTGCTGCTGCCTTTTATAAAATTGTATCAAAAGATGCTCCAGCATTATTTCAGGATTTCTCTTTAATGCACTTGAAAGATGGTACTGAGAAAGTTGTTCGTATAGGTTATTGAGCGGTAATAGCTTTTTTTATAATTAACTATTGGATCTAATATTAATTTTTAAGAAAATAATACTACTTAATTTGTTTAGTAAATAGAACACCTAAATGTTTTAGTTTTAATGAAACGTTGGTGAGAAAATTATGATGATAATGAAGGGGGTGTAATATGCTTAGCCTATCTTATTCTAAGTGTGCGTTTAATTAAGTATTTTATATATTAAGTTTTTAATGTGAAATATTGTTGGGTTGGAGGGATATGATAGAGCATTTATTAAAATGCTTGGGATAAACGTTGCAGATCTCGAGTGGTTGCAACGAGAAGTGATAGCATACTGAGGATTATGAAAAAGCGGAACCTATTTTAAAATCAATAGGTTCCGCTTGGTATTTGGCAGAAGGAAAGGGATTCGAACCCTCGATACGCTATAAACGTATACACGCTTTCCAGGCGTGCGCCTTCAACCACTCGGCCACCCTTCTATAGGCCGAGAGTATAAGGAAAATAGGTCTTTTAGGCAAGACCTGGGCGTGATTTTATCCGTAGGGGTCAAGATCTGATGGTTGATTTGGGCCGCGATGGTTTAAACCACATCATGTTAATATAGCGGTTTAATGAGCGTGGGCATCAGGAGACCTTGTCATGCCGGAAGGGCCAGAGATTCGTCGTGCTGCCGATGCCTTGGCGGCGGCAGTGTTGCAGCAGCCGTTGGTGACGGTATGGTTTGCCTTTGATCAGCTAAAGCACTATGAAGCAGCGCTAACGGGTGAGCGCATCGTGGCCATTGAGCCCAGAGGCAAGGCCTTACTCATCCACTTTAGCAATCATTTAAGCATGTATAGCCACAATCAGCTGTACGGCGTGTGGCAGGTTGTGGCTGCTGGCGTGCGCCCTGACACCAAGCGAGATTTACGGGTGGTTTTGGAAACGGTGCAGCAGGCCATCTTGCTCTACAGCGCTTCGGACATTACCGTTGGGCCAAGTGAAGAAATCCGCCAGCACCCCTTTTTACAGCGGCTCGGTCCTGATGTGTTAGACATGGGTCTTAACGTGGCCACGGTAATCGAACGATTATTGAGTCCTCAATTCTGTCGACGTCAGCTGGGTGGCTTATTGTTGAATCAAGGCTTTTTAGCCGGTTTGGGCAATTATTTACGCGCTGAGATTTTGTGGGCGGCCGAGTTAGCGCCCACGCATCGGCCGCAAGATTTAGCGCCTGAAGGGTTGCAAGCATTGGCCGAGGCACTGTTATCAGTGCCGCGTTTATCCTATGCAACCAGGGGGACGGTGGATGAAAGCCGCCATCATGGGGCGCTGTTTCGTTTTAAGGTGTTTCATCGTGGCGGCGAGCCGTGCGAACGGTGTGGCGCCATGATCAGTAAAACGACGCTCAATGGTCGGCCGTTTTATGCTTGCTTAGTGTGTCAGACTTAAATATATCGATCGCAATTAAAGGCAGAGCTTGGCTCTGCCTTTTTGTTTGCCTGCATCACAGATTAGGGCTTGGGCGCGGTGGTGGTGAGGATTTGCTGCTGTGCCAGCCCAGCCAGATGAATGTGGGCGGTGACGGTAACGCTCAAGCCTAGCGCTTGGGCACAGTCTTTGGCCACTTCTTGAGTGAGGTATTCGATGTCGCGTACGATGGGGTGGCCGATATAGCCTTTAAAATAGGCTTCTAGGGCAAACAGTTCTAAAAATCGGTCGTTGGCCTGATAGCGGATGCTCATGGTGGAGCCAGGGCTGGGGTTGTGGCTGGCGGGGCAGAGTTCGGGCAGAGTCACGATATGGGTTTGTTCACTCAGCATGTGAATGTTCGGGTTGGCAATGGTTTTTAAGGGCTGGCCGTGGTGGGGCGAATAATAGTCGTTCGGCCCATTGGGTAGAAAGGTATGGTCGGTGGGGGTCATATTAGGCTTTCTTGAATTTATGTAATAAAGAAGCGGCTCGGCGGCGGGGTTGCCAGACCAATAGAGCGGCAATGCTGAATTTGGCGACCACGTCGGCAAACACGATCTGCACCATGATGTTGGGGGCAAGCACGCCGGCAAAGGCCAAAAGCGTAAAGGCGGTACTGTCTAAAGGCACGCCTACGGCGTTGCTGCACAAGGCTTTAATGGCCCAAGTACGGTTTTTGAGCTTTTGAAATGCCATCGTGGCGGCGATCTCGCCAATGAGGATGGCGGCAAACGAGGCAATCAGAAATCGAGTGGGCGTAGCAAAATAATGGCTGTAAGCCGTGTTGACCAGCAGTGCCAGCGCGATGGCGATCAAAACTGGGCGTAGGCCATATTGATGGAGGCGATCGCGTAAGGTAAACACGGCGGCAAAAAAGACGGTGCCTAGGCTCAATAAGCCAAACCACGGCAGGGGAATAAAAGTGTCTAAAAAGACGTTGGCCAACAGAACGGCGGCCACATAGGCGATTAGCCATAGATAAAGCATAAGGTCCTCAGCTTAAGCCACCAGATGAATCCAGTGCCTAGATGATGAAAAAGAACCAGCACAAGGACGGTGTCCTAAGCCAGAGCGCACATTTTAACAAGCCCAAGGCATAGACACAACGCTTTCTTTTCTCTACCATCGGCTCGCACATTGCGTATTTTAAAGGATGGACGATGCAACATTCCTCTGAGCGTTATCTTGTATTGTATTGTGGCGGCACCATCGGCATGGTCGCCAGTGCCGCGGGCCTAGTGCCTAACTTAGAGACGGTACGTCAGGCTTTAGCCGAATATGGCGAAGGCCTGCCCATTGATTTTTATGCGTTTGATCCTCTGATTGATTCTTCCGCCATCACGCTGGCCGACATGGCGGCGTTGCTGGCCAAAATTCAGCAGCATTGGCACGACTATGCGGGCTTCTTGGTGATTCACGGCACCGACACCATGGCCTATACGGCGTCGATGTTGGCGTTTGCTTTGGCCGGCGCGGACAAGTCTGTGGTGTTAACCGGCTCACAAAAGCCTTTATTGGCCGAGGCGAGCGATGCGCCGGGTAACCTGTGGCAAGCCTTGGCGGCGATGGTCTTGCCTGAGTTGAATGGCGTGGCATTAGTGTTTGATGGCTTATTGCTGTCGGGTGCGGCAGTGAAAAAAACCGATGCCGTGGATGTTCATGCCTTCACCAGTCCAAGTCAGCCAGCCTTAGGCAGGTATCAAAATGGGCGCTGGCGGCTGCATGAGTCGGCTGCGCGGGCCTCGGGCTTTGGGCCGCTGAATTTGGGCTTGAGTCTACAGACAGCGGCCAGTGTGGCGACCTATGTGCTGACCCCTGGCGTAAACAGCGTCTACATCGGGGCAAGTCTAGAGCAGGTAAAACCTCAGGCTGCCGTTTTGTTGAGCTATGGCAACGGCAATGGCCCCAGTACGGCTGAGTTTATTGCCGCCATTCAGGCCTATACCGATGGCGGTGGGGTGCTGGTCAATGTCAGCCAGGTGAACCGCGGCCTCGTGGCGCCGATTTACGCCCAAGGTTCGGCCTTAAGCGCCGCTGGTGCACAAGCGGGCGGGGCGCTGACGCTAGAGGCTGCCTGGGCTAAGCTGACCGTGGGCATCAGCCTCGGTTTGGCTGGGCCTGAGTTGGCCGATTGGTTTGGTGCGGATTTAATCGGTGAGTGGGCCTAGGGTTTTAATAGGGCAGACCCACGTAGTTTTCGGCCAAAACGCGGGCGGCGTGTTCCGACTGAATCAGTTGCTGAAATTCGGCGGTCTGCATTTTTTCGGTGAAGGCATCGTCGTCGTCAAAGCGATGCAGCAGCGTGGTCATCCACCAAGAAAAGCGCTCACCGCCCCAAATGCGTTTGAGGCAGCGTGCTGAATAGCCATCAATGCCGTGTTCGCTGCGTTCTAAATAATAGCTGCTGAAGGCATCGGCTAAATACAAAACGTCGCTGGCGGCCAGGTTTAAGCCTTTGGCTCCGGTAGGCGGCACGATGTGGGCCGCATCACCGGCCAGAAACAGGCGGCCGTGGCGTAACGGTTCGGCGACAAAGCTACGTAAGGGCGCAATGCTTTTTTCAATGCTGGGCCCCGTTTCTAAACGAGCAGCGGCTTCAGGGTATAGCCGTTGGCTAAGCTCGTCCCAAAAACGTTCATCCGACCAGTCGCTGACTTTTTCGGTTAAGGGCACCTGTAGATAATAACGGCTGCGCTGAGCCGAGCGTTGGCTGCATAGGGCGAAGCCACGCTCATGGTGGGTGTAAATCAATTCTTCTGCCACAGGCTTGGTGTCGGCCAAAAGGCCGAGCCAGCCAAATGGATAGACGCGCTCAAATATTTTTTGGATCTTGGCCGGCATGCTTTGCCGACACACGCCATGAAAGCCATCACAACCGGCAATAAAATCACAGTCTAGGCGCTGTGCTTCTCCTTGGTGACTAAACGTCACATAGGGTGAAGCCCCGTCAAAATCATGCAGCGCTACGTGATCGGCCTCGTAATAAATGGGGGCACCGCTGGCTTGGCGCGCGGCCATGAGGTCGCGGGTGACTTCAGTTTGGCCATAAACGATGACGGAACGATCAATGAGTTCTTTAAAATTGATGCGGTGCTGCTGGCCGCGATAAACCAGCTCAATACCCTCATGCACTATGCCTTCTTGGTGTAAGCGCGTGGCCACGCCAGCGCGCTCTAAACCATCAACCGTGACGCTTTCTAATACGCCGGCACGGATGCGCCCTAAGACGTATTCACCGCTTTGTCTTTCTAAAATCACATTGTCAATGCCCGCTTTGGTTAAGAGCTGGCCCAGCAATAGGCCGGCGGGCCCTGCACCAATAATGGCTACCTGCGTTCTCATCTATGATTCCTTTTCTCTGGTGCCCTTTAGGGTTTATGTTAAGGGTTTATTTTGAGTATGTGCGATGCGTTCGGAATGACCTAGATCAGAACTGTTCTATCAGTTATTAAATCTGCTTATGAGGTAAGCGCCATAAAAAAACCACCGCAGGCGGTGGTTGGCTGAGGGCCTTAGCGGCGGCGATTGGCCAAGCCATCACCGTCTTTGGGGTGCAGTCGGATGAAAATCAAGGTGGTGGCCAGGGTGATTAGGCCAATGGCGACAAACGTGGCCTGAAAGGCGCGTGCTACGGAAGCATCAGCCAACCAAGGCAGCTGTTGGAACAGGCTGAGCATCATGGCGCTCAGGGCAATGCCGATGCTGATGGCCAGCTGTTGATTCGCTGCCATCAGGCTGTTGCCGCTGCTGGTTTGATGGCTGCGTAGCTTGGCTAGGGTGAGGGTGTTCATGGCGCTAAACTGTACCGAGTTGCCCATGCCTAAAACGAACAGCAGCAGGATAAAGCCCCACACCGACAGCATAGTGGCGCTGAAGCCGAGGATGATGATGAGGGCGCTGAGTAAGCAAGTGTTGAAAATGAGGATGTGGCGATAGCCATAGGCATACATGAGTTTTTTAATCCACGGCTTCATCAAAATGCCTGCCACCGCCATGGGCACCAGTAGCCAGCCAGATTGGGAGGGGGTGTAGCCTGAGGCAACCTGTAAAAAGAGCGGCAAGAGGAAGGGCAGTGCGCTGATGCCTAAGCGGGCGGCCAGATTGCCATAGAGGCCAATGCGATAGGTACGCACCTGAAAGAGGTGGAGGGGGAAGAGGGCCAGCGGGCGTTTTTGGGCGTGGCGGCGATAGCCCCATAAGAGGCCGATGCTGGCCACAATGATGGCCCATGCGTACAGGTTACCAGGACCTTGGGTGAGGCGTTCTAGACCTAAGGTCAGGGCGACGGCGGCGCTGGCAAACCAGAGGAAGCCACGGCTGTCGAAGGTGGCGTTGGGCTGTTTAAAATCGGGCATGTAGCGGCTGCCGAGGATGAGGCTGAGTAGGCCTATGGGTAGATTCATTAAGAAAATCCAGTGCCAGCTAGCCAGCTCCACCAGATAACCGCCCATGAGGGGGCCTAAAATGGGCCCCAATAGCGCTGGCATAATGGCGTAGTTTAACACCCCCAATAGTTCAGATTTAGGATAGGTTCGAATCAGCGCCAGCCGCGCCACCGGCGTCAGCATGGCGCCGCCTATGCCCTGAATGATGCGCGCGGCGACCAATAAATTGAGGCTGGGCGCTAAGGCACACAGCAACGATCCTAGGCTGAATAGGCCAATGGCCCACAAGAATATTTTTTTGGTGCCCATGCGGTCGGCTAAATAGCCGCTGATGGGGATGCACAGCGCTAGCGTGAGCGCATAGCTGATGATGGTGGCCTGCATGTTCAACGGCGACTCATTCAGGTCGCGGGCAATGGCGGGCAGGGCTGTGTTTAAAATGGTGGTGTCCAGCATTTGCATGAAAATCACCATGCTCAACAGCAAGGGTAAGACGGGACTACGATGGTCGGTGGTTGGGGACATGGCTTAAACGTCATAGGATATGAGGCTTGAGCTTACCTTGCTTAATCGAGCAAAACAAGCGCCGCTCCCTCATAACATCTATGTCGTTATAAGGGGAGCGGCGCACAAGGCTCATGGTTTAAGCAGATAATGCCAACGGCGGTGGGTTTTGGCTCACCAGAGGATGAGCCTGTTCGTAGGCATAGGCCAGCTGCAAGAGTTCAAAGTCGTGCCTTGGCTTAGCAATGACTTGAATGCCCATGGGGAGACCTTGCTGATTGAAGCCTGCCGGCATGGCCACAACAGGGCTGCCGCACAGCGTCCACGGTGTGACCACTTCCATCCAGCGGTGATAGGTATCCATCGCTTGACCAGCGATGCTGCGGGGCCAGTGTTCGGTTTTATCGAAGGGATAACATTGGGCCGTGGGCACCACTAAATAATCGAACTGTTCGAACAGCTTTTGGACCGTGCCATACCATTGGCTACGTAAGACGCTGGCGGCGTATAGATCGGCGCCACTATAACGCAGCGATCCGGCGTATTCAAACTGGGCTTCTGGTTTGAGTAAACCTCTTTTTTTGGGGTCTTCGTAAGCCGCCTTTAGGCCGCTGGCGGCAAAATGGCGGTGGGGGAGCCAACAGTCGCGCCACAGGGTTTCGCCATCCATGGGGGCGTTGATGGGCTCAATGCTTAAGCCTAGGGTGCTTAAGGCCGTTAAGGCTTGTTGGCACACAGGCAAAACGTCTGCGCTCATGGGCAGATGGCCATCCCAGTCGGCCAGCCAAGCCATGCGTTTGCCGGCTTGATTAACGTGTAGGTGGCTGTGAACATTAGCGGGCGTTAGGCCTTTGAGACGAGGCTCATCTGGTAGGGAAGCCGGCACCGCAGCTGTATAACCTGATTGAGTGCTGAGTAATAAAGCCAAATCAGGCACTGAGCGTGCCATGGGGCCTTGAGTGCCAAATTCGTTGATAAACAATTCTTCGCCCGTTAAGGGCACACGTCCCCAAGAGGGCCTGAAGCCGTAGACGTTACACCAGCCAGCGGGATTACGTAAGGAGCCCATGAAGTCACTGCCATCGGCTACAGCCTGCATACGCATGGCTAAGGCGCAGGCGGCACCGCCACTGCTGCCACCAGCTGATTTGCTAGGGTCGTAGGGATTGCCCGTGGCGCCGTAAATGGGATTGTAGGTGTGTGAGCCAAAGCCAAACTCTGGCGTGTTGGTTTTGCCAATGATGATGGCACCAGACTGTACCATCAGGCTGTCATGCTTGGGTATCCAATCCCGATAAAGAGGCGAGCCTAATGTGGTCGGGATGCCCTGGGTGGCTTCTAGGTCTTTAACCGCCTGTGGAAACCCATGCAGCCAGCCTTGGTCTTGGCCTCGGCTCAGGGCTTGGTCTTTTTCTCGGGCTTGCTGTAGGCAGGATCGGCGCGATTGCAGAGCGACAATGGCATTAACGCTGGGGTTAACGCGTTCAATTTGGGTTAAGTAGGCCTGCATGACCTCTACACATGAGACCTGCTTGCTGTGGATGAGGGCGGAGAGTTGCCAAGCGGGTAACTCAATGAGTTGGGTACTGCCGTTTAAGCTTAGGTTAGGATAGGCTGGGGCGCCGGCGGTCGGGGCGGATGCAGCCATGACTTTGTGGTGAAACAGGCCCGCAGCGGCCACGCCCCCCATCATGGTTTTTAAAGCACGACGACGAGTTGGTTCGGTTGGCTGCGTTGAGGTACCGGTGTGATCAGTAACAGACATGAGTGGCTCCTTGGCGTGGACGAAGGTGTTTTATTATGTATTTTACATAGTGTGTCATGATGTGGGTGGGGACAATTGAATAAATCGGCCCTGAGGGTGAGCGCCATGCAAGAAAGAGCTGGGTGATGACAGGCATAAAAAAACGGGCCCCGAATGAACGGTGCCCGTTGAGCGGTCAAAATAACTTAAGCAAACGCAATCTGGCCGTCTTTTACCGTGATGCTGATGGTTGCGTTCGGACCATATTGGCCAGCCAATAAGGCTTTGGCCAATGGGTTTTCAATTTCGCTTTGGATGGCACGTTTCAGTGGCCGTGCGCCATAAACCGGGTCGAAGCCTGCTTTGGCTAATTCATCTAAAGCGTCGGCATCGATCTGTAAATGCAGATCCATATGGGCCAAACGTTGCTCCAGTTTTTGCAGCTGGATGGAGGCAATGGCGCGAATATTGGCTTGATCCAAACCGTGGAACACCACGACCTCATCGATACGGTTGATCAGTTCTGGCCTGAAATGGGCCTTCACCTCTTCCATCACGGCGGCCTTCATGGCGCCGTAGTCGCTATTGTCCATGCTTTGGATTTGCTGACTGCCAATATTGGACGTCATCACAATCACCGTGTTCTTGAAGTCCACGGTGCGCCCTTGTCCATCGGTCAGGCGGCCATCATCCAAGACTTGCAGCAAAATATTAAACACGTCGGGGTGGGCTTTTTCCACCTCATCCAGCAAAATCACGCTGTAGGGCTTACGACGCACTTGCTCGGTTAAATAGCCCCCTTCTTCATAGCCGACATAGCCAGGAGGCGCACCGATCAAGCGAGCAATCGAATGTTTCTCCATGTATTCCGACATGTCGATCCGAATCAAATGGTCTTCGCCGTCAAACATAAAGTTGGCCAAGGTTTTACACAGCTCAGTTTTACCCACGCCGGTAGGGCCAAGGAACAAGAAGCTGCCGTAAGGACGGTTAGGGTCGCCCAAGCCTGAGCGTGAACGGCGAATGGCGTCTGATACGGCATGGACGGCTTCTGCCTGGCCCACTACACGCTGGTGTAATACTTCTTCCATGCGCAGTAATTTAGCCCGTTCACCTTCCATCATTCTCGACACCGGAATGCCAGTCATGCGGCTGACCACTTCGGCGATCTCTTCCGAGCCTACTTGGGTACGCAACAGCTGGTTCGGTACTTCATCTTGGGCCTTGTTTTCAGCGGCTTTGAGCTGTGCCTCTAATTCGGGCAGCTCGCTGTATTGCAGCTTGGCCATTTCTTCCCACTTACCGTCGCGTTGTAAAGCCGCCATTTTCACTTTAAGCTGATCAATGGCTTCTTTAATGCCCTTGCTGCCTTGAGCCGTGGCTTTTTCGGCCTTCCAGATTTCATCTAGGTCGGCGTACTCCTTGCTGAGGCTGTCGATTTCTTCCTCGATCAGCGCCAAGCGCTTTTTACTGGCGTCGTCAGACTCTTTGCGCACGGCTTCACGCTCAATTTTGAGCTGTATGATGCGTCGGTCTAGCTTGTCCATGCTTTCTGGCTTAGATTCGATTTCCATCTTAATCAAGCTAGCGGCTTCGTCCACTAGGTCGATGGCCTTGTCGGGCAAGAAGCGATCAGTAATGTAGCGGCTAGACAGCTCGGCTGCGGCTACAATGGCCGGGTCGGTAATGTCTACCCCGTGGTGGATCTCATAACGCTCTTTCAAACCACGCAAAATAGCGATGGTGTCCTCAACGGTGGGTTCTTTTACCATGACTTTTTGGAATCGACGCTCTAAGGCCGCATCTTTTTCAATGTACTGACGGTATTCGTCCAAAGTCGTGGCGCCCAAGCAATGTAGCTCACCGCGCGCTAACGCAGGTTTGAGCATATTACCGGCATCCATGGCGCCGTCGGTTTTGCCCGCGCCGACCAGCATGTGGATCTCATCAATGAAGATGAGGGTGTTGCCGTCGTCTTTGGCTAAGTCGTTCAGTACCGCTTTGAGGCGTTCTTCAAATTCGCCGCGGTATTTGGCCCCGGCAATGAGCGCGGCCAAATCTAAAACCAATAGGCGTTTGTGGCGTAAACTTTCGGGCACTTCACCGTCCACGATGCGTTGGGCCAAGCCTTCCACAATAGCGGTTTTACCCACCCCAGGCTCGCCGATGAGCACAGGGTTGTTTTTGGTGCGGCGTTGCAAAATTTGGATGGCTCGACGAATTTCATCGTCACGCCCAATCACTGGGTCAATTTTGCCTTGGCGTGCCCGCTCGGTTAAGTCAGTGGTGTATTTTTTCAAAGCCTCACGCTGATCTTCGGCGTTGGCGCTGTCTACGCTTTGGCCGCCGCGAATCGCGTCAATGGCCTGATTGAGTTTGGCTTCGGTGGCACCGGCGTCTTTTAAAAGCTTACCGGTGGCGCCATTTTCTTGCACCAAGGCCAAGACAAATAATTCGCTGGCAATATAGTCGTCACCGCGTTTGGTAGCGGCCTTATCGGTCAAGTTTAAGACATTAATCAATTCACGCGAGGGCGTGAGTTCACCGCCTTGGCCGCTGACTTTGGGTAGGGCGTTGAGGCTGTGGTTTAAGCTGGTGCGGATTTTATTGACACTGACCCCCGCTTGGGCCAATAGGGCAGCGGTGCTGCTGCCGTCATCGTCTAACATGGCGGCCAAAACGTGGCTGGCTTCTAGGAAACCATGGTCTTGGGCCAGCGCCATGCTTTGAGCATCTTGTAAAGCTTGCTGAAATTTTGCGGTAAATTTTTCAGGACGCATAGGGGTTCTCTCCTAAAGAGGTTGTTTTCATGTTTATTTATATGGGGTTATAGGCGTATAAATCAAGCCTTGTTGGCCATTATTTTAGCGCCACAGGCATAAAAAAACCGCCGCAGTCATCGCTGGGCGGTTTGTTAGCCGATTAGGCTTTATTTGGCGGCGTTCAAGAGCGCTTGTACCTGTACTTGAGCCTTTTCTTCTTTGATGCGGTTCTCGATGGCGCCTTGAATCGCTTCAAATGGCGGCAAGCTCATGTCTTGACGTTCGTCGACCAGCTTGACCACTAAGAATTGATTGCTAAGGTTAATAGGCGCCTCAGTAATTTGGCCTTTTTGTAAGGTGCCAGTAATCTGGCTCATCACGGCCGGTAGGCTGCTGACTTTAAGCCAGTCGGCGCTCTGTTTGGTTTGCTTTTGCTCTTGCAGCAAGGTTTCGAAGGTTTTGCCTGCCTTAAGATCGGCCACTGCCTGTTTGGCCAAAGCTTCACTAGGGAACAGCACCTGCTGGAAAATGACTTCGCGGCTGAGGTTTTTGTGGGCGGCCTGTAGTTCTTCGATAGACACGGTGGCGTCGCGCTTAAACTGGTTCAGCAATTCAACTGCGTAAAACTCTGATTCAAAATTTTCCAGCGCCAGCTTTACCTGAGGGTCTTCATTCAGGCCTTGCTTAAAGGCGGCCTGCATCATCAGTTCTTTTTGCAAAAGGTCGGCACGTACCTGTTGGAATAATTCGGGCAACATTTCTTCGGGCACCATTTGGCCACGGGCGGCGTAAGACTGTAGCTGTTCGTCTAAGGCCAGACTCACGCGCTCATCGCTGATGTTCGGGGCGGCAGTGGTGTTGCTTTGCGTTGCCCAGGTCACGGCCGAGCCAGCAAGGGCGACGCCGAGGGCGAGGGTGATGAGTGTTTTCTTCATTGGGCAACCTTTTCAACGGCGTTCAATAATTTTTCTTGGCGTAGCTGGGTAGTCAGTTCAGGCTTCATGAATTTATACGGCTTGCTGCCTTCAATGCTGCGTTCGCGATGGATTTTGAACAGCACAAACTCGCCTTCAACGGCCAGCGGTTGATGGGTGACTTGGCCTGCGCGTAGGTTGTTGATCACGTTGCTCATGGTTTCGGGCAGCTGCGCCATGTGGCTTTGTGACAGCCACATGCCGTTCGGCTCTGGCTGTTTTTGTGCTTTGGCTAAGGCTTCAAACGATTGGCCCTTACGCAATAAAGTTAGGGCTTGCTTGGCTTCGGCTTCGCTAGGGTAGGATAAAATGCCTACCTTGCGTTCGATAAACTGCTGTTGATAGGCTTGGCGCAGCTCGGCTTCGCTGATGGTAATCTTCTCCGCTGCATCGCGTACCCAGGCATTGGCGTAGAAGTTGGCAAGGCCGTTTTCGTAACGCATTTTAACCGCAGGCTTTTGGTCTAAACCTTGCTTGAGGGCTTCCGCTTTCAGTACGTCGGACGTGCTTAGATTGTTGCGCAGCTGTTTTTTGAATTCGGCGATTTGGGCTGGAGGAATAGGCTCATCAGCCTGGCTTAATTTGGCCATGGCCAAATACTGGGCCAGTGCCGCATCAACGCGCGCTTCAGAAACGGTAGGGGCGGCGTACGCTTGCGCCATCATCAGGCCTAAGGCGCTGATGCCGATTAATTTTTGGAACATGGGTCGTCCTTCAATGGTGACACACAAAACAGCACATGCTTTCTGGTCGTTAAAAACGCTGAAAGGAATGTGCTGTTGGATTAATTAATGCCAAGCCCGGTTAGGGCAGTTATGGTCAGGCTTATTTAATGTTGGCTTTTTCAAACAGGGTTTGTACCGAAGCATCAATTTTTTCTTTTTGCAAATTACCAGTCAATGGGCCTTTTACTTCCTCTAGCTTAGGAATGGCGGTTTTGCGTTTGTCGTTTAATTGGAACAACACATAGTTGTCGCCTAATTTAACAGGGTTTTTGGTGTAGGCATTTTTGCTTAAAGGGTTCACCGCGGTGTAGATTTCAGGCGCGAATTGTTGGAACTCTTTTAAGTTGGTGTAGGTGTCAATCAAGCCACCAGTGGTTTTGGCCGCAGGGTCAATTGAAGCGGTTTTGGCCACGTCAGCAAATTTTTTGCCTTGGTTTAATTGGGTTAAGGCTTTTTTCGCATCGGCATCAGACGCAGTGATGATTTGGCTTAGCTTCACTTCTTGAGTGCCGCTTAGGTTTTTCACGATGGTGTCGTACACGGTTTTAACTTCAGCATCGGTCACTGGGTTCTTTTTCAACACGTCGGCCATATAAGAGCGAACCAAAAGCTCTTCTTTGATGTTTTCGATGTCTTGCTTGTATTCAGGCTTTTTGTCTAGGCCTTGTTTTTTCGCGTCAGCGATCACGCTGTCGTAGACTTGCTTGTATTCTGGGGTTTTATCTAAGCCTAATTTTTTGGCTTCTTGAATGATGAGCGTGTTGGCCACGATCTGCATTTTTAAGTTTTCACGTAGTTCAGGTGAATCTTTAACGTTACCTTGGGTTTGGGCGCTAACGGCTTTAACCTGCTCATCCAATACTTTTTGATCGATGGCTTGACCGTTTACGGTCACGAATGGGGCGGCCAATACTGAGCCTGAAAATAAGGCACCGGCTAGGGTCAGGCTGATTAATGTTTTTTTCATAATGGTCCTTTGGTTTAGCTAAAGTATTCATCAGAAGTGAGCGCTTTGATGCTCAATGCATGAATTTGGTTGGTTTTAAAAAGGTCGCTCAAAGGTTCATTGACAATGCGCTGTCTCTGGATACGATTGGCTGTTTTAAAGGCATCGCTGACCACAATCACCGCATAATGTCCGCCGCCGTGGTTGCCAGCGTGGCCTATATGTAAATGGCTCTCATCAACGATTTCTAAATATAATGGTGAGAGTGCTTTTTTCAAGATTTGTTCAATTAATACCGCTGTATTATGCATGGTTTCTTTTAAATTATTCAATCAAATGGTTATTTTTCAGACGTTTTTGGTAAATATTTGGCCAGATAGAAAGATTGTGCAACAAAAAACGCAAACATTAAACCCATAGAGCCAAATGTTTTATAAGTCACCCATTGGTCAAAGCTAAATTGATAGGCCACGGCAATGTTGATCAGGCCCATCACCAAAAAGAATACCGTCCAAATATAGGCTAGGTTTTTCCACACGAAGTCGGGCAAAGACAGCTCTTTGCCCAGTAGGAGCTTAATGCCGTTTTTACCCACCATATGGCTGATCAAAATCGACAGGCCCATGGCCCAAAACAGCAGGCTGGGCTTCCACATAATAAAAACCGGGTTGTTCAAAATAATGGTGGCGCCGCCAAATACCACAATCAAACCGAGGCTGATCCACTGCATGGTTTCCAATTTTTTATGCTTAAACCAGCTGTATCCCGCCTGGATGACGCCAATGACCACGGCCACTGCGGTGGCTAGGCGAACGTCTTTGGTATACCAATAGGTCAAGAAAAAAAGGATGAGGGCCAGAAAGTCGGCAAATATTTTCATGGGTCGGACGGGCTTCATAAAGTACAATAAGATTAGTTTGTACCTTCTTTGGGTAAAAAGTTCAAGTTTAATCTGGTCAGTGGGGCTGAGGGCGGAGGGTTTCGCCAGCATCAGCCGCAAGGAGCAGAGGCATGTTAAGGAGTAGGGCGTTGGCAAGAGTGGCACTGGGGGTGGAGTACAACGGGCGTTTGTTTAACGGCTGGCAGCGACAAAAAGAAGGCATTCCAACGGTTCAAGCCGCGCTTGAGTATGCCTTAGGCCAAGTCTGTGGCCAAAGCGTGGGCGTGATCGCGGCGGGGCGTACCGATACAGGTGTGCATGCCTTAATGCAGGTGGTACACTTTGATGCACCGGTTGAGCGCCCGTTGACGGCATGGATACGGGGCGTGAACGCCCATTTGCCCAGCGGCGTCAGCGTACAGCAGGCTCAGGTGGTGGCCGATGCCTTTCATGCTCGATTTGATGCCTATGAGCGCAGCTATCGCTACGTTTTATTGAGCGCTCCGGCGCGTCCCGCCGTGTTGGCGGGTTTGGTGGGCTGGACCCACTACGCCCTAGACGTGGCAAAAATGCAAGAAGCCGCCAGCATTCTATTGGGTGAACACGATTTTTCCAGCTTTCGCGCGTCTGAGTGTCAGGCTAAATCACCGGTGAAACAGCTGAATCACTTACAGGTTTATCAGCATCAAGGCCTTATTTGTTTTGACGTGAGCGCCAGTGCGTTTTTACACCATATGGTGCGTAATATCGTCGGTGCTTTGGTGTACGTCGGTGCTGGACGGCTGAGCGTGGCGGATTTTAAGCTGATCTTTGAACAAAAAAGTCGTTTGCAGGCGCCGCCTACCTTTATGGCCGATGGGCTGTATTTAACCAAGGTGCGCTATCCCGACGAATTTGGCGTGGCCTGGAGTGCAAACGGGGCGCCGTGGTTATGGGGAAGCAACCATGCGGGTTAAGATTTGTGGCATCACCAATTTAGAAGATGCTTTGTTGGCCTGTGATTTAGGCGCCGATGCCTTGGGTTTTGTGTTCTATGCAGGTAGCCCACGCCACGTCAGCGCCGCTCAGGCGCAGGCGATTGTGGCGCAGCTGCCCCCGTTTGTGACGGCGGTAGGGCTATTTGTGAATGCCGATAAGGCGTTTGTTGAAGACGTTTTGGCGACGGTGCCCTTGGACGTGTTGCAGTTTCACGGCGATGAAACGCCGGCCTACTGCCAGCAGTTTCAACGCGCCTACATTAAAGCGATTCGGGTTGATGGGCTGGCAACGATAGAGGCGGCGATGGCAGCTTATCCGGATACGCGGGCGCTATTATTTGATGCCCACGTTGACGGTAGCTTCGGTGGAACGGGTCAAGCGTTTGATTGGACATTATTGCCAAAAAAACTAAATGTGCCTTGGGTCTTGTCGGGCGGCCTAAATGTTCATAATATTGAGGGCGCTGTTTTGGCGACCCAGGCGAGGGCTGTTGATGTGTCCAGCGGCGTCGAGCGAGAAAAGGGCGTGAAGTGCCCAGAGAAAATGGCGAAATTTATCAGAGGAGCGAAACGTGCAGGATTATAATTTCCCCGATGCGTCGGGATGGTTTGGTGAGTATGGCGGCGTTTACGTGGCCGAAACCTTGATGCCGGCCTTAGAGGCTTTAAAAGAAGAATACCTAAAAGCAAAAGAAGACCCTGCCTTTTGGGCCGAGTACGAACAAGATTTAGCCCATTATGTTGGCCGTCCTAGCCCGATTTATCACGCCAAACGCCTAAGCGAGCAGCTCGGCGGGGCGCAGATTTATTTAAAGCGCGAAGACTTAAACCACACGGGTGCGCACAAAGTGAACAACACCATCGGTCAGGCCATTTTGGCTAAGCGTATGGGTAAAAAGCGGGTGATTGCCGAGACTGGTGCGGGCCAGCACGGCGTGGCCACCGCCACCGTTGCCGCACGTTTTAATATGGAATGCGTGGTGTACATGGGTGCCGAAGACGTTAAGCGTCAGGCTCCTAACGTCTACCGTATGAAGCTATTGGGCGCTAAAGTCATCGCAGTGGAAAGCGGCACCAAAACCCTGAAAGATGCGCTTAACGAAGCCATGCGCGACTGGGTGACCAATGTGGACGACACGTTCTATATTCTGGGCACAGCAGCAGGCCCTCACCCATACCCCATGTTGGTGCGGGATTTCCAAACCGTGATCGGTACTGAGGCTAAAGCGCAAATGCAGGCCATGCTGAACCGTCAGCCCGACGTAATTGTGGCCTGTGTGGGCGGTGGATCCAACGCAATTGGCCTATTTCATCCTTATATCGACGTGCCGAATGTACGTATGGTGGGGGTAGAAGCAGGTGGGCTAGGTATTGATACCGCCTCGCATTCTGCACCGATTAACGCCGGCACGCCGGGCGTACTGCATGGCTTTAAGAGCTATTTAATGCAGGATGAGCACGGCCAAGTGTTAGGCACTCATTCGATTTCCGCTGGCTTGGACTATCCAGGCGTTGGGCCAGAGCACAGTCATTTGCATGATTTAGGTCGCGCCGAATACCACGGCATTAATGACGATGAAGCCTTAGCCGCTTTTCACACCTTGTGCCGCACCGAAGGCATCATCCCTGCATTAGAAAGCAGCCATGCTTTGGCTTGGGCCATTAAAGAAGCACCGAAAATGACGCCAGATCAAGTGATTTTGGTGAATTTATCTGGGCGCGGTGACAAAGACATTGACACCGTAGCGACTGCTTCTGGTTTAGAACTGTAGGGGAATATTGATGAGTCGTATTAAAACAACGTTTGCCCGCTTGGCGGGTGAAAAAGCCATGATTCCGTTCATTACGGCAGGGGATCCACATTTAGACGTGACTTTGGCGATGATGCACAGCATGGCCGATAACGGCGCCGACATCATTGAATTGGGGGTGCCTTTTTCTGACCCAATGGCCGATGGCCCGACCATTCAGCGAGCCACTGAACGGGCTTTGCAACATCACGTCAGCTTGACGGACGTGATGGCGCTGGTGGCAAAGTTTCGCCAAACCAACGCGGAGACGCCCGTAGTGTTGATGGGGTATTTAAACCCGATTATGGCCTTAGGTTTTACTGAATTTGCCACTGCGGCGGCTGCGGCTGGTGTGGATGGTGTCTTGACCGTCGATTGCCCTGCAGAAGTGATTGATACGCTGCATGCAGCTTTGGCTGCAGCTGGACTAGACTGTATTTTCTTGGTGGCACCGACCACGCCGCAGTCGCGCTTGGCCGTCATTGCCCAAAAAGCCAGCGGTTTTGTGTATTATGTGTCCCTAAAAGGCGTGACAGGATCGGCAAGCTTGGATATTGCCGAAGTTCAGCGTAAAATAGAGTGTTTACGTCAAGACATAAACTTGCCCATAGGGGTTGGATTTGGCATTAAAGATCGCCAAAGCGCCCAGCAATTGGCCACTGTAGCCGATGCGATCATTGTGGGCAGTCGGTTTATTGAAGAAATTGAAGCGAACCCAAACAACGAGCCTGAGGCTGTGGGGGCGCTGGTGAAGACATTTAAAACCGCAATTACGGGCTAAAACGGCCTTTTAGGAGTTTATTTTGAGTTGGTTAGACAAGATTTTACCGCCAAAAATTAAGATGGGTGGCAGTAGCAATAAGGGTGTGCCAGAAGGTTTGTGGGTGAAATGTCCATCGTGTGACGCTGTTTTATACGCCACTGATTTGGAGAAAAACCTGCAGGTGTGCCCTAAGTGTGATCACCATCATGCTTTAAGCGCGCGTGCGCGCATTGCCTTAATTTTAGACGAAGCTGGCCAAGAAGAAATTGGTCAAAACGTGAAGCCTGTGGATATTTTGAAGTTTAAAGATGCTAAAAAATATCCAGATCGCTTAAGTTCGGCGCGTAAGCTGACGTCTGAAGAAGATGCAATGGTGGTGATGAAGGGCACAATTTATGGCAAGCCTGCCGTGGTGGCGGCCTTTGAATTTAAATTCATCGGTGGCTCTATGGGCTCTGTCGTGGGTGAGAAGTTTGTTCGCGGCGTGCGCGCTGCGGTTGAAATGAACGCGCCTTTTATCTGCGTGTCTGCTTCTGGCGGCGCGCGCATGCAAGAGGGCTTAAGCTCTTTGATGCAAATGACCAAAACCAGTGCGTCTTTACAGCTACTGACCCATAAGAAATTGCCGTTTATCTCGATTCTAACCGACCCTACCATGGGTGGGGTGTCGGCCAGTTTTGCCTTCTTGGGCGACGTGGTGTTGGCTGAGCCTAACGCTTTGATCGGTTTTGCTGGTCCACGTGTGATTGAGCAGACCGTACGTGAAACCTTGCCAGAAGGTTTTCAGCGCGCTGAATTCCTGTTGGAAAAAGGCGCCATCGACAGCATCGTGGATCGTCGTCAGATGAAGCAAAAGCTGGCGTCGATGATTGCCTTATTGAGCCGTCAGCCTACGCCTGCTGAAGCCGAGAAATAAGTAACCACATGCATGCAAAAGCAGAGCCTCGGCTCTGCTTTTTTTATTCTGGCCGCTTGCCATCCGTTCATTGAGCGGTCTTCATCATGGAATGAAGAGGGGTGAATGATGCTGCTTTCGGGCTGATGACGCGTATTGGCTTGGCTTAGAAGTGTAGCCAGCCAGATTCGCTGAGGTAGGCATCGAGGCGTTCGTCCCAAGGTTCTCTTGGTACCTGTTCGCAGCGCTGTACGTCAAAGCCAACGCCGATGAGCTTGGGGCGTCTGGCCGCGGGGCAGGCGGCTAATGAAGTGTCGTAATAGCCTCCGCCTTGGCCTAGGCGATAGCCTAAGGCGTCAATGCCGACCAGCGGCAGCAGCACCACGTCTAAGGCGCTGAGGCGGACTTTGTCGCCCTCGTATTGGGCGATGCCGTAGGGGCGTAAGCGTTGTGCTTTGGCCTGGGGGTTCAGAGGCGTAAACCAAAGGCGGCGACTGTGGGCTTCAATATAGGGGGCGTAGAGTTCGCAGCCACGTGCTTGGGCGCTTTGGATGAAGCTGCTTAAATCTAGCTCGCTGCCGACGGCCAGATACACACCGATGCGGCGGCCCTTTTTTAAAAGGGGGAGGAGCTGACGACGTACCGCTGCTTCGGCGCGTTGGCGCGCTTCGGGGCTGAGGTTTTTACGCGCTAAGCGTAGATTTTGGCGCAGTGCCTGTTTCTGTTGGATGGGCGTGAGATTTTGAAGGGTTGAAGACATAAACGAAGCTTTCATTAAACAGAAGACTAGATTAGCATGAGCGAGATGAAATGGGCGGCTTTGCTGGCCTGTGGCGGTAAAATAAACCTAGGGAGTGTTGATGTATATTATTTGGGTGGCCTATTTATACGTGGTGTTGATGTTCAGCGTGGTGCAAGAGTCGATCGCCAGAATGGTGATTTATCTGGTGTTCTTGGCGGTGATCCCCACGTTGGGTATGGGTTGGGTGTTGCGCCAAAGACGGCGTAATCAAAAGGCAAAACAACAGTCCGAAGGAAAAAGCTAGGCTTTATACGAGTGCCTACTTGTTTTTTTTACCTAAATCCCGTAAAATTTGCGGGCTTTTTCTCTTTTAAAACACTGTTGTGTGATTAAATGTAGAGAAAACATTAATTTATACATAATCGCTGTCATCTTCGCCAAAGGGTGCTCTGATCATTTGGTCAGGGTTCTGTGCGTTAAGATGCTAGGCTTTAACCCTTTAAGGATAAACATATGTCAACTCAAGTTACTATGCGCCAAATGTTGGAAGCGGGCGTTCACTTCGGTCACCAAACCCGTTTCTGGAACCCAAAAATGGCAGAATACATTTTTGGCGCACGTAATAAAATTCACATCATCAACTTAGAAAAAACTTTGCCGATGTTCATCGAAGCTCAAGACGTTGTTCGTCGTTTGGCTGCGAATAAAGGCAACGTGATGTTTGTGGGTACCAAACGCCAAGCTCGCGAAATCATCAAAGAAGAAGCCACTCGTGCAGGTGCTCCTTATGTTGATTACCGCTGGTTGGGTGGCATGTTGACCAACTACAAAACCGTTAAACAGTCAATCAAACGCTTGGAAGAAAAAAGCGCGATCTTGGCTAACGCTGCAGACAGCGGTTTTGGTAAAAAAGAAATCTTGGACATGGAACGTGAAGTTGAAAAACTAGAACGTTCATTGGGCGGCATTAAAGACATGAAAGGCTTGCCTGACGCTATTTTTGTGATCGACACTGGCTACCAAAAAGGCACCATCGTTGAAGCACAAAAACTAGGCATTCCAGTGATTGCTGTAGTGGACACCAACAACAGCCCAGAAGGCGTGAAATACGTGATTCCTGGTAACGATGACTCTGCTAAAGCAATTCGTCTTTACGCTCGTGGCATCGCTGACGCTATCTTGGAAGGTAAAGCACAATCTTTACAAGAAGTGGCTCAAGTGGCTGCTGAAGCTGCTGCTGAGTAAGTCAAAGCATGTATCAAAGGGGCTTTGGCCCCTTTTTTAAGATGTCGGTAGGCAAGACATCGTGAACAGACAATAAGGATTAAACAATGGCTGAAATTACCGCAAAAATGGTTGCCGAACTACGTGGCGCAACTGGTCTTGGTATGATGGAATGTAAAAAAGCTTTGGTTGAAGCTGAAGGCAATATGGAAAAAGCCGAAGAAATTTTACGCATTAAATCAGGTGCTAAAGCTGGTAAATTGGCTGGCCGTACGGCTGCCGAAGGCATTATTGCGCACGTAATCGACAATGGCGTTGGTGCTTTGGTTGAAGTGAACTGCGAAACTGACTTTGTTGCTAAAGATGCAAGCTTCCTAGCTTACGCTGACGCTGCTGCGAAAGCTGTTGCTGCTGCTAACCCTGCTTCTGTTGAAGCCTTGGGTGACGTGAAAACTGCTTCTGGTGAAACCCTAGAAGAAATGCGTAAAGCCATGATTGCTAAATTGGGCGAAAACATTTCTGTACGTCGTTTCCAACGTTATGAAACTGCCAACAACTTGGTGGCTTACATGCACGGTGCGAAAATTGGCGTGATGGTTGAGTTTACCGGTGGTGATGAAACGCTAGGCCGCGACGTAGCGATGCACATTGCTGCTGCTCGTCCAGTATGCGTGTCTCAAGACCAAGTAGATCCAGCCACTATTGAAAAAGAACGCCACATCTACACTGAGCAAGCTGCTCAGTCTGGTAAACCAGCCAACATCATCGAAAAAATGGTTGAAGGCCGCGTGAACAAATTCTTGGCTGAAATCACTTTGGTAGGTCAACCGTTCGTTAAGAACCCTGACCAAACCATCGCTCAATTATTGGCTGAGAAATCTGCCAGCGTTCAAGGTTTCACCGCGTTCCACGTAGGTGAAGGCATTGAAAAAGCTGTGGTTGACTATGCTGCTGAAGTAGCTGCTGCTGCTAAAGTTTAACTTTAGTCACCCCTAAAGGCACTCTAAGCTCTATATTTTGAGTTAGGGTGCTTTTTTTTAAGAAAAAAGAGTAGATTACACACAGAAACTTCCGTTTGTATTGTCGGTGGGATTGCTTTAAGATGAGACCGCTTTGGCTGCATTCGGACGTTATTACGCTTTACGGGTTTTTTTATCACTCAATCAAAGGTTCAAGTCATGTCTGGCACAACAAAAACATATAAACGAATTCTATTAAAATTATCAGGCGAGGCCCTGATGGGTGGTGACGCGTTCGGGATAAACCGCAACACCATCATGCAAATTGTGGCTCAGGTGAAAGAAGTGGTTGAAATGGGCGTACAGGTCGGCATCGTCATCGGCGGCGGCAATATTTTCCGCGGCGTGGCGCCAGCAGCTGACGGCATGGATAGAGCGACGGCAGACTATATGGGCATGATGGCTACAGTGATGAATTCCTTGGCCCTAAAAGACGCGTTAGAATCAATTGGCGTGCATGCGCGCGTACAGTCGGCACTAAACATGCAACAAGTGGTCGAACCTTATGCTCGTGAAAAAGCCATTCAGTATTTAAGCGAAGGTAAAGTGGTGATTTTTGCCGGCGGTACCGGCAACCCCTTCTTTACCACCGATACGGCGGCTTCTTTGCGCGGCGCCGAAATGAACTGTGACATCATGCTTAAAGCCACTAATGTGGACGGTGTGTACACCGCAGATCCGAAAAAAGACCCAGCAGCAACGCGTTATCAAACCATCACGTTTGATGAAGCCATCATCAAAAATTTAAAAGTGATGGACGCAACCGCTTTTGCTTTGTGTCGTGAACAAAAATTAAATATTAAAGTATTTGGCATCTTTAAAGAGGGTGCATTAAAACGTGTGGTTAAGGGCGAAGACGAAGGCACTTTGGTGCATTGCTAAGGCAACTGCCGTTGCCGCGTCGTCGTACTTAATCATGATGATGATTGGACGGGCCCAAGCCACAGGCTTGGGTGCCGTCGTTAAGTAAGATAAAAAGGTTGATTATGATTTCTGAAATTAAAAACACTGCCACCGATAAAATGGGTAAATCGCTAGAGGCCTTGCGTCAAAATCTAGCCAAAGTACGTACGGGCCGTGCCCATACCGGTATTTTGGATCAGGTGAACGTGGACTACTACGGTAACCCTACGCCCATTAGCCAAATTGCCAGCATGAACTTAATCGATGCGCGCACCATTGGCGTGAAACCGTTTGAGCGTACCATGACGGCTGCGGTTGAAAAGGCCATTCGCGACTCTAACTTAGGCTTAAACCCAGCGGCGATGGGCGACTTGATTCGTGTGCCGATGCCTATGTTGACAGAAGAGCGTCGTAAAGACTTGATTAAAGTCGTGCGCGCCGAGGCTGAAGAAGGCCGCGTGGCGATCCGCAATATCCGTCGCGATGCCAACAATGACTTTAAAACTCTTTTGAAAGATAAAGAGATTTCTGAAGATGATGCCCGTCGTGGTGAAGACGACATTCAAAAGTTAACCGACAAGCACATTGCTGAAGTAGATGCCATGCTGGCAGCTAAAGAAGAAGATTTGTTAGCTGTTTAAAGGATAGTCCCTTGTTTTCCGAGCATGCTGAAGTTGTGATTGATCACAACAATCTGCCCAAGCACGTTGCCATCATCATGGATGGCAACGGCCGTTGGGCTAAAAAACGTTTTTTACCGCGCGTGATGGGGCACAAACGTGGCCTGAGCGTGCTGCGTAATTTGGTTCAATACTGTGAAGAGTTGGGTATTGGTCATTTAACCGTGTTTGCATTTTCCACCGAAAACTGGCGTCGTCCGCAAGACGAAGTGTCGTTTTTGATGGGGCTGTTTGTGCAGGCCTTAGGCAAAGAAGTCGCCGCCATGCATGAAAATGGCTTAAGGCTGCGGGTGATCGGCGCCAAAGATCGTTTAAACGCCGATATTCTGGCGGCGATTGAAGCCGCCGAAGCCTTAACCGCTAATAACACGGGCTTAACCTTAACCATCGCGGCCGATTACGGTGGGCGTTGGGACATGGTGCAGGCGGCCAATCAGTTGATTGCCGAAGGCGTCACGGAGTTGACGGAAGAGGCGATTGCCCAAAAGCTATGCTTGAGCGACATGCCTGACCCGGATTTGTTTATCCGTACCGGCGGCGAAGTGCGCATGAGTAATTTCTTACTGTGGCAAATGGCGTATGCTGAACTGTATTTTACCGAGACCCTATGGCCAGAGTTTAATAAAAAGGCCATGGATTTGGCGATTCATTCCTACCAGGCGCGCGAGCGTCGTTTTGGTCGGACTTCTGAACAATTACCGATAGAGAAACAGCGTCCATAATATGTTGATTCCCAGAATACTCACCGCCTTGGTTTTGTTGCCCCTGATGTTGGGGATGTTGTTTTTTGCGTCGCCTATTGGCTGGATGGCGTTTGCAGGCCTGATCGCCATGGTGGCCTTGTGGGAATTCTCACGCATGGCCAAGATGCCGCTGGCGATGCAGGCGACCTATCTGAGCATTACCTTGGTGTTGGGCGTGGCGGCAGCCTATCAGCACTACCGTTTAAACCTGGTAGAGCATGGCTTGGTGCTGTTGTTCTGGGTGATCTTAGCCCCATTGTGGCTGCGCTTTAAATGGACGCCTAAGCCCGGCTTTTTGAGCCTGCTCTTGGGGTGGGTATTGATGGTGCCGTTTTGGCTGGCTCTGGTGGCGCTACGGCCCTCGGAAAACGATGCTAAAGCATTATTAGCCGTAATGGCCATGGTATGGGTGGCCGATGTGGGGGCCTACATCTTTGGGCGTCTGTTCGGTAAGCGTAAGCTGGCACCATCGATTAGCCCAGGTAAAAGCTGGGAAGGCGCCGTGGGCGGCGTGGTGTGCGTGGTGGCCTACGTATTGATCGTCGATCGCTTAGGCTGGTTTGGCTTTGTGTTGCCGACCTGGGCCTTGATTGTCGCAGCCGTGTTGTTGACTGCCGTCAGCATTGTGGGCGATCTGTTAGAAAGTTGGTTTAAGCGCGCGGCAGGGATGAAGGACAGCAGCCAGCTGTTGCCTGGCCACGGCGGCGTTTTTGACCGCGTTGACTCTTTGATTGCGGTATTGAGTATTTATGCAGCACTGCTGGCCTTTGCTGTTTATTGGACGAATTAATGAAACAAACCATCACGATTCTGGGCGCAACCGGCAGCATTGGTTGTAGTACGCTGGCCATTTTGGCCGATCACCCAGAACGATTTGCTGTCTATGCGTTAACCTGTTTTACCCAAATTGATAAACTCTTAGGCCAGTGTTTGGCTTTTGCGCCTAAGTATGCCGTTGTCGGTACCGAGGCAGCTGCGGCCGAGCTACAGCAAAAATTGCGCAGCGCCGGTTCGGAAACCGAAGTATTGTACGGCGAACAGGCCTTGGCTGAAGTGTCGACGGCTGCCGAAGTCGACACCGTCATGGCCGCTATTGTCGGCGCCGCGGGCCTGTTGCCCACGCTGTGTGCGGCCAAAATGGGCAAGCGTATTTTATTGGCCAATAAAGAAACCTTGGTTGTGGCGGGCGCCTTGTTTATGCGCGCGGCCAAAAAAGGCAGCGCCACCATTTTACCGGTGGACAGTGAACACAATGCGATTTTTCAAGTGTTGCCTGAGTCATATTCAGGTAATCTTAAGGCCCATGGCATAGAATCGATTATTCTGACGGCCTCGGGCGGCCCGTTTTTGCATAAGGATGCGGCTGAGTTTGCCCAGATTACGCCTGCTCAAGCGGTGGCTCATCCCAATTGGTCTATGGGACAGAAGATCTCGGTTGATTCGGCCAGCATGATGAATAAAGGCCTCGAAGTGATTGAAGCGCATTGGCTATTTGGCGCCAGCGTGGATCAAATTGAGGTGGTGGTTCACCCCCAAAGTGTGATACACAGTATGGTGCGCTACATTGATGGTTCAGTTTTGGCTCAAATGGGTACGCCGGATATGCGTACACCGATTGCCAACTGCTTGGCTCATCCCGAACGCATGACGTCTGGGGTGAAGCGTTTAGATTTTGGCCAGCTGTCTGGACTGACTTTTTTTGAGCCTGATTTGGTTAAGTTTGATTGTCTGGCATTGGCATTTGATGCTTTAAAAGCGGGCGGCGATGCACCTTGTGTGCTCAATGCGGCCAATGAAGTTGCCGTGGCGGCGTTTTTAGCTGGCCAGATTAAGTTTACGGACATTGGTCGCTTGGTGGGGGATTGCCTCGAAAAAATGAACTTAAGCGGCAGTGAAGACATCAATGACTTATTGGCAAAAGACAGCGCCACTCGTGAACGGGCGCTGAGCTGGATTAAAGGATAAGCATGTTGGCAGGATTGAGCAGTAGTTTGACCACGCTGTTGGCCTTTTTAGTGGCCATTGTGGTGTTGGTTAGCTTGCATGAGCTAGGTCACTATTTAGTGGCCCGTTGGTGTGGCGTGCGCGTCACGCGCTTCAGCGTGGGTTTTGGTAAGCCCTTTTTCATGCGTAAAAAAGGCCATACCGAATGGGCTCTAGCGCCTATTCCTTTAGGTGGCTATGTGCGCATGCTGGATACTCGTGAAGGTAATGTGGCCGAAGCTGATCGCCCTTTTGCGTTTGATCAGCAGCATCCGCTGAAAAAAATGGCTATTGTCTTGGCCGGTCCCATTGCCAATTTAATTTTGGCGGTGTTGTTTTTCAGCATCAGCAATATGATGGGCGTGACCGACATCAAGCCAATGGTGGGCACGGTACAGCCAGCATCGTTGGCGGCTAAGGCTCAGTTTCAGTCGGGCGACCACATTCAAAGCATCAATGGTGCTGCGGTCGTCGATTGGCAAGACGCGCAAAAGAAAATCATGTTGGGTTTAGATGGCGGTGACCTAGCGGTTGCCGTGACCGATGCCCAAGGCCAGCCGCAAACGCGTGTGATTAAAGTCGCCGGCGACAGCGCGGCGGTGGATCAGGCCATTCAAAAAGGCGTGGGCCTCATGCCTTACCGCGTGACCACGGTCTTAGGCATGGTAGCGCCAAACAGCGCAGCCGACGCCGCCGGCCTCATCAAAGGCGATAAGCTGCTCAGCGTCAATGAAAAAGAAGTGGCGAATTGGTTTGATTGGGTTACCATTATTCAAAATAGCCCGGGTAAACAACTCACCATTGGCTACGAACGAGATGGCGTGGCTGCAACCACGCATATGCGCCCTGATGCCGAAGACGTGAATGGCACCCTAGTTGGTAAAGCAGGGGTGGCGCCTTCAGGTGATGAGGCGTGGCAGCAAGAGATCAGCCATTCGTGGACGCCGGGCTTTGGTCAGAGCATTAAAATGGCGGCTGACCAGGTGTGGGACTATGTGGTGTTGACGGTCCAGTTTTTTGGCAAGCTCATTACCGGCCAAGCTTCTTTGAAGCACATTGGTGGCCCGGTGATGATTGCCGATGTGGCGGGTAAATCCGCTGCCTTAGGGGTGCAACCCTATTTAGAATTTTTAGCGCTCATTAGTGTGAGTTTAGGTGTGTTAAACTTGTTGCCAATTCCTGTGCTGGATGGGGGCCATTTTGTGTTCCACACCATCGAATGGCTACGAGGGAAACCATTAAGCGAAAAAGCTCAGGCCTTTAGTATGCGTATTGGCGTGTTTGCCATGCTCATGTTGATGATGGTCGCTTTTTTTAACGATTTTAGCCGTTTTTTTGGATAAGATTCTTCATGAAATTAAAATTTCTTACCGCAACAATCATGAGCCTGTCGTTGTCATCTATGGCATTGGCTGCAGACGCTTTTACAATTAAAGATATTCGGATTGAGGGTTTACAAAGAACTGAACCTGAAACGGTGTTTACCTATTTGCCCGTACAGGTAGGGGATTCATTTACCGACCCTAAGGGCCAGGAAATCATTAAAGCGCTTTACGCCACGGGTTTTTTTGACGATGTGCGGGTTGAGTCGCGCGATGGCCTATTGACGCTGTCGGTGATTGAACGGCCGATCATCAGCACCATTTCAGTTGAGGGTGGTAAATCCATCAGCAACGACATCATCAAAAAAACATTGGGCGGCGCAGGCCTGAATCAGGCGCATCCGTTTGACCAGTCGGTGATGAATCAGGCCATCGTGGCCTTGCAACAAGAATACGTCAATCGCGGTAAATACGCCGCCACCGTCGTACCAACGGTGACTAAGCTAGACCGTAATCGCGTGGCGATTAATCTGGTGGTTACCGAAGGTGAAACCAGTAAGATTAAAGAAATCAACTTTGTCGGCAATGAGTTTTACTCAGACCGTAAGCTGCATAAGCAAATCAGCGCGACCACCGGCGGCTGGTTTACCTGGTTCAGTAAGACTGACCAATACGCCAAGCAAAAAATGTCCAGCGATATTGAAGGGCTGACTGATTTTTACAAAAACAGCGGCTTTTTGGACTTTAGCGTAGATTCGACCCAGGTAGAGCTAAGCGCAGACAAGTCGCAAATCTATTTAACCATCAATATGACCGAAGGTCAGCGCTACACGTTTGGTGATTTCACCTTGAGTGGCGACACCAAAGAAGTACCGATGGCTGAGCTGGAAAAATTAATCAGCGCCAAAAAAGGCAAGCACTTTGACCAATCGGTGGTGAAGGGTGATATTGAGAAGATACAAGACCGTTTAGGCAAAGATGGTTACGCCATGGCCAACGTGTACGTGTTGCCTAAGCCAAACAAAGACACCGGCGTGGTGGATTTTGAATTGTCGATTGAAACCGGCCGTAAAGTGTACGTGAACCGCATCAATATTTCGGGCAACAATAAAACCCGTGATGAGGTGGTGCGCCGCGAGTTACGTCAAATGGAAGGTTCGGTATTTGACACCTCTAAGATTCAACGCTCTAAAGAACGTATTGAATTATTGGGCTACTTCGATGGCGTGACCATGGACCCAGTCGGCATTCCTAATACGCCAGACATGGTGGACGTGAACGTAGGCGTGAATGAGCGCTCAACCGGTTCTATTGACGTCAGCGCGGGTTACGTGCAGGATGAAGGCATTGTGTTTGGTGGCGGTATTTCTCAGGATAACCTGTTTGGTTCTGGTAAGGCCGCGAGCCTGTCGCTGTCAAACTCTAAAGCCAATAAACGTGCCGTGCTGTCGTTTACCGACCCTTACTTTACGCCGGATGGCGTAAGCTTAGGCTACGATGCGTTCTATCGCGTCTACAACCCTGATCGCCTAGACTCCAGCCGCTATAAAACTGAAACCTATGGCGTGGGCACCCGTTTGGGCGTGCCGGTGACTGAGTATGACCGAGTGAACTTTGGCTTGGGCGTACAAAACCAAACCATTAACACTTATGAAGACAGCCCGGATCGCTATAAAGATTTTGTGAAAGAATATGGTAATGGCAAGAAGGCCGATGTCTTGACCTATACCGGTTCGATCGGTTGGGGCCGTAACAAGACCGACAGCGCCCTATGGCCAACCCGTGGCTACATGATGCGCGCCGACTTAGATTTCAGCCTACCGGGCAGTGATGTACAATACTACAGCGCTACCCACCAACAGCAATGGTTCTTCCCCTTGACTAAGGATTTAACCTTGATGCTGAACGGTGAAGTTGGCTACGCCGATGGCTACGGTAAAACCAAAGAGCTGCCGTTCTTCCATAACTTCTACGTGGGCGGTATCGGTTCGGTTCGTGGCTACGAGACCAGCAGCTTGGGTCCTCGTGATGATGATGACTACATCGGTGGTAACCGTAAAGTGGTGGCCAACGCCGAACTGCTGTTCCCCTTGCCAGGCATTAAAGATCAGCGTTCGGTGCGCTTAAGCGTCTTTGCCGATGCGGGTAGCGTGTGGAATACCAAAGCTAAATATGCGAATGAAACCGAATCTAGCCTGAGCAGCGAAATGCGTTACTCTGCCGGTGTGGCCTTAACTTGGTTGTCGCCACTGGGCCCGATGAAGTTTAGTTATGCTTACCCATTTAAAGACAAAAAAGGCGACGACTTACAACGTTTCCAATTCCAGTTGGGTAGAGCGTTTTAATTAAGGAGTAATTGTGCGAATTTTGCAAAAAATGATGGCGGCGAGTGTGGCATTGACCCTGATGCAGGGGGTTTATGCCCAAGGCGTTCAAAAGCTTGGATTCATCAGTACCGAGCGGGTTTATCAAGAAGCAAAGGCCGCGCAGAGTATTGTGAATCGGTTGGATAAGGAATTTGCTGCCCAGCAAAACACGCTTAAAGCGTTGCGCGCTGAGGGGGTAAAGATCGAGAAAAAACTCGGCAGCAATCAGTTGAGCGCTGCCGAGCGGATCAAAACCGAAGATGAATACAAAGCTTTAATTGCCAGTTACAACGAGACCAGTGCCATGGTGTCGCGTGAGTATACCCTGCGGCGCAATGAGGAGTTTGCCAGCATTCAAGAGCAGGCCAACAACATCATCCGCAACATTGCCAAGCAGCAGGGCTACGATTTGATTTTACAAGAAGCAGTTTATGTTGATCCACGTTATGACATCACCGACTTGGTGATCAAAACCTTGGATCGACAATAACGATAAGGCCTTTCTATGTCATTGTTACTGTCACAGATCGTGACGCAGCTGGGCGGCGAGCTCGTCGGCCCAGATGTGTCAGTGACCAAAGTTGCTCCGCTTGACAGTGCTCAAGCGGAGCAAATTAGTTTTTTAGCCAATCCAAAATATCGCCATAGTTTGAATGATTCACAAGCCTCTGCGGTGATCGTGTCTGAAAAAATGGGCGCCGAGGTGGTGCCTGCCGGCATCAGCGCCATTGTGGCCAAAGACCCCTATTTGTATTTCGCCAAAGTGGCGCGCTTGTTTACGCCTGTGGTGGTCGCACAAGGGGTGGTGCATCCAACGGCAGTCATTATGCCTGGCGCCGTGGTGCCGCCGAGCTGCGATATTGGCGCTCAGGTGTACATTGGCCCTGACGTGGTGTTGGGCGAGGGTTGCCGCATATTACCGGGCACGGTGGTCGAAGCGAACTGTGTGCTGGGCGCTCAGGTGTGCCTACATGCCAATGTGACGCTGTATCCTGAGTGTGTCTTGGGCGACCGCGTAGAAGTGCACTCAGGCGCTGTAATCGGTGCAGACGGCTTCGGCATGGCGTGGGATCAAACAAAATGGTTTAAAATACCGCAAACGGGTCGGGTGATTCTGGCCGACGACGTTGAGGTTGGGGCCAATGCCACCATTGATCGCGGCGCTTTAGACGACACCGTGGTGCATCAAGGTGCCAAAATCGATAACCTGGTTCAGGTGGCCCATAATGTACAGATTGGTGCTCACAGTGCCATTGCAGGCTGTACGGGGATCGCCGGCAGTACCAAGATCGGGGCCTATTGTACGATAGGGGGGGCTGCCATGTTTGTGGGCCACATCGAAGTGGCTGATAAAACCTTTATTGGGGGCGGGACCTTGGTGAGTAAATCCATTACCGAGCCTGGCCACTATGCGTCTTCTTATCCTTTGGCGCGCCATAAGGATTGGGTGCGCAACGCCGTTCATTTACGCCATTTAAACGACATGGCAAAAAAAATAAAACAGTTAGAACAACAGCTGGCACAGCTTGGTGCCGTTAATGAAAAGGAATAAGCATGAGTATGGACATTCAATTACCGTTAGATTCGCGTGAGATTGCGAAATTATTGCCTCATCGCTATCCATTTTTATTGGTTGATCGGGTCACCGATTTTGAAGCCAATACGAGTTTGCGTGCATACAAGAACGTGACCATCAATGAAGAGTTTTTCCAAGGTCATTTTCCTAACTTCCCAGTGATGCCTGGCGTGTTAATCGTTGAAGCCATGGCTCAGGCTGCTGGCTTGTTGTCTATTTTAAGCTTGGGTGGCCGTGCTGAGAATGAAATCTATTTCTTTGCCGGTATTGATAAAGCACGCTTCAAGCGCCAAGTGGTGCCTGGTGATCAATTAGTGTTTGAAATTGAGCAGATTTCAGCGCGTCGCGGCATTGCTAAATACACAGCCGTGGCCAAGGTTGACGGTCAGGTTGCGGCTGAAGCCGAAATCATGTGCGCTAAAAAAGAAATCGAGGCTTAGTCATGAGCAACATCCATCCGACTGCCTTGGTGGATGCTAAGGCACAGCTGGCTGATGACGTCACTGTCGGGCCATACACCGTGATTGGTCCCAACGTTGTCATCGGTGCCGGCACCACGATTGGCCCTCATGTGGTGATTGAAGGCCACACCACGATTGGCGAAAACAACCATATTTTTCAGTTCTCGTCTTTAGGGGCCATCCCGCAAGACAAAAAGTTTGCCGACGAACCCACTCGTTTGGAAATCGGCAATAACAACACCATCCGTGAGTTTTGTACCTTTAATCTAGGTACGGTACAAGGCGGTGGCGTGACCAAAATTGGCGACGACAACTGGATCATGGCTTATGTGCATTTGGCGCATGACTGCATCGTCGGCAACCACACGATTTTTGCCAACAACGCCTCTTTGGCCGGCCACGTCACCATTGGTGATTGGGTGATCTTAGGCGGCTATACCTTGGTGCATCAATTCGGCGTGATCGGGCCGCATGCCATGACGGCATTTGCCGCAGGCGTGCACAAAAGCGTGCCGCCGTACGTTATGGGGGCAGGCTTTAGGGCTGAACCAGCCGGCATCAATAGCGAAGGCTTGCGCCGCCGCGGGTTCAGCGCTGAGGACATTGCCACAGTAAAACGTGCTTACAAAACCCTGTATCGCCAAGGCTTGACCTTAAATGAGGCCAAGGCAGCGATTATTGAAGAAGCGCAAACCCATGCTGTATTGCAACCGTTCGTTGATTTTTTTGCGAGCGAAGAACGAGGCATTATTCGCTAATGACCACTTGGTTCAGTCAAGAAGCCACCCTTAAGGTGGGGATGGTGGTGGGGGAGGCTTCGGGCGACTTGCTCGGCGCCCACCTCATGAGCGCCATCTTAGCGCAAAACCCTAAAGCAGAGTTTGTCGGCATTGGTGGCCCACAAATGGAAGCTTTAGGATTCAAAAGCCTGTATCCGCAAGAAAAGCTGGCCGTGCGCGGTCTGGTTGAAGTGCTGAAGCGTTTGCCCGAACTCATGGGTATTCGTAAAGGCGTGTTCAAAACCTTGATGCAGGAGCGTCCACACGTATTTGTGGGCGTGGATGCGCCCGACTTTAATTTGGCCTTAGAGGCGAAGTTTAAGCAAAAGGGTATTCCCGCCATTCATTACGTCAGCCCATCGGTGTGGGCCTGGCGTAGCGAGCGGGTGCCGAAGATTGCGCGGCAGGTGGATCACGTTTTGTGTCTGTTTCCGATGGAGCCACCGCTGTATACCGCGGTAGGCGGCAAGGCAACCTTTGTTGGGCATCCACTGGCTCAGACCATGCCGTTGATGCCCGATAAGGTGAGCATGCGCCAAAAGATGTCGATTCGGCAGGATATTCCCGTATTTACCCTGATGCCCGGCAGCCGCGTCAGCGAAATCGACTATATGGCGCCGCTGTTTTTGGGCGCGGCTAAATTAATCGCCGAGAAGCTGCCGCAGGCGCGGTTTTTAGTGCCTTTGGCAACAGTGGCCTCAACGCGGCGGTTTAAAGAGGTGTTGAGTCGCACCGATTCTTTGGATTTGCCTTTGACCATCATGAGTGGCCATGCGCAAATGGCCTGCGTGGCCAGCGATGTGGTGCTGGTGACCAGCGGTACGGCCACGCTGGAAGTGGCTTTGTGTAAGCGGCCAATGGTGATCAGCTACCGTATCTCAGGCCTAACCTATGCCTGGGTGAAGGGCAAAATCAAGAGCGCCTACGTGGGCTTACCCAATATTTTATTGAATAAGCCGGCGGTGCCTGAATTATTGCAAGACGATGCCACGCCAGAAAAGCTGGCGCGTGCCATGCTGGATTGGTATGAGGACAAGGCGGCTAGCCGTGCCGTGATGGCAGACTTTACCGCTTTACATGAAACCTTGTGTTTGGATACGGCAAAATTGGCGGCAGACGTGGTGATAAAGGAAGCCAGACGATGATGATTGCCGGTGTGGATGAGGCGGGCCGAGGCCCGTTGGTGGGCAGCGTGTTTGCGGCGGCGGTGATCTTACCCGCCCAGTTTGATCTGCCTAAGTTAACCGATTCTAAAAAGTTAACCGAAAAACAGCGCGATGCCTTGGCGATTTTGATTAAAGAGCAAGCTGTGGCCTATGCCGTGGCCGAGGCCACGACGGCGGAGATTTTGGATTTAAACATTCTGCATGCCACGATGTTGGCCATGCGCCGTGCGGTTGAAGGCTTAAACGTGGTGCCGGGGCAGGTGTTGATCGACGGCAATCGCGTGCCGCCAGGGCTGTTGATGCCGGCTCAGGCGATTGTTAAGGGCGACTTAAAAGAGCAGGTGATTTCTGCTGCCTCGATTTTGGCCAAGACGGCGCGTGATGCGCAGATGTATGCCTTAGATGCGGTGCATCCTGAATATGGGTTTGCTCAGCATAAAGGCTACGGCACCAAGCAGCATTTAGAGGCCTTGCAGACCCACGGCATTATTGCCGAGCATAGGCTAGGCTTTGCGCCGATTAAGCACATGATCTAGTGCCGTTTGTAGAGGATGGATCACAACCGACCTTGCTGTGTGTTAAGGTCGGTTTTTTTGTGGCCGTTTACTCCAGCGTTTGACGCTGAATGTGGTCTAGGGTGCGGCCTAAAAAGCGTTCGCCTATGGTTTGGAACTTAAGCGGCACGTCTGATACGTAGAACTGATGCTTGGGTTCGGTGGCGTAGTCTTGGTTTAATAAATCTGCTGAAGCCAAAGCCTGAGCCGTGGCTTCAGCGGTGGTGATGGCAGAGTCAACCAGGGTGATGCCGGGCGCTTCGCGCTCCAATAGGGGCTTGAGTAGGGGGTAGTGAGTACAGCCCAATACCAATGTATCAATGTGTTCTGACAGCAATGGCTTCATGTATTCCTTACAGGTTAGCTGGGTGACTTCGTGGTCGAGCCAGCCTTCTTCAACCAGGGGGACAAACAAAGGGCAGGCTTGCGACACCACGCGGCTGTCGTGACGTTGGCTGTGGATGGCGCGCGCATAGGCATTGCTGTTGACGGTGGTGCTGGTGGCGATGACGCCGATCTTGCCGGATTTTGAGGCCGCTAAGGCCGCTTCGGCGCCTGCGCTGATGACGTCCATCACCGGCATGCCAGCAGCCATGGTGCGTACGCGGTGGCCGGCAACGGCGGCAATGGTGTTACAGGCAATCACCAAGGCTTTAACGTCTTTTTGCAGTAGGAAATCGACGATTTGGGTGGTGAACGTTTCAATCGTGTTGGGCGATTTAACCCCGTACGGCACGCGGGCGGTGTCGCCGAAGTAGACGATGTTTTCGTGCGGTAGGCGCTCCATCAGGGCGCGAACCACGGTCAGGCCGCCAACGCCTGAGTCAAACACGCCAATGGGGCGCGAATCGTGAGTGTTCATGTGGTGCTGAGTCCATAGCCTACGGGCGTGCTGCCGCAGGGCAAGAAGTTGTGATAAGCGCCCATTTTAGCACTTTTTAATCCTGTGCCTAGTGTGCGTCGACCAGGGCGGGTTGAATTAAGTTAAAAAACCGTGATTTGGTCTTTCTGGGGCTTAAGGGCGTGATTTTTTGGAACCTTCAGGCCTCAGGGTGGGTCTATGGCTTGAGTGCGCATAGCCCCGTTGCTAGGGGCGGCGCTTTAATTTTTTGCTCAAGCTGGGCATAATGCTGTATTTAAGCTAGGGGCAGAGGATGAACACACAGACAATGAGCTTGCCGGATGAGGCGGCGACCATGGCGCTGGGCGCTGAGTTGGCTCAGGTGTTGAAAACCCCTATGGTGATTTACCTAGAAGGGGATTTGGGTGCGGGTAAGACCACCTTAACGCGTGGTTTGTTGCGTGGCTTGGGGCATGCTGGCCCAGTCAAAAGCCCGACCTACGCCATCGTGGAAAGCTATGAGCTGGCCCCGATCACGATTCATCATTTCGACCTGTACCGTTTTTCTGATCCAGAGGAATGGCTAGACGCAGGCTTAGTGGATTTATTCGACGAACGCAGCGTGTGTTTGATTGAATGGCCGGCGCAAGGCGCTGGATTTTTGCCAGACCCAGACTGGGTAGTGTCATTATCTGTGCAAAATCAAGGAAGAACCTGTACAATTATTGCTAAATCATTATTAGGTAAAGAATGTCTGAACACATGGTTAAACTGACACGCCGTCATTTCTTAGGGTCTGTTGCTGGGGGTTTGGTGCTGAGCGTGAGCCGCGTAGGTCACGCTCAAGGCATTAAGTCCAGCGTGGTTGCGGTGCGTATTTGGCCGGCTTCATCGTATACGCGCATCACCATCGAATCCTCTGAACCCGTGACCTACAAGCATTTCGAACTGGATAACCCCCGTCGAATGGTGTTGGACATTGAGGGGGTGGCGTTGAATGAGCCGATGCAAACCATCAGCACCAAAGTGTTGGCTTTTGACCCTTACATCAAGGTGGCTCGCGCCGCTCAGTTTAGTCCCGATGTGGTGCGGGTGGTGTTCGAATTAAAAGAACCAATCAATCCACAGGTGTTCTCTTTGAAGCCGATTGCGGAGTTTAAGCATCGCTTAGTGGTCGATTTATACCCGAAAAACAGCGCCGAAGAGTCGGATCCGCTGTTGGCACTGTTAGAAGATTACAACAAAGGCAAAATGAGCAAAGATGGCTCGTCGCCGAGCGTGCCTAAGGCACCGCCTAAGGTTGAGGTGGCGGTGGCACCGAAGCAGCCGGTGACGGCGAATCGTCCGTTGATTGTGATGCTGGATCCAGGTCACGGTGGCGAGGATCCGGGGGCTATTGGGCCTTCTAAGCTGCGTGAAAAAGACGTGGTCTTGCAGGTGGCGCGTGAAGTGAAGCGTTTGTTTGATCGTCAAGGTAATGTGAAAACCTATATGACCCGTAACGAAGATGTGTTTATTCCATTGAGCGTACGGGTGGCAAAGGCGCGTAAGCAAAAGGCGGATATTTTCATTTCGATCCACGCCGATGCTTTTACCAATCCTTCCGCGCGCGGCACGGGCGTGTTTGCCCTGAGTGAAAAGGGCGCTACCAGTAGTCAGGCACGCTTTTTAGCGCAAACTCAAAATGACGCCGACCTCATCGGTGGGGTGAAGGCGAAAACCGGTGATGCTTATTTGGACCGTACGCTGCTGGACTTGACCCAGACAGCCACCATTAACGACAGCTTAAAGCTGGGCGGCTTGGTGTTGAAACAGCTCGAAGGCGTGAATAAGCTGCATCGTGGCCAAGTAGAGCAGGCTGGCTTTGCCGTTTTGAAAGCGCCAGACATTCCGTCGATTTTGGTGGAAACGGCGTTTATTTCTAATCCAACCGAAGAGGGCTTGCTGAAAACGGCGGCGTTCCGAACCAAGATGGCTCAGGCCATCGTGAATGGTGTGAACCAATACATCAAGCAAGGTGCCGTGATCGCGCGTCGCTAGATGACTTGGCTAGACGATAAAAAGCTGCCCTAGGGCAGCTTTTTGCGTTTGGGCTACTGATGATGAATGATGAAAATGCAGGGGCGCTTGTGTAGGTTGGGTAAGTCTTTAGGCCAGTTAGCCACCGTTTGGCTGATGATGGTTTGGCTGGGTAGGGTCAAGTCGCAGGCAATGCATAAACGTGTTGAGGGGGCGAGTTGAGCCAGTGCGTCTTCTAAAACGGCCTGATTACGATACGGCGTTTCAATAAAGATTTGGGTTTCGTTGTTTTTTTGCGAGGTTTGCTCTAGCTGCTTTAGGGCTTTTAGACGCTCGGCTTTGTCCGAGGGTAAATAGCCTTTAAAGGTGAAGCTTTGGCCGTTGGCGCCCGAGGCCATTAAGGCCAAGAAAATGCTGGATGCGCCCATGAGCGGGCGAACGGGGATGCCTTTTTTGTGGGCGAGGGCGACCAGATTGGCGCCAGGGTCGGCGATGGCTGGGCAGCCTGCTTCACTGACCAGGCCAACGTCGTGGCCGGCTAAGAGTGGTTTGATCAGTTCGGGTAGGGCTTTCTCGTCGCTGTGCTCGTTCAGGGTGTTCATGCTCAGTTCACGAATGGGCGTGGTTACACCCATGGCTTTTAGGTGTTTGCGCGCGGTTTTTTCGGCCTCAACCACGAAATGGGTGATGTGGGTGACCTGGCTTTGTTCGTGCGGTAAGAGCCATGCTTGTTGCTCATCGCCTAAGGGCGTGGGGATTAGGTATAGGGTGCCTAGGCTCATAGTGGGTGGATTCCTTCATTGGCCAGAAAATCAATCAGTTTAAAAATAGGGAGGCCGATTAAGGCGTTTGGGTCTTCGCTGTGAATGCTCTGAATCAGCGCCGCGCCTAGGCCTTCGCTTTTGGCGCCGCCGGCGCAGTAGATGGCGTCTGGCTCGCGCGCAAGATAGGCCGTAATGGTGGCGTCGCTGAGGGTGCGCATCCGCACTTCGGTTTGGTCAACGTGTTGTTGCAAGGCGCCGGTGCGGGTGTTGAGTAAGCACAAAGCGCTATAAAAGGTTAAAACTTTGCCGCTGGTGTGGCGCAGCATGGCGAAGGCTTTATCAGTACTCATGGGTTTGCCGAGCTGCTGTGCGCCCACAAAGGCTACTTGGTCGGCGCCGATGATGAGGCTGTCGGGATGTGCACTGGCCAAAGAGCGCGCCTTGCCCACGGCCAGGCGTAAGGCAGTGTCGTGGGCGGATTCATTGGCTAAAGGGGTTTCGTCACAATTGGGCTTGGCGCAAATAAACGCCAAGCCAAGGGTTTTAAGCTGCGCTTGGCGAAAAACGGAGCTGGAGCCTAAAACAAGTGTGGTATTCTTCATAAAAAAGTCGTAAGCAAATTGACAATGTGAGGGGAAAGATTATATCATGCCCGATTTATGTTAAACATTAATTTGATCGACCCGAAGGCTTTTGCGCAATCTGCCCAATCTATTGAGGAAGAAGTGCCTGTAGCCCAACTAGATGAACGGGTGAGTAAACACGAATTCATAGTTAATCACGACGGCGTTTGTTCGTTCAGCCTTAAAGGCGGAGTGGATAAGTGGCAGCGTGCTTACCTAGACTTAACTGTGCAAGCTCATTTCAGCTTGACTTGCCAACGGTGTATGCAACCGACGGCCTTTGTTTTGGATGAATCCGCTCGCATCGTTTTATTTGATGATGAAGCCTCATTGGATGAAGCCATGCTGCAAGACCCTGACTTGGATGGGATTTTGTATGAGCCGGAACTAAACGTTTATTCGTTGGTAGAAGATCAAATTATTATGGCATTACCGTTTTCGCCTATGCATGATGATTGTGACAATGAGCAGTTGGCCAAGGTCAATCGTGATAAACCCAATCCATTTGCGGTACTGGCGGGGCTTAGGAAAAGCCAGTAACTATTTTACTTTATTAGGAGCATCAACATGGCCGTTCAACAAAACAAAAAATCACCTTCAAAACGTGGTATGCACCGTTCACACGACGCATTGACCTTACCTGCATTGGCAACTGAGCCTACAACAGGTGAAATCCATTTGCGTCACCACATTTCACCAAACGGTACTTACCGCGGTCGTAAAGTGGTTAAAGTTAAAGGCGAATAAGCTTTTAAGACATTAAGCCAGATCATGCCTCGATAAGAGACAGTTCTGGCTTTTTTGTATGCGCTTGAAATTTTAGAATAAATAATCTATTGTTAGGTGAATACAGGGCAATCGCTGCATTTTTCCGAAGTTTGCTGATTTTATGCCAATGGATGCTGCGTTGTGTGCTTGTATAGGGAAAAGCGCTCATGATAAGCTTCACCTTTTCGCGTCAAATAGATTATATATGATAACCATTGCAGTAGATGCCATGGGCGGTGACATTGGCTTAAGCGTCACCGTACCTGCCGCCGTTTCTTTTTTAAAAAGAAACACCGACGCCCGCCTGATTATGGTGGGTGATCAAGACCGCGTTACCGAGGCCTTAAAGGCCGCTGGTGCGCCGCTGGATCGAATTGAGGTTAAGCACGCCAGCGAAGTGGTTGAGATGGATGAGTCGCCGCAGCTGGCGCTTAAAAACAAGAAGCAGTCGTCTATGCGCTTGGCGATTAACGAAGTGAAAGAAGCGCGCGCAGAAGCTGCCGTGTCTGCGGGCAATACCGGCGCCTTAATGGCGACGGCGCGCTATGTGTTAAAAACCTTAAGTGGGGTCGACAGACCGGCCATTGCAAAATTTATGCCCAATGCCAAAGGCACGCTGACGTGCGTGTTGGACTTGGGTGCCAATATTGAATGTACCGCCGAGCAGTTGGTTCAGTTTGGCATGATGGGGGCGGAGCTGGTGCGCGCCTTGCATCCGGAGAATCAAAATCCAACCGTGGGTTTGTTGAATATTGGTACTGAAGACATCAAAGGCACTACGGTGGTGAAAGAAGCGCACCAATTGTTTCAACTAACCGATCTGAACTACGTGGGTAACGTAGAAGGGGACGACATTTATACCGGTGACGTCGATGTAATCGCCACCGATGGCTTTGTGGGTAACGTGGCTTTAAAAGCCAGTGAAGGCATTGCCAAAATGTTCGCCACGTTTATTAAGGCTGAATTTAAGCGTAATGCGTTGACTAAGCTGTGTGGTTTGTTGGCATTGCCAGTGTTGAATGCCTTTAAAAACCGTGCAGATGCCCGTCGCTACAATGGCGCCATTTTCTTGGGCCTGCGCGGCGTGGTGGTGAAAAGCCACGGGGGCACCGATGAGGTGGGCTTTGAATTTGCCTTGCAAGAGGCCTATGTCGAAGCCAAAGCCGGTATTCTCAGTGCTCTTGAAGCCGGGATGACTCAGCAAATGACGCGTTTGGCCGAGCAGCAAGCACAAATCGAAGCAGCAGCCCAAACGGCTGAAAATGCTTAAAGTGCGCTTGTTGCGCCATAGTGAGAAAGATAAAAAAGAATGAAATTTGCGAAAATCATGGGGACAGGCAGCTATCTGCCTAGCCAATGCTTGACCAATGAGGATTTGGCCAAGCGAGTAGAGACTTCCGATGAGTGGATTGTGAGCCGTACCGGCATCAAAACCCGCCACATTGCCGCCGAAGGGGAACAGACCAGCGACTTAGCCATGCATGCGGCCAAAGCCGCTTTGGCCCACGCCAACATCGACGCCAACGACATTGATTTAATCATTGTGGCCACGGCCACACCCGACATGACCTTCCCCAGTACGGCTTGCTTGGTGCAAGAAAAGCTCGGCATCACCAATGGCTGTGCCGCGTTTGACGTACAGGCTGTGTGCGCTGGCTTTATGTATGCCTTGGTGACGGCCAATAACTACATTCGGACCGGCATGGCCACCAAGGCCTTAGTCATCGGTGCCGAAACCTTTAGCCGCCTCTTAAACTGGGAAGATCGCCGTACCTGCGTGCTGTTTGGCGATGGCGCTGGCGCCGTGGTGCTAGAAGCGGCCGACGAGCCTGGCATCATGCACGCTAAGCTGGCGGCCGATGGCCGTTATAACCATATTTTGCAAACCCCAGGCGTGGTCGCCAACGGCGCCGTTGTCGGCGATCCCTTCCTACATATGGATGGTCCTGCCGTGTTTAAGTTTGCGGTGAAGGCCTTGGCTAAAGTGGGTGAAGAGGTGTTGGAAATGGCTGGTTTAACCGCTGATTCGATCGATTGGGTGGTGCCGCATCAGGCTAATCTACGCATCATTGACAGCACGGCACGCCATCTAGGTCTGTCGATGGACAAAGTGATTTTGACCGTGGCCGAACATGGCAATACCTCTGCCGCCTCTATTCCGTTGGCGCTCGATCGCGGCGTCAAGGATGGCCGCATTCAGCGTGGGCAGAACCTATTGCTAGAGGGCATCGGCGGTGGTTTTGCTTGGGGCGCAGTGTTACTGCGTTACTAAACTCACATCAATCATAGGCTGCTTGAACCATCGAGCAGCCTATGTTTATCTGTAGCAGTTGCGTTTGCGCCGTGGCGCAAACCACACGAAAGGATGATTATGGCATTGGCCTTCTTTTTTCCAGGACAGGGCTCTCAGAGCCTAAATATGATGGCAGGCTTTGACGGCGTTGATGTCGTCAAGCAAACCTTTGCTGAAGCCTCTACGGCTTTGGGTGAAGACCTGTGGGCCATGATGAATGGCGACGATGCCGCGGTGATTAATGAAACCGTGAATACTCAGCCATTGATGCTGGTGGCCGGTGTGGCCACTTATCGCGCCTATTTGGCCGCTGGCGGTAAAGTGCCTACGGTGATGGCCGGGCACAGCTTAGGTGAATACACGGCCTTAGTGGCCGCCGGTAGCCTAGACTTTGCGGATGCGGTGAAGCTGGTGCGTTTACGCGCTCAGCTAATGCAAGAAGCCGTGCCGGTTGGTGAAGGCGCCATGGCTGCGGTTTTGGGCTTATCGGATGAAGACGTTAAAGCCGTGTGTGCCGAAGCGGCTCAGGGCGAAGTGGTTGAGGCGGTTAACTTTAACGCCACCGGCCAAGTGGTGATTGCCGGCCAAACCGAAGCGGTTAATCGCGCCATGGCCTTGGCCAAAGAAAAAGGCGCCAAGCGTGCCTTGCCTTTGCCTGTGTCAGTACCCGCCCACAGCAGCCTGCTGAAAGGCGCTTCTGAAAAACTGGCTGCAGCTTTGGCCGACGTGGTTGTTCAGACGCCAGCGATTCGCGTGATTCACAATGCCGATGTGGCGAGTTTTGACGCGCCAGACGACATTAAGGCTGCCTTGGTGCGCCAATTGTACTCCCCAGTTTTGTGGACGGACACCGTCAACCTATTGGCTGAAGAAGGCGTGACCGTGGCGGCCGAGTGTGGCCCCGGTAAAGTTTTGGCCGGCCTGTGTAAGCGCATTAACGATCAGGTGAAATGCAGCGCTTTGGTGAAAGCCGAAGATCTAACTCAATTTATTGACGCACAATAAGGACAGACCATGATGGACTTAACGGGCAAGGTTGCCTTAGTAACGGGCGCTTCTCGCGGCATTGGCGAAGCCATTGCGCAAACATTGGCTCAAGCGGGCGCCATCGTGATTGGCACCGCCACCAGTGAAGCTCAGGCGGGCGTAATCAACGAACGCTTGGCGCCTATGGGTGGTGCAGGGCGCGTATTGAACGTTGGCGAAGACGGTGCGATTGAAGCCTTGATCGACGCCATCGCCACTGAGTTTGGCCCTGTGGCTGTTTTGGTGAACAATGCCGGCATCACCAAAGACAATCTGCTGATGCGGATGAAGGAAGAAGAGTGGGATGCGGTCATGGACGTGAACTTAAAGTCTGTTTACCGTGCGTCTAAAGCTGTCTTGCGTGGCATGATGAAGGCCCGTAGCGGCCGCATCATCAACATCGCGTCGGTGGTGGGCACCATGGGCAATGCTGGCCAAACCAACTATGCCGCGGCCAAGGCTGGGATGATGGGCTTTACCAAATCCATGGCGCGTGAAGTGGGCAGCCGTAACATTACCGTTAACTGCGTGGCGCCTGGTTTTATCGAAACCGACATGACTAAAGCCCTACCAGAAGAGCAGCGTGCGGCTTTGGCGCAGCAAATTGCGTTGGGTGCCTTAGGCGAGCCACAGCACATTGCTGACGCCGTGTTGTTCTTGGCCAGTGAGCAGGCTAGCTACATTACCGGTCAAACCCTACACGTCAATGGTGGCATGTTAATGCCGTAAGCGGCTGCATGTGGCATTGATCAGCGCATGCGGGCCTTAGCCTGTGTGCGCTTTTTTTATTTTGTGATGAGGATGCACGCGATGACGACTGTGATGATTCGGGCGATAGAGCCCAAGGATGCGACGGCCTTACAGGCGTTGTTTTCCCTACCTGAAGTGTATCGCCAAACCTCGCTCATGCCTTATTCGAGTGAAGTTTTTTGGCAGCAAAAAATAACGCCAGTCGACGGCTGGCATCATTTGGTGGCAGAGCTAGATGGGCAGGTTGTCGGGCAGGTGACCATTTATTTAGAGCCCAAAATGCGCCGTCGACACGCGGCCACCCTTGGCTTAGCGGTTCATCCTGATTTTTCTGGGCGCGGCATAGGCCGACAGCTCATGATTGCGGCGATGGCCGTTTGTGATGATTGGCTAAACGTGCAGCGCATTGAGCTGATTGTCTATACGGACAACGAAGTGGCGGTGAGGCTGTATCAAAAGCTCGGATTTGTGATCGAAGGCCGGATGCTCGGCTATGCGTTCCGAGAGGGCGCGTATCAAGATGCTTATCAAATGGCGCGCTGTCGCTGGCCTCATCCTCAGAGCAATCGGGCTGACGGCCCAGAAAGTGAAGGGTAAATGGCTGAGCTGCTGATTCGGGCGGTGAGCGTTGATGATGCCGTGGCGCTGCAACATCTGTTTAATCAACCAGATGCCTACAGCCAAACCTTACACCTGCCCCATACTGATCAAGCCCAGTGGCAAGAGCGTCTTCAGACCAAGGCGGGCTCGCATAAGCTGGTGGCGGTGCTGGATGGCCAAGTGGTTGGTTTGATTGAGCTGGCGGTGGAACAGGCGCTTCGCCGCCGCCACGTGGGTAATATTGGCTTGGGGGTGCATCCAGCGTTTACGCGTCAAGGCATCGGCGCGCGTCTATTGGCCGAAGCCCTCCACTTGGCTGATGACTGGCTGAATCTGCAGCGTTTGGAGTTAACGGTGTTTACCGACAATGTTGGCGCCATCGCCCTGTATGAAAAAATGGGCTTTGAGATTGAGGGCACTAGCCGCCGCTATGCTTTTCGCGCTGGCGTGTATGAAGACGTTTATCAGATGGCGCGCTGCCGCTGATGGTGGCGAGGCGCTTGGGCAGGCTTGTATGGGCGAAAAAGCTGAAAGTCAGTACAATGAGTGTTTCGGCAGCTTTAAGGAACGGTGTGACGGTATATGGACTATGTTAATTTAAAATTCACCCATGTGGTGTTGGTGTACGTGAGCGTGATTTTTTTTAATATTCGGTTTTGGCTGTTTAGCGTCCTGATCAAGGGGCCTCGGCCTAAGGCGCTGCGGATTTTGCCACACATGATTGACACGGTGCTGTTTGCCTTAGGGGTTACGCTGATCGCGCTGACGGGCTTTATGCCGTTTACCGATGCGGCACAATGGCTGACCGTTAAGCTGGGTTTTTTGGTGTTGTATGTGTTGTTTGGCGCCGTAGCCATTAAAGGCGGTCGGGCGTTTCCGATTCGTTTTGGCGCTTATTTAGTGGCCAATGCTTGTGTGTTTGCGATGATTTATTTGGCGCTGACCAAGCCTGTTTTGTGGTAAGTAAGGAATGACTATGCAGCGTATATTGGTGGTGCGTAACGACAAGCTGGGTGATTTTATGCTGGCTTGGCCCAGCTTTGCCATGCTCAAAGCATCGTTGCCAGAGGCCAAAATTGTGGCGTTGGTGCCCAGCTATACGGCACTCTTGGCCAAGTTGTGTCCTGCTTTAGACGACATCATTGTGGATGTGGGCAAAGACGCCAGCGTGCACGATAAAGAGCGGCTGGTGCAGATCATCCACGCCCAGCAGTTTGACGCTTCGATCAATTTGTTTTCTAACTATCATAATGCGCGCTTGGTGCGTCAGGCGCGCATTCCCTATCGTTTGGCACCAGCCACGAAGTGGGTGCAGATCTTGTATAACCATCGGCTCAAGCAGCGACGGTCGCAGTCGGCCCAGCCTGAATACGAATATAATCTTGATTTGGTCCGCCATTTTTTGCGTGAACATCAAGTGCCCATAGTGACGCCTGAAGCGCCTTATTTGGCTTTTACAGCGGACGAGTTGGCGCAGCAGCGTGAGCGCTTGGCCCGTAAACTGAGGTTGAATCCGCGTAAGAAATGGTGTTTTGTGCACGCTGGCAGCGGTGGTTCGGCAAATAATTTAAGCCTCGCCCAATACGCCCAGCTGATCAATGAGCTGCTGAAAACCTATGTAACTATCGATATTGTGTTGACGGCTGGGCCTGGTGAAGCGGCTCAGGCGGAGGCCTTGCATGGGCTGCTGGTGGATGGTTCACGGGCGGTGGTGTATGCCGATAATGAAGGCTTGGTTGATTTTGCGCGCGCCATTGCCTGCGCCAGCCTGTTTATGGCTGGCTCTACTGGGCCTTTGCATTTGGCTGCGGCGCTGGACATTCCAACCATTGGGTTTTTTCCCAGCAAGCGTTCGTCTACGCCGCTGCGCTGGCGACCGATTAACAGCGCTGGGCGCCATTTAGCGTTTGCGCCGCCAGAAGGCGCCGCCACCGAAAATGACATGGGTCAAGTGGATCTGGTAGCGGCGATTAAGGCGATTAAGGTTTGGTTGCCGACGTTTCGGTTTTAATCCACAGGTCTGCATATTTAATCAAAGTGGAATGGCTGGACAACAGCGCCAGCAGTAGGCCTTGTTTGCCGTCCAAAAAACCCGCTTTGAAGACGTACATTTTGAAGAAGCAGCCGAGGGCATGCAGCACTGCATTGCCGAGGCTGCTTTTTTTGCCTTGGGCTTGGCGCTGCTGCGACCAGGCCACGGCGTACTGGGTAGACTTGGTGAGGTAGTGGTTTAAATCCGCGTAAGGGTAGTGCAAAAGATCGCCCGTCAGGGTCTCGATGCGTATGCCGTCTTTAGGCGTCACGCTTTCGTGGACGAGGTTGTCGTTGTAGCCGGCGTCTTGCGGGCGGTAAAGGCGCAGTACATAGTCGGGATACCAGCCAGAATGGGTGATGTCGCGGCCAAATACGCGGGAGCGCCGATTGAGACGATAGGCCGTACTGGCTTGGTCTTGCTCCAATGCCGCTTCGATGCTGGCGCGTAGCTCAGGCGTGACGCATTCATCGGCGTCTAGCCACAGCACAAAATCGGTGTGGACATAAGTTTGGGCCACTTGGCGCTGTTTACCGAAACCGGGCCACGGCTGATTCAGGTAAAAGTGGTCGGTGTAGCGCCGGGCGATGGCTTCAGTAGCGTCGGTGCTGCCAGAATCCAGAATCACAATTTCATCGACCCAGCCTGTCACGGAGTCTAGGCATTGAGCTAGGTTGTCGGCTTCGTTTTTGACGATGAGGGCGACGGTCAGCGTAGGGCGAGTCATGGATGATCCTTTGGGGTGAATAGACTGGGGTTGATCAGGCTGAGGTCGGCCTGGTCAATGTGGTCGTGGTAGCGAATGACTTGGCATGCGGCCGCCGTATTAGGGTGCCACTTAGCATAGTTGAGTTCGTCGTCGCTGTAAAAAACCAGCATGGGACAGGCTAGGGCTGCGCCGATGTGGACGATGGCGGTATCGGGGCTGATGATGCCAGCGCTGTGGCGCATGATCTCAATGGTGTCCTCAATGCAGTTGGTATCGGCTAAGCACCGCACCTGCGGGTCGGCCAGTTGGGTGCAAAGGTCTGAAATGGCCGCCTTCTGGCTAGGTTGGCTGAGGACGACCACGACGTATTGAGGATAGAGCTGGCGTAGTCGGCTAATTAAAGCCTGGGCTTGAGTCGGCGTAAACTGGCGGCGGCGGCCATCGCCGTGTAGGTTGACGGCGAGAATAGGGCCGCTGGGCAAGGTGGCCAGAAAGGCCGCAACCTTGGCCGCAGCTGCGCTGGTGTCGGGTAGCTCATAGCGCATGTCGACGTGTGGGCAGCCCAAGCGTTGGAGGATTTGCTGATAAACCTCGGCCATGTGGGCGGTGTTTTTGGGTACGCTGAGGTTGAATAGCCCAAAGTGTGCCTTATCGTACCCAGCATTGATCTTGGCCTGGCAGGCACGAATCAGCACCAGATCACGGTTGCGTAAGACTTCGGTTGGGTCGATCAAAACATCGATGGGCTGCTGCTGGGCCAAGCGCTGGCCAAGTTGGCGCAGCGAGCGGCGATTTTTTTGAGTGACCACGTGAACGTGGTCGATGGCGGGGTTTTGCGCCAAGAGGCTTTGATTTTTGGGCGACGCCAAAACCGTGAGGGTGGCGTTTGGCCACTGCTTTTTGAGTTCGCGAAACACGAAGGAGCTGACAATGTAGTCACCAATTTTACCATCGTAGCGAACCAGAACAATGTGCGGCCGTGGATTGGCCAGCGGCAAAACCGCTGGCGCCAGACGGCGATCTAAATAGAGGCGGCCCAAAAAAAGGCGGCATTTTTTAAAAGACTGACGAAGTGTTTTCATGGATTTGACTTAAAAAAAGGCGCGAAAGAGCTGCAGGGCGAGGGCCACGACGGAGACCCCTAAAAAGGCGTAGGCCAAGACGGACACCCAAAAAGTCATTTCTCGCTTTTGGCTACGGCTAAATAGGCGGTTAATGATGATGAGCACAACGGCAATGATTAAAAATATTCTGAGAATGCGGCCGAGCATCTGATTTATTGTCCTTATTTACCATACAGCCTTGATGCAAACCGCTATAATGACATTTTTCACACTATTTGCCTAATCGTGGACATGAATGACATCAACAGTGTGGGCATTGTTTGCCCACAGACGCTGCAGTTTGACCAGCCGTTAGCTTTGGCTAATGGCCAGATTTTACCGCAATTCACGCTAATGATCGAAACCTATGGCGAATTGAACGCGGCTAAAAGCAATGCCGTGCTGATTTGCCCTGCGCTGTCCGGCCATCATCATGTGGCGGGCAAGCATCACGCCGACGACGCCTATCCTGGCTGGTGGGACAATATGATTGGCCCAGGTAAGCCGATCGACACCAACCACTTTTTTGTGGTGGGCATCAATAATTTGGGCGGCTGTCACGGCAGCAGTGGGCCATTGAGCCTTAATCCCGCAACCCAACGCCAATATGGGGCAGACTTTCCGATGGTGACGGTGAAAGACTGGGTGAATGCTCAAGCTCGCCTAGCCGACCGTTTAGGCATTGATGCTTGGGCGGCCGTCATCGGCGGTAGCCTTGGCGGCATGCAGGCCTTACAGTGGAGCATAGATTATCCTGAACGGGTGAAAAATGCGATGGTGATCGCCTCGGCACCTAAACTGTCGACGCAAAATATTGCCTTTAACGACGTGGCGCGCCAGGCGATTTTAACCGATCCTGACTATCATGGCGGCCATTATATGGCGCAGGGCGTGGTGCCTAAGCGCGGCTTAAAGATTGCCCGTATGATGGGCCACATCACTTATTTGGCCGAAGATGGTTTGGGCGAGAAGTTTGGCCGGGCGCTGCGCCACGGTGAATTTAAATTTGATTACGACATTGATTTTGAGGTGGAAAGCTATTTGCGCTATCAAGGTGATAAATTCGCCGACAGCTTTGACGCCAACACTTATTTATTGATGACCAAGGCTTTGGATTATTTTGATCCAGCCAAAGATTATGCAGACGACTTGGTGGCGGCGATGGCGCGCACTCAGGCCAATTTCTTTGTGGCCAGTTTCACCACCGATTGGCGCTTTAGCCCAGAGCGTTCACATGAGCTGGTGAAAGCCTTGATTGCGGCGAAGAAGCCCGTACAGTACACGGAAATAGACTCCAAGCATGGCCACGATGGCTTTTTGATGCTGGACGATCAATATGTGGCCGCGATGGCCATCTTTTTGCAGCGTGTGGCGCAAGCCTGTGCTGGTGTAGAAGGGGGCGCGCAATGAAACAGTTAAGAGCAGACTTAGGCTTGATTTATGATTGGATTCCCAGCGGCAGCCACGTGCTGGATTTGGGCTGTGGCGACGCTTCGTTGCTGGCGACCCTAACCGAACAGAAAGCCGTCACCGGCTACGGCATCGAACTGGATTCAGAAGCCTTGTTGGCCGCGATGGCCACCGGCGTCAACGTGATTCAATCGGATTTGGAAGAGGGCCTACAAACGTTTGGGGACAATAGCTTTGATGTGGTGGTGCTGTCGCAAACCATTCAGGCCATGCGCAACACCGAAGACATTTTATTGGACATGTTGCGGGTGGGTAAAGAGGCGATTGTGACCTTTCCTAATTTTGGCTATTGGCGCAACCGCCTGCAGATTCTGAAGGGCCACATGCCGGTGTCTGAGAGCATGCCGTACGAATGGTATAACACCCCCAATATTCATTGGTGTATGGTGCGTGATTTTGACGCCCTGTGCCGTAAAAATGGGATTAAAGTGTTGGAGCGCACGGTGATGAGCGGGGGGCGACGCATTGATTTTTGGCCCAACCTCATGGGCAGCTTGGCGTTTTATCGCGTCGGGCGTTAAGCCAAAGACACCAAAAAGCAGCCCATGGGCTGCTTTTTTTGAGCTTAAAACAGGCGCATGATGGCTTCATTGGAGCTTGGTGGCTTGAAATAGGGCAAATCGCCCCTAGCTTAAGAGGGTTCGCCCTATGGGGCTCGTGAATATGATTGAGGATTAAGCATGAAACAAACCTTAGGTTTCCAAACAGAAGTCAAACAGCTATTGCAATTGATGATTCATTCTTTGTATTCCAATAAGGAAATTTTCTTACGAGAACTCATCAGTAACGCCGCCGATGCGGCCGATAAATTACGCTTTGAAGGGCTGCACAATGCGGCGCTTTACGAGCAAGACCCAGAGTTACGCATCACCGTGACAGCCGACGCCGACAAGCGTACGGTCACCATCAGCGACAACGGCATCGGGATGAGCCAAGACGAAGTGATCGAACACTTGGGCACCATTGCCAAAAGCGGTACCAAGGCCTTCTTTGAGCAACTCACCGGCGATGCACAAAAAGACGCGCATTTGATCGGGCAGTTTGGCGTGGGCTTTTACTCAGCCTTCATCGTGGCCGACGAAGTGGTGGTGGAAACCCGTCGTGCGGGTGAGCCTGCCAGCGCTGGCGTACGTTGGCAAAGCCGCGCCGACGGAGAGTTCACCGTCGAGCCCATCGAAAAAGCCAGCCGCGGCACCGATATTATTTTGCACTTAAAAGAAGACGAGCAAGACTATCTGAGCGACTGGACCTTACGCCGTATAGTGACCACGTATAGCGACCACATTTCGGTGCCCATCTACATGAAAAAAGCGCCTCAATATGAAGAAGATGGCACCATCGTAGCCAGCGATGAGCTAGAAGTGGTGAATCAGGCCCAAGCCCTGTGGACGCGCAGTAAAAACGACATCACGGATGAGCAATACCAGGAGTTTTATAAGCACGTGTCGCATGATTTTGACGAAGCCATGGCCTGGAGCCATGCCCGCGTAGAAGGGCGTCAAGAATATACTGAGTTGTTGTACATTCCCAAACGGGCACCGTTTAATCTGTATGAACGAGAGCAAAAAGGCGGCGTGAAGCTGTACGTGAAGCGCGTGTTCATCATGGACGACGTGAATAAATTGATGCCCAATTATCTGCGCTTTGTGCGTGGCGTCATCGACAGCAGCGATTTACCGCTGAACGTGTCGCGTGAACTCTTGCAAGAAAGCAAGGATTTAGACGCCATTCGCGCCGGCTGCGTGAAGAAAGTCTTGAGCCTGCTCGAAGACGTGGCCGCCAACCGTGCCGAAGACTATGCCAGCTTCTGGGCCACTTTTGGTCAAGTATTGAAAGAAGGCGTGGGTGAAGATCAGGCCAATCAGGCCCGCATTGCCAAGCTGTTGCGTTTCGCCTCGACCCATAATGATGACGATGCCCAAAACGTGTCGTTGGCCGACTACGTGAGCCGCATGAAGGAAGGCCAAGCCTCGATTTACTACATTACGGCCGACACCTATGCCGCCGCTAAAAATAGCCCACACATGGAGGTCTTCAGCAAAAAAGGCGTGGAAGTGCTGCTGCTGTCAGACCGTGTGGACGAATGGGTGGTCGGTTCCCTATTTGAGTTTGAAGGCAAAAAGCTGGCCAGCGTGGCTAAAGGTGCCCTAGACTTAGGTGAGTTGGCTGATGAAGCAGAGAAGCAAGCCCAGGCAGAGCTAGAAGCCAATAGCCAACCGCTGGTCGAAAAAATGACGGCGCTGCTGGGCGATAAAGTGGCGGCCGTACGCGCCACCACGCGTCTAGTGGAAAGCCCAGCTTGCTTAGTGGTGGGTGAGATGGACATGAGCCAAAACCTGGCACGAATGCTGGCTGAAGCCGGTGCCGCCGACCAAATGCCGGTGACCAAGCCAATTTTGGAGATCAACCCAGACCACATGTTGGTGCAGCGTTTAGCCGCAGAAACCGACGAGCATCAGCAGTCAGAGCTGGCTGGCCTATTGTTTGATCAAGCATTGTTAGCAGAGGGGGGTAAATTGGCCGATCCTGCTAGTTTTGTGAAACGCATGAATCATTTATTGCTGGCGATGACCAAATAGATGAGCGTCATGAAAACCACCCTGAGGGGTGGTTTTTTATTGGGGGCTTGTCTTGTGCCCAGACTGTGTTAAGGTAGCTATTTGGCCTTTTTTGACCCACTTTTTAAGATTTGGCACTTCATGACTTATATCAGCACCAATCCCTATACCGAAACCGTTATTTATCGTCGTGACGCTGAGACATTAACCACCTTTAAACAAACCTTGGCCGGCCTACATGCCGCCCAGCCGACGTTTGCCGCCTTGCCGATTGCCGAGCGAATGGCGCGTTTAGAGGCTTTGGCTCAGCGCATTGATGCCCATAAAGAGCAGTTGGCCACCTTGATCAGTGAGGAGGTGGGTCGCTGCCTGCGCGAGTGTTTGGCCGAGGTGGATAAGTCGATTGATTTGATTCGCTATTATGCCAAATTGGCGCCTGAGCTTTTGGCTCACCAGACCATTCCTACTCAGGCAAGCTTAAGCCAGGTGCGGTTTGAGCCCTTGGGTGTGGTGCTGGCGGTGATGCCGTGGAATTATCCGGTGTGGCAAATTTTGCGTTTCGCCATTCCGGCCATGTGTGCTGGGAATGCTTGTTTGGTCAAACCTGCCCCCAGTGTGGGTCGGGTGACTGAGGCGTTGTTTGCCTTGGTGCCTGAGGATTTGCCCTTTAAGGCGACGTTCTTGGCTCATGAAGACGTGCCCGCGGCGATTGCCGCTAGCGATGCTTTGGCGTTTACCGGCTCGAGCGAAACCGGCCGCTATTTAGCGGGTTTGGCTGGTCAGCATTTGAAAAAATGCGTGCTGGAATTGGGGGGCAGCAATGCCGTGATTGTGCTGCCAGATGCGGATTTACGCCTGGCTGCGGTTGAAGCTTGTTATTCACGCTACCGCGACGCAGGGCAATCCTGTAACGCGGCCAAGCGGCTCATCGTGGCTGATTCGGTGGTGGATGAGTTTTTGGTGTATTTCCAAGAAGCGGCGGCACAGTTGGTGATGGGTGATCCGCTTGCTGACAGCACCAGTCTTGCGCCTTTACACACTGAAGCCGTACGCCAACGCCTACACGCTCAGGTGAAGGATGCTTTGGATAAAGGGGCTATATTGTTGCGCGGTGGCTACATTCCGCCAGGGAAAGGGTATTTTTATCCCGCAACCATTATTGATCAAGTCAATCAAGATTGCCGCGTGTATGATGAGGAAGTATTTGGGCCAGTCATTAGCCTTTTGCGCGCCAAAGACGCGGCCGAGGCCATTCGTTTGGCCAACGACACGCCCTTTGGGCTGGGCGCAAGCATCTACAGCGAAAATGAAGCTGAAGCTTGGCTGCTGGCGCAGCAGCTACAGGTGGGCAGCGTATTCATGAATCGCCATACCAGCAGTGATTTACGCCTGCCTTTTGGCGGGGTTAAATCCTCTGGTTTTGGCCGTGAGCTGTCTGAATTTGGCCTGTATGAGTTTGTGAACGTCAAAACCTATTGGCAAAAATAAGTCTGAACACCAAGCGCTTCAAGACTTGGCCCACATTATGACCTGATTTAAAGGTGGATGAATGCTGCAAAAAAATTATCAAGCGGTCTCACTCGGGCTGTGTTTGGGGTTAATGGGTTCTGTTGCCTTAGCTGCAACACCTCCTAAAAAGAATCCGCCGGTGGCGGCTGCGGCTAAGGCTCGCGGCCTTGGTTATGCCGAGCTCACTCATGTGGCGTTTTTTGACGTAGCCGGGCGCGTGGTCAGCGCCGAGTCTGCTGCAAAATACGAGCGTCGCGCCAAATTGGTGAAGGATCAGCCACTGCGGGTGCAGGATTTTTATGTGCCTGCACGGCAAAAGTATTCGAATCTATACGTCTTAGACAATCGTAATCAATTAAATCAATTCATGCCCCGAATCAGCAATGGTGCCGTCATGTATTGGTATGAGAACGGTAAGCCGAAGATGAAAGGACAGTACGTCAAAGGCATGCAGGAGGGCGAGTGGACCAACTGGCATCCTAACGGCCAAAAGTCAGCGCAGCTGACCTATGCTGCGGGCAAGGTGAATGGTGCGGGCGCACGCTGGTACGCTAATGGCCAAAAAGAAAGCGAGATGCAGTTTAAGCAAGATTTGGCCGAAGGGCCGTGGCTGCGCTGGTATGAAAATGGCCAAATGCGCAGCAAAATGCTGATGGTGCGTAATGAAGTGGTTGAAGTACAAAGTTGGGATGAGGAAGGCCGCCAAACCCTAGATATGTTCTACACTAAGGAAGGCAAACGCAATGGCGTGCAAACCGAATGGTTTGGCAACGATCAAAAATCGTCGGAATTGATTTTTAAAGACGACGAAGTCATTGACCGCTCCTTTTGGGACACTAAGGGCAACCTGATCAATGAAGACTTAGGCGACTTAATGTATCCTGAGCAGTAAGCAGAAATTTAAAAAGCGCCCTAAGGGGCGCTTTTTTTAGGCTGAGTAGTCTTGGCACAAGGCGATGATGATTTTGGCCATGTCGACGACTTCTGGGCGCTTGCTTAAGGCTTCGGAATAGCCCAGCTGTAAATTACCCACGCGCGCGCTGTTTTGCGCCAGCGGTACTTCAATCAGGCTGCCGTTAGCCAGTAGGTCTTGAACCTTATGCGCCGGCAGCCAAGCAAAGCCATGCTTTTTTAAGACCAGCGACAGCATGGTGTCGAAGGTGGTCACGGTCCAGCGTTGGGTCGAGCCCAGCCAGCCATGATTGGTTTCTTGACGTCGGCCGCTGTCGCGCACCACGATTTGGCGATGCTCCGCCAGCGTTTCTAGGGTAATCAGCTCAGTGCCTTTGGCCAGTGGGTGCTGTGGATGGCACACGCACAGTAACGAGATGGAAAATAAGGATTGGCTCACGCACTGCGGCGGTAAGGTGTTGGCAATGCCCAATTCCACCATGCCTTCTTCCATCAGCTCCTGAGTGCCGGATAGGGCGCTTTCGTAAAGCCGAATGCGATGGTTAGGGTAGGCGGCCGAAAACTGTTCGAAAGCGGCATAGAGGATTTCGGGTGGAAACAGAATGTCGACCGACAACGATAGCTCTGAGCGTAGGCCTGGGCGGTACAGTTCGGCTAAGCGCTCAACCTTGCGCGCGGCGCTTAATAAATGTTTGGCTTCGGGCAATAGGGCTTTGCCCAGATCGGTCAGTACGGCTTTGCGTCCCTCGATGATGAATAGCTCTTGGCCGAGCAAGTCTTCCATTTTTTTGATGGCGTGGCTGACGGCCGACTGAGTTTTATTTAAGTATTCTGCCGCCGGCAAAAAACCATCATGTTCCACCGTAGCGACAAAGGCACGCCACTGCTCTAGGCTGATTTTGGCTAACATTCTCCCTCCTCAAGGAAATGCAACAAGACTTCATTCTACTGTGTTTTGCTTAAATGATGAATAATATTAATCTATTCCACAAAATTATTGCGATAGTCAATCAAGGCAAAATTGACGATAATTCGAGCCTACTCTTTAAACCGATGCTTGACCGCCGTCACGACGATCAATGAATTGATACGCAAGGCTTGCGGATGCAGGATCTTGCTTTATTCTGAAAGGATGTTATATGTCACAATATTTACAGGCTTTGAAAAACCGCCGTTCGATTTACGCCCTAGGTAAACAGGTTGCTTTGAATGATGCTGAAATTGAAACCATCATCAAGACCGCGGTTGAAGAAAGCCCTAGCTCTTTTAACTCACAATCTTCTCGCGCCGTGATCTTGTTTGATCAAGCCCACGACCGCCTGTGGGACATCACTGAAGCTGCTTTACGCGCCATCGTACCGGCTGAAAACTTTGCGCCAACTGCGCAAAAATTGGCCAGCTTTAAAGCCGCAAAGGGCACCGTTTTGTTCTATGAAGACAAAGCCGTTATCGAAGGCTTGCAGGCTCAGTTCCCTTTGTATGCCGATAACTTCCCCGTATGGTCTGAGCATTCAACTGGGATTGCTCAGCACTCTGTTTGGGCCACCTTGGCCGAACACAATATTGGCGCCAGCTTGCAGCACTACAATCCCGTGATTGATGCCGACGTGCAAAAAGAGTGGAACCTACCCAGTAGCTGGGTTTTACGTGGCCAAATGCCGTTCGGCTCGATTGAGTCTGCCGCAGGTGAAAAACAGTATATGGCCCATGCCGATCGCTTTAGAGTGTTCAAATAAGCCAGCCAGTCGCGTCAAAAAAGCCTTTCTTCGGAAAGGCTTTTTTTGTGTTGCTATTTGATGCCGCGCAAAGGCAATGGCCTCGATAGTGGGCTTAAAAGGGAAAGAGTTCAATAAAGCGCCAAAATCCCCTATAATCTTTGGCAGATACATGAATAACAATAATATTACTTAGGAAGAGACATGAATAAACTGGTTCTGGTGCTTAATTGTGGTAGTTCTTCGGTTAAGTTCTCAGTCATTGAGGTGAGCACCGGTGAAACCTTCATCAGTGGTCTGGCCGAAAAGCTTAATCTAACGGACGCGACCATCACGTTTAAGCAAGGTAAAGACAAAGAAGTGGTGGCAATGAGCGCCGACGGCTCTCATCGCGGCGCCATCATGCTGATCTTGGCCAAGCTAAAACAAGTGCAGCTGTTTGAGGCCATTGGGGCCGTTGGCCACCGCGTGGTGCATGGCGGCGAGCGCTTCTCTGAGTCGGTCATCATTGATCATGAAGTTTTGTACGATATCGAGGCCTGTTTTAACCTGGCGCCGCTGCACAATCCTGCCCACTTAATGGGCATTAACGTGGCGCAAGAGGCCTTTGGCCATTTAAAACACGTGGCCGTTTTTGACACCGCTTTTCACCAGAGCATGCCGCCGCATGCGTTTTTGTATGCGGTGCCTATGGTGCTTTACCGTGAACATTCAGTGCGTCGTTACGGTGCCCACGGCACCAGCTACCGCTATGTGTCTAAAGAGGCGGCGCGGCTCTTGGATAAGCCTAAAGAATCGCTGTCGATGGTCATTGCTCATTTGGGCAACGGCTCGTCCATTACCGCCATCGCCAACGGTCATTGTCAAGATACCAGTATGGGTTTGACCCCGCTGGAAGGCTTGGTGATGGGCACGCGCTCTGGCGACATCGACCCGAGTATTTTTTCCTTCCTCAAGCAAAACCGCGGCTACGACATTCAAGAAGTGACGACGATGCTGAACCGCCGTAGTGGTTTGAAAGGCCTATCTGAGTTGTCGAGCGATTGTCGTGAGTTGACCGCTGCTGCAGAAGCTGGCCATAAAGGCGCCCAAATTGCCCTAGACGTGTTTGCCTATCGTTTGGCCAAATATGTGGGTTCGATGATGGTGGCCGCAGGCGGCTTAGACGTGCTAGTGTTTACCGGCGGGATTGGTGAAAATTCGGCCTATATGCGGGAAAAGGTTTTGGGTCATTTAGGGTGTTTTGGCCTGAAGTTAGATAAGCAAGCCAATGCCGACATGATTTTGGGTAAGGCTGGCATCATCTCCAGCAGCAAGGCACCGCTGGCCATGGTGGTGCCAACCAATGAAGAATACATGATTGCTTTAGACACGGCCAAGCTGGTGAATTTAGATTAAGCGGCTCGTGGACATAAAAAACCTCTGGAAGATGTGAATCTCCAGAGGTTTTTTTGTCGCTGGGCGCTTAGATTGGGTAAGATAGAGGGCTAATCCTATAGATAGACCATGATGACCAAAATACACTATTGTTTGATTTTACTGTTGCCAGCTGCGCTGTATTACCTAGGTTTGGCCATGTGGCCGCAGCACCTGACTCAGATATGGCTGGGCTGGCCGCTCAGCGTGCTCTTAGGCTTATTCGTTATGGCGTGGGCCGTGCTGGTGGGGCTGTGGTTTGCGCACCGAGCGGTCGCGGCTGGTGTGGGTGAGGAGGGTGAACATGATTAAGCCTACCTCAAAGCCTTCGGCCCAAGCCAGTGATTTTTATTTGGCGGGTCGCCGCGTCGGCGCATGGCAAAACGCTTGGGCCTTGGCGGGGGACTATCTGTCGGCGGCCGCCTTTTTAGGGGCGATTGCGCTTTATTACAGCGCGGGTTTGGATTCGCTTTATTACGCCGTGGCCACGCTTTTGGGCTGGCCGCTGCTGTTGATTCTATTTGCCGATCGGCTGCGTGCTACTGGTGCTTACACTTTAACCGGCGTTTTGCAGCAGCGTTTTGGCAGCGTGCGCCTACAGGCTCTAAGTGCCGGTACCAGCCTGTTTGTGAGCGTGTTTTATCTTTTGGTGCAGCTGATCGGTGCGGGTAAGCTATTGAGCCTGCTGTTTGGCTGGGGTTATGGCAGTGCCTTAGTGGTCATGTGTGGTTTGACGCTCTTGCTGGTGTTTTTTGGCGGCATGCGCGCCACCACGCTGGTACAAAGCGTGAAGGCGATGTGTCTGTTTGCCTGCGCCCTAGTGTTGGTTGGGCTGGTGTGGCATGCGTTTGATTTTCAGCTGCCGCAGCTGTGGCGCTCGGTGGTTGAACAACGCCCGCAGGCCTTATTGCCGAGCTTGGCGCTGAGTGATCCGATTGAGCAGGCATCGTTGGTGTTGGGCTTAGTATTGGGCTTATTGGGCTTACCGCATGTCTTGATGCGCTTCTTTACCGTGCGCAATCCTCAGGTAGCCATTCGTTCTGCCGCCTATGCGGGTGCTTTGATCGGTCTGTTTTTTAGCCTAAACGTCATTGTGGGCTTTGGGGCTTTGGTTTTATTAGATGGCCAAACCTTAAGCGGCGGCGGTCATATGGTGCTGCTGCATTTGGCCCAGATGCTGGGCGGAGCCACGATGCAGTGGCTGTTGTCAGGCGTGGTGCTGTTGACGATTTTAGCCGTCTTGGCGGGTTTGGTGATGGCGGCCAGCGCTAGCCTGAATCGGGACATTTTACCGTTGCTGTTTGGCCAGCAGGCGCAGCGGCCGCTGTGGGCTAAGGGCGGTATTGTGCTGCTCTTGAGCGTGGGCGGTGTGCTGGCTTGGTTGTTTGAAGATTTTAATCTGGCCTTCTTGTTTGGCTTGGCCTTTGCCTGGGCTGCCAGTGCCCATTTTCCGGTGCTGTGGGCTCAGTTTTTTATGCCGAGATTGAACGAGCGTGCGGCCTTTTATGGCTTATTGAGTGGGGCGGTGATCAGCACGGTGCTGATTGTGCTTAGCCCTACGGTTTGGGTGGGGGTGTTAGGCTTTGAGGCGGCGATTTTTCCTTGGTCTAACCCAACCCTATTTGCTTTGCCCTGCAGTTTCTTGGTAATTGTGGGCTTAAGCCAGAGGACATCAACATGACGACATTATTAGACGACTTGCGCTCAGAGCTGCATGAAGGCGCAGTGGTGAGTGAACCCGCAGCCATGGCAGCTTTTTGCTTAGACTATAGGCAACGCTATGTGGGCGAGGCCTTGGCGGTTCTGCTGCCAAACAGCACCGCCGAAGTGCAGGCGATTGTGCGTTGGGCGCAGCGTGCCCAGGTTCGAATTACCCCGCAAGGCGGCAACACCAGCCTGTGTGGGGCGGCTACGCCTAGTGCGGATGCGGCTGAGCGCCCGGCGGTGGTGCTGTCCTTAAATAAGCTCAATCGTTTGCGTGACGTCAGTCTCGTCGATGGCTGTATGACGGTAGAGGCGGGGATGGTGTTGAAAACGGCGCAGATGCATGCAGCCGAGGCGGGGCGGTTTTTCCCTTTGAGTTTGGCCAGCGAAGGCAGTTGCCAAATTGGCGGCAATATAGCCTGTAATGCCGGCGGCCTGAATGTGGTGCGCTACGGCACCATGCGCGATTTGGTGATGGGCTTAGAAGTCGTCTTGCCAGACGGCACCCTTATTGATCATCTGACGCCTTTGCATAAAAACACCACCGGCCTAGATTTAAAGCAGCTCTTTATTGGCTCAGAAGGCACGTTGGGCATCATCACGGCGGCCACGCTGAAGCTGTTTGCTCAGCCCAAAACCACGGTAACGGCGTGGGTCGGCGTGGCGGACATCGAGGCGGCCTGCGATTTATTGAGCTTGCTCAAGGGTGAGTTTGCCGAGCGGGTCAGCAGTTTTGAGCTATTAAGCAGTCGTGCGCTGCAGCTTTCGTGTGCGTTTACTGGACTGAAAGCCCCTTCTGAGGCGCCTTGGCACATTCTGTTGGAGCTGACAGATTCTATGATTTTGCCGCAGCTATCAGAGGCCTTGTTGACGGTTTTAGTGGCTGCGGGCTACGAAGATGTGGTGCTGGCACAAACCGAACAGCAGCGCCTACAGCTGTGGACGCTGCGCGAGTCGGTGTCGGAAGCGCAGCGCGATTTAGGCGCCAGCATCAAACACGATATTGCTTTGCCCATCAGCCATGTGGCGGCTTTTGTGCGCCAAAATGGCCCTAAGGTTTTGGCTTTGGCAGCGGATGTTTCCTTGGTGGTGTTTGGTCATTTAGGCGATGGTAGCCTGCATTACAACGTCTTTTTGAAGAATACTTTGGGGCCAGAAGTGTATGCGTTTGAGGAGGCCATTAATGCTGTGGTATACGCGGATGTCTTAGCATTTAATGGCACCATTGCAGCGGAACATGGTATCGGACAACTGAAAAAAGAATGGCTTAAAAGTCAATTAACAAAAGCCGAGTTGTCTCTTTTCGGGTTCTTTAAGCAGGGTCTTGATTCACAGTTATTGTTCAATAATGGCAAAATCATTGATATATAATTCTATAATTAAACGTTATTTTGGCTTACTTTATGCTTTACATAAATTAACAATTGATTTATAAGGAGAAGTTTGTCAAGTGTGGTAAGTTTCTATACGTTAGTCAACCTAGTTACTATATTAAAACATAGTGATGACAACATTATGAATAGGGGATAAGTATGGACACGTTAAGAGCCTTAGTGGTTTTTATGAGTACCGTTGAGAACGGCAGTTTTTCTGATGCCGCTCGACGTTTGGGGGTCTCGCCGGCGGCGGTGAGTCAAAGTATTGCCAGGTTAGAACAAGAATTGGATGTACGATTATTTAACCGTACCACCCGTCAGCTAACCTTAACCGAAGACGGTCGCCGCTTTTATGATTCATCGCGCGGCCCAGCCTTGCAGCTAGACTACGTCATCAATGAATTGCGCGACAGCGGCAATGAGCCCACTGGCCTATTGCGGGTGAGCCTGCCTAATTCGTTTGGGCGTCGCTTTGTGTTGCCGTTGCTGAAGGAATTTAACATCCGCTATCCACGCATCCAGCTGTATATCGGCATTGGGGACAGCGGCAGCGACTTGATTGAGGATGGTTTTGACGTGGGCATCAGCATTGAGTCGTCTACCGACAGCCGTGTGTCGGTGCGTTCGTTGACGCCGATTAACCAATACGTGGTGGCCGCGCCTGATTATTGGGAAAAGCACGGTAAGCCAGAAGCCATTACCGATTTGTATGATCATGACTGCATTAATTATCAGATTCCGTCGACTGGCCGCATCAGTAAGTGGAACTTCATGCAAAAAGGTGAGCGCGTGGCCTTGGATGTGACCGGTACCTATACCTGTAACGACGTAGAGGCGATCTTGTCGTTGGCGGCTTCGGGTTGTGGGGTGGCGCAAGTGGTGGGATACGCGGTGGCGCCTTATTTACGTTCGGGCGAGCTGGTGTCGGTCCTGGATCAGAACGTGGCCCAAACCCGTTCCATTAATATTTGCTTCCCGCACGGCGACCGCTTGGCTTTACGCACCCGCGTCTTTGTGGATTACATCGTTGAAAAGCTGATGACCCATCCGGATATTGTGTCTGCCTAATGCGAGACGCAGCAAATAAAAAGGCCACGCAAACCTGCGTGGCCTTTTTGGTGGGGGCTCGCTGTTTAAGCGTCGACGCCGTATTGGTCGCGGTAGGCTTGTACCTGAGGCAGGTATTCGATCAGGCTGGCGTCTTGCTGGACGAGGGCCAGTAAGTCTTTAAGCGTGGCAATGGCCACTGCCGGTAGGCCAAACTGTTGGCTCACTTCTTGCACCGCAGACAGTTCGCCCTGGCCTTTTTCCATACGGTCTAGGGCAATCGCTACGCCCGCTGGCGTGGCGCCTGCGGCCTGAATCAAATGTACGGATTCACGCACGGACGTACCGGCAGAAATCACGTCGTCAATAATCAAGACTTTACCTTGCAGGGGTGCACCGACCAAAACGCCGCCTTCGCCGTGGTCTTTGGCTTCTTTGCGGTTGTAGGCGAAAGGCACGTTGATGCCCTGTTCGGCCAAGGCCATGCTGGTGGCTGCGGCTAGAATAATGCCTTTGTAGGCTGGGCCAAATAACATGTCAAATTCGACTTTGCTGTCGATGATCGCCTGGGCGTAGAAGCGCGCCAAGGTTAGGGTGCTTAAACCATCATTAAATAGGCCGGCGTTGAAGAAATAGGGGGATAGGCGTCCGGCTTTGGTGGTAAACGCACCGAATTTTAAAACCTCTTGCTGGATGGCAAATTGTAAGAAGTCTTGGCGAAAATCTGACATGAATGTTCCTAGTGGTTATAATCAATAAACTTTATTAATGATACACGAGGTTGACAGTGTTTAGAATCATCAGCGCCAACGTTAATGGCATTCGTTCCGCCGCCCGTAAAGGGTTTATCGACTACATTGCCACTTCGGGTGCCGACATTGTGTGCGTACAAGAGCTTAAAGCACAAGAGGCTGACATGACCGAGGAAATGAAATCGCCTCACGGTATGTACGGCGTTTGGCACTGTGCTGAAAAGCGCGGCTACAGCGGCGTGGCCATTTACAGCAAGGAAAAGCCCACTTCAGTGCAAATCGGCATGGGCATCCCTGAATTTGATCAAGAGGGCCGCTATGTGCGCGCCGACTTTGGTGATCTGGTGGTGATTTCCCTGTATCTGCCGTCTGGCACCAGCGCCGAGATTCGACAAGAACTGAAGTATCGCTTCTTGGACGCTTTCTTGCCGATGTTGGCCGAGCTGAAGGCTCAGCATAAGCAGGTTGTGGTGTGTGGCGATTGGAATATTGCCCACAACAACATCGACATTAAAAACTGGAAGGGTAATCTTAAAAACTCAGGCTTCTTGCCCGAAGAGCGGGCGTGGCTGACGCAGGTGATTGAAGAGTTGGGCTGGGTGGATATTTGGCGTACGCTGTATCCAGAAGAGCCTGGCTACACCTGGTGGAGTAACCGCGGTCAGGCCTATGCCAATAACGTGGGTTGGCGCATCGACTATCAGATGCAAACCCCTGATTTAGCTCAATATGCGCGTGCCGCCCACGTGTATAAAGAGGTTAAGTTCTCTGATCATGCCCCATTAGTGGTGGATTATGACCTTACAAGATGATTTGCTGCTGTTGGCGGTTGCCGACGCCAGCGTACCGCGTAAAGGCCTGTGGCTGGATACGTGGTTGCGCAGCTACCCGACCGCTACTGATGTCGTGTGCGCCTCTGATGAAACGGTGGCCACATGGCAGGCACACTTGAATCAAATCATTGATGCCCATCATGGTCCGATCTTCATCGTGGCCCACGGTGTTGGCGTGCAGGCTACTTTGGCCTGGGTGGCGCAGGCGGCCTTGCGTACTCAGGGCCAGGTAAAAGGCGCCATTTTGGCAGCGCCGGTGACCTTACCGGCCCAAGACGAACGGCAGCAGGTGTTGGCGCGGGCACGAGTGTGCTTTCCGACGGCGCTGGTGTGTGGCGACAACGATGCGTTTTGTTCTGTTGCCGAGGCCAGTCGTTTGGCGCAGCAGTGCGGTGCGAAGCTATTGAATCAGGGAGCCGTTGGCCACATGACTCACGGCTTGGGTTCATGGCAGTGGGGCATGAAGCTGATGCAAGAAATGTTGTTGGCCTGATGACGGCCCATTCAGATAGTCGCTCAGATGAGGGCGCAGGCCCGATCGAAATCATTTATCAAGATGAGCATGTGGTGGCGGTGAATAAGCCGGCCGGTTGGCTGGTGCATCGCAGCTGGCTGGATCGCCACGAAACGCAGTTTGTGATGCAAACCGTGCGCGATCAGATCAATCAGCACGTGTACACCGTTCATCGCTTAGATCGGCCCACTTCGGGCGTGCTGCTGATGGCGCTGTCGCGCGAGGTGGCAAAAAAATTGTCGCAGCAGTTTGAGGCGCATGAATTGACCAAAACCTATTTGGCCTGGGTGCGAGGATATGTGCACGAAGCGCAATGCATTGATTATCCGCTGCTGCAAGAACTGGATAAGATTGCCGATGAACTGGTGACGCAGGCGCCGCAAATTCAGTCGGCGGTGACTCACTGTCGGCCGCTGGCGCAGGTGGAGTTGCCCATTGCGGTTGGGCGCTATCAGACGGCGCGCTATAGCTTAGTGCAGTTACAGCCAGAGACGGGCCGCAAGCACCAGCTACGCCGGCACATGAAGCATATTTTCCATCCCATCATTGGCGACACGACGCATGGTGATCTGCATCAAAATAGAGGCTTTGCTGCGCATCTTGGGGTGAATCGCCTGTTGTTGCATGCGCATACCTTAACTTTGGCCCATCCTGTGACCGGTCAGCCCTTGTGCTTGCGTGCACCGCTGGATGCCGCGTGGCAGCACGTGCACCAAGCTTTAGGTGTGGCGCTGCTTAAATAGCCAAATGCTTAAACGGCCGTGGCCACGAGATCATCGTGCGCCACGGCCGTTTTTTGTTCTGTTTGACGGTTTTTTTGCCTAAATGCAGTTCTAAATAGAGTAGTCGTCGATGACGGGATCGTACAGCATTTGCTCGACGCGTGCCTTGGTAAGGCTAGGGGCAAAGAGCTCGATGAAATGATAGGCGTAGCCGCGCAGATAGGCATCGTTGCGTAGCGCAATCTTAGTGGTAGACGGCTCAAATAAATGCGCCGCCGACACCAATACGAGGTCGCTGTCCTGTTCTGGCTCATAGGCCATGCTGGCGATGAGGCCGACACCGAGATCGAGGCGAACATAGGTTTTGATCACGTCGGTGTCAACGGCCGACAGGGCCACGCGTGGCTCTGGGATGTTGTGTAAGGCAAAGGCTTGAGCAATGTGCGAGCCTTCGTGAAACGCAAAATCATAGGTAATCAGCGGGTATTGGGTTAAGTCGTGCAGGCTTAGAGGTCGGTCAAGCTGGCTAAGCGGATGGCCCTTAGGCACGATGACGCTGCGATTCCACTCGGCGCAGGGCAAGGTGGTGATGTGGTCTACGGCACTGAAGCTTTCGGTCAGAATGGCAAAGTCGACGATGCCTTCGGTCAGAAATTCGGTGATTTCCTTGGGGCTACCTTGTTTGATGATGAGCTGCACCTGCGGCATGTCTTTGACAAACTGTGATACGACCTGCGGCAGCGCATAGCGTGCTTGAGTATGGGTGGTGGCAATGGCTAAGGTGCCGGCGTCGGTCTGGGCGAACTCGGCGCCAATTTGCTTGATGTTGTGGGTGTCTTTCAGAATGCGCTCGGCCAGCTGCAACACCAGATGGCCAGGCTCGGTAATGCCGACCACGCGTTTGCCGCGACGGATGAAGATTTGCACATTGAGTTCTTCTTCTAACAGTTTAATTTGCTTAGAAATACCGGGCTGAGAGGTAAACAAAGCCTCAGCCGCCTGCGACACATTCAGGTTGTGTTTGGCCACTTCTAAGATGTACCGCAATTGTTGTAGTTTCATGGGGGCAGCTTATGCAAAAATGGGAGGATAGAAGTCTAGATCGTAATCTCGTCTATAGCTTACTACAAATCTCTTTTGTGTGCTTTGTTGTAACTAAGAGACAAACTCTAGGGCTTTAATCTATGTGTAAATGAAATTGTTGTCCGGTTTGCCAGCAAGGGTTTAGTATCAGAGAAAGACTGATTTGATTGGGCCTTTAGTTGATTGCTAAATGATTTTGGCATTTCGCTTTTGTGATAGTTATGGCATAATGTTGTGGATTACCAACAGTTTTTGGGCTGGTAAATGAAAAATTGTTGTAAATAAGTGACAGTTGTCGCTGCTTTAGGCAGAATGGAAGACGTTTACTTTTAAGCGATAGGCTAGAGGCTTTATTTGCGAAACTATTGACAGCAAGCCTTGAGCTTTCTATAGTTCAAACAAGGTTTTTAAGATATCGCTTAGCGACTACTATTATTATTGTGATTGCTTCACGTTCAAGTATGATTAATGTATTTGTTGCGTCACATTTTTTTGAATGAGGGAATAACATGACCAAACAGCTTAAATTAAGCGCATTGCTTATTGCTTTAGCCGCTTCTTCAAGCGTTTATGCCGAATCTTTTGCTACTAAGAAAGGCTACACTGGCGACTTAACTGAAGACTCAGTGGTTCGTAATAGCTATGGCGAGTGCTGGGAAAATACTTACCTAAACAAATCTGTAGACGGCTTGGTTGAATGTGGCGACGCAGTAGCTGCGGTTGCTCCTCAATACGTTGACGAAACCGTTCGCTTGTCTGCCAACTTCTTGTTTGGTTTTGACCGCGCAACTTTGCGTAACGAAGCTTTGGAAACTTTGAACCCATTGGTTCAACGTTTGCGTAACACTGAAGTTGAAAGCGTACGTGTTCAAGGTCACACTGACTTTATGGGCGCTGATGCTTACAACCAAAAATTGTCTGAAGAGCGTGCAAACGCTGTTCGTAACTACTTAGTAAACAACGGCGTGCCTGCTGAAAAAGTAGTTGCTGAAGGCTTCGGTAAAACCCAAGCTAAGATGACTGAACAGTGTAAAGCTGAAGTAGCGAAACTAGGCAGCAAAGTTTCTGCTGCTAAGAAACGTCAAGTTCAAATCGACTGTATCGAACCTGATCGTCGCGTAGACTTGTTGATCCGTACCCAAGTACGTCGTCAAGTTAAATAATTGACCTTGAGTCAATGATTTAAAAAACCCGCTTTGGCGGGTTTTTTTGCGCCCAGGTTTATTTATTTGTCATGTTTGTGTTAGGCTTGATGATCAGATCATTGTGAAAGAGCGATCGCTATGGGCACCTTAATGGTCATGGTCGGGGCCTTGATGTTGCCGCTGCGGTGGCCGGGGCTACTGCCGATTTGGCTGAGCATAGCTTTGGGCGGCCTGCTGCTGTTATGGCACGGGCGTCCGCGATGGGCATTGCGCCTGGCCTTGATGTTCGGTTGCTTGGCTTATAGCGATGCGTGGGTGGCTACGACGCAGCAAGCTCGCGTACCGTGGGGCTGGGTGGGCGAGGAGCGCTCGCTCACGGTACGCATTCTAGAGGTGGCGCCGCAGAGCATTGGGACACAGCAGCTGCGGGTGAGGGTGCTGGCAGTGGATGAGGATGCAATCGCAGGCTTAGGCGGGGTTATGTGGCGGCCGCGGGTGTTGTCTTTGCAAGATGCCAGCGATCAAAACTGGCCCCTAGGCAGCGTGTGGCGGCTCAATGTGCGCCTACAGGCGCCTGTTGGTCGGCTCAATCCTCGTGGTCATGAGCCGGGCCTGATGGCCGTGGGGCAGGGCATTGATGGCGGTGGGCGCATCAGTCGCGGGCAGCGGCAGTGGCTGCGCCAATAGCACGATTTGAGCAGCTGGAGCGCAGCCATTCGTGCGCAAGCTCAGGCGAGAGTCGCGCGTTTAGGGCAGGGGCGCGAAGCGGGGGCGGCGCTGGTGAGTGCTTTGAGCCTCGGTCAGCGGCAAGGGCTCACTCCTGAGCTGTGGCAGCTGTTTCGCGTAACGGGTTTGAATCATTTAGTCAGTATTTCGGGTCTGCACGTGACTTTGGTCGGTGGCTTTGCCGCAGCCTTGATGCAGCTGGTGCTGCGCTATTGGCGTCATCCACGCGGCAATAGCCGTCTATATGCTGGCTCCGTGGGTTTGTTGGCGGCATTGGTGTATGCGGGGGCTTCGGGCTTTGCGGTGCCGACGCAGCGCAGCGTGCTGATGCTGGCGGTGGCTTTGGTGCTGTGGCAGGCGCGCTTTTATGTGTCGGTGTGGGTGGTGTGGTGGGCGGCCGTGGTGCTGGTTTTATTGCTTTATCCTGGCGCCGCGCTCAGTATTGGCTTTTGGCTGTCGTTTTTATTAGTGGGGGCGCTGCTGTGGGTGAATAGTGCGCGTCGACGCTTGCGCCCAGTAAAGGCGTGGCAAAGCCTGTTGCATTTACAGTGGACGGCCACTGTGGCGGCTTTAGTGCCGGTGGCGTATTTCTTTGGCGAGCTGCCCAGCATCAGTTTTTTGGTTAATCTGGTGGCGATTCCGTGGACCACGTTGGTGTTGATTCCTTTGGCCTTAATTGGCCAGTTATTACCCTTTGATGCGCCTTTGGCATGGGCCATTGCCTTGGCTGATGGCAGCCTTAAGCTGTTGCTGCGGGTGCAGCCGTGGGCTTGGGTCTGGTCGCTACCGCAACTGCCGTGGCCGTTGTGGGGCAGTGCGGCGCTGGGGACGATGCTGTGGCTGCTGCCGCGCGGCCTACCGGTACAGAGCTTAATCGGCCTGTGTTGGCTTTTGCCCTTGGCCTATGTGCCTGAACGTCCTACCGTGGGCACGCTACGGGTAACGGTATGGGATGTAGGCCAAGGCTTGAGCGCCTTACTGCAAACCCGTAGCCACACCTTGCTGTTTGATACGGGGCCAGAGGCTCGGGCTGATACAGTCTTGCATAATGTGCGCGCTTTAGGGGTGCGGCGCTTGGATGCATTGGTGCTGTCTCACGATCATCGCGATCACGATGCCGGCTGGCAACGCTTGAGCGAGGGATTAGCACCGCTGCGTATCTGGGCCGGCGTGCCGACGGCTTATGCCGCGCAGCCGTCGCTGCAACACTGCACCGCTGGTGGCGCATGGACGGTGGACGAGGTGTACTTTGAGTGGTTGACGCCGGGGCTGGCGGCCAGCGGTAATGAGGCCAGCTGCGTGCTGCGGGTCATCGCCGGTACTCAAGCTCTATTGATCAGCGGTGACTTAGAAGCACAAGGTGAGGCTTTCTTGGTGGCTGCCTATGGTGATGATTTATGGAGTCAGACGTTGATCTTAGGCCATCACGGCAGCCGTAGTTCGACGACGCCCGAATTCTTGCGCCGTGTTGCGCCTGAAGTCGCTGTAGCGTCTGCTGGCTGGGCTAATCGTTACGGTCATCCGCATGCTGAGGTAGCCGCGCGATTGGCGGATGAGGGCGTGGCTTTGTACCGAACCGATTTAAGCGGCGCCTTACGCCTTGAGTTAGGATCGATGCTGACGATACGACCGATGGTGAGTACGCGACGCTGGTGGCGCTTGAAGCCGGTGCCAGAAGCCTTTATAAAACCATAGTGGGTTGTTTATATAGTTTGTGAAAACTGTGATTATTTATTATTAAATCATTGATATTAATTGTTAATTATTTGTTGATTATTCAATGGTAGAAAAGTCTAAAAAGTTTTATCATGTTTTTTTGATGACAAAACAGTTAAAGAAGTAATTCATGACGCAGCGCCCATCCCCCATCGATACCGATCAAACTGATGCACCCACAGAACCCTTAAGACGACCTAGTCGCAGCCAGCGTGAGCGGCTACAGCGTGCCCTTAAATACCGACTCATGACCAAGCGCAATCGGCTCACCTATGCCATTTTGTGCGTGGTACTGCTGGTGGCGCTGTTGCTGGGCATTTGGTGGCTATTGTGGGGGCAGTATGAGGCGGTGACAGAGGATGCCTACGTAGAAGGTAATGTGGTGCTGGTGACGGCGCAGGTAGCCGGAACGGTGGTGGGCATTAAGGCCGACACGACCGATCAAGTGCGCTCAGGCCAGCCGCTGGTGGCGTTAAACCCCATTGATGCCCAGTTGGCCTTGGCTAAGGCTCAGGCCGCTTTGGCGCAGTCGGTTAGGGCGGTGCGCGGTCAGTTTGCCTCTAAAGACCAGCTGCAAGCGCTGTTGGCGCAGCGCCAAAGCGAGCTGGCGCGTGCACGCACCGAATATCAGCGCCGTCGTAGCTTGGCACAAAGCGGCGCCATTGCGGTTGAAGAGCTGCAAGGTGCCCAGCAAGCTTTAGCTGGCGCTGAGGCGGCCGTGGTGGCGGCGCAGAATCAATTGAAAGCGGGCCGTGCTTTGGTCGACCATGCGTCCATCACCACTCATCCAAACGTTGAGGGGGCTGTGGCGGCGCTGCGAGAAGCTTACATTAACGAGGCGCGCATGCAGATTGCGGCGCCGGTGGCGGGGATGGTGACTAAGCGTAATGTGCAGGTGGGGCAACATGTGGCCGCAGGCACTAGCCTTATGGCCATTGTGCCGCTGGATCAAGTCTGGGTCAGTGCCAACTTTAAAGAGTCACAGCTACAGCACATTCGTCAGGGCCAGCCGGTGCAGCTAGTGGCGGATGTTTACGGGCGGCAAGTGGTTTATCACGGTACGGTGCTGGGCTTAGATGCCGGTACCGGCAGTGCTTTTGCTCTGTTGCCCGCACAAAACGCCACCGGTAACTGGATTAAAGTGGTGCAACGGGTGCCGGTGCGCATCGGCTTGGATAGACAAGAGGTGTTGCAGCATCCGCTACGGATTGGCCTGTCGATGAAGGTAAGCGTGTCGACGCGCCAACGTGGTCCTGATCAAAGCCTGAGCGCGGTGACGGCCCAGCCTCAGACCTATGCGACCGAAGTATTTGCCGATGAATTGGCCCAAGCGAATGAACTCATAGCCGCCATCATTCAGGCCAACCTTGCACAGCCTAGGGGCTAGACCATGCCCATCCGCATTTCGCAACGGCTGCTGGGCAAGCTCTTGGTGACGATTTTTTGTCTAAACATCATTGAGTATTTACAGGCTGGGATGATCGCGTTTTCGGCCAACCCCATCATGGGCGAGATTGGCGTGAGCCCAGAAGAGTTTGGCTTGATCAATGCCGTCTATGCCTGTATCGCCATCATCATGATTGCGCAACAGCATTGGCTGGTCGAGCGTATTGGCTGGCGGCGCTACATTCAAATCAGCTTGGCATTTTCGATGCTGGGGGCGGTGGTGTGCTATTTCAGTCATTCGTTTGCCACCTTCTTGGCTGGCCGCTCGATCATGGCCTTGGGCGGCGCCTCTTTTATGACCAGTGCCCGCCTGCTGACGCTGCTGTTGCCGCCAGGGGCCACCCGCTTTGTGGGCATTAAGGTGTTTGTGGTGAGTATGACACTGGGGATGGCGAGTGCGCCATTTTTGGCGGCGCTGGTGGTGTCGAACGACAGTTGGAATATGCTGTTTTTGATTCTGATCGGCTGTGCCTTGGTGGCGTGGCTGTTTGCGTCACTGTGCTTGCCTACCTATATTGTGCCAGAAGCAGAGCGGCTGACCCACAGCCACCCCATCTTGATTTTGCTGCTGCTCTTTGGCGGCTTCGCATTTTTCTATGTATTTCGTCGTTCCAGCTATAATTTTTATAGCCATGCCATGGTGCTGTTGGCCATGGTGGCGGTGGCGCTGATTTGCTTGAGCCTGTTTTTAAAGGGCCTGCATCAAAGCAATCAGCGTGCCTTGATGCAGGTGCGGCCGGTGCTGCAAAATCGGCTGTTTTTGATCAGCACCTTATTTTCCTGTGCTTTTTTCATCATGAATGCGGCCAGCAACTACATTTTGCCGATGCTGCTGCAAAAAGGCTTTAATTTTGCCTGGTCGCCCATCGGCCTGTATATGTCTATTGGCTTAAGCATGTCTTTACTGGCGTGGATTGTGTTTTCCAAAACGGTGGTGAAGTCGCCAACCTTAAAAAAATACCTGATTCCAGGAGGGCTGTGCGTGGTGTTTTACGGCTGGTGTTTGTCTAGCCTCACGCCGCAGGCTTCGCTGGCGGTGCATATTTTGCCGGCGCTGATGGCCAATGGTTTGTTTCTTATTTTGGTGATGTCGCCGATTACGGCCTTAGGCTTTCGCAGCCTACAGCAAGATGAGGTTTTGTTTTCACACGCCATGCAGCTACGCAATATGATTGCCCAATTGGCTCTGTCTTTAGGAGTCACTTTGGGGACGGTGTTCATGCAATGGCGAACGACGCTGCATTTCAGTAGCTTAGGCACGTTTTATCGGCCCGATCGGCCTGAATTTATGGAGGCTTGGTCGTCTTTGAGCAGTGCCTTAAGCCGCAACCTCATTGACGGCAGTGCGCCGTTGGCGGCCTTGAGTCAGCTACAGCAAATGCTGCTGCAGCAGGCGACCATCATGGCGGCCATGGATTATTTTCAGGGTGTGATGATTTTTGGCGTGGTGGTGACGCTGATTTTTTGGTGGCAAAAGCTGGTGAAATAGGGCCGCTCAAAATAAAACAGCGACCCTAAGGTCGCTGTTGGCAGTAGGCTGAGGTTTAAGCCTGTGCTTTGAGTAAACGCGCTGCGTGTAGAGCGTAATAGGTCAAAATACCGTCGGCGCCTGCACGCTTAAAGGCGATGAGGCTTTCCATGATGGTGGCGTCTGCTTCTAACCAGCCGTTTTGAATCGCCGCTTGCAGCATGGCGTATTCACCTGAGACTTGGTAGGCGTAGGTCGGTACTTGGAATTCGTCTTTAACGCGACGGATTACGTCTAGGTAAGGCAGGCCTGGTTTCACCATGACCATGTCGGCACCTTCTTGTAAGTCTAAAGCCACTTCTTGTAGCGCCTCATTGCTGTTGGCCGGATCCATTTGGTAGCTAAATTTATTGCCGCCTTTGATGGCGCTGGCGCTGCCGATGGCGTCCCGGAACGGACCATAGAAAGCCGAAGCGTATTTAGCCGAATAGGCCATGATGCGGGTGTGGATGTGGCCGTGGTCTTCTAGGGCTTCACGGATGGCGCCAATGCGGCCGTCCATCATGTCAGAAGGGGCGATTACCTGAGCACCGGCGTCGGCGTGTGACAAGGCTTGCTTCACCAGCACTTCTACGGTTTCATCGTTAAGCACGTAGCCGTTGGCGTCGATGAGGCCGTCTTGGCCGTGGGTGGTGTAAGGGTCAAGCGCCCCATCGGTGATGATGCCAAGCTCAGGAAAGCGTTCGCGTAGGGCGCGGATGGTGCTGGGAATCAGGCCTTCAGGATTATAGGCTTCTTCAGCGGTCAGGCTTTTATTTTGGGTGACAACCGGGAATAGGGCGAGGGCAGGAATGCCTAAATTCACGGCCTCTTCGGCGGTAAACAGCAGTTTGTCGATGCTTTGACGCATCACGCCTGGCATAGAAGGGACTTCTTGCTCTTGGTTTTGGCCTTCTAAGACAAAAACGGGGTAGATCAAATCATTGGTGCTCAGGGTGTGCTCACGCATCAAACGACGAGAAAACTCGTCTTTACGCATGCGGCGCATGCGGGTATTGGGAATGTTGCGGTTAGAAAAATTCATTGTTTGCCTATCTTAAAAGATGAATCAAGAAAAATCTTAACCATGCATTTTACGCTCTTTTCAGAAACTTTGCTAAACCCAGCCTTGGCCTAGGGCAAAGGAGGGCGATAAAAAAGCCACTGCGAAGCAGTGGCTTAGGTTTGGCTGGCGTTTGGCCTATTCGCGTTCAACCGCTAGGGCCACGCCCATGCCGCCGCCAATACATAAGGTAGCCAAGCCTTTTTTGGCATTTTGGCGTTTCATTTCGTGTAGCAAAGTCACCAGAATACGGCAGCCTGAAGCGCCGATGGGGTGGCCGATGGCGATGGCGCCGCCGTTGACGTTGACTTTATTCATGTCCCACTTAAGCTCACCCGACACGCCTAAGGCCTGAGCGGCAAATGCCTCATTGGCCTCAATAAGGTCAACGTCGGCTAAGTCCCATTGGGCTTTGGCCAAGGCTTTTTGTACCGCAGTCACCGGGCCCATGCCCATGATGGCTGGGTCAACGCCGCTAGAGGCATAGCCTTTAATCGTGGCTAAAGGCGTGAGGCCTAAGGCTTGCGCTTTGGCTTTAGACATCAAAAGTACGGCGGCAGCGCCATCGTTTAGACCTGAAGAGCTTGCTGCGGTGACGCTGCCGTCTTTTTTGAAGGCAGGGCGGGCTTTGGCAATGGATTCGGCGCTGGCGTCGTGGCGGATGAATTCATCGGCGTCAAACACAATCGGGTCGCCTTTGCGTTGTGGGATGTTGATGGGCACAATTTCGTCGCTAAATTTGCCTGCCTTTTGGGCGGCCGAGGCTTTTTGCTGCGAAGCCAGCGCAAAAGCATCTTGTGCTTCGCGGCTGATTTGGTATTTTTCAGCAATGTTTTCAGCCGTGATGCCCATCGGATAGTGGGCGTAGGCGTCGGTGAGGCCGTCAAACATCATGCTGTCGATGATTTGGGCGTCGCCTACGCGTTGGCCTGTGCGCATCTTGGGGATCAAGTGGGGGCTGAGCGACATAGACTCTTGGCCGCCGGCAATCACGATGTCGGCGTCGCCGCAGGCAATGGCCTGGGCCGCAAGGTGGGTGGTTTTGAGGCCAGAGCCGCACACTTGGTTAATGGTTAAAGCAGGGGTGTCGATGCCGAGGCCTGCTTTTAAAATGGTTTGGCGGGCGGGGTTTTGGCCCACGCCGGCGGTCAGCACTTGGCCGATGATGACTTCATCGACATCGGCTGGCGCAACCTTGCTGTCTGCCAGCAAGGCTTTGATGACTTCTGCCCCTAAATCGGTAGCGGGGATATTGGCAAGGCTGCCGGAAAATTGGCCAACCGCGGTGCGTTTGGCGGCCACAATAACCACTTCGTTCATGTTTTCTCCTAAGACGATGACGGACTGCATTGGGTTTGAGGTGCTGCTGTACGGCGTTTGCTTAAGTATTTTGGTACAGCAATAAAGGATTGGCTTTCTCGTGGACGTATTGTCCTGGTGCCGGATACAAAGGCGGCCAGATGCGGCTGCCCAACGCCGTTGGGGCGGGCCGTAAGGGGCCTGAGCGGGCGGTTAGCCAAATACTTAAATCTTGCCACCAGCTGCCTTGTTCACTCTTTGCTTGATTAAACCATGTTTGCGCCGACTGTGGCAAAGTTTCGCCGTGCCAAAATTGACGTCGGTTGTCGATGGTCGGGTTAATGGTGCCGGCAATGTGGCCTGCGGCACCCAAGACGAAGCGGATGTTGGGACTGCTGCGAAACAGTCTCAGACCTTGATAAATAGAGGTCCAGGGCGCGATGTGGTCCTCCTTAGCGGCCATGATGTACATGGGCTGGGTCAGCGTCCCTAAATCTATAGGCACGCCGCACACCTGCATGCTGCTTGGCTGAGCGAGGGCATTATTACGGTAGCAATGGCGCAAGAAGAAGGTGTGCATCGGCAAGGGCAGATCGGCTGGATCGCCGTTCCAAAACAGCAGGTCAAAGGATTTAGGCGTGTGGCCTTTCAGGTAATTGTATTGCACGTAGCGCCAGATTAACTCGCTTGGGCGTAAGGCTGAAAAGGCCGCATTGAGCGCTAGGCCGCTGATGAGGCCGCCGTTGAGGGCTTGCTCTTCACGCTTTTGCACCAAGGATTCGGTAATGAAGGGCTGAATGGGGCCCGTGTCGCTGTGGTCGGTCATCGAGGCCATGAAGACGGTGTGCTGTACCCAGTCGTGGCCACGCGCCTTGAGGACGCACAGCGCCGTGCTGAGTAAAACGCCGCCAATGCAGAAGCCTAGGGTGTTGATCTGGGGCTCTTGGCTGATGTCTTGGCACACGCGGATGGCCTGAATCACGCCGTCGTCCACGTAGTTGTCCCAGCTGGCGTGTTTGAGCGTGTCGTCGGCATTTTTCCATGAAATTAAAAACACCGACAGGCCTTGATCCAGCAAATAGCGCACCATGGATTTTTTGTCTTCCAAATCCATGATGTAAAATTTATTCACACAAGGTGGAATCAACAATACTGGCGTGGTGTGCGTTTGCCCTTGGGTGGGCTGGTAGTGGATGAGCTCAATTAAATGGTTTTTAAACACCACGCTGCCCGCGCTGGTGGCGATGTTGTGGCCGACCTGAAAGGCTTTGTCATTGGCCAAGCTGATGCGGCCTTTCTTGAGGTCATGTTTGAGGTTGTCGAGGCCTTTTTTTAGGCTGTCACCGTGGCTGTCGCAGGCCAGTTTTAAAGCCTCTGGATTGTGCAGTAAATGATTAGCCGGGTGTAGGGCGGCCAAAAAGTGCTGGTTTAACAGCTCTAGCTGAGCCGCTTGTTCTGGGCGTAAGTCAAGCGCTGTGGCCATAGACTGTGCGTGTTGCACCACAAAATCATGGGTTTGGGTGTAAAACGCTTTGATTTGGGCAAAATAAGGGTGAGTCCCCCATTCGGGTGCGTTAAAATGCGGGGATACGGTCGCGTGAGTGTCTACTGTGGGCGCGCTGTTGGGGCTTAAGTGGGCCAGATTCTGGCGCCAAAAGTCTTCATATTGCTGCGCCAAGGTTGGCCAGTCTGGTAAATGCTGGGCGGTTTGGTTGGTTAAATGGCTTTGCCATTCATCGGTTCGCTGGTCTAGCCATTGGTGCCATGCCAAAAGTAGGTCGTTGTGTGCATAGCCATCGTCTTGCGCCACCTGAAACATCCTTACGTTGCTGGTTCTGAAAGTATAGGCAGTTTGCCCTGTTTAGGGATAGGCTTCAAGTAGTCCATCCGGCTTAAGCGCAATGAGGGCGCTTAAGCTTGCTATACTGTTGTCAGAATGATTAATTTTGATGAATGGTCATGAAAGGAATCCATGAGCATGAGTGAACAACAGTTGCGGCAGTTTTTGCGCGAAGCGTGTGCCGAGCCGAACTATCCCGACCAAGACATTCGTCACAATCGCCTCGATCCGAGTCTGGCGCCGATTGATTCGGCGGTCTTGATGCCCTTTGTGCCCAAGGAAGATGGCTGGCATGTCTTGTTAACGGTGCGCAGTACCTTATTAAAAAGCCACGCTGGGGAAGTGTGCCTGCCTGGTGGTAAGCGCGATTTAAGCGATCAAGACTTAATCAACACCGCCCTGCGTGAAACCGAAGAAGAGTTGCACATTGCGCCCTCGGCCGTCAGCGTAATTGGCAGTATGCCCATATTTCAAACCCTAACCGGCTACGACGTGACGCCTGTTTTGGGATTGTTGGAACCGACGCAAACCTGGCGTGCCAATGAAGAGGTGGACGACGTGTTTACCATTCCTTTGGCGTGGATGCTGGATCGCACTCATTATCAACACCGCATGATTCATCGTCCAAGAGGCTCGTTTAACGTTTTGGCTTTGCCATATAACGGCTATGACGTTTGGGGTGCGACGGCCAGCATTTTGTATCGCTTGGCGTGGTTGCATCAGCGGCTATCTGTCGGATTGATTTAACCGCTGATTGTGGTGTTGGTCTGTATTGATTAATGGTGAAGGTGACATGAATTTTTTGAAGGTAAATTTCTCCGAACCCCAGCTGCTTTTAGGTTGGGCGGTGATGGTGCTGGTGTTGCTGGCATCGGGCTGGCGGCTGCGCCAAAGCGAACAGCGCTTATTGCCGCTGGGTGTGGGGCTGCTGTGGCTGTGTCTATTGTGGAGCCTGCACGCAGGCGTGAAGGCGGGGGTCACCTACCATCTTTTGGGCGGCACCTTGTTGACTTTAACTTTGGGGCCAGCGGTGGCGCTGTGGCTGATGGCCATTGCCAGCGTGCTGTACACCGGCCTGTTTTTAAGCCCCGAGGATTTTTGGGCCTTGGGCCTTAGCTTTAGCAGTACCGCATTGCCGAGCGTGGTGGTGAGCTATGGCTTATTGTGGGCGGCGCAAAAATGGCTGCCCAAACACATCTTTGTGTTTATTTTGGGCAATGGTTTTTTGGCTGGTGCCTTAAGCATGATGGTGGTTGGGGTGATGGTGGTGGGGCTGTTGGCCACGCGCCCTGAGTATTCTGAGCGCTACTTGTGGAGTGAAGCCTTCCCCGTGTATTTTCTGATCGCTTGGGCGGAGGCGTTTTTAACCGGCCTCTTAAGCGCGATTTTGGTGACGTTCGCCCCACAACATGTGCATACGTTTGATGATGAGGCGTATTTAAAACGGCGTTCAGAAACCGGTTTTTTTGATGAGCAGTAAGGCACAGGCAGCGCCGTTCTGACGCTGTCCTTAATAATAAACTAGGTGGTATATGAGTAATAAGCACATGGCGCTGACGCGCGCCGCGTTGATGTTTCCTTTGGCTTTAGTGTTGTTTGAATTTGCGGTTTATATTGGTAATGACTTAGTACAGCCGGCGATGCTGTCGGTAACGCGTGACTTTGGTGTGGATGCGTCGTGGGCGCCTTCATCTATGTCAGCTTATCTATTAGGTGGTGCGGCGGTGGCTTGGCTGCTGGGGCCGCTCTCTGATCGCGTGGGTCGGCGGCGGGTGTTTTTAATCGGCGTGGTGTTTTTTGTCGTCACCTGTCTGGGGATTTTGCTGACCCAAACGATTGAAAGCTTTATTTTCATGCGCTTTTTACAGGGCACCGGTTTAACCGTGATCACGGCGGTGGGCTATGCCACCATTCAAGAGGCATTTGAAGAGCGTATTGCCGTCAAGGTGATGGCTTTAATGGCGAATGTGTCGCTGTTGGCGCCGCTCTTGGGCCCGATTTTGGGCGCTTTCATGATTGAACACATTTCATGGCATTGGGGTTTTGTCGGCATTGCGGCGCTGGCGTTTGTGGCCTTTTTTGGCCTGAAAAAATACATGCCAGAGACGGTTGATCTGCCCAATAAAAACCCTACTGCACTGTGGGCCATCGTGAAAGACTATGGGCGGGTGTACAGCAATCGTCGCTTTTTGGCCTTAGCCATGACGGGGCCCATTATTGGCCTGCCGCTGATGCTGTGGGTGGCGCTGTCGCCGGTGATGCTGGTAACGGACTTGGGCTTGAGCAGCATGGACTATGGCTTGAGCCAGCTGCCGGTGTTTTTTGGTTTGATCTTAGGCAATATTTGCGTGATGCGTTGGGTTGATCGGCTGCCTTTAGGGCGCACCATTCAGATCGGTACGCCCATCATGCTGATCGGTGCTTTGATTGTGCTGCTGGGCTTTGTTGCTAAACCGTATATTCTATGGTTTATGCTGACGGGGATGAGTTTGGTTGCCTTTGGCGAAGGCCTTTGTTTTGCGGTGCTGTATCGTTTTGCGTTGATGTCTTCAGACGTGTCTAAGGGGACGGTGGCCGCGGCCATGGGCATCATGGTGATGCTGCTGTACGCGGGCATCATCGAAGTCGTCAAAATGCTGTTTGTGCATTTTGGTAGCCTGGCGTTTGGCTTGGTGTGCGTGGTGTTGATGGCGGTGTTCTTTACCTTTCCGCGTGTCACGGTGAAGCGCGTCATGCAGGAGCGTGCCGAAGCGGGGCAGTAAACAGTCAGTCACGCAAAAGCGGCAGCATGGTCATCATGCTGCCGCTTTTGCGTGGGCTAAAGGACTATGGTTTAGTGGGCGTGGCCTCGACCTGCCAACCGCCGCCTAGCGATTTGTATAGGCTGATCACGGCCAGAGACGTAGCTGTGGTGCTGGCCACCTGCTGGCGCTGGCTGGCTAGAACGCTTTGCTGTGCGTTCAATACGTTTAAGTAATCTACCATGCCTTGTTTGTACTGTTGGGTGGCGTAGCCTAAGGCTTGCTGGCTGTGCTGAACGGCTTGAGAGAGCGCGTCATGCTGCTTTTGGCTGGCATATAGCTGTACCAGGCTGTTTTCGACCTCATGCCAGGCTTGCAATACCGTACGCTGATAGTGAATGGCGGCTTCTTGCTGCTGTTCTTGACGCAGTTTGAGGGTGCCGGTTAAGGCACCGCCTTGAAACAGTGGTAAGTACAGACTGGGGCCTACCGAGAAATGGCGCGCGTCCCAGCTGCCCAGCTGATTGAAGTTGAGGCTCTGGAGGCCGATGTTGCCGGTAAGGTTAATGCTGGGATAAAAATTGGCCTTGGCCACGCCAATACTGGCGGTGGCAGCATGCAGCGCCGCGCTGGCGTGCTGAATGTCGGGCCGACGCTCGGCCAGCTCGGAAGGTAGGCCGGTCGGAATCTGTGCCGGCGGTGTGGGTATGGCTCGCCGCACCTGTAATAGGTTAGCCAGCTCATAAGGCTGCTTGGCCAAAAGCAGGCTTAAATCGTTGATCAACGCCGTTTGTTGCGCCTGAAGCGCGGGCAGCTGCGCTTCGGTGCTGGCCACGTGCGTCTGGGCCTGAGCCACGGCCAGACGAGTGGCGGCGCCAGCCTGAAGACGAATCTGGGTGAGGCGCAAGGCTTCGCGGGCGCTGACTAGGTTTTGCTCGGTGATGGCCAGCGTGGCCTGAGTGCCCCGCAAGCGTAGATACTGTTCGGCGGTGGTGGTGATGATGGCCAGCTGGACGGCGTGACGATCGTGTTCGGCCATGTCGATCTGGGCGTCAGCCACTTCAACCTGACGTCGAATTTTACCCCATAAATCCAGCTCCCAAGAGGCGCTGAGGCCGGATTGCCAAAGATCGTAAGCGGCTTTGCCCTGGTTTCCTGAAGGATCGCTCAGCCCTTCTTGAGTGTTGCGCTTGCGGTCATAGCCAGCATTGAGGCCAAGATTGGGTAGGCGGGCGCTGCCGACGACTTGGCCCGAAATCATGCTTTGGGCCAAGCGGCTGGCGGCGATCTTGAGATCCAGATTGTGGTCGATGGCTTCTTGAATCAGCTGGTTCATTAAGGGGTCGTTAAATAAACGCCACCAATCGTGTTCAAACGAGGCGGGCACGCCGCGGCTAGTGACGTCTTGTGGCTGTGCTCGCCACTCTTGGGCGCTGAGGTCAAACGTCGGCTTGCTGAAGTCCGGCCCCACGGTACAGGCGGAGGTGGCGCAGCACAGCAGCGTGTATAGGGTGGTGCGTAGTGGCGTCATTATTTGGCCTCCTGGCGACTGCTGGTGTCGATCTTGGCTTCGACCGACATGCCAGCACGTAAAGCCAATAGCAAGGGTTGGTCAGGATTAAGGCGGATCTTGACCGGAATGCGCTGGGTGATTTTAGTGAAGTTGCCGGTGGCGTTTTCAGGCGCAATGGCGGCAAAGGTCACGCCGGTGGCGGGCGAGATGCTGTCGACTTCGCCGTAAAGGTCTTGATCGAAAGTGTCTACTTTGAGAATCACTTTTTGGTGGGGCTGTACTTTGGCTAGCTGGGTTTCCTGAAAATTGGCCACCACATAAAGGCCGTTAGTGGGCACAATGGCCATCAGCTGGGTGCCGGCGCTGACGTAGTTGCCAATGCGGGCGGTACGGTGGCCGATCACGCCATCAATGGGGCTGATGATTTGGGTGTAGGACAGGTCCAGCTGGGCGCGCGCCACTTGGGCTTCGGCCTGTAGCTTGGCGCCTTGAGCGGCAGTGACTTTCGCGTTTAAAACTTCAACTTGATTTTTAGCGGCGGCCAGTACAGCTTGGGCCTTCAATAGATTGGCCTGACTGATTTGGATCTGCGCTTGAGCCTGTTGGGCATCTTGTCTCGAACCTGCGCCTTCGTCAGCCAAGTGCTGATGTCGCTTGAGCTCTTGCTGGGCAAAAGCCTGTTCGGCCTGAGCTACCTGTACGGCGGCATGGGCCTGTTGGATGATGGATTTTTGCTCGGTAAGCTGAGCCAGGCTTTGTGCTGCCTGCGCTTCAGCTACGGTCAAGTTGGCCGTAGCAGCTTGGAGGGCGACCTGAAAGTCGTGGTCGTCGATTTGGGCAATTAAATCACCGGCTTTAACGCTTTGGTTGTCTTCGACCAACACTTTGTTGATGAAGCCTGCGACTTTGGGCGCAATATGGGTGAAGTCGGCTTTCACGTAGGCATTGTTGGTGCTTTGTCTGGCGCTGTTGGTGAATACTAAGGCGTACAGGCCATAGGCTAGGATGGCCGCCACCAAAATGGCTAGAATAATGAATCGACTGCGGTTTTGTACTGTTTCTGACATGATAACCTCTTCTTGTCCTATGGCTGTGGGACAGCTCTAGGGGGATAAATGCGTGTGGGCATGATCACAATTAATAAAATAAACGCCAGCGCCACTAAGGCCACCAACCAATATAGGTCGGCTGAGCTTAAAACGCTGGCTTGAACGTGAATCTTTTGGGCCAAAAGGGCGCTGTGTTCGGTGGTTTGGGCTTGTCCAACCTGATCGACCAAGCTAGTGGAATGGTGATGCAGGCGGGTACGTGCCAATACCCCGAGGACGGCCGTAGCCAAAACGGTGGAGAAGCCTTTAACGGTGTTAAACCAGGCAGAGGCAAAAGGGCCATCGATGGGTTGCAGTTTGCCGGTCGAAAGCATGAGTAGGGGGATCACCGCCATCGGCTGGGCAAAAATTTGCACCGCCTGGAGCCAATAAAAGTCGCGGTTAATCCATTCCGACGTCAGCTGGCTACCCAAGTAGCAGCTGTAGGCCAGCATGATGAAGCCTAAGGCCAATACCCAGCGGCAATCGACGCGGGGGATGTTGCAAAGCGCAGCCACTAAGGGCAGGGCGATCAGCTGTGGCAAAGACACCACCAGCATCATTGGCGCAGTTTGTAAGGCACGGTAGCCTTGAATGTGGCCCAGATAGCTGGCAGGGATGCTGCTGGCGGCCAATAGCACGAACAACACGCCTCCTAAGCTGATTAAGGCAAAGGTGAGGTTGCGGTTTTTCAAGAGCTGAATTTTAAAAAACGGCAGGGGGTGAAACCATTCGTTGATTAAAAACAGCACCATCAATAGGGCGCTGCCCAACAATAAGAAGGTGATTAAAGGGCTGTGAAACCAGTCTAAGCGCTCCCCTTGCAATAGCCCCGTGCACAGCATGCTGATGGCCGGTAGCCCTAAGAGCATGCCCAGCCAGTTAAATTGCTGGAAACGCTCTAAACGAAGCGGGTCTTGTGGTAGGCCGTAGGCCACGAACACCAGGGCTAAAAAACTGAAGGGGATGGCCTGCCAGAACGACCAGGCCCAGCCAAACGACTCTAGCCAAAAGGCAGCCAACGGCGTGGCGATGGTTGGGCCAAAGGTGGCGGTTAAGGCGTAGCAGCCTAAGCCGTATAGCTTGATGTTCGGCGGCAAAAAACGCAGGGCGCAGGTCATCAATAAGGGCGGTAAGCTACCACCGGTTAGGCCTTGCAGCATGCGCAGTGCCAATAGGGTTTCGTAGTTGGGTGCGAAGGGGCTTAATAGGCCAAACAGCATGAATAGGCCGATGGCCCACGACGCGAACAGGCGAATGGAGAAGGTGTTGGCAAACCAGGGTGTGAAGGCCATGGCCGAGACCGACATAGCCGTGTACAGCGTGGTCAGCCAAGTGGCCTCATCCGGCGTGATGAATAATGCCCCCTGAATGTCGGGCATGGCAATCTTGGTGACGCTCTCGTTGATGCTGGCCATCAACACCGCCAATAAAACCCCTACTAAGCCACAGATGAGGCGTCCGCTAAACGGGTTGGCTGGCGCAGTGGGTTTTAGTGGCGGCGCAGTGGAGACAGATAAAGTACTCATACGACCTCTTTGGTTGATTTAAATCAAACCGAAGTGTAGGCGGTCGTCCTGAGGAGAAAAACTGACTTATAGACAACTTATCAATGCAGCAAACGCATTTGCCGTTAGCATGATGGCGGTTGTTGTTCAAATTGGATGCACAGCGTTTTGATCATTTGCCTGAACCACTGGTGGGCGGGCACATTGTCAAAACGAGGATGCCATGCTTGGGTTACCTGTACTGGCTTGAGCGGCAGCGGGATGGGAAAGCTGCGTAGCGGCAGCGTGGCGCGTAAGAGCGGCAGTAGCTCTTCTGGGCAGGTCATCAGAAAATCGCTGTGGCGTAAAGAAAAGGCTGCGGATAAAAAATTAGGCTTGATTAAGGGGATGCGTCGCGTCAGGCCCAGTTCTTCGAGGGCCATGTCGATGGGCCCATGGGCGCGGCCACGGCGTGAAATGCTGATGTGATCGTAGGCGGCGTAGCGCTCAGGGGTGATGGCTTGATCGAAAATCGGGTGGTCACTACGGGCTAAGCCTATTTGGTGGGAGTCGAACAGGCGCTGGACTTTAATTTCTGGGTCGAAGGCCTGTCGTGCGCCAATAAATAACTCGATGCGACCCTCTCTTAAGGCTGCATCGTCGACGTCGCTTTCGGCCACGAAACGCAGCTGAACCAGAGGCGCCACTGCCTGAATTTGGGCCAAAATGTCGGTTTCAAAAGCACCTAAAAAGCTTTCGTTGGCCCTGAGGGTAAAGGTTTTATTGAGCTGTTTGAGTTCTAGCGGTCGATTGGCGTCGAATAAATTAATCGACTCATGCACCAGAGTGTGTAGCTGGGCCTGAATCGATAGGGCGCGAGGCGTGGGCACCAGGGTGCGGCCAGCACGTACCAAGATCGGGTCATTAAAGGCGGTGCGAATGCGGGTGAGGGTGCGGCTCATGGCTGGCGCGCTTAAGTGCATGCGCTGGGCGGCTTTGCTGACGCTGCCTTCTTCTAGCAAAATGTCTAGGGCGATCATTAGGTTGAGGTCTGGGTGTTTCATATGGCTACCGTTGTCAGGTGTATTTAATGCATTATATTAATGCGTTTCAAGGCATGTCTTGGGCCCAGTTTATCGGGCATCATGAGTCATTATACCTTTGAAAGGACACGCTCATGTTGACGTCTATTTTGATAGCCATTGACGGTACCCCTGATACCCATGCCTTATTGGTTTTAGCCCGTAAACTGGCTCGGCCAGAGACGCAGACGCACATTCTATACGTTAGCGATGCGGCCTATACGCTGACGCTAGAGGCAGTTGATAACAGTGCCGCCACCACAGAACAAGGCGCTGCGGTGCGCTTGTTGAACGAGGTGTTGGCGGCAGCGAATGCGCTGGGCTTGAATGCGAAAGGCCATGTGGTGGGCGGTGATCCAGCGGCGTTGATTGTGGCCCAAGCGCAAAACATTGGGGCGTCTTTAATTGTGATGGGGCACAGGCAGCTGTCGCCGCTGAGCCGTTTATTTGATCCATCGGTGTGCATCCAGGTGATTAAAACCGCGACGTGTCCGGTGTTAATCGATGGATTTAATGCTCACGTTTAAGTGATTAAAAAAAGCGCCTGAAGCAGAGCTTCAGGCGCTTTTTTAGGTATACAAGGCCTAGGCCGGCAGCACGGTGGCGCTGAGCGGTAGGTGGTCGGATAGCCGTTGCCACGGCAGACCCTTATGGACCTGAGCGTCAACGATTTGTAAGTTGCGAATGTAAATCCGATCCAAGCTCAGCATGGGCGCACGCGCGGGAAAGCTTTTGGGGTAGGCGCCGTGCTTAGTCATAAAGGCTTCTTCTAAGTCCAATAACGGCATCAGCTGTTCACTCGCCTGATGGCGCCAGTCGTTAAAGTCACCGGCCAAAATAAGCGGCAATTGAGGATCGACCTTGTGTTTAATGTAGTCGCTCAATACGGCATACTGTACCGCCCGGTCTTTTTGGCGCAGGTTAAAGTGGGCGCATAAGGCCACGATGGGGCGATCCCAGCCCTGCGGCAGAACCTCGCAGTGTAAAACGCCACGCTGCTCGTGCTTGTGTAGGGTAATGTTGAGGTTGGTTTTTTCTTTGATTTTGTAGCGGCTCAGCAGCGCATTACCGTGGTGCTTATGGGTGTGGTAGTGGGCATTGAGGCCATAAGATGCATTCAGGCCCATTTCGCGGGCGAAATAATCGTATTGCGACAGCTCGGGAAAATAGTTGAATTTTTGCGCCCGTTTGAGGTTGGCGCCTTGCACCTCCTGTAAAAACAAAAGGTCGGGCGACAGCGTCTCTAAAGCGCTGGCGATTTGCTGTACCTGCATTTGTCGATTCAAGGCCGACATGCCTTTGTGAATATTATAGGTTGCAATCGTAATCGGTTGTTGAGTCATGTTGTCCCTTATGTTTTAACATGAGTATGGCCTCGCGGTTAGAAGGGGAAAAAACCCGTTCGGCGGCGTCTTCTATGGCCAACCATTGATACTGTAAATGTTCTGCTGGCGCCAGCGTGATGGGTACGCTTTTGGGGACGCACAGTGAAAAAACGTGCTCCGTGTTTTCGGTCACGCCCGGTGCATAGCGATGGCGCCAGTGTGGATAAATTTCATACACGTTCTGGTGCTGCCAATCTTGGGGCAGATACACGCTGGTGTCGATGCCCGTTTCTTCCATAACCTCACGCTTGGCCGTATCGATTAAGGCCTCTTGGCCTTCCTTGCTGCCGGTAACCGATTGCCAAAAGCCAGGTTTGTCTTTGCGCTCGATGAGTAAGACTTCTGCCTGGGCCGTGTGGATGACGACCAGTACAGAAATGGGCTGTTTGTTCGGTTTACTCATAAAGCACTCAAAGTAGGATGGGTCAAAACAGCAAGCATGGGCGCAAACGGCACGCTTGTCAAAAAAGACCCGCCTGGCTGCGGTATGAGTGCACAATGCGCTTTAATTGGTGCCAAACGGCTAAAATTCAAGTATTATGCTTGTGGATTCAGTTGTTTGTCGGTTGTTGCTGCTTATGAGCCGGTTCTCGACCGTATCTATACTAGGACAGGCTAGGGCAAAAAAAATTCCCTAACCCCTTAATAGTATTAAAAGTAAATAAACCAAGGTTCTGCCTTGCTAGAACCATTAAATGTGCGTATAATTCGCACCTTTCTAAACCCTTGCCTTTTGCAAAAGCGCATGGCAAAAGGATTTATTAGCCACAAGGAGACAACATGCGTCATTATGAGATCGTATTTATCGTTCACCCGGACCAAAGCGAACAAGTGTTAGCAATGGTAGAACGTTACAAAGCTATGGTGACTGACGCCAACGGCGTTATTCATCGTTTAGAAGATTGGGGCCGTCGTCAATTGGCTTACCCAATCGACAAAATTCATAAAGCACACTATGTGTTGATGAACATTGAGTGTGATTCTGCCGTTGTGGAAGAAATCGAAACTGCATTTAAATTTAACGATGCCGTTTTGCGCTACTTGACCGTGAAAATGAAACACGCGATCACTGAAGCTTCTCCTATGATGAAGGAAGAAAAAGCGAAAAACTTGCTAGACAACGCGCCTGTTGCTGAAGAAGCAAAGGTTGAAGCGTAAGCTTGATCAATCAACTTACGCTTTGCGCGCAAATCTCACAGCTTGAATCGCTACGTTATACCCCAGCAGGTTTGCCGGTATTGGAGATGTTGTTAAAACATCAATCGTATCAGCAAGAAGCCGGGCAGGATCGAGCGGTAAACTGTGAAGTCCAAGCAAAGTTATTTGGAGATGCAGCGAAAGATTGGCAATACGCCCAAGACAGCGTGGTCAACGTCACTGGCTTTTTAACTCATAAAAGCTTACGTAACCCCAGGCTGGTGCTGCACATACAAACAATCGAATTACACAAAGGTTAACGACAATGGCTCGTCATTCATTTAAACGTAAAAAATTCTGCCGTTTTTCAGCAGAAGGCATTAAAGTAGTAGACTACAAATCAGTAGATTTACTAAAAGATTTCATCGCTGAAAACGGTAAAATCATTCCTGCACGCATCACCGGTACTAAAGCTGGCTACCAACGTCAGTTGTCTACCGCGGTTAAACGTGCTCGTTTCTTGGCTTTGTTGCCATACACCGACCAACACAAGTAACCTAGGAGCTAAAAAATGCAAATTATTCTGCTTGAAAGAGTTGCTAACTTAGGTGACTTAGGCGAAGTGGTTAACGTGAAAAATGGTTTTGCACGTAACTTCTTGATCCCTCAAGGTAAAGCACGTCGTGCTACCGAAGCTAACTTGGCTGAGTTCGAAGCTCGTCGCGCTGAGTTAGAAGCCAAACAAGCTGCTATTTTGGCTGATGCACAAGTGCGTCAAGCAAAACTAGAAGGCGCTGAAATCACCGTGGCTCAAAAAGCCGGTGTGGATGGCCGCTTGTTCGGTTCTGTAACCAATGCTGACATTGCTGATGCGATCATCGCTTTTGGTGTTGAAGCTAAACGTTCAGACGTACGCTTGCCTAACGGTCCTTTGAAAGCCGTTGGCGAATACGAACTTGAAATTGCTTTACACCACGACGCTGTAGCCAACGTTAAAGTAAACGTTGTGCCTGCTGCTGAGTAAGTCACACCCACAGATTCATCTGTTGACGAAACCCGTTTACCGCGTGTAAACGGGTTTTGTTTTTTGGGCGTTTAAAATGGCGTTTAAATCTTGCCTAGAGGGAGAATAGGCGAAAAGGGATTTTGTGATGCCGCATTTCTTTGTTAAACTGTCAGGCATTCATCCGGGGGATTCTATGAAATTAAATTCATTATGGACAGTGGCCATGGCCGCTCTCTTAAGCACATCGGCTTGGGCCGATGCCACGCTGTTAGACAAGCCTGAAGTACAGAGCTTTATCGATAAAAAAGTAAACAGTAAAGAATACACCCGTGCAGAATTAGAAAGCTTTTTTACCCAAGCGGTACATAAGCCCAGCATCATCGCCGCCATGGATCGACCAGGCACTTCTCGGCCTTGGTATGAGTTCAAGAAAAACAACTTAGGCCCGAAAAAAATTCAAGAAGGGGTACGGTTTTGGCAGCGCAATTCAGCCTTATTGACCGATATTGCCAAAAAATATCAGGTGGCTCCAGAAACCATCGTTGCCATTTTGGGCATCGAAACCAATTACGGCACTGTGATGGGCTCGTTTCGTCTGGCCGATTCCTTAACCACCTTAGCCTTTAACTACCCGCGTCGTGGTGAATTCTTCCAGCAAGAATTAGATCAGTTTTTAACCCTGGCTAAAGAAGAGGGCGATGATCCCTTTTCCTTTAAAGGCAGCTACGCTGGCGCCATGGGGATGCCGCAGTTTATGCCGTCAAGCTATCGCCAGTGGGCGGTCGATTACGATGGCGACAAGCATCGCGACATTTGGCAAAACCCAGGCGACACCATCGCTTCTGTGGCCAATTATTTGAAAAAACACGGTTGGGCGGAAAACCAAGTGATGGTGGTGCCCGTACATTTGAGCGAGAATCCTGACATTGCTGCCGTGGCCGCTATGGCGGAAGAGAAAACGGCGCTGAACCACACTGTGGCTGAGATGAAAAAGATTGGCATTGTGCCCGATTATCCCGTTAAGGATTCGGTGAAGGCCATGCTGTTTAACCTAGAAGTGGCGCCAGGCGTGTTTGAATATTATATTGGCCTGAACAACTTCTATACGGTCTGGCATTACAACCATAGCCGCCTGTACGTGAAGGCAGTGCAAGAGTTGGCAGACTTAATCAAAGCCGGTTATTTGGCGCAAAGTTCAGTAGGATAAATATGGCGGCATATCAAGTATTGGCCCGCAAGTGGCGGCCCAAGCGGTTTGACGATTTGGTGGGGCAAGAGCATGTGGTCAAGGCCTTACAAAACGCCTTGGCGAAAGGGCGGCTGCATCACGCTTATTTGTTGACCGGTACGCGCGGCGTGGGTAAAACCACCATTGCGCGCATTTTGGCCAAAAGCCTGAACTGCACCCAAAGCGTTGACGGAGAGCCGTGCGGCAGCTGCGCCAGCTGTACGCAGATTGATGCGGGCCGCTACGTCGACCTTTTAGAAATTGACGCGGCATCCAATACGGGCATCGACAATATTCGGGAAGTCTTAGAAAACGCTCAATACGCGCCGACTGCTGGCCAATATAAAGTGTACATCATCGATGAGGTGCACATGCTGTCCAAGAGTGCCTTTAACGCCATGTTGAAGACCTTGGAAGAGCCGCCTAGTCACGTTAAATTCATTCTGGCCACCACCGATCCGCAAAAAGTGCCGATTACGGTTTTGAGCCGCTGTTTACAGTTTGTGCTGCGCAACCTAACGCCGCAGCAGGTGACCGAACGTTTGGCTCATGTGCTGACGGTTGAGGGCGTGCCGGCCGAAGAGGCTGCCTTGAATCTATTGGGCCGTGCTGCTATGGGCTCGATGCGCGATGCGCTGAGTCTATTGGATCAAGCCATTGCCTTAGGCTCCGGCCAAGTCAGTGAAGCCGACGTTCGGCATATGCTGGGCGCGGTTGATCGCCAGTATCTCTTTGCCTTATTGCAGCATGTGGTGAATCAAGATGGCCCGGCTTTGATGCAGCAGGCACAAGACATGAGTGCGCGCGCAGTGGGCTTTGATAGTGCGTTAGCGGAGCTGGCGGCGCTGTGCCAACAGCTGGCGCTGATTCAGGCCGTACCTAGCCTATTGCGTCATGACGACCCTGAGGCTGAAACCTTATTGGCCTTGGCTGAGGCCTTAAGTGCTGAGCAGCTACAGCTATATTATCAATGCGCGATTCATGGCAAAAGAGATTTACCTTTGGCGCCAGATGAGGCCGCCGGTTTTAACATGACTTTACTGCGGATGTTGGCGTTTCAGCCCCTCAGCGCTAAGGCTACGCCGCTTAATCTTAAGATTAAAGGCACGGCCTTGCAGCAGTCAGCTGCTGCGCCTGCTGCCGTGGCTCAAGCCACACCCGCCGTGACGGCATCGGTACCGCCGCCCCCCAAAGCGCCTGTCGCACAGCCTGAGGTGGAAGCGGCGCCAGAACCTGTGTTCACGCCAGAGCCAGAGGCCGAGCCAGAGCCTACTCCTCAGCCAGAAGCCCCTAAGGCTGTTTTGCCTTGGGAAGAGGATGAGGCAGAGGCAGCCCCTCTTGAAGCTGAGCCGATCGAGCCTGCTGCGCCCGTGCTTGAGGCCGAGCCTGTACCGATGGTCAGTGCTCCGTTAGATGTTTCAGAAGTGATGCTTGAAACTGAGTCATCTGCCCCGATGTTGAATACCCTATTGCCAGAGCTTAAACCCACGCATTGGCGCGAAATACTGGGCCAGCTGTCGCATCAGCTAGGCGCTTCGCAAATGATTGCCAATAATGCCGTCTTGCTGCGCGTGGTGGCGGGTAAGGTGGTGTTGGGTTTGACCGATCAGGCGCGTAAGCTATTGAGCGATGACATGCTGCAACGCTTAGCGCAAGTGTTGACCGAAGCGTACGGTGAGCCGTATGAAGTGGACACCGAGCATTTAACCGATGGTCAGGAAACACCGACCATGCAAAAACAGCGGGAACAGGATGAGCGGATGGCGCAAGCTGAAGCCGACCTGGCCCAAGACGATAAGGCTCAGGCCTTGCACCAATTATTTGACGCCACCTGGATAGATGGCTCGATTAAACCTATTTAAAGAAGGAGTACTCCCTATGTTCGGTAAAGCAGGTATTTCAGGCTTGATGAAACAAGCGCAAAAAATGCAGGATAAAATGAAAGAAGCTCAAGCACAGTTAGGCAGCGTTGAGGTTGAAGGCGAAGCCGGTGCGGGCTTGGTGAAAGTGGTGATGACCTGTCACCATGGCGTGAATCGCGTCATCATCGATCCAAGCTTGATGTCTGCCGATGCAGACGACAAAGAAATGTTGGAAGACCTGATTGCTGCTGCCGTCAACGATGCCGTGCGTAAGGTTGAAACCACCACTCAAGAACGCATGGGTCAGTTTACCCAAGGCATGAACCTGCCAGCAGGCATGGGTGATTTCTTTAAATAAGCATGCAGCCGTCGGGCATGGCCTACACCACCTGTTGAGTCATTAGCGGGTGGTGTTTGTTTGTGGTTAAGGAGAAGGCATGAAGAATCCATTGGCTTTAGAGCGGTTGACGCAGGCATTGCGGGTATTGCCCTCTATCGGGCCTAAATCGGCCCAGCGCATGGCCTATCATTTATTGCAGCAAGACCGTAAAGGGGCCGAACAGCTGGTGGCGGCATTGCAGCATGCCTTAAGCCACATTCAGCATTGTCGGTTGTGTAATACGTTTAGCGAAACCGATATTTGTAGCCTGTGTGCCGATGAAAGCCGCCATCACAAAAGTTTGATGGTGGTGCACATGCCGGCCGATGTCGCCAGCCTAGAAGAGGCAAAATGTCATGATGGCCTGTATTTTGTGTTGATGGGGCAGGTCAGCCCAACCCAGCAGTTGGATTTAAACAGTATTGATTTACCTAAGCTGACAGAGCGGCTGAAAAACAGCGACATTAATGAGATCATCATCGCCACCAACTTTACCGCCGAAGGCGACGCCACGGCCTATGTGTTGAGCGAGCTGTTTAAATCTTTGCCCTATAAAGTGAGCCGTTTGGCGCGCGGGATGCCCTTGGGCGGTGAACTAGACTACATTGATGCGGGCACTTTGGCCCAAGCCGTGTATGAGCGGCGTATTTTGAAGGACGGTGCGGCATCGACGACGGCTGAGTCGGCAGCTTCTGATCCTGATTAGTTCATACTAAGCCATTAAAAAATGCACCCAGACAGTGGGTGCATTTTTTAATGGCTTAGCGGAACAGCTCGCCCGAGGCTTCAGGCTGATAGCTCAGTGCGACTAAGGTAAGGTGAGTGGTTTTGCCTTCTTGGGTCCATTCGATGGACTGGCCAATAGACAGGCCTAGCATGGCGGCGCCCACGCCGGCTAAAATGCTGATTTTGCCGTTGCCGAAGTCGGCGTCTTTGGGGTAGACCAAGGTCAGTAAGCGCTCTTGGCCGCCGTCGGTTTGAACGGTGGCGGTACTGTTCATGGTGAGTACGTTCGCAGGCATCTCGTCTGGCTCTAACACATCGGCGCGGTCGAGCTCTTGCTGTAGCAATTCGGCGGCGGGGAATTGGTCAAAGTCGGTTTGGTCTAACAGCGTGGTTAAACGATCGTGATCCAGGCTAGAAACAGTGATTTGTGGCAGGTCTGACATAGCATACGCTCCAAAAAAACGAAACAACCGCAACTCAATCATCATTAAGCCACGGCATCAGCGCTTAAGTTAGCTGAAGCGTGTTCAATTAGCAAGTAAATAATGATGCGGTGCTGATCCAGCCATTTTCAGCCTAGTTGGAGGTGGCCAATTTTTGGCGTAAAATAACCACACACACAAGTATAATTGAGGATGCATCATGACGGAAGCAGAGTTTGCCGCGATTGCTTTACCGGTTTGTTTAACGGGTTTAGTGATCTTTTTAGGCTTTATTATTTGGGACTTGGGTAAAAAATCAAAGGCGGGCCGTTTAGGCATGTTCATGCTGTTTTTGGTTTTAGGCTTAGGCGTCTTAGGCTTTATCTTGAAGAACGTCATCGTGGAATTTTTTCTTTTGACAAAATAACGAGATGAGGGTCTGAAGGGAAATGGCCATCGCCAGCGGCCGTAGGAACGGCTAATATAGCCATACTGAAAAACTATGGGGCTGGATTTTGGCTTGAACTTTTTGCCATTACCCCGTATCGTATTAACTTAATATTGCTTTCCCCATTATGGATATTTAAAGGACAAAACCATGAGCGACTTAATCATTCACACCAGCGACAGCGCATTTGAAAACGACGTACTTAAAGCTGAAGGCCCTGTGTTGGTAGACTTCTGGGCACCTTGGTGTGGTCCTTGTAAAATGATTGCCCCAATCCTAGACGACGTGGCAAAAGACTACGAAGGTAAGTTGAAAATTGTGAAAATCAACATTGATGAGAACGAACAAACGCCTGCTCAGTTTGGCGTGCGCGGTATTCCTACCTTGATGATTTTCAAAGACGGCCAAAATGCCGCCACTAAAGTGGGCGCATTGGCTAAAGGCCAGCTGATTGCCTTTATTGACGGCGCGCTTTAAATCGCCCATTATGTCATCAGACTTTCAAGGCGCAAGTTTCAATCCCTGAAGCTTGCGCTTTATGTATTGTCTTGACAGTTAAAAATTCATGGCATAAACTAAGTTATGTTTCGGTTCAACCAAACCAAGATGCTCAATCTTATCTAGAACCTAAATTCAGTTCACACTCAGCGTCAGAAATCATCCCGACATTTTTTATCGCGTTTGCGTGCTTCGGCAGGCAGACTCATTATATTGTATCTACATCATACCTCTATGCACGTATCAGAACTCCAACACAAACATGTTTCTAAACTATTAGAAATGGCGGCCGAGTATGGCATCGAAAACGCCAATCGCTTACGCAAACAAGACTTGGTCTTTGCCATTGTGAAACACCTAGCCAAACAAGGCGAAAGTTTTACCGGTAACGGCACTTTAGAAATCTTGCCTGACGGCTTCGGTTTTTTGCGTAGTCCTGACACTTCTTACTTGGCTGGCCCTGACGACATTTACGTGAGCCCTAGCCAAATTAGACGCTTTAACCTGCATACGGGCGACACCATCGAAGGGGGCGTACGTACTCCTAAAGACGGCGAACGTTACTTTGCCTTGGTGAAGTTAGATAAAATCAACGGTGACAACCCTGACGTCTGCAAGCACAAAATTCTGTTCGAAAACCTCACGCCTTTATTTCCCACCAAACAGTTTTGCCTAGAGCGCGACATTCGCGCTGAAGAAAACATCACCAGTCGCGCCATTGATTTGATCGCCCCGATTGGCCGTGGTCAGCGTGCCCTTGTGGTGGCGCCGCCTAAAACGGGTAAAACCGTGATGTTGCAAAACATTGCCCACGCCATTACGGCCAACTACCCTGAAGTTGAACTCATCGTGTTGTTGATCGATGAGCGCCCAGAGGAAGTGACTGAGATGACCCGTTCGGTACGCGGTGAAGTGGTGTCGTCAACCTTTGACGAACCGGCACAGCGTCACGTACAGGTGGCAGAAATGGTGTTGGAAAAAGCCAAGCGCCTAGTGGAGCATGGTCGTGATGTGGTGATTTTACTGGATTCGATTACCCGTTTAGCGCGTGCTTACAATACCGTGGTGCCGGCTTCAGGTAAGATCTTGACCGGTGGTGTGGATGCGAATGCGCTGCACCGTCCTAAGCGCTTCTTTGGCGCGGCCCGTAACGTGGAAGAGGGTGGTTCTTTAACCATCATCGCGACGGCTTTGGTAGAAACCGGCAGCCGTATGGACGATGTGATTTACGAAGAGTTTAAAGGCACGGGCAATATGGAGCTGCATTTGGATCGCCGCATGGCAGAAAAACGCATGTTCCCAGCCATCAACATTAACCGCTCTAGCACGCGTCGTGAAGAGCTGTTGGTGCCGAACGATCAGCTGCAAAAAATGTGGCTGTTGCGTAAATTCCTACACCCAATGGACGACATTGAGGCAATGGAATTCCTGCACGATAAATTAAAATCATCTAAAAATAATGCAGACTTCTTTGATTCAATGAGACGTTAAGTTGGATTGATGCATGAAAAGCAGCCCGGTGGGCTGCTTTTTTTCGTTTTGAATCAGGGCTTAAGCTAATAGTCTGTGGTTTTTTCTGTACAGGTGAAAATTGGATATGTTATATTGTAACACTTTTATCACCTCTTGAAGGAATCCCCTCATGATGCAGATGCGCTCTACCCTCGTGGCCGTTTTGGCTTTAATGGCGGCCAGCCAAACTTGGGCACACGCCCATTTTAACCCCAGCCATGTGGCACCAGGCTACGTTGGGCCGATGTCGATTCAGATTGGCCACGGCTGTAGTGGTCAAGCCACTGAACGGGTGACGCTGTATGTGCCTCAAGGAGTGAGCGTGACGTCTATGCCTAAACAGGGTTGGCAGGTGAACGAGCTCAAAACCGCTGGGCGCGTTAGCGAAGTGAGCTGGTCGGGCAATCAACTGCCCAGCAATGAAAAGGCTGAGTTTACGTTTGGCTTAGTGGCGCCCATGCAGTCGGGAGCTGTGGCGATGGCGGTGCGCCAGCTGTGCGTGAATGGCGAAGAGCTGTACTGGCACGATGAGGCCGCAAAGTCGGCTTTTCCTGTGCCCAGCTTTAACGTCAGCGCAGACGCTATGGCCGATGTGGTAGATGAGCATGACCATCATGATCATGATCATGGCCACGACCATGATCATGCTGGCCATGACCATGACCACGCTCATGCGCATTGAGGGTGATCTGATCGGCCTATTGGATTGAGGTCTGATCAGCATGAATAGGCCACACACACGCTAAAGCCCACCTAATGGTGGGCTTTAGCGTGTGTTTACGCAAGCTTAGCCCGCTGGCCTAGGCCGCCTTCTGAATTTGAGACGGCCTGTGTCTCTGGCTGTCGATCACGGCTAGGCTAGGGCTTGCTCAAATACGGCCAGCCATAGGCGTTTTACCGCTTCGTAATGGCCCAATAACACCTCATCTACCTCGGCTAGGGGCTGATCGCGTAAATGGCTGTCGTGCTGGACGCTGCGATAGTAGCGATAGGCCAGCCGTGCTGCGGTGGCCATTTGTGGATCGATGAGGACAGCGTCGGCAGCCATCGCCAAGAGGGCAATGTTGCCATAGTTGCGGGTTAGGTGGGGGTGTTGATGGGCGTGTTCCAAAATCAAATACTGCACCAAAAACTCAACGTCTACTACGCCGCCGCGGGCGTACTTCACGTTGGCCAAGAGCGGTGGGTGGGTGGCAAACATTTTTTCGCGCATGTCGATGATCTCGCGGCGCAGCGCCTGAATGTCGCGTGGTCGGGTCAAGATGTCATGGCGCAGTTGCTCCACTGTCTGGCCTACCTGCGGGTCGCCGCAGACAAATCGCGCGCGCGTTAAGGCCTGATGTTCCCAAGTCCAGGCGTCTTGCTCTTGATAACGAATAAACGCATCGGCCGTCACGCAAGGCAGGCCAGCGTCGCCGTTAGGGCGTAGGCGCAAGTCTACTTGATACAGCGTGCCGGCGCCGGTGGTGCTGGATAGCCAGTTGGTGATGCGCTGTACCGCCCGTGAATAAATTTCTAAGGCGTCGGGGTGGTCGTCTTGATACACGAAGACCAAGTCTAAATCTGAGGTGTAGCTCAGCTCTTTGCCACCGAGTTTGCCGTAGCCAATCAGGGCAAAGCAAGGCTCGGGGCGGTGTTTTTTCACCAAGGTTTGCCACACATGGTGTACCGTGGCCTCTAAAATAATATCGGCCAGCAGCGTCAGTTCGTCAGAAAGGCTTTCGATGGACCAGACGTTGGCCAAATCCTGTACCGCCAATCGGAACACCTGGGCGTGTTTGAAATGGCGTAAGGTGTCCATTTTGGCCTCGACGTCGCTGCCGCAGGCATCAAGTGCGTGTAAGAGGGTTTCTTTGAGCTTGCCCCAATCGTATTTCTCTTTTATGATATTAGCATTCAATAGCTCATCTAGGAGAATGGGGTGTTGCATCATGTATTGGGCCATCCACATACTGTGTGACATGACTCTGGCTAACGGCGCCAAGGTTTCTGGATGCTCGTGCAAAAATGCAATATAGGATGAGCGTCGGCCAATGCTTTCCAAAAAGTCGAACAAGCGAATGGCGCAGATGGTCGGCTGCTGCGTCTGGCTGGCAGCGTTTAAGAGTAAGGGCACCAGCGCATCAAAGCGTGGCTGGGCTCTGGCGCTGAGGTGCTGGTATTTGTGGCCTTGGCGTAAGGCTTTGAGCCGATTTAAAATGACTTCGGGATCAAAGCCATGGGCTTCTAACAGTATGGTTTGGGCTTCTTCTTCCGCTTTGGGCTGCCACAATAAGGCCAGCGGATGCTGGCTCTTTTGGCCTTGTTCTGGCGTGTCCAAAAGGTCGTTAAAAATATGGCTGACAAACTGGCGGTGCTGGTTTAGAACGGCCAACATGGCGTCGTAGTGAGTAAAGCCCATGCTGTGTGCAATATTGGCCTGAGCGGCAGGGTCTTCTGGTAGGTTTTGCACCTGCTGATCGTCTACGTATTGGAGACGATGCTCGAGGTGGCGTAAAAAGCGATAGGCAGCCAACAACCCTTGTTTGGTGGGCTCATCAATCATTTGGTGTTCAGCCAGCGCCATGAGGGCGGCTTGAGTGCCGCGAATCTGCAAGGAGCGAACCTTGCCGCCGCGAATCATTTGGAAGATTTGCACAATGAATTCTACTTCGCGAATGCCGCCAGCGCCGAGCTTGATGTTGTCGAGCTTGTCTTTACGGGCCACTTCGGTGCGAATTTGTTGATGCAGTGAACGCATGGCGGCGTAAGTGTCAAAGTCGAGGTATTTGCGGTACACGAACGGGCGCACCAAGCTTTTGATGCTGTTGTGCCCAGGGGTAACGACGCGTGCCTTAATCCAGGCATAACGCTCCCATTCGCGGCCTTGGGTAATCAAGTATTTTTCTAGGGCGGTTTCGCTCAGTACCAGTGCGCCGGAGTCGCCATTTGGGCGTAGGCGCATGTCAACGCGAAACACTTGGCCTTCTTCGGTGATGTCGTGTAAGAGGGTGATTAATTTTTGGCCAACTTTGGTGAAGAATTCTTGGTTACTTTTGACTTTAGGGCCGGTGGTGTCGCCGGCCTCTGGATAGGTGAAAATCAAATCGATGTCGGAAGAAACATTTAGCTCGTAGCCGCCCATTTTACCCATGGCAATGACGCTGAGCTGTTGCGGCGTTTGGGTGTATTGACCAATGGGTTCGCCATAAGTACGGGCCTGCTGCTGATGGGCAAACTGTAGTCCTGTATTGAGGGCGAACTCAGCCAGAGCAGTAATGGTTTGGGTCACCTCATCCAGTGGCGCCCAGTGCGCTAAGTCACGGATCAGTAGGTGGGCCAACACGTGTTGTCGTAGCCGCCGCAGCTGTTTTTTTAGCTCGCCCTCATCTTCGCGTTCACACAGTTCGGCCCATGGGGCATAGGCGTCAAAAAATGCTGGCCGTAGCGGACCGCCTAGGTGTTGTTGGAGCGCATTCATGTCCAAACGCCCGCTGTCGATTAAGCGGCTTAGATAATGGGAAAAATCAGCGGCCTGGGTGACGGCCTGAGCAGGGGTTACGGACATAAGGTTGCCTATTTTTGAAAACAAAATAAAATGAAAGACAGGATGAAAAAGACCATCAGCAGCACAAAGGTGATGGCGTGATGAATCACAGCAACATCATTAAACAAAAAAGGAAATAGAGCAATGGATAAAATCAAAGTAGCGGCGGTGCAAATGGTCTCTGGGCACGACTATCCCAGCAATTGGGCGCGGATGCAGTCCTTGGTGGAAGAGGCTGCGGCTAAGGGCGCTCAGCTGGTGGTGTTGCCTGAATATTGGCCTATTTTTGGCCACACCGATCAGGACAAGCTGGCCTTGGCTGAACCTTTTGGCTCCGGCCCGATTCAGTCGGCCTTAAGCCAGCTGGCCCAGCGGCTGGAGATTGTGCTGATGGCGGGGAGCATTCCGCTGCAAAGCAAAAGCTCGGCCCACGTACTCAATACCTTACTAACCTACGATGCCAGCGGCGCTTTGGTGGGGCGTTATGACAAAGTCCATCTGTTCGGTTTCAGCGGTTTGGGTGAGCGTTACGATGAGGCAGACACCATCTTGCCTGGCACCAAAACCCCTGAGCTGAGCGTGTTGGATGGTCAGTTAAGCATCGCCCAAGGCATTTGCTATGACTTACGCTTCCCTGAATTTTTCCGCGTGCAGGCGCCGTTTGATCTATTGGTCTTGCCTGCGGCCTTTACCTATACCACCGGCAAAGCACACTGGGAAATTTTACTGCGCGCCCGCGCCATTGAGAATCAATGCTATGTATTGGCCAGTGCTCAAGGCGGTACTCATTCAAATGGCCGCCGTACTTTTGGTCATTCTATGTTGATCGATCCTTGGGGCGACATCGTCGATGTGTTGGCTGAAGGTGAGGGCTTGGTAATGGGCACGGTGAGCATGAAGCAGTTACAGTCGATTCGAACCCGTTTGCCGGCCTTGGCGCATCAAACCATTTCGTTGGCCTCATTGAAATAGCGTAAAGGAGTGGCTTTTATCAGTGTGGGGCTTTATGATTAGGGCTTACGTTTTTATTATTTAAAAGGCTTTTCATGTCGTCTTCTTTTGATTTGGCATCGACGCAATTACTGGCTCAAAATCAACTTTCATCAGCCCATTTGGCTTCGGCCCTAGGCTTGATTGGTGCGCATCAGGTCGACTATGCCGACCTTTATTTTCAACACACGATTAATGAGAGCTGGCAGTTAGAAGAAGGCATCGTGAAGGCAGGTAGCTTCAATATCGATCAAGGCGTGGGCGTGCGCGCGGTGAGCGGCGACAAAACCGCTTTCGCCTATGCTGATGCGATTAACGAAGACAGCCTACAGCAGGCAGCCTTAGCGGTACGTGCCATTGCCCAAGCAGGGCAGACGCAAACGGTGGCGGTGGCCACGCGACAAGACAGTCGTCAGCTGTATGCACCGAATAATCCAATTTTATCTTTGGCGGCCGCCCAAAAAGTAGCCTTGTTGACTCGTGTTGATCAAATGGCTCGTGCGGCGGATCCTCGCGTCACTCAGGTGATGGCCAGCCTCTCGTGTGAATACGACACGGTGTTGTTGGCGCGTTTGGATGGCAAACAAAACGCCGACATTCGACCTTTGGTACGGGTGTCCGTGATGGTGATTGTGTCGCAAAATGGCCGCAAAGAGCAGGCCAGCAGCGGTGGCGGTGGTCGTTTTGATTTAGCCTATTTCAGCGATGAAAAACTGGCCGAATACGTCCACAATGCCGTGACTCAGGCAGTGACCAACCTAGACGCCAAGCCTGCGCCTGCGGGAGAGATGACTGTGGTGTTGGGCAGCGGCTGGCCAGGCGTATTGCTGCATGAGGCCGTAGGCCATGGCTTAGAGGGTGACTTTAACCGTAAGGGCACCAGCGCCTTCAGCGACAAAATGGGCCAGCAGGTGGCCGCCAAGGGCGTCACCATTTTGGATGACGGCACCTTGTCTGAGCGCCGTGGTTCTTTGAATATGGACGATGAGGGCAATATGACTCAGGCCACCACACTGATCGAAGACGGTGTGCTGGTTGGCTATATGCAAGATGAAATGAATGCACGTTTGATGGGCCAGTCGATTACGGGCAATGGTCGTCGTGAAAGCTATGCATCTATTCCCATGCCCCGCATGACCAATACCTATATGCAGTCTGGCGAGTATGAGCCAGATGAAATCATCGCGTCAGTACAAAACGGCATTTATGCGGTGAACTTTGGTGGCGGGCAGGTCGACATCACCAGCGGTAAGTTTGTGTTCAGCGCCTCAGAAGCTTGGCGTATTGAAAATGGTCGCCTGACTCATCCGGTTAAGGGCGCCACCATTGTGGGCAATGGCCCTGAAGTCATGAATCATGTCAGCATGATCGGCAACGACATGGCGTTGGACAGCGGCGTGGGCGTGTGCGGTAAAGAAGGCCAAAGCGTGCCGGTTGGCGTGGGCCAGCCTACCATGCGTATTGATGCTGGCCTCACCGTGGGTGGCAGCGACCTGAGCTAAATAGGTTGATGAACGATTAACGCTAACGAGCCCGCTAGGGGCTCGTTTTTTTATGGCCACGACATAGCTGTGGCGCATTGACAACGCAAACCGATCAAAATGACGTTGGGGTTAATTAAATATTGTTTTGGCATTTTAATGGTGGGATAGTGGGCAGAGTATCTGGCGAGTGCCAGGTGGGGAGGTGGTTGATTCGGCGTTAGGAGGGCGGCATGCACGCAACATTCAGACAGCCTCAGGCTGTGGCATCGGTGCCGATTGCGGCGTATTTTGATGAGGCGGTGTTTGCCGCAGAACAGCAGCGCCTGTTTGGTCAGTCTCCCCAGTATGCAGGCCACGAACGGATGGTGCCTGAGTGCCATGACTACCACGTTTTAGCCCACGATCCTGGTTTGGTTTTAGTGCACACGGCAGCGGGGCTTAGGCTGCTCTCGAACGTGTGTCGCCACCGTCAAGCATTGATTTTAGAGGGTCGTGGTCATGCCCGTACCTTCACTTGCCCATTACACCGCTGGACTTATCGCCACGATGGGCGCCTGCTGCTGGCGCCACACTTTCCCACTAACCCCTTATTACATTTGGCTGAGCATACGCTCTACGATTGGGCGGGTCTACAGTGGCGCCTACCGCCGGGTGTGGCGCCGCTGTCGTTACCGAGCGCGTTGGCGTCGCGTTTTGCCTTGGATGACTATACGTTTACCCGTGAGGTTCACAGCAGTGCAGGCTACAACTGGAAAGCGTTTATTGAGGTTTATTTAGAAGACTATCATGTAGTGCCGTTTCATCCTGGTTTGGGCCACTTTGTCTCCTGTGAGGCCATTGACTGGTCTTTTGGGCATGACTGGAGCTTACAAGTGGTTGGATTTACGCCGAAGGTGCCCGAAGCGCGCCATAGCCAAGCCTACTACGATTGGTTTGTCGGCATGCAGACTTATTACCAAGGCCAGCTGCCCGAGGCCGCGGCGATGTGGCTGTTGATTTATCCAAATGTGATGGTGGAATGGTATCCGATGATGGTGGTGGTTTCGACGGTCTATCCACAGGGCGTGGCGGCGTCCACCAACATCATGGCGTTTTATCACCTTGCTGATTTAGCGGCGCATCCTGAGGGCGAGCATTGGCGCGAGCAGAGCATGAAGGCCTATTTAGAAACGGCGGCTGAAGACGATGTGATTGGCTTACGGATGCAGGCTGGTCGAAAAGCCCTGTATCGGCGCCAAGAAGAGGATGGTGGCCCTTATCAGCAACCGTTGGAGGCGGGTATGGCTTATTTTCATGCTTATCTACACGGCCATATGGGCCCACTCTATGCCGGCCTCAGGGCATGATTTTGGGGCATAAAAAAACGGCGCTTAGGCGCCGTTTTCTGCAATAAAGAGGCCTTAACCTATGGCCACCAGCAAGGCACCGATGGCGATCATGCCCACGCCCACGCCGGCCACGAGGCTGAGGGTTTCACCAAACAGCACAAAGGCCAAAATGACTGAAAACACCACGCTGAGTTTGTCGATGGGAGCTACCTGAGACACCTGACCATTTTTAAGCGCCATGAAGTAAAACAGCCATGACAGGGCGCCAGCAATGCCGCTCATGACAATGAAGCTCAGCGCTTTTTTATCGGCCAGCACTTCCGACACCATATTGAACTTCCCTTGGGCGATGACGACGCCGACTAAGAACAACGCCATGATGACTGAGCGCACGGCGGTGGCGGTGTTGGCGTCTAAATTTTGAAGGCCAATTTTGCCAAAAATAGCCACCAATGAGGCGGTAAAGGCAGACAGTAGGGCGTAGACTAACCAGGAGCTCATACGATTGATTCTCATTAGGTAAAAGAACATGATAACCCTTATTAATCATTTTGACTAACGGTGGCGTCATGTGGCTGCATTGTGGCTTACAAAAAACAGGCCTAAAGGCCTGTTGTGTCTGAGTTTAGGCGCCTAAGGCCTGGGCGAAGGCCTGTTTGAAATCGTCGATCAAGTCGTCTGCATCTTCAACCCCAATGCTGACGCGCACTAAACCCTCGGTGACGCCGGAGGCTAAGCGATCGGCTTCACTCATGATGGCGTGGGTGGTGCTGGCTGGGTGGCAGATCAAGCTTTCTAGGTCGCCTAGGCTTACGGCCTGGGTGAAGAGCTTAAGCTGATCCAACAGCTTGGCTACGGCCACAAAGCCACCCTCTAGCTCGAAGCTGATCATGGCGCCATAGTGGCCGACGGTGTCGCTGACCACGGCATGGCCTGGGTGATCGCTTAGGCCAGGAAAATAGACTGTCTTAATGCCAGCTTGCTGGCTTAAATAGTCGGCGACCTTGGCGGCGCCTGCGATGTGGGCATCCATTCGTAGCGGCAGCGTTTTTAGGCCGCGCAGCAGTAAATAAGCATCGCTAGGGCTGATGGTGGAGCCAATGTGTTTGGCCGCCACCGTGCGGATTTTTTGCATTAAGGTCTCACCACCGGCGATGACCCCAGCGATCACGTCACCGTGGCCGCATAGATACTTGGTTGCACTGTGCACCACCACGTCTACGCCTAAAGCCAATGGGCGGAAAAGGTAGGGGGTATAAAAGGTGTTGTCGCAAACGGTGAGGGCACCGACTTTCTTGGCCGCGGCCACGACTTTGCGCGTGTCCACCACTTTGAGAGTGGGATTCGTCAACGGTTCGAACAGAATGACTTTGGTATTGGGCTTGATGTTGGCCAATAAGTCATCGTCGCTGGCGTAGCTGGTGAGGGTGACGCCGGCGCGGGTCAGGGTTTGCTGTAAAAAAGCATCGGTGCCGCCGTATAGCGGTGCCACAAAAGCGACCTCATCACCGTGGTTGGTGAGGGCGTATAGCGTGCTGCTGGTGGCGGCCATGCCGCTGGAAACGGCCATGGCGCTGTCGGCGCCCTCTAGGGCGGCCAGCTTCACTTCAAGGTCGGTCACGGTGGGATTGCCCATGCGGCTGTAAAAATAGCCAGGCTCTTGACCAGAGAAGCGGGCTTTGCCGGCTTCAGTGCTGGGATAGCTAAAAGTGCTGCTTAAATACAAGGGCGTGTTTAACGGCGTGTTGGTCGTGTCGGCCACGCGCCCCGCGTGGATGACCATGGTTCTGAATTTCATTGGGAAGCTTTCTGTCGGGTTTGGTGTTGTTTTATTTTTACTTAAATCTCTTTGAATCTATCACATCGACAAGACGTGTGCATAATGTTTTTGCGCGACGTCGGGATGAGAGCGTAGGCGGCCTTTTAAGGTGTTTTGGCCAACTTGGTAGAACAGCGGATTATTGGGGTCGCTGCTGGGGCCCGTGGCGGCTGCGGCTAAATGCTGTGGCAGCTTCAATAGCGGCACGGTAGCGTCAAGACGGGCGCTCATAAAATAGGCTGAGGAAAAGCGATTGCGGCCCGGTTCGGGGCTGACCACGCGGTGCATGGTGGCCTTTAAGTAACCATTCGAGGCTAATTCTAATAGTTCACCAATGTTGACGACGAAGGTGTTAGGAATGGGTTTGGCCAACACCCACTCATCGCCCATCAAGACTTCTAGGCCGGCTTGATCGTATTGCTGCACAAAGGTCAGATAGCCTGCGTCTTTGTGGGCGCCTACGCCTTGTTCGCTATTGGCCATACCCGGATAGTGAATGATTTTAGAATGCACAAAAGGCTGTGGCGCCACGGTGTCTTGAAACACGTCTTTGGGCTGGGCTAAAGCCAGTGCAAACGCTTGCAGCAATTCTAAAGACAGCTCGGTTTGGCGGCGTTGCCAAGTCAGTAAGATATCGGCCATGTCGGGCAACTGGCTAGGCCACTGGTTTGGCCCCTGTAGCTGTAGCCACGGGGTTTGGGGCGACAGCGTGTTGAGGGCAATGTCTTCAGACATGATGTCAAATTGTTCGCGACTGTCAGGTTTACCGCGGGTCAGCTCGCCTTGCAGATTAGTGTAGCCGCGAAAGTGAGGCGAGTACACCATACGCACGGCCAAGCGGTCAGCTAAAGGCAGGTTGAAAAAGGCTTGGGTCATGTCGTAGACTTGCTGCACCAGCTGTGGTGCTATGCCGTGGCCGCTGAGGTAAAAAAAGCCTACTTCGTGGGCGGCGGTGCGTAAGTCGGTTAAAAAGCGTTCGCGTTCGCTGCCGCCGGCGCGGTATTGGCTGAAATCTAATAGGGGGAGGGTGGCTAAGCTCATGATGGGTCCTTATTGACTAAAAAATTCACAGATGTGCTGAATGGTTTAGCGCGGGCAACAGACGTGATGGGTGTGGGTCACCATGGATTGGTTTCCTTATGTTTTATGGGATCATTGATGGGGATGACTCTAAGGGATAAGCGCTTGGTTTGTAAAAGATTGATTAGGCTTATCTACAGGCCTTTTAGTTATATACGCCAAAGTTTTGGTTATTATGGACGTAAAGACGTCTATAATTAAGGCGTGTTGAGGCTTGTATCTAAGGATGGTTTATTGACCGTCGCGTAGGGTGGGTAAAGCGTAGCGTGTCCACCGTTTTGAATCATTTGTTTCATAATGCTTCGGCTATTTCGCTATTGATTAGTCGTTTTGTTTCGCCCCTTGGGCGACGTCATTTCTTTTGGATGTCCAAAAGAAACGAAGCAAAGAAAAAACACCCCACTTTATCCGCCCGCTACGCGGGTGCCCTCGTTGGCCCGCGCATTGCCGGCGGCAAGAACTCATATTTGAGCCTTCGGCCAAATACTCAAACATGCTTGCCTTAACCGCCCCGGCCCTGCACGAACCGCCTCGGCGGCTAAAAAGGGGACGGTACTTCACTTAAAAGGATACGCGGTGAGCTTAGAGTTAGGTGAGTGATGTTTCAGCTTTCACAAAGAAAAAGATAAAAAATGTCATGTTTAATTATCTAAAAATAACCCTTTAGGTTTGAGTTTAAAGTGTGTGGATTTACTAATATTAATTTCATCTCACCACCTCAGCCCCTCAGTGAAGTACCCGTCCCCTTTTAGTCGCCGAGACGGGTTCTATTGGACCAGATGAAGCGGGCAAGACGCTTGTGGCGGCCGACCGCGCTTTTATAGGAGGGCGCCACTTTTGCACGCGCTGGGCCAATAGGTTCCGCCGAGGGAACCCCCTTCAAAGAAGGGGGCGAATAAGCAGGGGTGGCCTTTTCTTTGCGTACTTTCTTTTGGCCACGCAAAAGAAAGTATGTCGCCTACAGGCGAAAGGCAACCTTTAATCAATAGCGATATAACCGAAGCATTAGCGTCGTTCCAACATTGGAAGGAATACCTTATTGGCCAATAAACCATGATTTATTGTGCCGTTGTTCAACCTATTTTACGGCTACCGTGTTGGCCCTTAGGCGTAGGGTGGGTCGCGACTCACGCGGGATTGGGTTTTAGCGGACGATCACGTTGACGGCGGTGGGCACGCTGCGCTTTGGCCACCCTACACGATGGCGATAAACCATGCGAAAAAGTGAAAAGCCCCTAGTCATCCAAAATGACTAGGGGCTTAAACATTGCTTTATTGAGGTTATTTGAGCCAGCGGTCGCTGGTTTCTTTTAAGGTGCCTTGGCTGTCTAACAGCGACCAAATGAAGGTCATGGTGCGTACAAAATCAGCATCGTCTTTTTGCAGCATAAAGCCCAGCGTGTTGACCTTGGTAAGGGGCTGGTCGACGAAGGCGGCGTATAGGCGCGGCTCTTTCTTGGCGTACAGCAGCGCTTCATAGGTTTCGGTAATCATCACGTCGCCCACGCCAGTGGCGATTAGGTTGGGGATTTCGGCGTTTAAGGCGTGGGTGCTGATGCGTGCTTTGTCCAAATGAGCCAAGACAAACTGTTCGTTGGTGCCGCCTGGGTTTTTAATCACGCGCACATCGGGCTGGTTGAGGCGTTCGACGCTGGTGTATTTGGCCTTGTCGGCGGCGCGAATCAGCGCCACTTTGCCAAAGGGGGCATAGCCTGGTAAAAACGCACTTTTGGTGACGCGGTGGACGTTGCGGCTGATGCCGCCGACGGCAACGTCAAATTGATCGGCCTCAAAATCGGCCATCAGCTTAGGCCAGCTGGTCGGCACAAATTCAACCTTAACGCCAAGTTCGGCCGCCATGAGCTGAATTAAATCAATGTCTAGGCCGCTGTATTGGCCGTCTTGCAGTATGGCAAAAGGCCGGTAGTCGCCAGGCGTGCCCACGCGTAGGGTTTTTTGCGCCAAGATGGTGTCTAGGCGGGCGCCGGCATACGCCGTGCTGGAGAGGCCGCTCAGCAGCAGAATCAGCAGGCATAGCCAGGTGCGCAGGATGGAGTAAGGAGTCATGTGGTTGCCTTTAGAGTGTTCAGTAAACCACTATGGTAAAGCTTTTAGGCCGGTATGCCGCATGGGGGTGGATGCAGAAAACGGCTGAAGACAAAAACTTCTACTGTGGGCTTTGCCGTTTTGGCCCAGATCTGGCTGCTCGTAGGCAGATCGGCTCAGGATGCTGCCAATGGCCAGAGTAAACGGCATGATTCTTGTCTAATGCTTAGGCGCTTAGAAAGGCTGCCTAAGTGTGGCTTTCTGGCCGCATTCGGCGACAGGCTGCCACAGCCACCCACATTAATAGGCAGCGGGTGGCTGTGGCTAACTCATTAGCTTAACGTTTTGCCAGCTGGTTAAGCTTTTCAGAGCTCCATGCGGCGGCTGAGCGCCAAAAGCCCAAAACCGTCATTTGGTGCAGGCGATAGAGGCCAATGTGGGCAATGCTGGCCGCGAGGCCTTTAAATGAGCGGCCTTTGAGGCGGCTGGTGCCGCCAAACACGCCAAATGAAGCGTAGCGCCCGATGGTGACTAAGGAGCCATTGTCATGGTAGACAAATGGTTTTTTCGGCGTTTGGCCGAGGATGATGTCCAAGAAATAGGTGCTGAGGTAAATGGCCTGCTGGCGAGCGACCTGAGCCGTAGGCGGCAAAGGATTGCTTTTGATGCTGCTGCAGTCGCCGATGGCAAACAAGGTTGGGTCGGTGGTGGCTTGAAAGTGGTCGGTCACCACCAGCTGCTGCGTGCGGGTCAGCTCGACGCCTTCTAAGCTGTGCATTAGAGCAGGGGCCTTCACGCCGGCGGTCCAAACGGTTTGGTGGGCGTCAATGCGCTCACCGTTGGACAAGGTGAGGCTGTCGGCGGCCACCGACGTGACGTTTTGGTTGAGGATGACGCGCACGCCGACTTTTTCCAGCGCTAACTGGGCGTGATGGCTGACGTCTTCGGTAAACGTCGGCAGGATGCGGCTGTCGCCCTGAATCAAGGTGATGTCAATGTAGCGGGTGAGCGGTTCGTCGGTGTAGGCCGAAGCATTTTCTAAAAAACGCATCATTTCGCCGCACAGCTCGACGCCGGTCGGGCCTGCACCGACCACCACGATGGGGTATTTTTGCTTATTAGTGGCGGCTTTAATGGTGATGGCGGTGAGTTTTTCAAAAAAATCGGTGGCCTGCTTTAAGTCGTCTATGGTGTGGGCGTGTTCTTTGATGCCGGGGGTGCCGTAGTCATTGGCACAGCTGCCCAAACACAAAATCAAATAATCGTAGGTGAGGGTACGTTCGGGTAAGATTCTCATCCCCAGCGGGCTGTCATAAGGGCTGAGGGTGAGGGTTTTATTGGGCCGATCAATGTGGCTGACTTCGCCTGGATGATATTGGAGGCGATGGCTTTTAGCGTGATTAACAAAGGAGATGCCTTGCTCTTGCGGCGTGGTTGAGCCGGCGGCAAACATGTGCAGCATAGGCTTCCACGTGTGCAGCTGGCTTTTATCGATCAGGTGGATCTGATGGGCGCTGCGGTGTAGGGTTTTGCTCAGCCGAGTGGCCAGCTCTATGCCAGCAATGCCGCCGCCGGCGATGACGATGTTTTTTTGAGTCATGCATGCCTCCTGCCTAAGTGATGAATCTTAAATGATGGATCTTAAATAATGAATTTGATGACTTAATGATATCAGACGCTTAGGCTAAGCGTGAGGGGGATTTTTTGGCGGCGCGAGATGTGGCCGTAGGGTAGGTCGCAACCCACGGGGTTTTGGTTTTAGAGATCGATTACCATCAAAACGGTGGGCACGCTGCGCTTTACACCACCCTATAAATGGCCAACAAACCATGGATTATTGACCGTCGCGTAGGGTGGGTAAAGCGTAGCCTACCCACCACTCCTAACGTGCTCACGTGCCCACATTTAAAACCCGCGTGGGTCACGACCCACCCTACGCTTAAGGGCCTACGCCGTAGGCGTAAAAAAGAGAATAGAGAATAGGGAGCGATACGATAAACCATTATCTTTATCGGTTCAATTTTCTGTGGCGCTGAGTGAATACTTATGCCAAAACTAAGGCTGAATCAGATGGATTCGGCTAATGCTTTGCGTTTCTGTGGGTTATTTTTAAGGCTTAAGTTGTCCACAATATCTGTGGATAAGTTTGTGTGTAAAGTGGGTATAGCCCTGAAAAAGACAATGAAACCAAGCAATATTCTAATATTGCTTAAAAAATGAACTTTTTTAAAATACGTTTTAAAACATAAGGTTATGGTGTTTTTGGGGTTTTGGGTAGTTTTGTAGCGCCTTACTTTGCCTGATTTATAAGCAATGCTTAGTCCATGTGTATAAAGCCCATTTGTCAAGCCCCTGTTGGTTAAAATATTGCTTGATTTAAAAATAGGCTGCAAACAGGGGTAGGCTGGTAGGTAATGGAGCCTGATTACGGTACAATTGGGCATACTTGTTTATATTTCGAAATGAACCTCATGAAATCCAGTCAATTTTTTATTTCTACTTTGAAAAATGCACCCGCAGAAGCGGAGTTGCCTAGCCATCAGTTGATGTTGCGCGCAGGGTTTGTCAAACGTATTGCGTCAGGTTTGTATTCTTGGATGCCGATGGGCCTACGCGTGATGCGTAAGGTTGAGGCCGTGGTGCGTGAAGAAATGAACCGTGCCGGTGCTGTCGAGCTATTGATGCCGGCGGTACAGCCTGCTGAGCTGTGGCAAGAGTCTGGACGCTGGGATTTTTACGGCAAAGAACTGCTGCGCGTGAAAGATCGTCACGAGCGCGATTTTTGTGTGGGCCCAACCCATGAGGAAGTGATTACCGACATCGCTCGTAAAGAAATCAACAGCTATAAGCAAATGCCGTTGAATTTTTATCAGGTACAAACTAAATTTCGCGATGAAGTGCGCCCGCGTTTTGGCGTGATGCGCGCCCGTGAGTTTGTGATGAAAGACGCCTATTCTTTTGACGTGGATGAAGCCGCTATGGCGGTGTCTTATCAAAAGATGTACGACGCTTATTGCCGCATCTTTGATCGCCTAGGCTTGGTGTACCGTCCCGTGGCCGCCGACGGCGGCACCATTGGCGGCAGCCACTCGCATGAATTCCAAGTTTTGGCTGAAAGCGGCGAAGACTTAATTGCGTACAGCACCGAATCAGATTACGCGGCCAACTTAGAAATGGCTGCGACCTTGATGCCTCAGGGCGAACGTGCGCCGGCTGCGGCGGCGTTGACTAAAGTACACACGCCAGGCGTACGCACCATTGCTGACCTAGTGGCGTTTTTGAACGTGGCCATTGAGGCGACGGTTAAGGCCGTGGTGGTTGAGGCAGAAGAAGGCGATGAGCCAGTGCTGCTGTTGCTGCGCGGGGACCATCAGCTCAATGAAGTGAAGGCCGAAAAATTGGCCGGCGTGAAAAGCCCGCTGACTTTTGCCAACGATGCCGCTATTCAGGCTGCCTTTGGTGCTTCAGGTGGCTCTTTGGGCCCTGTAGGCTTTAAGGGTAAGGTGTACGCTGATTTTGCCGTGGCCTTAAGTGCCGACACCGTGGTGGGCGCCAATGAAAACGACCAGCATTACACCGGCTTTAACTTTGGCCGCGATGCGGCTGAGCCTGAGTTTGCTGATTTGCGTAACGTGATTGACGGCGACCCTAGCCCTTGTGGTCAAGGCGTATTGAAGCTAGTGCGTGGGGTTGAAGTCGGCCACGTGTTCCAATTAGGCACCAAATATTCTGAATCCATGAACGCGACGTTCTTGGATCAAAACGGTAAAAGCCAATACATGCAAATGGGCTGTTACGGCATTGGCGTAACGCGTATTGTGGCGGCGGCGATTGAGCAAGGCTTTGACGATAAGGGCATGATTTTTACCGACACCATGGCACCGTTCAGCACCGTGATTGTGCCAATGAACTACCGTAAGAGCGAAACCGTGAAGGCTGCAGCCGATGCGCTGTATGCCGAGCTTGTGGCGGCTGGTGTGGATGTGTTGCTGGACGATAGAGATGAACGTGCCGGCGTGTTGCTGGCCGATTCTGAGCTGTTGGGGATTCCCCATCGCGTGGTGATTGGCGATCGCGCCTTAGCCAATGGCGAAGTGGAATACAAGCAGCGCCGTGCTGAGGCTTCTGAGAACGTGGCCGTGACCGCAGTGGCGGCCCGCATTGTTGAGGCCTTAAACGCTAAGTAAACCATGAGGAGGCTGAGTGACCCAAACGACTGACGCGACCCGTATGCGTTGGGCGCAATTATTAAGCGCCCAGCGTTATAAAACCTCGCCACAAGGGCAGATTGTGCCGACCAGTACGCCGTCTACGCTGGAAGGCGTGGACGCCTTACGCACTGATTTTCACATCGATTACGACCGCGTGGTGTTTTCGGGGGCGTTTCGCCGGCTGGGGCGTAAGACTCAGGTGCATCCGTTTGCTAAACATGATCACACCCATAACCGTTTGACCCACAGCGTTGAGGTGGCCAGCGTAGGCCGCAGCTTGGGGAATCGGGTTGGGGTGATGATGCGCTCCGGCGGCTTTTTGCCTGAGGCCAATCGAGCTTCAGACATTGGGGCGATTGTGCAAGTGGCCTGTTTGGCCCACGATTTGGGCAATCCACCTTTTGGCCACACGGGCGAAGAGGCTCTGCGGGCTTGGTTTCGAGACCCGGCGCAGCGACATTATTTAACTGGCTTGACCGACGATCAGTGTGCCGACGTCAGTACCTATGAAGGCAACGCCAACAGCTTACGGCTGGTAGCGAGTACCGAAATGTACCGTAACCGTGGCGGCATGCGCTTGAGCGCGGCCACGATAGGGGCATTGTTGAAATACCCCTGGACCAGTGCCGACCCACACGGACGTGGCCAGAAATTTAATATTTACCAAACCGAATTAAGCTTTATTCGGACCGTGGCCGCCGACTTGGGGCTGCCTGAGCTGGCAGCGAACCGCTGGGCGCGCCATCCGCTATCGTATTTGATGGAGGCGGCCGACGATATTTGCTATGCGTTGTTGGATTTAGAGGATGCAGTTGAAATTGGTTTGATTGAAGACCTCGAGTTTGAAAAGATTTTGGCCAGAGTGACGTCTACTGAGCGCACGTGGCAGGCGCAAAGCTCGCGTCAGCGCTGCGCCATGCTGCGCGGCATTGCCATCGGCAAGGCGATTGACGACGTGGCGCAAAAATTTATGCTGCATCAGCAAGAGTTGCTGAACGGGACGTTTGTGCCCAAAGATTTACTCAGCATCAGCAGTGAGCCCATCCAAGAGGCCTTATTTCAGGCCAAGGAGTTGGCTCGTCAAAAAATCTATCGTCACCGCACCAAGCTGATGACGGAGATTGCCTCTTTCCCCTGTATTGGGGCTATTTTAGGCGCCCTGGTGCCGGCCGCGTTTGCCTACGTCAACGGCGGTGAGCTGGGGGTGCGTAACGGCATGATTCTGGATTTATTAGAGGATGAGCCTTTGGCGCCTGATGATGATTTATACACGGCATACATGAAGATTCTGGACTTTGTTGGCGGCATGACCGACAACAGTGCCGCACAAATGGCACGAGACCTTTCTGGTTTTGGTTTGGGCTTGGATTGATGCCTTCACTTTTCTATAGAAATACACTATGACAGATTTATTAGACGTAAACGAACCGATGCGCCTGTCCAAACGCATGGCGCAGCTAGGCCTGTGTTCGCGCCGTGAGGCTGATGGCTATATTGAACAAGGCTGGGTTAAGGTAAACGGCGCGGTAGCGGTGCTGGGGCAGAAAGTGACTGTGGCTGATCGCATCGATCTGGATCGCCAAGTGCACCAAAAACAGGCGTCGCGCGTCACCATCTTGCTGAATAAGCCCGTGGGCTACGTCAGTGCTCAGGCTGAACATGGCTACGATACGGCCGCTAGCTTGATCACCGCCGCGAATCATTGGGCGGATGATCCAAGCCGAATCAAGTTTGACAAGTATCACGCCTATTCTTTGGCCCCGGCTGGGCGCCTAGACATCGATTCAACCGGGCTCTTAGTGCTGACTCAGGATGGCCGTGTGGCCAAGCGCATCATTGGTGAGACCTCAGACATTGATAAAGAATATTTGGTGCGTGTTGAAGGTGCATTAAGCGAGGAGGGCTTGAAAAAGCTCAATCATGGCTTAAGCTTAGATGGGAAGCCTTTGCAACCGGCTAAGGTGACTTGGCAAAATGAAGACCAGCTGCGCTTTGTGCTGCGAGAAGGTAAAAAACGCCAAATTCGCCGTATGTGTGAGCTGGTTGGCCTGCACGTGGTGGGGCTGAAGCGCATCCGCATCGGTAAGATTAAGCTGGGCCAGCTGCCGCAAGGGCAGTGGCGCTATTTACATGAAGATGAATCATTTTAAAAGATAAAACAATGTCCTACGTATTGGTTAAAGATTATGTCGAAACCCAAGGGTTTAACCTGCCTTTGGAAGAAGTACAAGTGGCCCACATGACTTTAAACGCCATTTTGGCGATGCAGCACACCCATGTGGCGACGGCAGATTTGCTGTCGCTGCCGCTGATTTTGCAGGGCAGCGATGGCGTGTATGACGCCGCTGGTCGCTTAGACAGCGAGCGCTTAAATCTATTGCCCTATTTCAAAAACGATGCGGTTGAGATCCGTGCCGGCTTGGCTGGGCTGAACGCCTGTTTGGATTCCATTACCGATCGACACCCTTTGCTGCGCGTGAGCGTGTACGCTTTACTGCCAGACATGGCAGAGCCAGGAGAGATGGAGTTGGTGTGTATGGCCAATATGGGGCGCGCCAGCGAAGGGGTGCTGCTGGTGAATGAGCAAGAAAGCATGCGTCATCACGCCAGTCGTGTGGCCAAAACGGCCTGGGGTGTGGTGGTGGATGATGTGCCTTATTGGGTGTCATTGGGCGAATTAAGCCAGGTGCGCGATCCCAATACCCAAAGCGAAATGTGCTTGCCCATCTGTACCGAAACCGGTGCCGTTGTGGGCGTGGTGCATGCCGAGAGTGAGCGTAAGCACGCCTTTGATGAGGCCACGCAATCATGGTTGGTGGCCTTGGCCTTGGCGGCCGAGCCCGTGATCACTGCCATGCCGTGGTTGCATGTAGAAGATCATGATCAAGACGATGAGCAAGGCTAGGGGATAAGGCATGGAACACACAGAACACAATCAGCACAATCAACCGGTGCATTTGAACTTCATTGCGGCCTGTCGGCTGCCGACTGAGTGGGGTGACTTCACCATGCATGGCTTTGAAGAATTGGCTACGGGGCAGGAGCATGTGGCCTTGAGCATGGGCACACTAGATGCTGCTGAGCCGGTGTTGATGCGCCTGCATTCGGAGTGCTTGACCGGTGACGCCTTGTTTTCAAAGCGCTGTGACTGTGGCCCGCAGCTACAGGCGGCCATGCAGGCCGTTGGTGAGCTAGGCCGTGGGGTGATTTTGTATTTACGCCAAGAAGGTCGTGGCATTGGCTTAATCAATAAGATTCGCGCCTATCAGCTGCAAGATCAGGGTATGGATACGGTTGAGGCCAACGTGGCTTTAGGCCTGCCGGTGGATGCGCGTAATTTTGCTTTAGCCAAAGACATGCTACACGTTTTGGGCGTGGATTCGGTGCGTTTGATGACCAATAACCCCGATAAGGTGAAGACCCTGCAAGAGTTGGGGATTAATGTAGTGGATCGAGTGCCGCTTGAAGTGGGGCGTAATCCTGCCAATGCATTTTATTTGGACACTAAGGCTGATAAATTAGGCCATATATTGGCTAAGTAATGGCTCAAAGAGGCCCGTATTATCTGGGCTGGCGGTCAGTTGAGCAAGGTTTTTTTGATTTATATTCGCTGTCGGATCAATTGATTAATGATTTGTGATTAAAAAAAACCAGCGAACGCTTGCCAAGGGGTGGGGGATGTGGTTTAATACGCTCCTCTTGGCGACAAGGGGTGATTAGCTCAGTTGGTAGAGCGCCTGCCTTACAAGCAGGATGTCGGCGGTTCGACTCCGTCATCACCCACCAAAATGGAGTGGTAGTTCAGTTGGTTAGAATACCGGCCTGTCACGCCGGGGGTCGCGGGTTCGAGTCCCGTCCACTCCGCCAAGAATTAAAAAAACCTTTGTTGAAAAACAAAGGTTTTTTTGCGTTCGCGCTGGCTGGCTATTGGCCCTATGGGTGGACAGGGCCGTCTTTTTAGCGCATCATCTAGCCATCTGCCGCCTTTGGGCAGCCTTCTTGGTGGGCTTGATGTATCTGTTTTAAGCCCACGCCTTAGCGCGGCAACCTCATAAATCCAGTGGTGCTCGAACGCCACGTCGTCCTTTAAGTGCACAGCTACCGTCAAGGTGGCTTTTTGTTGTGTTTGATAAAGGACACCCCACACCGACACACATTGATTAGGTATATATGATTTCCTCTTCCTCGCCTCATCCCTTACTCAGCAGCGTGAATCAAAAGCGACTGATTTTCATTTTAGGCTGCATCTCGATGCTGATGCCGCTGTCGATTGATCTGTACTTACCCAGTTTTACCGAGATTGCGCATACCTACGGCACCACTGATGGCATGGTGTCGCTGACCATTGGCAGCTATCTGGCCGGTTTTGGTCTAGGACAATTGGTCTACGGCCCCATTTCGGACAGCTTTGGCCGCAAGCCCATCATTATTTTTGGCCTTTTGGCATTTATGGCGGCCACCATTGGCTGTGCCTATGCGCCGACGATTGATGCCTTGATTGGCATGCGCTTTGTGCACGGCTTTGCAGCCGCATCGTGCGTGGTGGTGATTAACGCCTTGCTGCGCGACCTGTTTGATAAGGAAGACTTCTCACGCACGCTGTCGTTTGTGACCCTAGTGTCGAACGTGGCGCCCCTATTGGCGCCGATTATTGGCGGTTGGATCATCATTTGGTATCCGTGGCAGGTGATGTTTGGGGTGTTGGCGGCCTGTGCTTTGGTGGTGTTGGGCTTAGTGGCAGCCTACATTCCGGAGACGCTGCGCAAAGAGTACCGAGTGCCCTTTAGTTTGGCCAAAACCTTTGGCCATTTTATTGCGCTGTTTGGGCACAAGAAAATGCTGTGCTATATGTTGGCCGGCGCATTTTCGAGCATGGGTTTATTTAGCTTCTTGAGCTTTGGTACCGTGGTCTACATTAAGCTGTATGGCGTATCGGTGCAGAACTTTGGCTATTTCTTTGCCTTTAATATTGTCACAATGATGAGTTTGACCACGATGAATACGCGCTTGGTGCACCGTTTGGGCACCATGAATATGCTCAAGCTGGGCTTGAGCATTCAGGGCACGATGGGGGTGTTGATGCTGCTGGTGACGGTGTTTGATTTAGGCTTCATTCCCTTGGTGTTGTGCGTGGCGGGTTATATTGGCTGTGTGTCGATGATTGGCTCGAATTTGATGGCGACCACGCTGTCTCAGTTCCCGCACATGTCGGGAACGGTGTCGTCTTTGGCGGGCACGCTGCGCTTCTTTATTTCATCGGTGGCGGTGATGCTGCTGTCGATGTTTTTACAAAACCAGCAGGCGCGTGAGGCAGCGCTGGGCGTGGTCGATTCGCATTCGCCGCAGTGGGTGATGGTGGGGGCGATGAGCGCCAGCGTCTTCTTGGCTATTTTATTTTTATGGGTCGGGGCTAAGGCTGCGGATAAAGACATTGCCTAAGGTTTGATATGGGCGATGCCCTTAATGAACAAAAAAAAGCTGCCCTAGGGCAGCTTTTTTTATGAGCGCTTAATGGAACAGCGCTGGATCGATGTCGTAGATATTCTCTTCAGCTGGGGTGACCGTCCAGGTTGGGCGGCCAAAGTTGCTGTTTTTCATGCTGGTGCCAATGGTGAATTGGATGTCTTCGTCGGTGATCGTCATTTCCAAATACATGCCTAAGAAGCGATCGCCGCTGCCTAAATAGTATTGAGTCACGATTTGGCCGCTATCGGCTTTGTCTAGGTCTAAGCCCATCATCATCATCTCAGGCATGACTTCTAACTGGTCCAAGAAGCTTTGCACCGGCTCTGGCAATGGCTTGCCTTCATAGCTTTCTAGGAAGGCGTCAACGTTGGTTTTAAAGTGGCCAATGGTGTTGGCAGAAAAGGCCATCATTTCTGGCAAGGTTTGGCTCATGGTGATTTGCTGGCGGGCGCCTAATTTCTTACCGAAGGCGTCGACCGGAGCAAACTTAAGCTGTTCTGGCTTGACTTCAGCTAAGGCTTTTTTCATGGCGTCTAAATACGCCTTGCCCAACTCTTTGACCGGGATGTCTTTGAGTAAGTCTTTATCAAATTTATAGCGTAAGAATCGACCGTTGGCGTCGGCAATGCCGTATTCGTCTAAGCCAAAGGCCCAGCCAAAGGTCGACGTGATGGCTGAAGGATCGGCCAATACTTCACCCTTGCTTAGGTTCAGCGCCATGGGTACAGAGGCTTTGGCTTCAATATTGTTACCGTAATATTGGATGCTGGGGGTCATCTCCAGACGGCCATTGGGTAAATCCATGGCGCCCTTGGCCACGAAGCTGAAGTTTTTTAAGGTGTTGAAGATGCCATCTTGACGCGCTTGGCTACGTTTTTGATAGGCTGAGTCGCTGTAATAGTCATCGTCGTTGCCGCGTTGTTCGGCGCTGATGAGGGCATCAATATTGGCTACGTCATAGGCGTCGTCTAGTTGAATTTCAATGTCGGCGGCCTCTTGGGTGGCATCGATGCCAGCATAGGCTTTGGCGTCAGCGGCAGCTGCATCGGCAGCCATGGCATAGGCGCTGGCTTCTTCAGCGGCCTCAGCGGCCGCCTCCGCTGCATCAGCGGCTTCGGTTGCTGCGGCTACGGGTACTTGGCCCGCAGGCGTAAACGCGGTGAGCTTGCCTTCAATTTCAAAGTTGTAGCGGTTGTCTACGGTGAATGAGCGCTCGTAGGCGCGGCTGAGGTGATCAGCCGCGGTGGCGTCTTGGGGGAGTGAAGACATGTTGGCACAGCCAATAAGGCTGAGGCTGAGCGCCAGCGCGCTGACTGTCTTTAATGAAAAAGTCATGTTAGGCCTTTTATTCTAAAGTTGGATGGGCATGCACGGAGGCAAACACGGTTGTCAGACAGAACAATAAGGGATTTCAGCCATTTAGACAACCTTAAATATGGCTTTAGCTTGATTAGATGAGGCTTAATGGGGCTAAGTGGGTGGGTTTAAGATTTTGTTTTTTGACGTGATTTTATGGGTTAAAAAAGCCACCGAGGCGCTTGGCGCTCGGTGGCTTTTTTGGGGTGCTTAGAGGGTGCTGGTGCTTATTCGATGACGGCTACAGCAGGTTCGGCCCAGGCGGCGGCGTCTACGCTGTCGGTGTCAATGAGGGATTCCTCTTCATCGTCAGCCGATGATGCCTCTGCACCAGCGCTGATTAAGGTCGCCCAGGCTTGATCGGTGAGGAGGGTGACGTCGGCGTCGATCACTTTGGCTTTTTTGGTGTTGATCTGCCAGGTTGGGCGGCCAAAATTGCTTAAGTGGGTACGGCTATTGATGTCGAGTTTAAAGGCATCAAGGTTCAGCTTGGCACCATCGCTTTGGCCAACGAGGCGATTATTGCCGTCTAGATAAAGCGACTGTTTGATGGCCAGCTGCTGAGTGTCGGTGCTGAGCTGGCTGTCTTTGGGTAAGAGCTCGGTGAGTAGGCTCGTTGCCAGAGCGCGTGACACTTGCTGGGCGTCTAAATCAATGTCCTGAATGGCCTTGACCAGATGTGCTGGTAAGGCTTTACCTTGATATTTTTTAAAGTAGGCGATGCTGCCTTCCAGCAGGTGTTGTTCTAATACGCTCGTATAGTCTAGGTATTCCTCTAGGCTTAAGATGGCGTTGATTTGCTGAGTGGCGTGAATGCTTTTACCCCAATCGTCGACGGCCACCATTTGAATGCGCTCAGGCGGCATATTGGCGACGGCTTTGGCATAGCTGTCGACGTAGATTTGTAAGAAGTGCTGGATTGGGATTTCTTTACCAATTGCTTTTAGATCGGCCAGGGCCTTAGGTTCGGCCAAGTTGATGCGATAAAAGGTGCCGGCAGGCTGTTGATAGGGTTGTAGCCAGCTGAGCTCGGGCAATGAGTTGGTGATGGCGGCTGGGTCAATATAAAAGCTGTTTTGGCTCAGATCAAGGAGCATGGGCAGCTTTGCCTTGGCGCTGGCGTTGGGAATTTCAAAACGCACCGCCGGAATGACCTCTAGCTTGCCGCGGCGCATGTCTACGGCGCCGCTGGCATCGATGTTGAGGCCCATGATGATTTTTTTACCGCTCATCAGTTTTTGGCTTAGGCTGTTGCTGAGTTCGGCCAGTTCAGGGTATTGGGCATCGGCCTCGGCATCGTGCACATGGGCGCTTTTCTCGGCGTCGACTAAGGTCAATTCGTCGACTTTTAGGTTGATGTCAAAGTTGTAGCTGTGCTCGTGCAGCAAATGGTTGCTGGTGGCGTAGGTCATGCGTTCGGCTGGGCTCGCGTCTGGGGCCAGCGGCGTTAGTTGGGCGCAGCCAATCAGGCTGGTGCAAAGGGTCAGCGCCGTTAAGTGGCGAAAAGAAACACGCATAAGAAGCTTTCTGGATTAACCTTGAGAGTGAATGAATTCGGTCAGCTGCGCGGCACTGGGCATGCCGGCTTGGGCGCCTAGCTGGGTGACTGCAAGGGCGCCAGCTGCGCAGGCTTTGGCCACGGCCTGTTCTAGGCCCTGGTTGAGATAAACGGCCAGCGCGGCGTTAAAGGTGTCGCCAGCACCGGTGCTGTCGACGGCCTGGATCGTAAAGCTGGGCTGATGCCGTAGGCCGTGCTGTGTGGGGTCTAAATAATAAGCGCCATCTTGGCCGTGGGTCATGACGACGGTGCAGGGTAAAGCAGCCAGCTGGCTGGTTAAGTCTGCGTGGTTAGGGCTGAGTATCGCCAGTTCGTGTTCGTTGGGCGTGAGGTAGTCAATCAGTGGCCATAAATCGGTCGGCAAGGTTTGTGCGGGTGCGGGGTTCAGTAGGAAGGGCACTTGAGCCTGTCGACACAGTTCGGCGGCCCGCTGTACACAGCTTAAGGGAATCTCCAGCTGGCACAGCACCACGTCGGCGCTGTGAATCAGCTCGATCTGGGCCTCGATGTGGGCGGGCGTCAGCGCATGATTGGCACCGGCCACCACGATGATGTGGTTGTCGGCTTCAGCTACGGTGATGCTGGCAATGCCGGTGCGTTGGTGCGCCAAGATGGCGACGGCATCGGTGTTGACGCCTTCGGCTCTGAGACCTTGGCACAGTTCTTGGCCAAAGGCGTCATCGCCCACGGCGCCGATGAGGCTGACCTGAGCGCCTAGGCGCGCTGCCGCTACGGCCTGATTAGCGCCTTTGCCGCCCATAAACGTGTTGAATTGCTGGCCTAAAATGGTTTCACCCGGCGCGGCAAAGCGCTCGGCCTGGGTGACTAAGTCCATATTGAGGCTGCCAATGACCAAGATGTGTCGCATAGGGTGAGTCATCCTAACGGGCAAAGAAGGTACGCGCACCGGTGAAGCGTGGTGCGAAGTAGGGGTTGTCTAGGCTGGCGGTGCGAATGGTGCCGTTGCTTGAGGGGGCGTGCACAAATTGATTGTTGCCGATGTAAATGCCCACGTGTGAGAACGGGTTGTTGCCAGAAGTGTTAAAAAACACTAAATCGCCGGCTTTGAGCTGGCTTTTTTTGATGCTGCGGCTAGAAAAAGCCAAGTCTTTAGCCGTGCGCGGCAGTGGCACGGTGAGGGCCTGGTTGTAGACATAGGTGACCAAGCCTGAGCAGTCAAAGCCGGTGCTGGTGCTGTTGCCGCCGTACTGATAGGGCGTGCCGATTAGGCCCATGGCGTACATGGCGATTTCTGGGCCACCTTGGCTTGAGGAAATATGGCTGATTTGAATCGGCTTTTTGCTTTGTGCGACCATGCCAGGACGGGGCTTAGGCGGTTTTTTGCTGCCGCAGGCGGCTACAGACAAAGCCAGCAAAACAAGGCTCAGCAGCAAAAGCGTGCGCTGCCAAGGGCGCCGAAGGTCGGCGTAGCGAGAGGTGCTGGCTGTGTGCATATTTGTCTCCTTAGGGGTTTAGCCCTGCTCTTTTTCTTCCAAGAGGGCCCAACGTTCCAGTTTTTCAAGCAACAATAGTTCGATGGCTTCGATGCGGTTTTGCCACACGGTGGCCGCTTCGTGGTCTTTCTTAAACGCTTCTGGATCCAGCAGCTTCTCGGTGAGGTCGGCCTGTTCGGCTTCGAGCTGGTTGATCTCTTCCGGCAGCGCCTTTAATTCACGCTGTTCGTTAAAGCTGAGTTTAGCGGCACGGTTACGGTTATTGGCCTTTTTCGGGGCTTCCTCTTCAGCATCTTTGCTCGGGCGTTGCTGAGCTTTAGCGAGGGCCTGTTCCCGTTTGGCAGCATCCTCATAGTCTTGATAGCCGCCGATGTATTCTTTTAACACGCCTTCGCCTTTAAAGACAATGCTTTGAGTGATGACGTTGTCGAGGAAGGCACGGTCATGGCTCACCAAAAAGACGGTGCCGGCAAAGTCGCGTAACAGTTCTTCTAGTAGCTCTTGGGTGTCGATGTCTAAGTCGTTGGTCGGTTCGTCCAAGACCAAAATATTGGCCGGGCGAGTAAACAGTTTAGCCAGTAATAAGCGGTTGCGCTCGCCGCCAGAGAGTGAAGACACGGGGCTGTTAGCGCGGGCGGGGCTAAACAAGAAATCTTCTAAATAGCTCATTACGTGTTTGCGCTTGCCGCCGACTTCTACGTAGTCGTTGCCTTGGCCTAGGGTTTCAAAGACGGTGTCGGTGTCGTTGAGGGCGCTGCGGAACTGGTCAAAATAGGCCACTTCTTGTTTGCTGCCCAGGCGAATCTTGCCGAAGGTGGGGTTTAACTCGCCCAAAATCAGCTTTAAAAAAGTGGTTTTACCAATGCCGTTGGCGCCGATGAGGCCGATTTTATCGCCCCGTTGGATGATGGCGCTGAAGCGATCCATGATGTTTTTATCTGGATAGGCAAAGCTGGCGTCTTCAAGTTCGGCAATGATTTTGCCGCTTTTTTCGCCGGTGTTGAGGTTGAAGTTCACCTGGCCCTGTACATCACGTCGAGCTGAGCGCTCTTTACGTAAGGATTCTAAGCGGCGTACGCGGCCCATATTGCGGGTGCGGCGCGCCTCAATGCCTTTGCGAATCCACACCTCTTCTTGGGCGTGAAACTTATCGAAGAGGCGATTATGTTCTTCTTCGACGGCTAATTCTTGCGCCTTTTTTTCTTCATAGGCGCTGAAGTTGCCCGGATAGCTGCGTAAAATACCGCGGTCAAGCTCGACGATGCGGGTGGCGGTGTGGTCCAAAAAGCGGCGGTCATGGGTAATCAAGATCACGCTGCCGTGGAAGTTTTGGATTAAGCCTTCCAGCCAAATGATGGCGTCGATGTCTAAATGGTTGGTTGGTTCGTCTAGCAGCAATACGTCGGGCTTAGTCACCAGGGCTTGGGCGAGGGCCACGCGCTTTTTTTGGCCGCCGGAAAGATTGCTGATTTTGTCGTGTTCAGACAGGTCTAGATGGGTCATCGTGGTTTGGATGAGGGCGTCGATTTGCCAGCCGTCTTGCGCTTCTAATGCGTTTTGTAAGGTTTGCAGCTGATGTAAATTGGCTTCGCTGGCGTCTTCGGCAATGAGGGCGCTGAGCTGGTGGTATTGGGTGAGTAGTTCGGTGAGTTCACCCAAGCCTTCGGCAACCGCTTCGAAAACGGTGTGTTCAGGGTTCAGTAATGGCTCTTGCGCCACGTAGGCGATTTTGAGGCCGCTGTTCATGCTGATTTTACCGTCGTCAAGTTTATTGACGCCGGCCAAGATTTTTAAAAAAGATGATTTGCCTGCGCCGTTGCGGCCAATCAGGCCGACAGTTTCACCTTCTTGCAAGGTAAAGTGGGCGTTGTCTAACAGCGGCAGGTGGCCTGAGGCCAGTGCGGCATTTTCTACAATTAAAATACTCATGTTTTATACCTTAGAATGATGGCGTTGATTTTACCTGAAATTCTGCTGCTGTGCCTGCTTGTTGCCGCGTCATCGGGCTTGTTGCTGGCGCTTAGCGGATATTTTTTCATCAGAATGTTCTGATGAAAATCAAGCAAACTGATACAATGATTCTTTTTTGGCGATGCGGCTTGGCCAGTCTGGTCAGCGTCTTGTGAAAGGGTGAATCAATGTATTTTGTGGATCGTGCAGCCGTGGTGATTAAACCCACGGAATTGTTTTTAACTTGGCTTAAGTCGGTTGAAAAAGAAGGTTTAGACCTGACCTTGGCTCAGTTGCGCAGCGATTGCACCGTCTTGATGGTGCCCGAATGTGATGAGCCAGAAGACGTCATTGCCTTTGTGGACGAGCATTACGAAGCTATATTTAAGGCCGAATTGGCCGCTTGGTATGAAAGCCCTAAGGATTGGCCTGAAGACATGAGCTTAAAAGCGTTCTGGGCCTTTTTTGACGTTGAAATCAACAGTACGGTGTTGGACTTGGTAGACGAGCCCATGCACAACATCCCCGTTGTGGACAATATGATGTAATGAAGCCGATTCACGTTCACCTTGCCCCGTCAAAATGGGCCTTAGCGATTAATATCCTGGTGCATTTTGCACTGGTGGCGCTGATTTGGCTGTATTTTGAGCAACCTTGGTTGTGGAGTGCCTTGGCCTTGGCCAGCGTGGTGCACACCCATTATCGGATGACGCGTGCGTCTGGCCGGCTCACCGAACTGAACATTAATCCGCAGGGGCTGCTGTCGGTGGCCAAGGCTAGCGATAAAGCCTTGAGTCCGGCCACGCTGTTAGACGGCAGCGTGTTTGCCCGTTGGGTGATGGTGCTGTACATACAAAATCAAGGTAAAAAACAGGTGCTGTGGCTTTTGCCCGACAGCATTGAGGCCGATGCCTATCAGCAGCTGCTGGTGTGGGGCCGCTGGCACAGCATGAATGAAGAGGCATAAACCAATGCCCGTTGTAGGAGTATGAAAAACATGTCTCAAAAAACCTTGGCCGAATGGTTGGCCTATTTTGAAAGCGTGCACCCTAGCACCATCGATATGGGCTTAAGCCGCGTTGAAGCGGTACGCCAAAGCATGCAGTTGGTGCCCAAATGTCCCGTGATCACGGTTTCAGGCACCAATGGTAAAGGATCTGTTTGTGCTTTTTTAAGTAAAATATACGCATCGGCTGGTTTTAAGGTAGGCACCTTAACCAGCCCTCATTTATTGCGCTTTAACGAACGCATTGCCTTGAATGCTGAACCCGTGAGCGACGAAGAAATCGTCATCAGCTTGGAGCGTATTGAAGCCGCGCGTGGCGATGTGTCGCTGACTTATTTTGAAATGAATGCCTTGGCGGCGGTGGATGTGTTTGATCGCGCCCAAGTAGACGTCATGATCTTAGAGGTTGGTTTAGGCGGGCGCCTAGATGCCGTCAATGTGTTTGACGCGGACTGCGCCGTAGTGACCAGCGTGGATTTGGATCACCAAGCGTATTTAGGCGATACCATTGAAGCCGTGGCGTTTGAAAAAGCCGGTATTTTCCGCGCCGGTAAACCAGCCGTGTGTGGCCAAAACCCAGTGCCTGAATCAATGGCTAAGCACGCGGCCTCGCTGGGCGTGCCATTGTCGGTGTATCAACAGGATTTTGGCTACACCAAAATGGAGCAGCAGTGGCGTTTCAGCATGGGCGAGCGCCATCGCCATGCCTTACCGCTGCCGGCTTTACGTGGGCAATATCAATTGGCGAATGCCAGCTGTGCTTTAGCGGCGATTGAATTAATGCATCCTCAGCTGCCCATCGACATTGGCGCCATCAAGCGGGGCTTGGTGGAAGTGACCAACCCTGGTCGCTTCCAAGTTTTGCCTGGTCGGCCGACCGTGGTGTTGGACGTGGGCCACAATCCGCATGCCGCCCGCGCTTTGGTGACCAGCTTGCGCTTATTGCCTTATGCTGAAAAGCGCATTGCCGTGTTTGCCATGTTGGCAGACAAAGACATCGACAGCGTGATTGAACTATGTAAGGGTGAATTTGACGAATGGTATGTCGCGTCTTTGACCGAAGAGCCCAGAGGTGCCAGCGCCGAGGTTTTGGTGCAAAAATTGCATGACCATGGCGTGACTGAGCTCAAAACGTTTGCCAACGTGGGGCAGGCTTATCAAGCTGCTTTATCAAATGTCTCTGAAAATGATAGAATTACCGTGTTTGGCTCATTTTTTACCGTAGCAAAAGTTTTATCAATTAAAGGTTGATGTCAATATGGCTAAAAATAATGCGACTGAAGAATACGAAGCGTTAAAGCGCAAAAACCGCCGTCGTTTGATCGGTGCTTTGGTGATGGTAGTGGTGGCCGGCGTCATTTTCTGGCGTGTTTTGGCCAGTGCGCCGACGAGCGGCGTCGATACGGAAGTGATTGCGATTCAAACCCCAGAGGGCCCCGCAACGGAGACCACGCCGGTGGCGCCGATCGTGGACGATGAGGCCTTGGTGGATGAAGAGGGCGTGGCCCATCCTGATGATGCTGGCCTAGGCGTGGCTTTGCCTGATGCGGGCGAAGACGGCCAAACCGGCCAGGTGATTGAGCGGCCGCTGCCGAATGACGGCAGCGTCACGCCCCCTGCCACGGTTCAACCGCAGCCGAGCGTGACGCCGGTGCAGCCTGAACCCACTACGCCTGCGGCGCCTAAGCCGGTAGAGCAACCTAAACCTGCGCCTAAACCGGTTGAAAAACCTAAGCCGGTTGAGCAGCCTAAGACAATTGAAAAGCCAAAACCGGTTGAAAAACCTAAACCAGTGGAGAAACCTAAGCCAGTTGAGCAGCCTAAACCGGTGGAAAAGCCCAAGCCGGTTGAAAAGCCCAAACCCGTAGAACAGCCTAAGCCAGCGGGATCGGCTAAGCCTAGTCCACAAGACATTTTGGACGGTAAGGTTGATTTTGGTGAGGTGAATATGGTGGTTCAAGTGGTGGCTTTGTCTGATGCCGCGCGCGCCAATGAAGTAAAGCAGCGCCTTAGTGCAGCAGGCTTACCAGCTTATGTGAGCAGCGGCGGCAATAATATTTCTCGCGTTCGCCTTGGCCCCTACAAAAGCCGTGCTGATGCTGATCGAGCCGTGAATGAATTAAAAAAACATGGCTTTAATGGCCTTGTGGTGAGCCAATAATCCATGACCTTATTTGACTATTTTGCCTTGATCATCATCGGCTTGAGCACCATGGTGGCCCTGATGCGAGGCGTAGTCGCCGAGTTGGCTTCTTTGGTAACTTGGGTGGTGTCGTTTTTGGTGGGGAAGGTGTTTGCCGTCCCGTTTGCTGAAATCGCTCTGCCCAATATTGATCCACCCAACTTACGCATAGCCTTGTCTTTTATCCTTTTGTTTTTTGTGGCTTGGATTGCCCAGTATTTTCTACGTTCCTTTTTGACTTCGGCCATCAGTGCCCTCGGCCTTGGAGCCATTAACCGCCTGTTGGGTTTGGTTTTTGGCTTTGCGCGTGGGGTGCTGGTGATGGTGGTGATTGTAGGCGTGTGTGCCTTTACTGAGTTACCCAAGCAACCAGAATGGCAGGCGTCGTTGACGGCCCCGACATTCGAACTTCTGGTGAAACAAACCCTACCGTATTTGCCAGAATCCCTAGCAGCAGAAGTCCCTTATTGACCTTTAATTCTTCAATTTAAGCGAACAGGAATCAACCAATGTGCGGTATATTAGGTGTTGTCAGTCATAGTCCCGTCAATCAAACCCTGTATGATGGTTTGCAATTATTACAGCATCGTGGCCAAGACGCTGCTGGTATTGTGACCACTCACAACAATACGTTCCACATGCACAAAGGCAGCGGCATGGTGCAAGATGTTTTTCGCACCCGCAATATGCGTAACCTAGTGGGTAACTCGGGCATTGCCCACGTGCGCTACCCCACCGCCGGCAGCGCCCAAAGCAGCGCCGAAGCACAGCCGTTTTACGTCAACTCTCCGTTTGGCATTGTGTTGGCCCATAACGGCAACCTCACCAATACTGAAGAGCTATACGAAAACATCTGTCACCGTGACCTTCGTCACATCAACACCCACTCTGATTCTGAAGTTTTACTCAATGTCTTTGCTCATGAGCTTGAGCAACAGGCCAGCGGCAAACACCTGACCATCGACAATATTTTCGACGCGGTTTCTGAGCTACACAAGCGCGTGCGCGGCGCCTACGCCGTGGTGGCGATGATTGCCGGCTACGGCATTTTGGCGTTTCGCGACCCGAACGGGATTCGCCCGCTGATCTTAGGCCATCAGCAAATTGACGGCAAAGACAGCTATGTGGTCAGCTCTGAATCGGTGGCGCTAGACTGCTCAGGCTACAGCATTTTGCGCGACGTTGACGCGGGCGAAGCGGTATTCATTTCTTTTGAGGGTGAGCTACACGCCAAACAGTGTGCCGAACACCACAAAATGGCGCCTTGCCTGTTTGAATACGTTTATTTTGCTCGCCCAGACTCGGTGCTTGACGGCATTTCTGTGTATCAAGCGCGTTTGAACATGGGCGTGACCTTGGCCGAGAAAGTGAAGCAAGAGCTGCCCATAGCTGAAATCGATGTGGTGATGCCGATTCCCGACACCAGTCGCGCCAGTGCTTTACAGCTAGCTGCGGCGCTGAACCTACCGTATCGTGAAGGCTTCATTAAAAACCGCTACATTGGCCGTACCTTCATCATGCCCGGTCAAGCCGTGCGTCGTAAATCGGTGCGCCAAAAGCTAAACCCTGTGGCGTGTGAATTTGCGGGTAAGAACGTGCTGTTGGTCGATGATTCGATTGTGCGCGGCACCACCAGTCAAGAGATCGTGGAAATGGCCCGTATGGCGGGCGCGAAGAAGGTGTATTTTGCCTCTGCTGCGCCGGAAGTGCGTTATCCTAACGTGTATGGCATCGACATGCCGACCCGCCAAGAGCTATTGGCCACCGGTCGTGACGTGGCACAAATTGCCGCCAATATTTCGGCCGACGGCGTGGTGTTCCAAGATTTGGGCGCCTTGATTAAAGCCGTACAGTTGGTGAATCCTGAAATTAAAGAGTTTGATACCTCTTGCTTTGATGGTCACTACGTGACGGGCGATATTGACGAAGCCTATTTGCAAAAGCTTGAAGCCCAGCAGTTGAAGCTAAAAGCCAGCAAAGAACCTGTTGAGGTGGGCATGGTGGATCATAATCTAAACGTAGGTTAATCAGCTTAGAAACAGTCAAAAGCCACGGCATGCCGTGGCTTTTTTAATGGTTAATGCTTATTGTTTTAAGGGCATGGCGATGGGCCGTAAGGGTGCTGCATCGCCGCCACGGATTTTCAGTGGACCACCGACGAAGGCGAATTCGTACACGCCATCTTTGGCCAGTTCGTCTAGGTCAACCAGCTCGATGATGGGTACGCCTTGCTGAGCCAGTAGATAAGTATGCAGCGGCACATAGTCATCCGCCATCTCCGAGGGAAAGGCTTCAAAGCTTAAGTTGTCTGCCCCTAAAATCATGGCACCGCCTTCCTCAACCAGATAGCGCGCTGCATCTAATCCCATGCCCGGAGGCTTGTTCATATAGGCCTGAGGGTTGTCGTAGAGGCTCATGCGGCCGGTGCGAATCAACACGATGTCGCCGGTTTTGAGGCTAACCCCCTGTTTTTTTAGCGCCGCCTGTATGTCTTTACGGGTGATGCGGTATTCGTCGGGCAGCATCTTTAACCCCTTGCTGGCGGCCACGTCAATCAACACACCACGCGCCACCAAGGGCGGGAATTTTTCAATGCCGGTGACCTTCCAGCCGCGGTCGCCTAAATGCTCATCAGCACTGAAGCCATTGTAAATCTTACCGCCGATGCCAAAGTGGTTGAGGGCATCGATGTGGGTGCCGGTGTGGCTGTACATGGAAAAAGCCGTACCGGTGTAGCTACGGGTTTGGTTCATGTCGCTACCGACACCCATCGGGTCATCTACCACGGTGCCGCGTGGCGTGTGCGTCATCCAAAACTGGTAGTGAGGGTCGCCCGCAGCCTGCCAGCTAGGCATGCCTAAATAATAATCGGTGGCTAAGTCATAGACTTTTCTGGCGTCGACTTGGCTCATGATGCGGGCCCGCGACTCGGCGGTGATCAGGTTGAGTCGACCCAGCTCATCCTGAGGCCCCCAGGGGCTGACCCCAACCTGTTGAGCGCCAGCGCTGGCGTGCGTGGGGCTAGGGGGGTGGGCGTAAGCGTTGAGGCTGCCGGCGAGGCAGAGGGCTAAAAGGGTACGATTTAAAATGCGCTGCATGGATGCTGCTTTCTTCAATGTGGGTGGGGAAAAAGCGCTTCGGGCTCTGTGGCCGCTTAGTTGAAGCGCCCGGCTTGAAAATCTTCAAATGCTTGATAAATCTCGGCTTCGGTATTCATCACAAATGGGCCGTATTGCACCATGGGTTCATCAATGCGCGCACCGTGAAACACCATGACTTCGGCATTTGGGCTGGCTTCTAGGGTGAGCTCGGTACCGCTACTGAGTACGCCCAGGCGCTGAGCCTTGAGGGTGTGCTCACCGATGCGTACTTCGCCACTCAAGACATAAACCAAGGCCGTGTCGTGTTCGGGCAGGGTAAAACGCTCAGTGGTGGCGTGGTCGAATTGAACAAAATACATGCCTGGCCGTGTGTGGGTGGGCGTAAACGGGGTTTTTTGGCCGGCGAATTCACCGGCGATGACGCGTACGCTGTTGCCAGCTGTGGTTTGGGTGTGTTCTGTGGTGTAGCCCACATAGTCAGGTGCTAACGTTTTATCCACTTTAGGCACGTTGAGCCAAAACTGCATGCCGCGCATTTGGCCTTCGGTTTGGGCCGGCATTTTGCTGTGGACGATGCCGCGCCCGGTGCGCATCCACTGTACGCCATGGTCGGTGATCACGCCCTTATTGCCGGTGCTGTCTTCATGAGTCATGCTGCCGTTGAGCATAAAGGTGATGGTGTCGAAGCCACGGTGAGGGTGGGCGGGAAAACCAGCGATGTAGTCGTTGGCCACGTCTGAGCCAAACTCGTCTAGCATGACGAAGGGGTTGGTGTGGACATAGGCTTGGCTGGAGAACACGCGCTGTAGTTTGACGCCTGCGCCATCTTCGGCAGGCTGGGCGGTCAAAACGGTACGGATGTGACGGTTCATGTTCATGCTGGGCTCCTGATGAATTAATAGTCTGAGTTTATTGTAAATGTATTTTCGATTGTTATGCTTGAAATGATTCGATGAGATAGATGCAAGATTTTCATGTAATGCCATTGGCTTGAAGACAAGAGGGGCATAAAAAAACACCCCGCCAAAGAGGGCGGGGTGTTTTAAGCGTGAGCTTACACAGGCCTAGAGGCTTTTTTGTTGGCTGACCCAAGACTGAATGGCTTTGGCGTCGGTGACGCGGGTGGCCGAAGTGGACGAGTTCAGCAATACAATGATCAATGGCTGATTGGAGACATTGGCGTGCAACACCATGCCTCGGCCAGACTCACGGATGTAGCCGGTTTTTTGCAGATCGATTTTCCACACCCCTTCGCGCACTAGGGCGTTGCTGTTGGCGTAGTTCAGCGTGCGGCCATTGGCGGCTTGAACCACGCCTTTGGTGTCGGTGCTGTTAAAGCGAATGGCGGGGTAGTTATAGGCGTGCTTGACCAGTAGGGCTAAATCGGCTGCCGTAGACACGTTGCGTTTATCTAGGCCGGTTGGATCATAGAAAACGGTGTTGTACATACCTAAAGAGCGGACTTTTTGATTCATTTTTTGGATGAACTCAGGCAGGCCGCCGTCAAAGGTGGTGCGGGCTAGGGCGTGTGAGGCGCGGTTTTCACTGCTCATCAAGGCCAAATGCAAGAGTTCAGAGCGCGGTAAGGTGGTGCCAATGGCCAAGCGGCTAGAGGTGCCTTTGACGCGGTCAATTTCGGCGTCGGTAATGGTGATGGGGGTGTTCATGTCGACTTTGGCGTCCAGAAACACTAAAGACGTCACCAGCTTGGAGATCGACGCAATCGGCATCACCTGAGTGGCGTTTTTTTCATACAGCACTTCGCCAGTTTTGCTGTTCATTACCAAGGCCGCACGTGAATGCAGGGCTAGGTTAGAAATGGCGCTGTTGCTGCTGTAATTGGGATCGAGGAGCTCCGCAATCCGATCGGTTGATGGATTGGCCTCAAAGTTTTTTTCAAGAAATTGACCCAAAAGGTCTAAGTCATCATCGGTGGTGTCGGCCAAGGCCGGCACGCTTAAAGATAGGCTTAGTCCCAGTAATAAGGTCGAGCACACTTTGGTGCTGTACTGCAAAAGTGATCGAGTCATTGGTATGCCCATAGTTAGAGGAGGGATCCACACACACGTTTGCTCAGCGTTAAAAGGCAGCAGGAGCAGGCGGTGGTGGTCATCACCTGGGTTGGTTGTTAAGCGCATTGACGCGGCGCTTAACCATGACGGCCCGATTGGTGTCAGGCCCTGCGTTATTTTTAAGATGCCGAAAAAGGATCACCATCTTAAAAATAACCGGCATAACATCATCATACTAATAGGTTGAAAAGCGATTGGCTAGAATAATCCTATTATTTTACCGTTTTTTACACCCCTAGCCCAGAGAAAAGGGGGACAACTTATTAAGGACGCCCGTTTGGGGAATTGGTTCCTTAGTGTGTTTTTTTTGTGGAACACACACAAGATGCGAAGGATTACGCTTATTCTTAGCCGATATAGGAGATTATGCAAGAATAAAAAGCATAAAGTGTGATTTGTGTGGCTTTATGATCGTTTTTGTGCTGATTTTCTTGTATGATTTAAGGTTCTGATTCGCGCCTTCATCTGACGAGGACAGCCGCCAGCGGCGTTGTGGTATGGACATTTTGACTAATATAACCGTATAGACTAAAGAGAACAGCATGAATAATTATTTGACCCCGAATTTTTCTTTTGCCCCCATGGTGCCTGATCGCGGCGTGGGCAGTCGAGTTTGGGACACCGAAGGTCGAGAATATCTTGATTTGGCCGGTGGCATTGCGGTGAACGCCCTAGGTCATGCTCACCCAGCTTTGATTGAAGCCTTAACCACTCAGGCACACAAGCTTTGGCACGTGTCGAATATTTATACCACAGAACCGGCTCAGGCTTTGGCCCAAGCCTTGGTCGAGCACACGTTTGCAGACAAGGTGTTTTTTGCCAACTCTGGTGCTGAAGCCAACGAAGCGGCCTTTAAGCTGGCGCGTAAATACGCGTTTGATCATTTTGGTCCGGAAAAGAACGAGATCATTGCCTGCGTGAATGGCTTTCATGGCCGCACCCTATTCACCGTGAGCGTGGGCGGTCAGCCTAAGTATCAAGAAGGTTTTGCGCCCTTGCCTGGCGGCATTAAGCACATTGATTTTAACGATGTGGCCGCACTTAAGGCTGCCGTCAGCAGCAAAACCTGCGCCATCGTGATTGAGCCGATTCAGGGCGAAAGTGGCGTATTGCCTGCATCACAAGCATTTATGCAGGCGGCACGTGACCTGTGCGATGAGCACAATGCCTTATTGGTGCTGGATGAAGTACAAACCGGTATGGGCCGTACCGGCGCACTTTATGCCTATGAAGCATATGGCATCATGCCGGATATTTTAAGCACGGCTAAAGCGCTGGGCTCAGGTTTTCCGTTGGCGGCGATGTTGACCACCGATAAAGTCGCGCCTAGCCTGAGCGCCGGCTCTCACGGCACGACGTTTGGCGGCAATCCTTTGGCCTGTGCCGTGGGCTTGGCTGCCTTTCACATCATCAATAGTCAAGCAACCATGGCCAATGTGGCCAAGCAAAGCGAGGCTTTGATGGCTGATTTACGCGCCATCGGCAGCGATACCGGCGTGTTTTCTGAAGTGCGTGGCCAAGGCCTTTTGATTGGCTGTGTGTTGAGTGAGGCTTACGCGGCGCGCTTGGGCGACATCAGCCAGGCCGCTTTGGCTCAAGGCTTGATGGTGTTAAAAGCCGGCAGCAACGTGCTGCGCTTGGCGCCTAGCCTATTGTTAACCGATGAAGACCGTATTGAGGCGATGAAGCGCCTGCGTGCGGCGATTCAACAACTATTGGCGGTATAAGCATGCATCAATTACCCCTGCGCCGATGGCGTCACAACTCATAATAAAGATAAAGGAATAGGCTATGTCAGTGGATGAACAATTAGCGCCCCATCGCGCGGCGATTGATCAAATCGATCAGACCATTGTGAAATTATTGAACGAACGTGCTGGGCACGCCCAAGCCATCGGTGTGTTAAAAGGCAGCGGCGTGGTGTATCGTCCCGAACGTGAGGCAGAAGTATTGCGCCGCATTAAGGCCATTAACCCAGGGCCTTTACCGGATGAGGCCGTGGCGCGATTGTTCCGCGAAATCATGAGCGAATGCTTGGCCATTGAGCGGCCATTGACGATTACCTATTTAGGCCCCGAGGGCACCTTTAGCCAATTGGCTGCGACCAAGCATTTTGGCCACGCAGCCCATACCCAGGCCTGTGCCACTATTGACGAGTGTTTCCGCTTGGTAGAGGCGCGTCAGGCCGACTATGTGGTGGCGCCGATTGAAAACTCAACCGAAGGTGCCGTAGGGCGTACGCTAGATCTATTGGTGTCTTCGCCGCTACAGGCCTGCGGTGAAGTTGTTTTGCGCATTCATCATCAGTTATTGCGCCAAACCGAGGGTTTAGTAGGGGTGACTAAAGTGTATGCCCACGCCCAAGCCTTGGCACAGTGCCATGACTGGCTGAGCAAAAACCTGCCCGATACGGTGGAACGTATTTCCGTGTCCAGTAATGCTGAAGCCGCGCGCTTGGCCGCGCAAGAAAGCAGTGCGGTAGCGATTGCCTCTCAGGCAGCAGCCGAACGCTACGACTTATTAAAAGTGGCGACCAATATTGAAGACGAGCCCAATAACACCACCCGTTTCTTGGTGTTGGGCCATCAGCTTACCAACAGCACGGGCTTAGACAAAACCTCGTTGATCGTGTCGGCGCCGAACCAGCCTGGCGCCGTCCACACCATGCTACAGCCGTTTGCTGATTTTGGTGTATCGATGACTAAGTTGGAAAGCCGTCCTTCGCGCGCTGGCCTATGGGAATACGTGTTCTTTATCGACATTGAGGGCCATCAGGAAGACAATGGCGTGCGCGCTGCTTTAGCCGAGTTGGCGAATCGAGCAGCCTTTATCAAACAAATTGGGTCTTACCCCGTGGCGGTTTTATAATGAAAAGTTTAGCAGTTTATTGTGGTTCGAATTACGGTGATAATCCTTTGTTTAAACAAGGTGCAGAAGCCTTAGGTACGGCGATGGCCAAGCAGGGCATTACTTTGGTGTATGGCGGCGGCTCCATTGGCCTAATGGGCACGGTGGCTGATGCGGTATTGGCCGCGGGTGGCCAAGCCATCGGCGTGATCCCCACATTTTTGAAAAATAAAGAAATGGGGCATCCAGGCTTAACCGAGTTGATTGAAACGCCGGATATGGCCAGCCGTAAAGTCAAAATGATGGAATTGGCCGATGGCTACATTGCCATGCCCGGTGGTTTAGGGACGTTTGAAGAGCTGTTTGAAGTGCTGTCGGCGGCGCAGCTACGCTTACACAGTAAGCCTACAGGCTTATTGAACGTAGCTGGTTTTTTTGAGCCGATGCTACAGTGTATTCAAACCGCCGTGGCCGAGCGTTTTATGCCAGAAGCCAACCTAAGTTTGATGTGCGTGTCCGATCAGGCCGATGAGCTGCTGCGTCAGATGGCGGCCTATGCGCCGGTGTATGCGCCCAAATGGGTAAACCCACCGACCGAACACGCCAACGTGTAAGGCTGAAGCGTTCAACAGGCTGTCTGCATTACGTCAGACAGCCTTTTTTTGGGAGTATTAAAGGTATGGCAGCAGCGGTTTTTGTTCTTGGGCTAGGCTTTTTGGGCCAGCCGTTAGCGCACGCTTTACGCCAGCAGGGCTGGTCGGTGGCCGGCAGCCGTCGGCGAGCGCCGAGTGAGGCTGAAGAAGGCTTTTATTCTTTCGATGTGACAGCAGATGTGCCCAATGCGGCGGCGCAGCCCGCGCTGTTGATGGCAGAATCGCTGGTGTGTTTGCTGCCGCCTTCGAGCAGCGCCAACTATGCGGCCGATGTGATGCGGCTGATTGGCTGGATGCAGGCTAACCGTCGGCTGCGTCAGGTGGTCTTGGCCAGCAGTACGTCTGTTTATGGTGATGAGGCCAGAGTGTGTACCGAGGCCACGCCCACTGCGGCCAGTACCGCCTCGGCTCAGGCCATTGTGGCGTTGGAGACTGCTGTAAATCAAAGCACGGTGGCGCAGGTGAGCGTGCTGCGTTTTGGTGGCCTCTTTGGCCCCAGCCGCCACCCGGTGACGGCATTGGCCACCAAGCAACAGATTAAGGGCGCGCAGCAGCCGGTGAATGTGGTGAGCCAGAGCGATGCGGTGGCGGCCATCATGCAGGTGCTGGCCAAGCCACTGTCGGCGCGGCAGCTTTACAATGTGTGCCATCCGCAACATCCCAGCAAACAGGCGTTTTATCAGCGCGAAGCGGATCGACGTGGCTTGGGGGTTTTGGCTTTTGAGGCGGGTGCATGCAGCGAAGGTAAAATCATTGATGGCGGGGCCTACTTAAAAGATTATGGGGTAGTCATGGATGATTTGATTTAAAGAAGTAGGGCGTAGGGTCTTAATGGTACAATTGAGCCCTGACTAATCTGAGGTAAGCGTATGTTCTCTGCCTTATTGAATCATTTATTACAGCAAAATCCAGAACTCAAGCAGGCCATGAGCGTGCATCACGGCCGTGTTTTTGCCCTCAATACGCCGCTTTTGGGCGCCACGCTTGTGATTGCCCACGATGGCTTTGTGGATGCGGCCACGACTGAGCCAGAAGTGACGGTCCAGTTTTTAGACAGTGCCTTAATCAAAGTGGCCCAGCAGCAAAGCCCGAGCGTGGGCGATGTGGTGATCACGGGCGATCATGGTTTGGGCATGGCGCTGTTGCCGATTTTAGGTGAAGTGCGTTATTACCCTGGGCAAGATTTAGCCCGCGTGGTGGGCGATGGCTTGGCCGGCAGCATCATGAGCCGCGTAGATGGCCTCAAGCAGCAACTGCTACAGGGAAAATCACGTTTTGTCGGTCAAGTACAAGACTATGCCCATGAGGCCAATGCGCCCATGGTGGCGAAGGCCGACTTCGACCTGTGGTCTACTGCCGTTGATGAACTCAAAGATGACGTGGCTAGATTGGACGCCCGCTTAGCCAAACTCACCGCGACGGCGTCGCCAACCAAATAAAAAGAACAGCTCATGAAATGGATCAGTCGGTTTTACACCATCAGCCGCACCGTGTATCGGTTTGGCCTGATTGAATTATTATTACCCCAGTTAAAAAATCGTTTTTGGCTACGTACGCTGTGCCGTTGCGTGCCTATTCCGCGTAAGGCCATGCCGCTGCCGCAACGGCTGCATCTGGCGCTGGAGAGCCTAGGGCCCATCTTTGTGAAGTTTGGCCAAGTGCTGTCGACTCGGCGCGACCTCTTACCGCCAGACTATGCCGATCAGCTGGCGCTGCTGCAGGATAAAGTCCCCCCGTTTGCCGGGGCCGAAGCGCAGGCCATTGTAGAAGCGGCCTTTGGCCGCCCTGTGTCTGAGCTATATGCCGAGTTTACGGTTGAGCCTGTGGCCAGTGCTTCAGTGGCGCAGGTGCATCAAGCTTATCTATATGATGAGGACGGTGGCAAAGGGCAAAAAGTGGCGGTGAAGGTCTTGCGCCCTAAAATCAAGCCGATTATTGAGCAGGATTTGGCGCTTTTGGGCGTATTCGCACGCTTGGCCGAGCGCTTTTTACCCGACGGCAAGCGTTTGCGCCCGCGCGAAGTGGTGGCCGAGTTCGATAAATACCTGCATGACGAATTAGACCTAATGAACGAGGCGGCCAACGCCAGCCTATTGGGGCGTCAGTTTAAAGACAGCGACATGCTGATCGTGCCCGACGTGTATTTTGACTATTGCGCGCGCAATGTGTTGACCATCGAGTGGATGGACGGCACGCCGATTTCTGATGTGGAGACCCTCAGAGCCAAAAACATCGATTTCAAGCAGTTGGCGCGCTTTGGGGTGGAGATCTTCTTTACCCAAGTCTTTAAAAATGGATTTTTTCATGCCGATATGCATCCAGGCAACATCATGGTGGCCGACGATGGCCGTTACATTGCCATCGATTTTGGCATTGTCGGCACCTTGACCGAATACGACAAGCGCTATTTGGCGATTAACTTTTTGGCCTTCTTTAACCGCGATTACCATCGCGTGGCCACGGCCCACATTGAGTCGGGCTGGGTACCTAAAGACACGCACCCAGAAGAATTGGCCGCAGCGGTGCGTACCGTGTGTGAGCCGATTTTTAACAAGCCTTTGGCGCAAATATCGTTTGGCTTGGTGTTGATGCGCTTATTTGAAACCAGCCGCCGTTTCGACGTTGAGATTCAACCACAGCTGGTGTTGCTGCAAAAAACTTTGTTGAACATTGAGGGGCTAGGGCGCGAGCTAGATCCTGAGCTGGATTTATGGGCTACGGCTAAGCCGTTCCTAACCCGTTGGATGTCAGGGCAGGTAGGGCCTAAAGCACTGTGGCGAACGCTCAAGCATGAGGCGCCAGAATGGGCGACGATTTTGCCCACGTTGCCGCGGCGAATCTCGGAATTGGTCAATGATGACAAGCAAGCACTGCTGATTAACGGCTATATTGAGCTGATGCGCACCCAAAAGAAACAAAATTTTTATTTGGGTGTGATTAGCTGTTTGTTGCTGGCTTTATTGCTTTGGCAATTATTTCGCTAGCATGAAGCGCTAAAAGGAAAGGCATGGCCGTTTAGGTCGTGCCTTTTTTTATGTTTTGACGATGTGGTTAATATGTTGTTTTTTGAACATAAATTTTGGCTTAAAATTATTTTTTATAGAGTTTGTGCTCTGAAGTGCTAAGATAAGATTTTGGTGAATGGATTTTGCCATGCGCATCAAAACGCCAAAACCCCAGTCTGAATTGGCTAGGGAATACAGCGTGTTGCAGCGCAATATGTCGCCAAAGTGACGACAAATGAAGGCAAATACTTACCCATAATCAAAAAAACGGTTAGAATGAGCGTAAGAATGCGTTTGTTTTCGAATTCGAAAAAATAATTTTCATAGACGTTCATATTAAAACATGAGTGTTTGTTTTGGCCCCCTAAAGCGTACAGGTTAATCATAATAATTCAGGAGATAGCCTGTTTTATGGGGTACATCAGCATGATAAGGACAAAGTTATGGCAACGAACATCACCAACGACATCGATCCGATTGAAACTCAAGAATGGTTAGATTCAATTGCTTCAGTTTTAGAGGCCGAAGGCCCAGAGCGGGCACACTACCTGTTGGAGAACCTGGTTAAGTACACCCGTCGCCGAGGCGTCCACCTGCCTTTTGATGCGACCACCGCTTACTTGAACACCATTCCGGTGGGCAAAGAGCAAAAATCACCGGGAGACCATGAATTAGAGCACCGCTTGCGCTCTTTCATTCGTTGGAATGCCATTGCTATGGTTTTACGTGCTGGTGAAAAAGACTTAGAGCTAGGTGGCCATATTGCCTCCTTCCAGTCTGCCGCCACCCTATACGACGTAGGCTTTAACCACTTCTGGCGCGCGAAGAGCGATGACCATGAAGGCGATCTAGTATTCATCCAAGGCCATTCTTCGCCTGGTATTTACGCCCGTGCGTTCTTAGAAGGCCGCCTAGAAGAGAAGCAGTTGGACAACTTCCGTCAAGAAGTTGACGGCGAAGGCATTCCTTCTTATCCACACCCATGGTTGATGCCGGACTTCTGGCAGTTCCCAACCGTGTCTATGGGCTTGGGCCCATTGATGGCGATCTATCAAGCCCGCTTCTTGAAATACTTAGAGTCTCGTGGCCTAGCCAAGACCAAAGGCCGTAAGGTTTGGGTATTCTGTGGCGATGGCGAAATGGATGAGCCTGAAAGTAAAGGCGCGATTTCATTGGCTTCTCGCGAAGGCCTAGACAACTTGATTTTTGTGGTTAACTGTAACCTACAGCGCCTTGACGGCCCTGTACGCGGTAACGGCAAAATCATTCAAGAGCTAGAAGGCAACTTCCGCGGCGCCGGCTGGAACGTATTAAAAGTGATCTGGGGCAGCCGTTGGGATGCGTTGTTGGCGCAAGACCACGATAATCTATTGAAACAGCGCATGGAAGAGTGCGTTGACGGTGACTACCAAACCTTTAAATCTCGCGACGGTGCTTATGTACGCGAAGAGTTCTTTGGTAAATACCCTGAACTAAAAGCCATGGTGGCAAACATGTCAGACGAAGAAGTTTGGCACTTGAACCGCGGTGGTCATGACCCACATAAAGTGTACGCGGCCTACCATGAAGCCACCCGTAACGCCAACGGTCGTCCGACCGTGATTTTGGCCAAAACCATTAAAGGTTACGGCATGGGCGCTTCTGGTGAAGCACAAAATACCGCTCACCAAGCCAAGAAAATGGACATTGAATCGCTGCGTCGCTTCCGTGACCGCTTCAATATCCCGGTTACCGACGAACAGTTGGAAACCAACCCTCCTTACTACCGTCCAGACGAAGACAGCCCAGAAATGAAGTATTTGCGCGAACGCCGCGCTGCTTTAGGTGGCTATTTACCTCGTCGCGTGCCGAGCACGGAAGCCCTGCCGATTCCTGCGCTGTCTGCCTTTGACGCCCAGCTTAAATCCAGCGGTGAGCGTGAGTTCTCGACCACGATGGCCTTTGTTCGTATTTTGAACACCTTGCTGAAAGACAAACAGGTTGGCAAGCGCATCGTGCCCATCGTACCGGACGAAAGCCGTACCTTTGGTATGGAAGGCATGTTCCGTCAGTACGGCATTTGGAACACCAAAGGCCAAAACTACGTGCCACAAGACCACGATCAACTGATGTTCTATAAAGAATCTAAAGACGGTCAAGTGTTCCAAGAGGGCATTAACGAGCCAGGCGCCATGAGTTCATGGATTGCTGCGGCCACCAGCTATGCCAACAACGACACCCCGATGATTCCGTTCTACATCTACTACTCAATGTTTGGCTTCCAACGCGTGGGCGACTTAGCCTGGGCAGCGGGCGACATGCGTGCCCGTGGCTTCTTGCTCGGCGGCACCGCTGGTCGGACCACCTTGAACGGTGAAGGCTTACAGCACGAAGATGGCCACAGCTTGATTCAAGCGGCGCTGATTCCGAACTGCGTGAGCTACGACCCAACGTTTGCCTATGAGTTAGCCGTGATCATTCAAGATGGCTTGCGTCGTATGTACGTAGAACAAGAAGACGTGTTCTACTACTTGACCTTGATGAATGAAAACTACGCTCACCCAGCCATGCCTGAAAAAGAAGGCATTAAAGAAGAAATCATTAAGGGTATGTACTGCTTGAAAGAAGGCGAACAAGGCAAGCTGAAAGTACAATTAATGGGTTCTGGCGTGATCTTGAATGAAGCGATTGCCGCTGCCGACCTATTGAAGGCCGATTTCGGTGTGGATGCCGACATTTGGAGCGTGACTTCATTTAATGAGTTGCAACGTGAAGCCATGGCCATTGAGCGCCACAACCGCTTACACCCATTAGACGAAGAAAAAGTACCGTTTGTGGTACAGCAGCTTGAAGGCCGTGAAGGTCCTGTTGTGGCGACCACGGACTACATCCGCGCCCAAGCCGAAAGCATCCGTGCCTACTTAAAACACGACTATGTGGTGTTGGGTACCGATGGCTTTGGCCGCAGTGATTCACGCGCCAACTTGCGTGAATTCTTTGAGGTGAACCGCTACCACGTTGTGATTGCCGCCTTACATGCTTTAGCAAAACAAGGCAAAGTTGATAAGAAAGTGGTGGCTGAGGCCATTGCGAAATACGAAATCAACGCAGACAAAACTGCTAGCTGGTTGTGCTAAGCCCTATTCAATAGGGTGTGCCCTGAGCCATTAAACACGGTGCAGGGCACGTAAAAGCATAGCGTTAAAGTATGTCAACTGAGGCTGAGTAACAGCCTGTAAAAGGAAAGACAATGAGCCAAACAATTGAATTAGTGGTCCCAGACATTGGCGGTGCAGAAAATGTAGACGTGATTGATGTGGCGGTGAGCGTGGGTGATACCGTTGCCGTAGATGACACCTTAGTGACGTTGGAAACCGACAAAGCCACCATGGACGTGCCAGCCGAACAGGCCGGCGTGGTGAAAGAAATCAAAATCGCCGTAGGCGGTAAAGTGAGCCAAGGCGACGTCTTGGTGGTGGTTGAGGCCGCTGGCGCTCAAGCGGCTGCTGAGTCCGCACCGGCAGCCGAAACTGCTGAACCCGCTGCAGCGCCTGCTGCCGCAACCGCAGCAACCGAGGTCGTGAACGAAGTCGTGCCAGACATCGGCGGCTCTGAAAATGTAGACGTGATTGATGTGGCGGTTAAAGTGGGCGACACCATTGCCGTGGACGACACTTTGATTACCCTAGAAACCGACAAAGCCACCATGGACGTACCCAGCACTAAGGCGGGCGTGGTGAAAAGCGTGAAGGTCAGCGTGGGTGATAAAGTCAGCCAAGGCAGCGTGATCCTTACCGTTGAAAGCAGCGGCTCAGCCCCAGCGGCCGCGCCAGCAAAGGCCGTGGACACCAGTACCGCTGAAACCCGAGCCAAGTCTGATGAAAACAGCGTGAAGGCGAAGCCTGCTGCAGCAGTGGACGCGCCGCGCCCAATCGAAAGCTATGGCCACAGCCCTATTAACGAAGAAGCGTTTGCTAAAGCGCATGCCGGTCCATCGGTGCGTAAACTAGCGCGTGAATTAGGCGTTGATCTAGGCCGTGTGCAGGGCACTGGCCATAAAAAGCGCGTGATCGCCGAAGACGTTAAAGGCTTTGTGAAAGGCGTGATGCAAGCCACCGACTCTGGCAGCAAAGCCAGCAGCGTCGGCAGCCTAGGCGGCGGTCTTGATCTATTGCCATGGCCAAAAGTTGACTTCAGTAAGTTCGGTGAAGTCGAAGTACAGCCATTGAGCAAAATTCAGCGCATTTCAGGTCAGAACCTGTCTCGTAACTGGGCCATGATCCCTCATGTGACCTTTAACGACGAAGCGGACATGACCGAGCTAGAAGCCTTCCGTCAGCAAATGAATCAAGAGTGGGCGCGCGAAGGCACCAAGATGTCGCCTTTGGCCTTCATCATTAAAGCGTCGGTTGAAGCTTTAAAAGCCTTCCCAGAGTTTAATTCTTCTCTAGACGGCGACGATTTGATCTTGAAGAAATACTTCAATATCGGCTTTGCGGCCGACACGCCTAACGGTTTGGTTGTGCCCGTGATCAAAAACGTGGACAAAAAAGGCCTGAAAGAAATTTCGCAAGAGTTAACCGAGCTGTCGTTGAAAGCCCGCGAAGGCAAATTAGGCATCACCGACATGCAAGGCGCTGGCTTTACCATTTCTAGCTTGGGCGGCATTGGCGGCACCAGCTTTACACCTATCATTAATGCGCCAGAAGTGGCCATTTTGGGCGTGTGTAAGTCACAAATGAAACCCGTATGGAATGGCAAAGAATTTGAGCCACGCTTGATGTGCCCACTGTCGTTGTCGTTTGATCACCGCGTGATCGATGGCGCAGCAGCAGCGCGCTTTACCGTGTACTTGGCCAAACTATTAGGTGACATTCGTCGCTTGGTTCTGTAATGCCGCTTAACGACTCAGCCCGTGATGGTGCTGGGTCGTTTGCCTTTTGTGGTAAGTAAAGGAAAACTTATGAGCGTAATTGAATTAAAAGTCCCTGATATTGGCGGCAGTGCCAACGTGGACGTGATTGACGTGATGATTCAGGTTGGCGACACCGTTGCCCTAGAAGATGGCTTGATCACCTTAGAAACCGATAAAGCCACCATGGACGTGCCTGCTGATCAGGCTGGCGTGGTGACGGCGGTGAAGATTAAAGTCGGCGATAAGGTCAGCGAAGGCGATGTGATCGCCCTGATCGAAGCCGCTGGTGCGGCTCAGGCCGAAACCAAAACGGTCGAAGCGCCTGCGGCGGCTGCACCTGCTGCAGCTAAGGCCGCGCCTGCCGCTGCTGAATTTGCCGGTAGTGCTGATGCTGATTACGATTTAGTGGTGTTGGGCGCAGGCCCTGGTGGTTACTCTGCCGCCTTTAGAGCCGCCGACTTAGGCTTGAAAGTGGCCTTGGTTGAGCGTTACGCCACTTTAGGCGGCGTGTGTTTGAACGTGGGGTGTATTCCCTCTAAAGCCTTGCTGCACAATGCTGCGGTGATTGATGAAGTCAAACATTTGGCCAAAAACGGGATTAAATATCCTGAGCCAGAAATTGATTTAGACGCATTACGCGCGTACAAAAGCAGCGTAACCGGTAAATTGACCACTGGTTTGGCCGGCATGGCCAAGGCCCGTAAAGTCGACGTGATTCGTGGTTTGGCACAGTTTGCAGGCGCACATCATTTAGAAGTGGCCTTGACCAGCGGTGAGGGCCAAGCGCAAACGGGTGAAAAACAGGTAGTGCGCTTTAAACAAGCCATCATTGCGGCCGGTAGCCGCGTGGTGAATCTGCCGTTTATCCCGCAAGACCCACGCATTGTGGATTCAACCGGTGCTCTTGAGTTGGCCAGCATTCCTGAAAAAATGTTGATCATTGGTGGCGGCATCATCGGCCTAGAAATGGGCACCGTATACTCTACCCTAGGCGCACGCCTAGACGTGGTGGAAATGCAAGATGGCTTGATGCAAGGCGCCGACCGCGACTTGGTTAAAGTGTGGCAAAAAATGAATGCGCCTCGCTTTGACAACATCATGCTGAACACCAAGACCACGGCAGTAGAGGCCAAAGAAGACGGCATTTATGTGACCTTCGAAGGCGCTAAAGCACCAGCTGAACCACAGCGCTATGATTTGGTTCTAGTGGCCGCCGGCCGTGCGCCTAATGGCTTACTCATCGGTGCCGATAAGGCGGGCGTGGCCGTGACTGATCGCGGCTTCATCGAGGTCGACAAGCAAATGCGCACCAATGTGCCGCACATCTTTGCCATTGGCGACATTGTAGGCCAGCCTATGTTGGCGCATAAGGCCGTACATGAAGGTCATGTAGCCGCTGAGAACGCTGCCGGCCATAAAGCCTATTTCGACGCCCGCGTGATTCCTGGCGTGGCCTACACCGACCCTGAAGTGGCATGGGTGGGTATGACCGAAGATTTGGCCAAGGAAAAAGGCATCGCCATCACCAAAGCCGTCTTCCCTTGGGCTGCTTCTGGTCGCGCCATTGCCAACGGCCGTGACGAAGGCATGACGAAGCTGATTTTTGACGCTGAAAGTGGCCTCATCATCGGGGGCAGCATCGTGGGCACCAACGCCGGCGACATGATTGGCGAGCTGTGCTTGGCGATTGAAATGGGCTGTGATGCAGAAGACATTGGTAAAACCATTCACCCCCACCCAACCTTGGGTGAGAGCATCGGCATGGCGGCCGAAGTAGCCTTAGGCGTGTGCACCGACTTACCACCGATGCGTAAGCGCTAGTTTTAGTCCCTAATTGTGAGATCACCCCATCCTGTTTTAAAACAGGGTGGGGTTTTTTATGGGCATAAGCAATGGGGTAGCTTAGGCGTATAGCCGGCTACTTTGGTCTGCGTTGTGCAAAATAAGGTAAAGATTGCGGGGTGTTGTCACGATTTTGCCTAGAATCTAGGATAAGCTGAGCATGAATTCAGGTCTTCTGTTTTATTTAAGTGGTTGTTTATATTGAAATCATTTTTTTGCAGAAGATTTAACGAATAAAGACTTGGCCCCCGTGGCTTATTTAACAAACAACGAAAAGACCGAATAATGAATCTTAAAAAGAAAACGGTCCTGCCCACTGCTGGTGGGCTGAGAGGGTCGACTCAGGGGCGGCGGCAGGCAGCCAAAATCAATCAGGTTGCTGCGGCTGAAGCACAGTTTCAGCAGGCCATTCGGGAGGGGCAAAGAGGGTGTGTTAAAACCAAGCTGGCGCTTTTACAGCAGCTTTTACAGAGGTTTCAAGACAGCGATGATGTCGCGGTACAGTATTTTGTGGCCTACGCCATGCTGCATCAGGGCATGACGCTGGGCGATATGGGGCAGACGGCGGCAGAGCTTTGTCTGTACGACGATCTTGTCCAGCATCTAGCCCGCTTTGAGCCTCAGCCCGTACTGCAATCGTTGGGCATGCAGGCCTTGATGAATAAGGCAGCAACGCTGGCTGAGCTGACTCAGGCTGGGGCGGCCTTAAGGCTCTACGATGAGATTATTCAGCAATTCTATGCGGTAGAAGCGCACGATATGGTGATTCAGCTGGCCCACGTGATGGTGAATAAAATCACTCTGCTGGGGGACTTAGGCCAGTGGACGGCGCAGCTCTTGGCCTACGATCAAATGATTCAGCGTTTTTTGCACACCGATCACGCGCCTTTACAGCAATACGTTGCCAAACTGATGCTGAATAAAGGACTGGCTTTGGCCGCTTTGGGCCAGCACGAAGCCGAGTTGGCCAGCTATCAGGCGTTGATCGATTGGCTCACGCCGTTGCCGAACGAGGAAATGCGTGTGTATTTGGTCAAGGCCTTGATGAATCAGGGCGCTACCTATGGCGTGCTACAGCAGCCGCAGGCGCAGATGGCCATTTACCACAGCTTGATCCAGCGTTTTCAGGGGCAAGAAGAGGGAGAGGTCGCCGTTTGTGTGGCCCAAACGTGGCTGAATCTAGCGTTGACTTATACAGGCTTACAGCAGCCTAAAGAGGCGTTGCGGACCTATGATCAGATGATTGCACGCTTTGACGACAGCCTTGGTGTAGAGCTACAGGGCTATTTGGCTCAGGCCATGCTGAACCGGCTGTTGCTGCGGCATGATGTTCATCAGGATAAAGTCGATGGCTTTTGTGCCTTCATTGAACGTTTTGGTGACGAATCGCATGAACGAGTGATGGCCTGTGTGGCCTGCGCAATGCTGAATAAAGGCATTGTGTTGGGCCAGCTTGGGCGGATTGAGGCAGCCAGTGCCACATACGATCGGCTCATTGCGCTGTATCAGCATAGCCTGGTGCCCGATGTGCAAAGCTGTCTTACCCAGGCGATGATGTTTAAAGAACGCCGCTATGGGGCGAGCGTGAAGCAGTAAACGCTGTTGAAAAAGAGCCGTATGCTGGAACATACTGCACAAACTCAATGCTCATCAGTCACGATAAAAAAGGCCGTCCTGCTTGTACATAAGCAGGACGGCCTTTTTGTGGGTGTTTATTCGATGTTTTGAACCTGCTCGCGCATTTGTTCAATCAACACCTTAAGTTCAACCGAAGCTTGGGTACATTCGGTGGCAATCGCCTTACTGCCTAGGGTATTGGCTTCGCGATTCAATTCTTGCATCAGAAAATCGAGGCGTTTGCCGACCGAGCCTTTACCCGAAACCGTGCGGCGCACTTCTTTAATGTGGCTTTTTAAGCGCGACAGCTCTTCGTCAACGTCGGCTTTTTGCATGAAAATGGCGAACTCTTGTTTGAGTCTGTCGTCCTCAATATTGGCCACGGCTTCGCGTAGGCGCTCTTCTGCTTTTTGGATGTGCTGGGCCACCAGGCTGGGGAATAGGCCTTCGATATTGCTCATCACTGCTTCCATTTGCTCTAGGCGGCTCAGAATGTGCTGTTGCAGGCCTTCTCCCTCGCGTGCGCGGCTTTGGGCGAAGTCGGTGAGGGCTTGGCTAAGCAAGCCCAATACGGCCTGATTAATGGCCTCTTGGTCAATGCTGCTTTCGCTCAGTACGCCTGGGAAGCGCAAAATATCGGACACGCTTAAGGCCTGTAGCTGAGGATGTTCGGCTAAAAGGGTTTGATTCAGCTGGCTGAGGTTGTTGATTAATTCATGGTTGTAGCGCAGTTCGGTTTGCTGGTCGTGTAATACATTGATGTGGATGCGGCATTCGATTTTACCGCGAAAGGCGTGCTGGCTGATGGCCTCGCGCATGGTGCCTTCAAGCACACGGACTTCTTCAGGCGCTTTGAATTGAATGTCGAGGTAGCGATGGTTGACGGCGCGTAGTTCGAGATTGATGCGGGTTTGGGCAAATTCACCGCTGGCGCTGGCAAAGCCTGTCATGCTATGGATCATGGGGAAACCTTTGTACGATTGAAAGGGCGCTTAAACGCTTCATGCTTTAAACGCAGGCCTTCAATATACAATAAAGGGCTCTGCCTAGGCCAGTGTCGTTGGCTCTTTGCGGTGGGGTGCGGGCATTTATCTTTGAGCTTTATGTCAATCAACGGTATCATTTTGACTTTAAAGTGGCGCTGAGCCACTGAATGCTTATTTAAGGAATGTACATGACGCCCTACCAACGCAGCAATCGCCAGCCTGATGAATTACGTGCTTTGACCCTGACCCCGCATTTTTTACCGCAGGCCGAAGGCTCGGTGCTGATTGAGTGTGGCCAAACCAAGGTGATTTGTACGGCGTCGGTGGAAGAAAGCGTGCCGCCTTTTTTACGGGGCCAAGGTAAGGGTTGGGTGACGGCCGAATACGGCATGTTGCCGCGTTCTACCAATAGCCGTATGCGGCGTGAAGCCGCAGCGGGCAAGCAAAGTGGCCGCACCCAAGAGATCCAACGCCTGATCGGCCGCTCTTTGCGCGCGGTGGTGGACATGGACAAGCTGGGCGAGCGCCAAATTTTGATCGATTGTGATGTGATTCAGGCCGATGGGGGAACCCGTACCGCCAGCATCACCGGCGCCTTTGTGGCCTTGCAATTGGCAGTAAACCAGCTTTTGGCTAAAGGCTTATTGACTGAAAACCCGATTAAAGAGGCGGTGGCGGCGATTTCGGTGGGCGTGTTTCAGGGTCAGGCGCTGTTGGATTTAGACTATGTTGAAGATTCTGGCTGCGACACCGACATGAACATCGTCATGACGGCCTCTGGGCGTATGGTTGAAGTTCAAGGTACGGCAGAGGGCGAAGCGTTTAGCCGCGCTGAGCTGAATCAGCTGTTGGATTTAGGCGAAGCGGGCATTCGCAGTCTATTGGTTCTACAGCAGCAGGCTCTTGCCGCCGCTTAAGGTATTCAGCAGCCCTCGTGGCTGCTTTTTTATTGCGTTTAAGCCAGCGTCTGGATCACTTTGCCGCCGAATGTTGCGTAATGAGCGTGATTTTTTGGCGTAATCGTCATATATGCTGACAAAGCGGCGGTTCTTAAGGCTTGCTTCTTGTCAGTGTGCTTAAAAAGTGGTACTAATTCTAGCTCAACATTTTTGTTAACAAACATTCTGCAAAGAAGAAAAGAAAATGGCACTAATTGTCCAAAAGTATGGTGGTACTTCTGTAGGTTCTACTGATCGTATTAAAAATGTGGCCAGACGTGTCGCAAAATTTAAAGCCGAAGGTCACGATGTGGTGGTGGTGCTGTCTGCCATGAGTGGTGAAACCAACCGTTTGATCGCATTGGCCAACGAAATTCAGCCTTATCCAGACCCGCGTGAATTAGACGTAGTGGTGGCAACCGGTGAGCAAGTGACCATTGGTCTATTGTGTATGGCTTTACAAAGCATCGGCGTCGACGCTAAAAGCTACTGTGGTTGGCAGGTGGCGATGCACACCGATTCAGCCCACGGTAAAGCCCGAATTGAGAGCATTGACGACGAAAAAATTCGCGCTGATTTAAATGCGGGACGTGTGGTGGTAGTGGCTGGCTTCCAAGGGGTCGACAGCCAGGGTGAGATCACGACCTTAGGGCGCGGTGGTTCAGATACGTCAGCGGTGGCGATTGCGGCCGCCTTGAAGGCGGACGAGTGCCAAATTTATACCGACGTGGATGGGGTGTACACCACCGATCCACGCGTGGTGCCAGAAGCGCGCCGCTTAAAAACGATTACGTTTGAAGAAATGTTGGAATTGGCCAGCTTAGGCTCTAAGGTTTTGCAAATTCGCGCGGTCGAGTTTGCGGGTAAATATAAAGTTAGATTGCGTGTGCTCAGCAGCCTTCAAGATGAAGGTGAAGGCACGTTGATCACATTTGAGGAAGATGGCGACATGGAAAAAGCAGTAGTGGCAGGCATTGCGTTTGATAAAAACGAGGCAAGAATTAACGTGAAGGGCGTGCCAGATAAGCCAGGCATCGCGTTTCAAATTTTAGGCGCCGTGTCGGACGCCAATATTGAAGTGGACATGATCATCCAAAACGTGGGTGAACATGGCACCACCGACTTCTCCTTTACCGTGCCCAAAGGCGAATACAATCGTGCGATGCGCATCTTGAGCGAAGTGCAAAAGAACATCGGCGCGGCCAAAGTCGACGGTGACGACACCGTGGCCAAAATTTCCATCGTCGGCGTGGGCATGCGCTCACACTGCGGCGTGGCCTCGACCATGTTCCGCACCTTAGCGGAAGAAGGCATCAACATTCAAATGATCAGTACGTCTGAAATTAAGGTTTCTGTTTTGATCGACGAAAAATACTTAGAGTTGGCAACGCGGGTGCTGCATAAAGCCTTTGGCTTAGAAAACGCCCCTTCTTAAGCCGATCATACTTAAGCCAAAATCAATAAACACGGATCTGAGCACCCTTGCAAAAGGGTGCTTTTTTTTGTGTCAAAGAATCTGGCCTTCTAAGATTTTTGGGCTCAGAAGCTTTTATTTTTAATGATTCTTACTATTAAATTAATATTTACGCTATTTTGTATTTTAATACCTTAATCTTTTATTTTGTCGCCATAATGAGACTAAACTAGCTTATTTGAATAATATATGTGGCGTTTTTTATAATAATAAGTATTATTCTCATTCTTGTTTCATTTTTGAATCATTTAACTATAGGGACGTCATGGAGATGAAAAATATACGCATTGGGGCGTTAACGGTTTTGGCTGCGAGCCTATTGCCGATGGCTGCTTGGGCACAAACGGACGGTGAAGCAAAGATTGGCGACGTGGTGGTGACGGCGACAGGCTTTGAGCAAAAAGTAAAAAATGCACCCGCCAGCATTACGGTGGTGACGGAAGAAGAATTAAAACAAAAAAACGCCACCAGCTTAGCTGAAGTGTTAAAAGACATCCCTGGGGTGGATGTGCGCAACGGGACGGATAAAACCGGCAACCTTAGCGTGGAAATTCGAGGCATGCCATCAGAATACACTTTGATCATGATCGACGGACGGCGTCAAAACACGTCTGGAGAGGTTACGCCAAATGGCTTTAGCGGCACCAGTTTTGGTTTTATGCCACCAATGTCGGCCATTAAACGCATTGAGGTGATTCGTGGGCCCATGTCGACGCTATACGGCTCTGACGCCATGGGCGGTGTCATCAACATTATCACTAAGCCCGTGTCCACGCGCGAGTGGGGCGGTAATGTAACGGTACAGACCGAGCTGCAGCAAGACAGTAAGGCCGCGAACACCCAATCGATTAATATTCAAACCAGCGGCCCCTTGGTACAGGACAAATTGGGCTTAGAGCTGCGCGGCCGTTTCTTTAATCGGGAGTCCTCTGAGCGCCTCAATCCAAATGCTTCTGGCCGTGATCCGCGTCCAGGACGGGGTGAAAACTATGATTTTGGCGCCAAACTGTCGTGGAACGTGAATGACACTCACACCGTTTGGGCCGACGTTGGTACCGCCAAACAGTGGTACGACAACCGCGACAGCCGTTTGGGTAGCTTAGACACTTATCATGACGATGGTAGGCCTAATAATATTTCTGGCTATGAAGATCGCCTAGAGTTTTTACGTGAACAGTACGCCATTGGCCATAAGGCTGAGTTTGAGATTGGGGATTGGGAAAGCTATGTCAGCCAAGTGCGTACCGAAACCAAAGGCCGTACGCTCCCTGGCGGCAATAATCCGCAGTGGGGCTATGTCTATAAGGGCGGTGAGTCACGCTTACTGAAAAATACCGATACCCTGTTTCAAACCAAGTTTCGAACTCAGCTTGGCGCGCATAGCCTCACAGCCGGCCTTGAGTATCAAGACAATAAAACCGAAGATGCGGCAGCCGGCCGTGGCAATACCTTTAAACAGGACTCATGGGCCGTATTTGCCGAAGACAGCTGGCAATTCTTGCCGAAGTTTAACCTGACCTTGGGCGGGCGTTATGAAGACCATAAGGCCTTTGGCGGTGAGTTTACGCCGCGTGCTTATTTGACCTGGAACGCGACCGAACAATGGACGCTTAAAGGGGGCGTGAGCACGGGCTATAGAGTGCCGACCTTGAATGATTTACACGATGGCATTAATGGCTTTACCTCTCAAGGTAAAAAAATCACCTTGGGTAGCCCAGACTTAAAGCCTGAAAAAACCACCAATTACGAGTTAAGCGCTAACTTTACAGAAGGCAGCTTTGACACCACGGCGACGATATTCTTGAATAAGTTTAAGGATAAAATCGGCAGCGGCAACAGCATCGCTAACTGTGATTACGCTAACAATCCTAATTTACCAGGCTGTATGAGCATCGGCGGTTTCCCTGATCAAGAAGACATTGGGACCAAAGTCAATCTTGATAAGGCCGAGACTAAGGGCCTGGAGTTGGCGAGTAAGTTCAACATTACGCCCGACTGGTCCATCAAAGGAACTTATACGTGGTTAAAAACCGAAACCAAATCTGGCGCCAATGAAGGCAATTACTTGGTGAGCAACCCGCGCCATGCTTTGAACTTGTCGACCAATTACCACTTCAATGACCGCTTGAGCGGTTGGCTAGAGGCGGAGTATAAGTCATCGCGCGAACGCTATCAGGGCGCGGTAAAGGATAATGACGCCATTATTAAAGATTTAACCGGCAATAAGTTTAAAGGCTACACCATTGTGAACTTGGGCGTGAATTACCAGATGAATAAGCAGCTGCGCCTCACCGCCGGTGTGCACAATCTATTGGATAAGAAGTTTGATAAGAGCCGCACCTTTATCAACAGTAAAGGTAAAGAAGAAGTCTTGTATGAATATTCTATGGCCAGCCGCAGCAACAGCGGAACCTACATCGACCGTCGTAAGCTGTGGGTGTCGTTGGGCTATGATTTTTAAGCCTAGAGCTTAAGTATTCTTAAGCCAAAACGCCATCGGTCAGTGGACCAATGGCGTTTTTTTAGGCGTGCTAAATGAGGCTACTGGCTGGGCGCCTGGCTCAGGCCTAGCCGTTGTGTCAGGCTGGTGCCGCCTTGATCGCAAGCCCAGCCAAGGAAGGTGCCGGCAATCAAAGATGCGATCAGTAAGGGCCACTGGCCGTCAATGGCGAAATAGCTGTAGCAGCCGACAAAAATCCCCGGGACAAAAGCCACAAAATCCAGTGCGCCGCACAGCACGATCAGGCCGACGATGATGCCTACGGCAATGCCGGTGGCCATATTAGGTGACAGGAACGAGAGGATGTTGTCGCCGCTCCAGATCATGGCAAAGGCAGTAAATGACCCCAGTAACGTGGTGTACAGCGTCATTTTAATGCCTTCTAGCTGGTGTTTGCCGCTGGCGAAGTAGGCGGTGCAGCCGGCGAAGCCGGCCCAAATCGACAGATTTAGGCGTGGCGCCACGCCTGCCCAGAGTCCACATAAAAAACCGGTCACGAGTGCCGAAATCATGAGGGGCCAATTGATTTTCATGGTACATCCTTTGCTAAAGTAAACAATAAGAGGGTGTCGAGTACGCCGTAGGCGATGTCGGTGCCTGAGGTGGATCCTGTCTGTAACAGCTGGCTTAAGTGCTGAACCGCTGCCGGCGTTTGCCCTTGAGCGAGGCTGTGAATGAGATCGATCAGGCTGGATTTAAAATAGTATTGGCTAGCGCAGCTTAAGGCCTGCACGCTGATGGCGTTGGTTTGTCGTTCGGCGTGGCGGCTGATGCTGGCGCTTAAGGCTGCGGCCGCTGGCGCAGCGCTCTGGTTAAGGCGTAGGGCGGCTAAAACGCCAACTAAATAGTCATCACCCGAAGGGGTGAGGCCCACGCCGAGGCCGAGTAAGCCCAAGACGGCGGCATCGATCGGCGCCGCTTGCGCCGTTCGTAATGTCTGCTGTAGGGCTTGGGCCTGCTGGTGTAGGCAGCGGCTAAGGCCGAGCTCAAAGGCTGAGGCGCCGACGCTGGGCACGAAGCTGCCGGGGCTAGCCTGTTGCTTGAGCGTGGCGCGCAGCGTCGCCAGCGCTGAGGACAGCGCTGCGACATCGAGCGCATCGGTCGCCACGGCTAAAGAATGGGATTGTGGTTTCGCCGTTAGGGCAAAAGCATCGTGATGGGGTAGGTACAGTGCGTGCTCATCATGGTGAACGGCTTGGCCGATCTGGATGCTGAGGCTGCTGAAGTTGACGTTCTGAGTCATCAGGCTTAAGGGGAGGCTGTCGGTTTTTTGATTGCTGAGGGTCAGCAAGGGTAGGTTAGGTGCCGTCAAGTTGACGGTATTGTCGAAGGCGCTGTGAATGTGCCAGCGCGCGCTTTGGCGTAAGGTCGATAGGAATCGATCATCTAGGCTCAATGGCTGAATCAGCCGTGTGGCAGAGGTAAGCAGCATGATCGATTCCTTGTCTGACGGTTAGTTAAAGTCGTTGGCCAGCGCGATTAAGGCCTGTTCGAAAACTTCAAACGGAGGGTTGGTTAGGCCGGTGCCAATCATGCCCACGCCGGCGTCTTTGTGGGCGATGGCGGTGTTGATGATGGGCAAAATACCGGTGTCTAAAACCTTACGGGCATCAATACCAGAAGCAATACCGCGGAAATTCAACAACGGAATGGTGATGTTGGGGTTGGTGGCGGTGGTGATGTCCATCATGGTTTTCGAATAGTTGATGGCGTCCTCAACCGTGCCGCCGACTAAAGGCACGATGGCGGGGGCGGCGGCCATGGCAAAGGCGCCGATGCCGTAGGTTTCGGTGATGGCGCTGTCGCCGATGTCTAGGCCAGCGTCTTCGGGCTTAAAGCTTGCCATCATTGGGCCAATCACTTTTTGAGCGGGGCCGATAAACCAGTTAAAGCCTTCGAAGTGGCTCAGACGGATGCCAAATTCCACGCCGTTACGGCACATGGTGGTGACGATGGAGCTGTGCTTGACGCCGTGAGCGGCATCCATGGCGGCTTTACACACGGCCATCCAGGTGGGGCCGGTAAAGTAGTCGCTGCTTTCAATAAACTCAAATACGGCAATCTTGTCTTCATTGCTGAAGTCGGTACGCAAGATATAAGGGGTGAGCTTTTGCGTCAGCAGCAAGGTGCCGGCGTTATTGCGGTTATGGTCTTCATCGCCCATGTGAATGGCTTGAGCCAGCAACATGCGTAAGTCGATCTCGCCGGCGAGCTTCATAGCGGCGCTGAGCATGGGGCCGAATACGTCGCGCATCCAGATCAGGCGATCAATCACCGATTGGTCGTTGGCGCCCATGCGTAAAATTTTGGCCAGCTGTTCGGAAAGGTTGGTGTAGGCCACATTGCCGTGGGTTTTGTTTTTGACAATGTGCACATACATCGATGCCGAGGTCACGCCGGCCATCGAGCCAACCGAATCGTGTTCATGACAAGGCGAGAAGATGATTTGGCCTGAAGCCGCTACCTGTTCTGCTTCGGCGATGTCTTTGGCCAAGCCTTCAAACACGATGGCGCCCGTGATGGCCCCCTTCATGGCGCCACACATATCGGCCCAGGCAATCGGTGGGCCTGCGTGGATGATGGTGTTTTTAGTCATGCCGGGCACCACGTCTAGCGCACGCTCGTAGCCAATGAGGACGGGGTGGGCGGTGATGATGCGCTCAACCGCTTCTTGGTTGGCGGCGTCAATTTTGGCGGCAACCTCTGGGCGCTGGAGCGTCTCTAAGGCGGCGGCCAGTTCTGCGCTGATTGGGCGCGGTGGCGTCCAGTTCACTTGGCTGGCGCTGACGGCCTGAGTATTTAAATCGTCTAGAAATAATTTGGGGCCAACGTTGACCACGTTGAGGGTGTGTTGAAATAGTCCTTGAGCCATGATGAATTACTCCTTATTTCGTTGAATCAGTTGGGCAGCGGCGACGCCTAGGTGAACGGCGCTGTCGACTAAAAACACGCCTGCTTCTGTGAGACGCTGCTGTTGGCGCTGCTTATTTTGAACGTCGGCATCGGTGCCCAAAACATAGGCAATGACATTGAGCGGACGGTTGTCGGCCTTGGCCAAGCGCTGTGCTTCTTCAATGGCGGGCAGCATGGCGCCGATGGGGTCGGCGTTGGCGCCGTAGCCCAGCTCAAAGTCCAGTAAGATGGTGCCGACGTCGGCGTCTTTAGCCGTTTCGATGAGGGCTTGGGCGCGGAAGGTGGCGTCGATCATGGGATGAGGCCGGCCTTGAGTGTAGTCGTCGTCGCCAAAATCGATCATGGCGTGATGGTGGGGGGCTTGGCCAAAGCGAATGCGTTCGGCTTCTGGGCCAGCGACGTTAGAGTAGACGTCTGAGCTGACGGCTTTTACGGTGTAGAATACCTCGTCACAGATGGTGCCACCGGCAAATAGGCCGCGTACCCAGGGGGCAGCCTTCGGACTGGCCTGGGCCAAAATGGCGTCTAGGCGTGCTTGTCCTTGGTCTTTGGGCGCTTGGCCGGTGGCCAGCTGAACGGCCAGCTGCGCGGCCTCTTGGCTGTGGCGCGCATAGGTGATGTTGCCTTCGCTGCCGCTGAGGTTGGCGCCGATAAAGCACAGCACCACAGGTTTATGCGCCGCCTTGGCCAGCGCGATCATTTTGTCTTGCACGCTTTGTGCTGGGGGTTTAGACAATAAAATAATGACTTGGGTGGCGTCATCGGCCAGCAGCATATTAAAGCCATCGGTCATCATGATGCCGCCGACGGCTTCGCTTAGGTCGCGCCCGCCCACGCCGATCAACTGGCTGATGCCTTGGCCCATGGCGTCGACCTGCACGCTGAGCTCTTGGCTACCGGTGCCTGAAGCCGCAACCACGCCAATGTTGCCGCGACGCACTTGGTTGGCAAAGCAAAGGCCGGCGCCGTTGATGATGGCGGTGCCGCAGTCGGGGCCCATGACCAAGAGGCCGCGTTCGTGGGCCAGCTGTTTGAGGGCGATTTCTTCTTCGACGCTGACGTTGTCGCTGAAGATCATCACGTGTTTGTCTTGCTGTAAGGCCAATTTGGCTTCTGCCGCCACGTATTCACCCGGAATGGAGAACAGAACGAGATTGGCGTCGGTTTGCTGTTTAAGAGCTTGCTTTAAAGTATTGAAGGTATTGCTCTGGCCTGAATCACCTTGGGCGCTTTGCGCCTGTAGTTCGGCGATTTGGGCAAAAACGGTCTCTGCATCGGCTTCGTTAGCGGCCTGAACCACGATGATTAAGTCGGTTTTAGTGGCGTTGCGAATGGCGTCGGTGCCGAGGCCAACGTTGTCGATGACCTGTTTGTTCATGTCGGTGCCCATGCCAATCATGGCCTGCTGGACCAGCGGCAGCTGATTGACCTTGGTTGACAGCGCCATGAGGGACATGGAGTCAACGTAGGTATTGGATTTTATTTCTGCTTTAATATACATAATCAATCCTTTAAAGAGTAAGGTGAATGAATGTCGTCAATAAGGTTCAAACCAGAATCTACTGCGCGCCCTGAGCTTTGAAGGCTCCGGCGTGTGGATTAGGCTGAGGCAATCGGTTAGGATGCTGAATGGCTTAATCATGTGCGTGTTGTTATGGTTAGTGTGTCCGTATTTAACCTATTAGCCTAGAGGTTTGAATATAACTTGATGATTTGGGATGAGTGGATGAAAAAGATTCAAGGTATGATCTATCGCATTGAACATTAAGGAAAATCAATGAAATCTATTTTTTCAGAAGATATACTGAAGATTTTTGAACAAGTTGCTGTGACGGGTAGTTTTACCGCAGCAGCGCAGGCCTTGGGGCTGACGCCTTCTGCGGTGAGCCACAGCATCAAGCGTATTGAAACCTATTTGGATGCGCCTTTGTTTACCCGCCAAGCGCGCACCGTGACCTTAACCCATTCGGGCGAATACTTACTTAAAAAAACCACCATGCTGTTGGATGAGTTTGGAGCGATTAAACGCAGCATTGAGAGCATCGATGCCAATATTGCTTTGAAAATCCGACTGTGCCTGAATAATCTTTTGCATACGCCCCATCATACCGCCGAGCTGCTCACGCATTTGAAGCGTCGTTTTCCTTTGTGTGAGTTCAGCATCAGCACCGAAGTGTATAACGGCGTGTGGGATGCACTCTTACATCAGTCGGCCGACGTGGCCATTGGCGCCCCAGGTATTGTGATCGACGGCGGCGGCTTAAACTACACCGACATTGGCTACATTGATTGGCTGTTTGTGGTGGCGCCTGATCATCCTTTGGCCAAAGCGCCTGAGCCAATTGCGGAAAGCACGCTGCGTTCTTATCCAAATGTGTTCATTGCCGATACCGCCCAACGCGTTAATAAACGGGTGGGCTGGCTTTTATATGGGCAGGAGGTGATTAAGGTCACCGATTGGGAAACCAAAAAACGGCTACAGATGATGGGGACGGGCATCGGCTTTGTGCCGGCCAGCATGGTGCAGCAAGAGTTAGCCGATGGGCGTTTGGTGGCGAAAAAAATTAAGAATCCACGCCAGCCGTCTAAGCAGCTATTGGTCATTAAGCAGGAGTTAAAGGGTGAGTTTAGCTATTGGCTAGAGCAGGCGTTTGCGCCTGGCGGCGTTTTGGCCGATCTGTATCAAGATTTATTGCGTCCAGGCAGCGCCGATGGTGCAGACGTGACGGCGGTTTAAAGCCGCTTTATCAGCCCCGTATTTTATTGTACCCTTAAGGTTTTTACTGGTTTATTTTCCAGAAAGCTCAAAACACACATGAACGACCATACCCCTACACAAAAAAAGGCGCTGATCGGCATTCGTTGCGGTTGGATCGGTGCTTTATTAAGCGTTTTAGCCACGGTGACGATTGCGCTCCTGTATAGCCCTTATTATTGGCTTGATGTGGCCATTATTGCCCTGTTCGGCGTGGGTATATTCAATAAAAGTCGCGTGGCCGCATGGCTGCTGTTGGCTTATTTCATCGTGTCCAAAGCGATGATGTGGTTTGCCCTCGGCGATGCGCTGTTTGATGGCGTAGAAGGGTGGTCGAATTTATTTACGGGCTTTGTCTTCATCGGCCTTTATGCTGCTGCGGTTTGGGGCACCATGCTGTGGCAAAAAGAAGCTAAGGCTAAGCGGTTGGCGCACGCAGCTTGATGATCTTAAATCGCGCCGCCGGCCTTGTCTTTTCGGCGCTTAGCCCCATCTAATGTCTTGTACTGCCTTATTATTTATTTCAAGAATGGTTGCCGTTGCTTATGAATTTGATTCAATTTCCCAATAGTCCCTACCAGCTAAACCGCCCGTTTGAACCGGCGGGGGATCAGCCCACGGCAATCGCAAGCTTGGTTGAGGGCTTGGCGGATGGCCTGTCGTTTCAAACCTTATTAGGCGTGACCGGCTCGGGTAAAACCTACACCATGGCCAATGTGATTGCCCAAAGTGGCCGTCCGGCCATCATCATGGCGCACAATAAAACCTTGGCGGCGCAGCTGTATGCGGAAATGCGTGAGTTTTTTCCCAATAATGCCATTGAGTACTTTGTGTCTTATTATGATTACTATCAGCCAGAGGCCTATGTGCCTAGCCGCGACCTCTTCATTGAAAAAGATTCCAGCATCAACGAACACATTGAACAAATGCGTTTGTCGGCGACTAAAAGCCTGATGGAGCGCCAGGACGTGATCATTGTGGCGACAGTGTCGGCCATTTACGGTATTGGTGACCCTTCTGAATATCATCAGATGATTTTGCATCTGAAAGAACATGAAACCATGGACCAGCGGGCCATCATCAGCCGCTTGGTGGCGATGCAGTATGATCGCGGCGACATGGACTTTAAGCGCGGCTCGTTTCGCGTGCGCGGCGATGTGATCGACGTGTACCCAGCCGAGAGCGCCGAAACTGCCGTGCGCATCAGCCTGTTTGACGATGAAATTGAAAGCCTCACCTTGTTTGATCCGCTTACCGGCGCCACCAAACAGCGGGTGGGCCGCTTTACCGTGTTCCCGTCTAGCCATTACGTGACGCCACGCGAAACCGTGCTGCGCGCCTGTGAGACAATTAAAACTGAATTGGCCGACCGCATCGAATGGTTCACTAAGGAAGGGCGTTTGGTTGAGACCAAGCGGATCGAGCAGCGAACCCGCTTTGATTTGGAAATGCTGTACGAAATGGGTTTTTGTAAGGGCATTGAAAACTATTCTCACCACTTCAGCGGGCGCCCACGCGGCGAACCGCCCCCCACCTTGCTGGATTATTTACCTAAAAACGCCCTCATGTTCCTAGATGAGAGTCACGTCACCGTGCCGCAAATTGGCGCCATGTACAAAGGCGATGCGGCGCGTAAGGCCAACTTGGTCGATTATGGTTTTCGCTTGCCAACGGCGATGGACAATCGACCGCTTAAATTTGAAGAGTTTGAGAAAATCATTCCGCAAGCCATTTTTGTGTCGGCCACGCCGTCGAAATATGAGGGCGAACATGCTGGCCAAGTGGTGGAGCAAGTGGTGCGACCAACCGGTCTACTGGATCCAACCATCATCATCCGTCCTGTGGATACTCAGGTAGACGATTTATTAAGTGAAATTAATCTGCGCATCGACAAGGGTGAGCGGGTGTTGGTGACCACCTTGACCAAGCGCATGGCCGAGCAGCTCACCGATTACTATACCGAGTTGGGCATTAAAGTGCGTTATTTACACAGCGACATCGACACGGTAGAGCGGGTGGAAATCATTCGTGATTTACGCTTAGGCCTATTTGACGTTTTGGTCGGGATTAACCTCTTGCGCGAAGGCTTGGACATTCCTGAAGTGTCTTTGGTGGCGATTTTGGATGCCGATAAAGAGGGCTTTTTGCGTAGCCACCGCAGCCTGATTCAGACCATTGGCCGTGCCGCGCGTAATGTCAACGGCCAAGCTTTGCTGTATGCTAATAGAATTACCGAGTCGATGCGCTTAGCCATCGAAGAAACCGAGCGTCGGCGTGAGAAACAAATCGCCTTTAACCTAGCCAACGGCATTACCCCTACCCAGATTAATAAGAAGGTGCGCGACCTGATCGACGGCGTGTACGCCCACGACGACGGTAAAAAAGGCAGTAAAGGAAAGCTTAAGGGCACTGACATTCGCAGTGAAGAAGACGCCATTAAAGAAATCGCCAAGCTTGAAAAAGCCATGGCCCAAGCGGCGCGCGATTTGGCTTTTGAAGAAGCTGCGGCATTGCGTGACCGCATCCGCCACATTAAAGAGCACCTGTTGTTTGGTGCAGAATAAGGGCTCAGCCCTTTTGATCAGAATAGGAGTGTGACATGAGTGAATTTCGTTTAAGCAGCCCTTTAGTCGCAGACGGCGGTACCTTGCCGATGAGTGCTGTCTTTGAAGGTGGCAATCAGTCTTTACCCTTGAGCTGGAGCGGTGCGCCAGAGGGCACCAAGAGCTATGCCATCTCTTGCTATGATCCTGATGCCCCAACCGGCTCTGGTTTTTGGCATTGGATGGTGATCAATATTCCGGCCAGCGTGACAGAGTTGCCGGCCGATGCTGGGCGCGTGGACAACAGCTTACTGCCAGCCGGCGCGCGCCAAATGCGCAGCGATTACGGCGACTACTGTTTTGGCGGCGCTAATCCCCCTAAAGGTGATCAGCCGCATCGCTATATTTTCACCGTGATGGCGATCAGCGAAGAGGCTTTGGATTTACCTGCCGACATCACCACTGCGGCCACGGGCTTTAACCTGCATTTCAAAACTTTGGCTAAGGCGAGCTTCACCGCCTATTTTGGTCAGTAAATAAGCTGAATAAAAAACCCAGCCTAGGCTGGGTTTTTTTGCGTTTAGGGCTAAGGCTCGAGAAGGAGCTTAATACCAGGTTTTGAAGCGACGCAGGTAAATCGTTTTCATGCCCTGTGCCACGAGGCAATAGCTCAATAGGGTGAGAACGAGCCAAGGGAAGTAAGACCAAGGCAGCGGCTGTAGCCCCACCATCGCACCTAGGGGCGAGAAGGGGATGTAAATGCCCAGACCCATCACCACGATACTCATCAGCATGACCGGCAGCGTGGCCGTGCTTTGAATGAAGGGGATTTTACGGGTACGCAGCATGTGTACGACCAAGGTTTGCGACAGCAGCCCTTCAATAAACCAGCCAGATTGGAACAAGGACTGGAATTCTGGCGCATTGGCGGCAAATACATACCACATCAGCGCAAACGTGGTCATGTCGAAGATTGATGAGGTTGGCCCAATCCACAGCATGAAGCGGCCAATATTGGGAGCGTCCCATTTACGGGGCTTTTTCAAATATTCTTCGTCGACCGTATCCCAAGGCAATGCCAGCTGGGAAATGTCATACATCAGGTTTTGAATCAATAAATGGATGGCCAACATAGGGAGAAAAGGAATAAAGGCGCTGGCGACCAAAACGGAAAACACGTTGCCAAAATTAGAGCTGGCCGTCATGTTGAGGTATTTCATGATGTTGCCAAAGGTTTCTCGGCCTTTGAGCACGCCTTCTTCCAACACCATCAAGCTTTTTTCTAACAGAATGATGTCGGCTGACTCTTTGGCGATGTCGGTGCCGCTGTCGACCGAAATGCCGACGTCGGCATCGCGTAAGGCCGCAGCATCATTGATGCCGTCGCCTAAGAAACCGACGGTGTGGCCATTTTGCTGTAAGGCTTTTAAAACCCGTGATTTTTGCAGCGGCGTGAGCTTGGCGAAAATGGTGCGTTCTTCTACCACTTGTCGTAGGGCTTCGTCGTCCATGGCCTCGATCTCATGGCCGAGTATCGGCGTGCCCGGCATCAGGCCAACCTGCTGGCACACTTTGGCGCTGATCACTTCGTTGTCGCCGGTGAGGACTTTAACCGTAATGCCGATGTCGCTTAAAGCAGTTAAGGCCGGGCCAGCGGTTTCTTTGGGCGGATCAAGAAAGGTCAGTAGGCCTTCGATGACGAGGCCGTTTTCATCGCTGGTGTGGTAGTTGTCTTTGAGTGCGTCTGGGCCAAAGCGCTTGGTGGCGATCAGCAACACCCGAAACCCATCTTCATTATATTGCTGAGACAGGGCGTTCAGCGTGGCGCTGTTACCGGCATTCAGTGGCTCTACTTGGCCATTGAGCCGAATGTGGGTGCTGATGTGCAGCATTTCCTCTACCGCCCCTTTACAGATGAGCAGATGTTCGTTGGTTTGCTGTTGCACGATGATGGACAGACGCCGGCGTACAAAATCAAACGGCAGCTCATCGACTTTTAAATAGGCGTGGGGCTTGACTAAGTTGTGGTCGGCATCGGCGAACTGAATGACGGCCTTATCCATCAAGTTGCGCATGCCGCTTTGGTGATGGCTGTTCAGCCAGGCTAAGCTGAGGATGTGTGGGTCGGCATGGCCGCTGGTGTTGAGATGGTGGGCCAAGATGATTTGGTCTTGGGTGAGGGTGCCGGTTTTGTCGGTGCACAGCACGTCCATGGCGCCTAGGTTTTGAATCGCATTCAAGCGCTTGACGACGGCTTTGTTTTTGGCCATGGCCATTGCGCCCTTAGCCAAATTGGTGCTGACGATCATGGGCAACATTTCAGGCGTGAGGCCAACGGCTACGGCTAGGGCAAACAAAAATGCCTCGGTCCAATCGCCTTTAGTGAAGCCGTTAATCAATAAGACCACGGGCACCATCACCAGCATGAATCGAATCAACAGCCAACTGACGCTGTTCACGCCCTTGTCAAAAGAGGTTTGTGGGCGGCCGCCGGTAATGGATTTAGCCAAAGAGCCGAAATAGGTTTGCCCGCCGGTGGCGACGACTAGGGCCGTGGCGGTGCCGCTGACCACGTTGGTGCCCATGAAGCAGATATTGGGCTGATCCAGCGGACCTGTGTGCTGGTCGCCAGAGGCGGTGGCTGATTTTTCGGCCACGTCGCCTAATGTGTCGTACTTTTCCACCGGCAGCGATTCGCCGGTGAGGACGGCTTGGCTAATGTACAGATCGCGTGAATCGATGAGGCGGATGTCGGCGGGAATCATGTCACCGGCAGACAAATGGACGATGTCGCCTTTAACTAGGTCGGCCATGCCCACTTCGATGAGTTTTGAGGGAGAGCGTGAATCACGCCGTCGGCGTACCGTGGCCGTGGTTTTGACCATGGATTTAAGCGACTGAGCCGTTTTGGCCGAGCGGTATTCCTGCCAAAACCGCAACAGGCCGCTTAAGATCACCATGGTGAAAATGATTAAGGCGCCGGTGAGGTCGGTTTCTTCACCTTCCTGTAGCGGTAGCCAATAGTCGGTGACCACGCTGATGATGGCCAAGATCAACAGCACAAAGATAAAGGGGTTTTTAAACGCCAATAACAGCTGAATCAGGACAAAAGGCGGTTTGTCATGAGCCACTTCATTGGGGCCATTTTTTTGGAGGCGATCGGCCGCTTCAGCCTGAGTTAAACCGTCAGGATTACTGGCTAAGCGTTGAAAAGAGGCCTCAAGGCTGTGTTGGGTTTCCTGTAGCGCGAGCATGGAAAGTTTGTCTTGCTTGGGGGCGGCTTTGTTGTGTGGGTGAGCCGCGTTGTGTTGGGATTGCGTCATGACGCTTACTCCTTGTCGCAGACACCAACGCGCGACAGGGCGAGCCTAAGGACTAGGCGTCAGCTACGAGCGGTTGATGCGGATGCGAAGCAAATTAATGGGGCACAGGTTAGGTTGAATGCGCTCGACGCCGCTTGCTGTGCCGGCAAGGGCGCGATGAGCGGCCTGGGGTCGTCGTCCATGAGGGTTTCCTTTTTGTGGGTGGGGATAGCGGTTGCCGGCGTCAATCATCCGAGAACGATTGACGCAGCGCGTCCGATGAGGGTGATCATCCAGACGTGGGTGGGCGCAAAGTGTCGCGCCCATAGAGCCTTAGTCAGCGACTAGGGGGTTCTAAAGGGGGCGTGAGCGACGGGCGCAAAAAGGCTAAGGCCAAGCGCCGAGAAGCGAAAAAATAGGGAGTGAAGATCAATGGTTTTTGCATGGTGGTTACTCTGGCCTAAACAGTCGTCAGGCGTTCTGTAACCGAAAAATCGAGCACGAAGCAGCGTGACGAACCGTTAAGCGGGGTTCTTTAAATGAAATGAGGCTGCCGCAGTGGGCGCGCCGGCATAAGCGGGGTCAGGCATGGTGATTCACGTGCTTTCTGTTTATGATAATTAAGTAATGATGACTTAGTGGGTAGTACTTATACGCCCCTCAATGATGAGCGTCAACCATCAGGGTGCGAATGTGTGGCGCGCATGGATTAAGTGTCGTATGGATGCGGCAAGTCCGCTTGAGTCTATGGGGATAAGGCGTAGGACTTTATAATATGTGTTTAAGATTGCGTGTGGCTGAAAATGGTCGCTGTGGCGGGGGTAAAATGAGCTGAAGAAGATGGTTTGTTGGCATTGTGCGGAGGTATCTAAAATATGAAAACAACCGCTACTCCTTCGATTATTTTGCTATTGGTTGAAAGTTGCCTTTAGCTACCTTGTGTGACAACTCACCACGTCTCCATTAGGTGAAGTACCGTCCCCTTTTTAGCCGCCGAGGCGGTTCGTGCAGGGCCGGGGTGGTTAAGGCAAGCATGTTTGAGTATTTGGCCGAAGGCTCAAATATGAGTTCTTGCCGCCGGCAATGCGCGGGCCAACGAGGGCACCCGCGTAGCGGGCGGATAAAGTGGGGTGTTTTTTCTTTGCTTCGTTTCTTTTGGACATCCAAAAGAAATGACGTCGCCCAAGGGGCGAAACAAAACGACTAATCAATAGCGAAATAGCCGAAGCATTATGAAACAAATGATTCAAAATGGTGGGCACGCTACGCTTTGCCCACCCTACAAATGGCCAATAAACCATCCTTACGTTGACAAATAAGGCAATCATCTGTAAATAAATTATATGAAAGATACGTGTTTTACTTTTCATTCACTCCACTAAAAAAGAGGGCTAATATGTTCAAGAAATGGCTATTAATGGCGGTCATGGTGTTGGGTTTAAGCGGTTGTGGTTACAACACCATGCAGCAGCAAGATGAGGCAGCTAATGGCGCTTGGTCAGAAGTCCTGAACCAATATCAACGTCGTGCCGATTTAATTCCTAACCTAGTGAATACGGTTAAAGGTTATGCCAAGCATGAAGAAGGCGTGTTTGTGGCAGTGACCGAAGCGCGCGCCAAAGTAGGGCAAATGCAGATTAATGCCGACCAGCCTTTGGATGAGGCACAGCTGGCACAGTTTCAAGCGGCTCAAGGAGAGCTTAGCTCAGCCCTGTCGCGCTTGTTGGTGGTGTCGGAAAACTATCCTGCTTTGAAAGCCGACGCCAACTTCCGCGACCTACAGGCTCAGCTTGAAGGTACGGAAAACCGCATTGCCTTAGCGCGTAATCGCTACATTGAAACCGTTCGGGTATACAACACTACGGTCCGTTCGTTCCCGACCAACCTCGTGGCTAAAGTGACCGGCATGTCGATCCGCCCACAGTTTAAGGTTGAAAATGAGGCTGCAATCGCCAAGCCTGCGACGGTGAATTTTGATGACGTGGCACCTGCACCTGCAGGTCAATAGGCATGACGACATGGTTTAAATACGGCCTGCTGCTGGCGCTTAGCCTTTCATGGGGCTGGGCGCAGGCAGCCTTGGTGGCGGTGCCCACACTGAATGACCCAGTGATGGACACGGCTCAGATGCTCAGTGCGTCTGAACGCCAAGAGCTGTCGCAGCAGCTACGCACGTTTGCGCAGGAGCAAGGCAGCCAAGTGGTGGTGTTGACGGTGGCAACCATTGAGCCGGAAACGCCATTTGACTACGCCACCCGAGTGATGGATGCCTGGCGTTTGGGCCGTCAAGGCGTGGACGATGGTGTGCTGCTGTTATTGGTACGCGATGAACGCAAGAGCCACATTGCCGTGGGTCGCGGCCTAGAAGGCGCGATTCCCGACATCTACACCAAGCGGATTTTGATGGACACGCTGGCACCCTATATGCGTGAAAACCGTGTGTATGAAGGCTTGGTGGTGGCGACGCACCAATTGCAAAAGCTGATTTTAAATGAAGACTTGCCTGAGATTCAGCAGGGCCAAGCCGCTGATGAAGGCTTTGGCCTAGAGTCAGCGATGGTGCTGGTGTTCTTCTTGTGGGCTTTTGCTGGGCGCATTATTAAGGCTATTTTTGGCAAAACCTTCGGCAGCGTGGTCAGCGGCGGCCTAGGATTTGGTATTGCCTTATTGATGGGGCTGTCGCTGGGCTTTAGTGTTTTGATTGGTCTGGCGGTATTGGGCCTGAGCTTTTTAGTGTCGCCTGCCATTATTGGGTCTGGCGGCTTTGGCGGAGGATCTGGTGGCGGCTTCGGTGGCGGCGGATTCGGCGGTGGCGGTGGCGGCTTCTCTGGTGGCGGCGGCAGCTTTGGCGGCGGTGGTTCGTCGGGGAGTTGGTAATGAATAAAATAATGCGATGGTGTCGACACCTTGTAACGCCGACCTGGCGCGTACGGCAGCTGTTTCCGGAGACACTGTTGCGCGAGATTGAGGCGGGCATCAGTGCGTCTGAGCAGCAGCATCAAGGCCAGCTACGGTTTGTGATTGAGTCGTCATTTAATGCGGCCGCGATTTTTTCGGGCATGACGCCTCGGGAGCGGGCTTTAGAATGGTTTGGTTCGCTGCGGGTGTGGGACACCGAGCACAACAGCGGCGTTTTGGTCTACATCAGTATGGCCGATCATGCGATTGAAGTGATTGCCGATCGGGGCATTAACCGTCAGGTTGACCCCCAAGCGTGGGCCGAAGTGTGCGCTTTGATTCAGGCTAAGTTTGCCCAAAAAGCCTACGCTGATGGGCTGACTGAGGGTTTGGCGGCCATCAATGCTTTGCTGTTGGCCCATCTGCCGCGCGACACGCCGCTGGTGAATGAATTGGCGGATGAGGTGGTGTTAAAATAAGCCTTTGGGTGCACGCCTGCCCTGGGTTAAGAGCTGCCGGCGTGTTAGGCAGCTTTTTTGATGAAAAAGGAAGCGTATGTCTTTTTGGCGAACCAGCCCTCGTGCCTTAAGCATTGACCCTGATCGTGTGGCCAAAGCACAGCTGCGACGAATGCGGTTTTTTGCCACTGGCCTGTTGATTTTGGTGGCCTTGGTGTTTGTATTGGCCCATGTTTTTGGGGCTGCTTGGCAGGGCTTTGTCTATGTGAAAGCCTTTACTGAAGCGGCCATGGTGGGCGCCTTGGCCGATTGGTTTGCGGTGGTGGCGCTGTTTAAGCGGCCACTGGGCTTGCCGATTCCGCACACCGCTATTTTGCCGCGTAAACAGGCGCGCTTGGCGGCGCAAATTGGGGTGTTTATTGAGCGTAATTTCCTGCAGGGCAATGTGATTGCCAATCGGGTTTATCGACTACGTCCCTCGGATAAAGCTTTGGGGTGGCTGGCGCAAGACGCCAATCAGCAGCAGCTGGCAGAGGGTTTAGCCAAGCAGCTGCCGGTGCTGTTGCAGCAAGTGCCGCCAAACGTAATGGCTGAGTTTGCGGGCCAGCTATTAAAAAAACATTACTCGGGCGAGGCTTTGGCCTCTGCCTTGGCCAAGGGCTTAGTGTTTGTGCAAGGGCATGGTCAACACCGTTTGGCCACCGACGTGGTGCTGAAGCAGGCGCAAAAATGGCTACGCCTTGAGGCCACCCAAACCATGTTGGAGCACAACATCAATGAATGGGTGCGTAAGGTGAAAACCGATGCCCCCAGCACGTGGGACAAGATTGTGGCGGCGGTTAAAGGCAGCGCTGTAGACATGGTCGATGATTGGTTGGCCAAGAAAATCTTGGCCTGGGCCGATGATTATCTACAAAATGTCTTAGACAACCCTGAGCATGAGCTGCGGCAAAGCCTTGAGACACGTTTAAGCCTGATTGTGTTGCGGCTGTCGCGCAGTAAAAAATGGGCGCGTCAGCTGGGTGAATGGAAAGATCAGCTCAGCGACGATGCGCAGTTTCAGGCCATGCTGGCCGCGTTTTGGGTCAGCGTACAGGATTGGGCTGAGGCGGATGTGGCCAATCAACAGGGGTTTATGGCCTCGAAAATTCAGGCATTGCTTGGCTATGGCTGCCGCCAACTGCTGGCACAGCCGCGGTTGTTACGGCGCCTGGACATGCGTTTGGCGCTGTGGGTGAAGCAGCTGGTGAATCAGTATAAATCAGTGGTGAGTCAGTTTGTATCGGATAAGGTCGCCGCTTGGGATCAGCGGACCTGGGTGCAGAAGCTGGAGCTGAGTGTAGGCAAAGAACTACAGTACATCCGCATTAACGGGACCCTGGTTGGCGGCTTAGTAGGCCTGCTGATTTATTTTGTGAGTCATTATTTACCGCAGCTGCCCTAAGCTTAGGCCGTCACGTGTGACGGCCTTTTGGGTTTATTGACTGATGACTTTGGCTAACTGGGCCATGATTTGTGGGTTTTCAAGGGTGGAAATGTCTTGGGTCAGTTCTTCTCCTTTGGCTACGGTACGCAGCAGTCGGCGCATGATTTTGCCAGAACGGGTTTTGGGGAGGCCGTCGCCAAAGCGAATGTCGTGCGGCTGAGCGATTTTGCCGATTTCATGCGCCACCCATGTTTTGAGTTCTTGAGCAATGCGCTGAGCGTCTTCTGCTTCGGGTAAGGCGGCTTTAAGCACCACAAAGGCCACGATGGCCTCACCGGTAATCGGATCAGGCTTACTGACTACGGCGGCCTCGGCCACTAAGGGGTTGGCCACTAAAGCCGATTCTATCTCCATGGTGCCCAAGCGATGACCAGACACGCTGAGGACATCGTCGACGCGGCCCATGATCCAAAAATAGCCCTGTTCGTCTCGATAGGCAGAGTCGCCGGCTAAATAGGTTCGGCCACCTAATTCACTGGGGTAATAGGTTTTTTTGAACCGTTCCGGATCACGCCACAGCGTGCGCAATAAAAAGGGAAAGGGCTTTTTGATCACCAAGAGACCGCCCGTGCCTGCAGCCACGGGGTGACCTGCCTCATCCACAATGTCGGCGGCAATGCCGGGGAGCGGCAGGGTGCATGAGCCAGGCTTAGTGTCGACCACGCCTGGCAGGGGCGTAATGGCGTTGGCGCCGGTTTCGGTTTGCCACCAGGTGTCGACGATGGGGCAGCGGCCTTGGCCGACCACGTTGTGATACCACATCCATGCTTCAGGATTAATCGGTTCGCCCACGGTGCCCAAGAGCCGTAGGGAGGAAAGGTCGTGCTGGCTAGGGAAATCGTGGCCAAGCTTGATCAAGGCGCGAATGGCGGTGGGGGCAGTATAGAAAACCGACACCTGATGTTTGGCGATGACTTGCCAAAAACGGTGGGCGTTGGGGAAGGTTGGCACGCCCTCAAAAATGACTTGAGTAGCGCCTACGGCTAAGGGGCCATAGGCCACATAGGTGTGGCCAGTGATCCAGCCTACGTCGGCGGTACACCAAAAGACATCGTTGGCCCGGTGATCAAACACCCATTTCATGGTTAAGATGGCCCCGAGTAAGTAGCCGCCGACGCTGTGTACGACGCCTTTAGGTTTACCGGTGCTGCCTGAGGTGTACAAAATAAAGGCCACGTCTTCGGCGCTGAGCCATTCAGGCGTACAGCTGGCGGCTTCGTTGGCCACCAGCTCATGCCACCAATGATCCCGATGCGTTACCCAGTTAAGCTCAATGTCGGTGTGTCTGAGCACGACGACGGCGGTAACGCTGGGGCATTCGTCTGCCCCCAAGGCTTGATCCACCATGTTTTTTAAGGGAATGTGCTTACCGCCGCGAATGCCTTCGGTGGCGGTGATGACGACTTTGGCCTCAGCGTCTTGAATGCGTTCGCGTAAGGATGTGCCCGAAAAACCAGCAAACACTACGGAATGGATGGCGCCGATGCGGGCACAGGCCTGTATGGCGACAATGGCATCCGGCACCATGGGCAGATAAATCGCGACGCGATCGCCTTTGCCCACGCCCAGTTTTTTTAAGCCATTGGCAAAGCGACACACCCGTTCGTAAAGGCTTTGATAGCTGATGCGTTCGCTGGTGCCGTTGTCGTGTTCAAAAATCAACGCTGTTTGGTCGGCTTTTTCGGGGAGGTGGCGGTCGAGACAGTTGTAAGAGAGGTTGAGGGTGCCATCGCCGAACCATTGATATAAGGGGGCGTTGCTGCCGTCAAAGACTAGGGTAAACGGCGTTTGCCAGCTGATGTGGCGCCGCGCTAGCTGGGCCCAATAGCCTTCGTAATTAGCGTCTGCTTGCTCGCACAGCGCTTGGTATTGCGTCATGCCTTGAACATTGGCCTGAGCGACAAAGTCGGTGCTAGGAGAGAAGCGGCGGGTTTCTTTTAAAACGGAAGTGATGCCAGACATGATGAGTCTCCTTATGCTAGGGCGCACGTCCAGAGAGGGCGTGCGCCGATACGGATGATTAATGTTTTTCAGCGCCAGAGGCACCAATGCCGGTTACTGAGCGTACATATTGTTGTTCAAAGCCTGCTTTGTCGATGCGGGCGCGGTCAGACTTGTCGGTGACCGAGAACAGCCAGGCAACGATGAAGGCGGTCGGGATGCTGAATAAGGCAGGGTTACCGTAGGGGAAAATAGCTTGGTCATTGTGCATCACGGAGACCCAGACGGTGGGGCCCAAAATGATCAACACCACGGCGGCGATAAGGCCTGCAAACCCGCCCACGGTGGCGCCGCGCGTGGTTAAACCGCGCCAGAACATCGACAGGACCAAAATAGGGAAGTTAGCCGAGGCGGCAATGGCAAACGCAAGGCCAACCATAAAGGCCACGTTTTGAAACTCAAACGCCAGCCCCAGCACGATTGCAATCACCCCCAGCGCCAAGGTGGCCATGCGCGAGACCAACAGCTCTTGCTTTTGTGAGGCTTGGCCTTTTTTAATCACCGAGGCGTATAGGTCGTGGCTGACGGCTGATGCGCCGGAAAGGGTGAGGCCTGCGACCACGGCCAAAATCGTGGCAAAGGCCACGGCGGAAATAAAGCCGAGGAAGAGGTTGCCGCCAACGGCAGCTGCCAAATGCACGGCCGCCATATTGATGCCGCCAACCAAGTCTCCACCTTCGCCCATATAGGCAGGATTGTTAGACAAGAACATGATGGCGCCAAAGCCGATGATGAAGGTCAAAATATAGAAATAGCCAATAAAAGCCGTTGCCACAAAGACAGATTTACGTGCCTGTTTGGCGTCTTTGACGGTGAAAAAACGCATCAAAATATGCGGCAGACCCGCAGTGCCGAACATCAGGGCAATGCCGAGCGACAAGGCATCAATGGGATTGGCGACTAGCCCGCCAGGGCCCATGATTTTTTCGCCTTGGGTATGGGCATTAATGGCCGTAGTGAATAGGGTGTCAAAGCTAAAGTCTACGGCGATCAACACCATCAGCGACATAAAGCTGGCGCCAAACAGTAATAAAACGGCTTTGATGATCTGCACCCAAGTGGTGGCCAGCATACCGCCGAACAGGACGTAGAGGATCATCAACACGCTGACGATGATGACGGCCCAGTAGTATTGGATGCCAAATAAAAGCTCAATCAACTTGCCTGCGCCGACGACTTGGGCGATCAAATACACCAAGACGACGGACAAAGTGCCTGAGGCGGACAAAATGCGTAAAGGCGTGGCGCTGAGGCGGTAGGCAGCGACGTCGGAAAAGGTAAAGCGCCCTAAATTACGCAGGCGCTCGGCGATGATGAATAAGACGATGGGCCAACCGACTAAAAAGCCTGTGGAGTAAATTAGGCCATCGTAGCCTACTGCAAACACCATGCCGGAAATCCCTAAAAAGGACGCGGCCGACATATAGTCTCCAGCGATGGCCAAGCCATTTTTAAAGCCGGTGATGCCGCCACCTGCGGTGTAGAAGTCGCTGGTGGATTTATTGCGCTGGGCGGCCCAATAGGTGATGCCCAGCGTGGCGATGACGAAAATAAAGAACATGATGATGGCTGGGATGTTGGCCGCACGGCCATCAGCGGCATAGGCAATACCGGGGTAAAGGCTGAAGCTGAGTAAGGCCCATAGCAGCCCTGTGTGCTTATTCATGCGTCACCTCCGCTTGGGTGACTTCACGAACCACTTTTTGGGTGATGGTTTCATAAATACCGTTGGCGCGATGCACGTAGATGCCGGTAATCAGAATGGCGAACAGAATCACAAATAAGCCAGCATAGATGCCGACGGTGACGGCGCTGTCGCCCACGGTTTGGGCAAAAGTGGCGGGTGAAGCGCCGATATACAAAATATAAATCACGTATATGCTGATCATCATGGCCGTAAGCGACCATCCTAAGATGCTTTTTGCACGAGCCATGGCCTGAAATTCAGGATGCGCCATGACGCGGTGGTCAATATTGTTTTTATTCATCTATAGTCCCCTTTGAATGGCGCAGGATTACGCCAACTTAATTTTTACGGGGTAATCCTTTATGCTGTCTAATTTTTATTTTTGATGACCATCATTTGTGATGATTATGATTATGGAATTTAAAGGGCTGGTGGGGTGAATGGTTGAGGCTAGAGGGGGGAATGTTTTGGGCATAAAAAAGCAGCCCCGATCGGGGCTGCTAGAGGCTGCTGCTGAGGCCTGTGTTTACTTGGCTTCTTCGGACAGCTGTGCCATGATTTGTGGGTTTTCCAAGGTGGAAATGTCTTGGGTAATGGTTTCGCCTTTGGCTAATGAACGCAAGAGGCGACGCATGATCTTACCCGAGCGGGTTTTGGGTAGGTTTTCGCCAAAGCGAATGTCGTCCGGTTGGGCGATCTTACCGATTTCATGGGCGACCCAGCTCTTGAGTTCGGCCGCAATGCGTTTGGCTTCTTCACCTTCTGGACGGTCGTCTTTTAACACCACAAAGGCCACGACGGCTTCGCCTTTAATCTCATGCGGTTTACCCACGACGGCGGCTTCAGCCACCAGAGGGTTGGCCACTAAGGCAGATTCAATCTCCATCGTGCCTAAGCGATGGCCAGAGACGTTCAATACGTCGTCCATCCGACCCATGATCCAGATGTAGCCGTTTTCATCGCGGTAGGCTGAATCACCGGCCACATAGTATTGGCCACCGAACTCATCGGGGAAGTAGGTGCTGGCAAAACGCTTGTCGTCGCGCCAGATCGTGCGTAAGAGCGATGGAAACGGGCGTTTAATCACCAAAAAGCCGCCGTTGCCAGTGTCGACCGCAGCACCAGATTCATCCACAACGTCGGCCATGATGCCGGGCAGCGGTAGGGTACAAGAGCCGGGCTTAATCGCAATCGCGCCGGGCAGCGGGGCGATGCTGTTTGAACCGGTTTCGGTTTGCCACCAGGTGTCGACGATGGGGCAGCGACTGGCGCCCACGGTTTCGTAAAACCACATCCACGCTTCTGGGTTAATCGGCTCACCCACAGAGCCTAGGAGGCGCAATGAGGTCAGATCGTATTTTTTAGGCAGGTCGCTGCCCAGTTTAATCAAGGAGCGAATCGCCGTTGGCGCGGTGTAAAACACCGTGACTTTATGGCGCTCGATCATTTGCCAGAAGCGTCCCGCATCTGGGTAGGTGGGAATGCCTTCAAAAATCACTTGGGTGGTGCCAATGGCCAGTGGGCCGTAGCACACATAGGTGTGGCCGGTAATCCAGCCTACGTCGGCGGTACACCAGAAAACGTCGTTGTCTTTATTGTCGAATACCCACTTCATGGTGGTGATGCCGCCCAATAAATAGCCGCCAATGCTGTGCTGTACGCCTTTAGGCTTACCAGTACTGCCCGATGTGTACAAAATAAACAAAGGGTCTTCTGCACTCATCCATTCAGGCTCACACTCTTTGTCTTTATGGGCAATTAAGTCGTGCCACCAGATGTCGCGCTCGGCAAACCATTCGGTGTCTGAATCGGTGCGCTGTAGCACAACGACTTTTTCAACAGATGGGCATTTGCCATTAGCGACGGCCTCATCGACGGTAGATTTAAGTGGCGTTTTCTTACCCCCACGCAGGCCTTCATTGGCCGTGATGATGATTTTGGCTTCGGCGTCGTTCACGCGATCCGATACGGCACCAGAAGAAAACCCACCAAAAACCACCGAGTGAATGGCGCCAATACGGGCACAGGCCTGCATGGCCACAACGGCATCGGCCACCATGGGCATGTAGATCACCACGCGGTCGCCGCGGTTAACGCCTAGGCTTTTTAGGCCGTTGGCGAATTGGCATACGCGCTCGTATAGCTGTTTGTAGGTAATGTGTTCGCTGGTGCCGTCATCCTGTTCGAAAATAATGGCGGTTTTATTGGCCTTTTCGGGTAGGTGGCGGTCGATACAGTTGTAGGAAATATTCAGTTCGCCATCGGCAAACCATTTGAAATAGGGCGCATTGCTGCCGTCAAAGGTTTGGGTAAATGGCTTATGCCAGTCGATGTGTTCGCGTGCAAGGCCAGCCCAAAACCCTTCGTAATCTTCGTTGGCTTGGTCGCATAAGGCGTTGTATCCTGCCATGCCCTTAACGTTGGCGTGGGTGACGAACTCATCGGATGGATTGAAAATTCGCGTTTCTTTCAATACTGATTCAATTGCAGACATGACAACTCCTTTGTTTTTGTTGTGCAAATGGCGCATCAGGCATCATGTTGACCTGATGCGCCTTTGGTTTTGCTCCGTGCTATGGGTTCAATGCCTTAGTGGTCTTGGGCGTCAGAGGCGCCAATACCGGTCATCGAACGAACATATTGTTGCTCAAAGCCCGCTTTGTCAATTGCGGCGCGCTCAGAGCGATCGGTGATTGAGAACAACCAAGCCACGATGAAGGCCAGTGGAATGGTGAATAGTGCAGGGTTAGAGTAAGGGAAGATGGCTTTTTCATGATGCATCACCGACACCCAAACAGTTGGGCCTAAGATGATCAACACCACCGCCACGATTAAACCGGCTGCCCCACCCACAACGGCACCGCGTGTGGTCAAACCTTTCCAGAACATAGACAAGAATAGGATGGGGAAGTTTGCCGATGCTGCGATGGCAAAGGCCAAGCCCACCATAAACGCCACGTTTTGGTTTTCAAACGCAATCCCTAACACAATGGCCACAACGCCTAAGCCTAAGGTGGTCATGCGTGACACCAACATCTCTTCTTTTTGTGACGCTTTGCCTTTTTTAATCACTGAGGCGTATAGGTCATGGCTAACCGCTGACGCACCAGATAAGGTCAAACCTGCGACGACGGCTAAAATAGTGGCGAAGGCAACGGCTGAAATAAAGCCTAAGAAGAGGTTGCCGCCCACGGCTGCCGATAAATGTACTGCGGCCATATTCACGCCACCGATCAAGACATTGTCGCTGCCAGGCTCCATAAACTGAGGGTTGTTGTACACCAACATGATGGCGCCAAAGCCGATGATGAAGGTCAAAATGTAGAAGTAACCAATAAAGCCGGTGGCCACAAATACTGATTTACGGGCTTCTTTAGCGTCTTTGACGGTGAAGAAACGCATCAGAATATGAGGCAGGCCAGCGGTACCAAACATCAAGGCCAAGCCCAAGGACAATGCATCAATCGGATTGGCGACGAGTCCGCCAGGCTTCATGATGTCGATGCCTTTAGGGTGAACGTCAACGGCTTTCTTGAACATCGCTTCAGGGCTAAAGCCAACGGTTTTCAATACCATGAAGGCCATGAACGAGGCGCCAGACAGCAGCATCACGGCTTTGATGATTTGTACCCAAGTGGTGGCCAACATGCCGCCAAAAAGCACGTACAGCACCATCAACACGCCCACGATGATCACCGCCCAAATGTAATTCATGCCGAACAGTAATTGGATCAACTTGCCTGCACCCACCACTTGAGCAATTAAGTAAATTAACACCACAGACATGGTGCCGCCCGCGGCAAATAGGCGTACGGGGGTGCCTTTTAAGCGATAGGCGACTACGTCTGAAAACGTAAATTTACCTAAGTTGCGTAAGCGTTCTGCGATTAAGAACAGCACGATGGGCCAGCCCACTAAGAAGCCGGTTGAGTAGATCAAGCCATCGTAGCCGGTGGTGTACACCATGGCAGAAATACCCAGAAATGATGCGGCAGACATAAAGTCACCGGCAATGGCCAAGCCATTTTGGAAGCCAGAAATACCACCGCCAGCGGTGTAAAAGTCTTTGGTCGACTTGTTTTGTTTGGCCGCCCAATAGGTAATGTAGAGGGTGGCGGCCACAAAAATAAAGAACATCACAATGGCGGCTATATTGAGCGGTTGTTTTTCGACTTCGCCGGTTAAGGCATCGGCCCAAGCAGGTAAGCTAAAGCCCAATAGGGCAAGGGGTAGTAATTTATTCATGGTTCATAACCTCCTTAACGACTTTGCGCGTTGCGTCTTCGTATTTGCCATTGGCTTTACGAACGTAAATGCCGGTAATGGCAACGGCGAACACGATGATGAACAAACCAGCATAAATGCCAATGGTGGTGGTCATTCCGGCCGCAACGGGTTGGGCAAAGGTTTCGGGGCTAATGCCGATGTATAAAATATAGATCACGTAAAATACAAACATGACGAAGGAAAATGACCAGCCTAGACGGCTTTTTTGCTTGGCCATGGCCTTAAAGTCAGGGTTTTCCAGCACTTTCTTAACGACTTCTTGTTGTTCCATAATCGTTCTCCTGGTTGGTTCTCTCTTTTGTACACTTGACGCACTGATTATTTTGTTTGCGTAGGGCCATTTAAAATAAATTAGTGTAGATTGCCTAATTTTATTTTTTGATAGCGGGCATCGGTTTGGCTGATGATGTCTTATTAGTTGTTGATAAATAAGTTAAAAATGAATTATTTTAAATAAATTTAAGGTTGAAATTATTTATGCTGCACTGCGTTAAAAGGAGCGATAAGATGCGAAATTCATGAATACGGCAGCATGTTGTGGTGAGCTGACGGTGGTGATGTTGCGGATGATTGTGCCTATTGGCTGCTTAAATCTGTTGCTGGGCCAGTAGAGGCTGGTGGGTGAATCACAGCGTGCGCATAAAAACCTCGATGAGGCTTGGTTCGATAGGGGCTTACAGTCATAAAGCATATGGTTGAATGATATATAAATGGTATTTTAAACCACACATGGTGGGGTCAAAAAGCACGGTCGGATCGAAAATATTTACTTTTAATATCAACTGTGTTTAATTGATAAAGTAGGTAAAGTTCTCTGACCAAGCCGTTAAACGGACGGTGTTGGCAGTCATTCGGTTTCATTTTTGAAGGAGTCCAGGCCATGAGCAGCAAGTTCGAGATTTTTCAGAGTGAAAAAAGTAAGGAATTTTATTTTCGATTAAAGGCCGAAAATGGCCAAATCATTTTGCAAAGTGAAGGCTATACAACAAAGGCAAACTGTAAGAATGGGGTGGCTTCGGTCAAGAAAAACGCCCCGCACGATCACGCCTACGTCACCACCGACACCCATTTTAACCTTAAATCTTTGGATAATGGCCAAGTCATAGGCAGTAGCCAAAGCTATGCTTCAGCCAGTACGCGCGACAACGGCATCGCTTCAGTGAAGCGCAATGCCCCCATTGCTGAAGTCATCGATTTGACTGCGAAAGCATAAGCGATAAGGTGGGTACCAAAACAAGCCTCGTGTGTACACGAGGCTTGTTTGATTTTCAGGCCTAGGGCAAAGGCTGTTCGGGAATGCGCTTACCAATGATTTGCAAGGTACGCAGTACCAGAGCGATGCCTCTAAGTGTATCTGGCTGCTTGAGTAGGGCGTAGGTCGAGCGCAGTGTATGCTTCTCTTGGTTAAACTGTAGCTCGGTGTGAGCCATGCTTAGGGCGCTGCCGGCTTCCCATGTGGTGCTGACCACGCCTTCAAAAACGCCAGAGAGTTTTTCGACGATGGCGTTGTCGGAAATGTCTACCAAGTCGGACATGAGAGACAGGACATCGACTAAATTATGCAAGCGGTTGCCGGCGATCAGCGGATGTAATTTGGTCAGCAGCTCAGCCAAACCTTGATCATTCTCTAAGGTTTTTAAGATTGATAAAGGATCAGTATGGGTGCTGTTTGGGGTTGGGGTTTCGTTCATCTGATGCTCCTTAAACCAGACCGCGAATGGCGGCCCAGTATAGTCCACGATTAAAGCCGTTACGCAACATGCCGCCTACCTTGGTGGGCGGGGTTGGGATCACGTCGTTGAGGTAGTCATACTGTAACGGCATCCCAGCATTGAGGCCCATTTGGGCCACGGCCTGTACCTTGCCATCGTAGTGGCTGATGGGATAGCCAATGCGCAGTTCGGCGCAGATGTTGTCAGCAATGACGCCCGCCTGGTTGTGGCAGGTACCGCCAGCCTTGCTGACGGGTAGGTCCACCGTATCGCCGATGACGTAGACGCCCGGTTGGCCGTAAACCTGTAGCGTTTGGTGGTCGGTGGGCAGCCAGCCCTCGCCATTTTCATAGGGGCTGATGCCTAGATTACGCACGGCCTCGACTGCGGTGATCGGCGGCGTACTCATGAGAATGTCAAACGGCTCTTCCGTACCTTCTTTGGAATAGGCAATTTTGCGATCAGGATCTACTCGATCTAAGGTAAAACCGCGGTTGCTCTGGATGCCTTTGCTGGCAAATATGCTGGGCATGGCTTCGCCAACAGGGCGCTGTAAGAATAAGCAGTTGCGTAAGAGCTGAGACACGGTTGGGTAGGTGTAGACGATTTCAATGGCGTCACGAACGCCTCGCTTGCGTAGGTAGTCGTCCAGCATCAGCGTGGTTTCAATCGGGGCGATGCCACACTGGTGCGGCACGTTTGGCGTTTCAGGGAAGGTAACGGTGATGAAAATGCGGCCTTTTTCGATCGTGGCCAGTTTGTCCGCTAATTGGCGTGAAGCAGCGTATTGATAGAAATGGTCGCCCGCTTCGGATAGGCCCTCAATGCGGTCAGGACGAGGGACGCAGCCGGTAGCAAAGACCAAAATGTCGTAGCCGTATTGTTTGCCTGATTGGGTTTTTAAGGTGTTATTGGGTAGGTCGAAAGAAATGGCCTTATCCACAATGAAATTAATTTCTGGGCGCAACAGGCTTTGCTGTGGGCGCTGTAGTTCTTCTTTGAAGAACATATTAAAGGCCACATACATAAAGGCCGGTTTGTAATAGTGGACAGGCGAATCCGAGAGTAGGGTTAAGTCAACCTGTTTACCCAGGATTTCTTTTTGTAGCTTACGGGCCAATAGGTTGGCCAACATGGTACCGCCGGTGCCGCCACCGACGATTAAGATTCTTTTTTTCATGAGTACTCCAGCGTGTATGAAGGACATTAATCGGGACGAAACATGATGAAAGCTGAATAAACGACTGCGTAGGCCAATTAAAAGCTGATTGAATACACTCCTTTTTTGTGATTAAGCTATTGGGTAATCTGATTTTTATCATGTTATATATACAATATGAATGAATAGAACACAGCTGCTGTAAGAATGCAATCTTAACCTTGGTTAATTGAGGGTTTTTACTTGATTGTGGCGAAATTGGTGCAATTGCTCAAGGCTGAGGTGGGCAATGGGTATGTGGCTCAGGTGGGCGAGGGTTGATTGGCTAGATAAAGCACAGCATGGTCATTGATGAGCTTCAAAATACAGGCCTAGAGGACTGGCTGGCTAGAGGGTAATCAAGCTGCCTATAGGGTTTGATGCAGCATGACTCTGGAAAATACGCTGATGTGGTCGTGCGCATGATGGCTTTAAGATTGTGTGCTGCACAAACATTTGGCATAGATGCCCCAATGATTTTAGGGTAAAGTAGAGAGACAAAAAGAATCATAAAACCCTTTGTTCACTAGAGTAAAAGGGGAGAAAGGAGCTTTATGGATTTAAACCAGATCAAAAGTTTCATTGCGGTGGCCAACCACGGTAACCTCACTCAAGCGGCAGAAACCTTGCACTTGTCCCAGCCTGCCGTGACGGCACAGATCAAGGCCATGGAAAAAAAACTAGATGTGGCGCTGTTTTTGCGTACGGCACAAGGCATGGTGCCCACGCCCGCAGGAGCGGCCTTTTTACCTAAGGCCGAGCATCTCTTGAATCAGGTTTATCAAGTTGAACTGTTTGCTAAACGCTTGAGTGAAGACTATGTTGCTCAGGTGAAAATCGGCATGATCCATCCCACTCCTTCACTTAAGATCGGCCATCTGGTGCAGTTTTTACTGCAGCAAATCCCGACTCTAGACATTCAGTTGAGCATCGACATCAGCGGCGCTGTCTTGAATCAGGTGCGTAAAAAAGAATTGGACGCTGGCTTCTACCTGGGTAAAAACCCCTACCGTAACGTGCACAGTCTCGTGTTGTCAGAGTTTCGCTACGTGCTGATTTGCCCGGCTGCTTGGTATGGGGCCTTAGCTGATGCCGAAGATGACGCTTTGGCTCATTATCCATGGATTCAGTTTTCACAGTTTTTATCCCTAGGTAAACTCATGATCGAGTTTTATCGCCAACACAACTTTAGCCCCAAACACGTGACCACCTGCGACCACATCTCTGCCGCCATCGACTTGGTTGCAGCCGAAGTGGGCTTAGCTTTGGTGCGTGAGGATGAGGCTTTAGAGGCGCAGCAAAAGGGTTTGATTAAGGTATTGCCTGCGTATTTTATGACCGAGCAGCTGTCGTTTATTTACCCAGAAGGCCAAGAAGAAAATGAAATGCTACAGCTATTAAAGGCGGGCATTCATCACATCTGGGCGGATGCCGTCGTTTAGGTCAGGGCCAAATCAAGAGGGCGTGGTTGATTGATGGCCAGACGCTGGCTGAGGGATGGCGTAGGTTTGTTATTAATATTAATTAATAGGAGGCGTTAATGTTTAAATTAAATAATCAGGTGGCCTTAGTCACGGGCGGCGCCAACGGCATTGGTTTGGGCATTGCCACCGTATTGGCACGTGCTGGGGCAAAGGTGGTGATTGCCGATATTGACGCGATCGCAGGCCCTCAGGCGGCTGCGGCAATTAATGGGGTATTTAAGCCATTGAACGTCACTGATCAAAAAGCCTGCCAAGACGTGGTCAAAGAGATTGTGGCAGAAGAAGGGCGCTTAGATATTTTGTGTTCGAATACCGGTATTTTCCCGCAGGCCACTTTGGCCGACATGACGGAGGCAGATTGGGATTTAATGCACGACGTTAACCTCAAGGGTATGTTCTTTGTGGTTCAAGCAGCATTAAAAGTAATGGCCTCTCAAGGCTATGGTCGCGTGGTGATTACTTCTTCTATTACCGGGGCCGTGACCGGCTTTCCTGGTTGGAGCCATTATGGTGCGAGTAAGGCTGGCCAGCTCGGCTTTATGCGCAGCGCGGCGCTAGAATATGCCAAGGTGGGGGTTACGGTGAATGCGGTGATGCCGGGCAATATCTTAACCGCTGGCCTACAGGCTCAGGGCGATGCGTATTTAAATCAAATGAAGGCGGCAGTGCCCACCCATACTTTAGGTACGCCAGAGGATATTGGCCATGCAGCCTGCTTCTTAGCCTCTAAAGAGGCCGCATTCATCACCGGCCAAACCATTATTATTGATGGTGGCCAGATTCTGCCTGAGTCGCCAGAAGCCTTGCTGTAAGGATTTTTAGCCATAAATAAAGCCAGCATATGCTGGCTTTATTTATTTAAAAACGCCTAAACCTTATAGGTCAGAAGTACAGTGTGAACAGCGAGTGGCCTTGACCGGAATGTCGCTAGAAAGGCAGCGAGGGCATTCTTTGGTTTCGGGCGCTGGCGCCAGTTCGGCTTCTTTTTTCTGGGCATGGGTGATTTTATTGATGGCCTTAATCAGCATGAAAATGGCGAAGGCCACGATTAAGAAGCTGATGAGGGCATTGATAAAGAGACCAATGTTTAGGGTAACGGCACCGGCTGCCTGAGCGGCGGCAACGGAAGGATAGGGGCCAGCGACCGTGGCGCCTTCTTTAATGGTGAAAAACAGATTGGAAAAATCCACGCCGCCGAGGACATAGCCAATAGGTGGCATGATGACATCGTCCACCAGTGATTTCACGATGCCGCTGAATGCGCCACCGATCACCACACCCACTGCTAAATCAATAACGTTGCCACGCATGGCGAAATCGCGAAACTCTTTAACAAAAGACATGATTGGGTACCTATAAGTAATAGTTGGTTTAAGACAAAGCAATTCTAATCAATATTAGAGTAGAGAGCCAGATTAAATCTGACTTTTTGCATAATTTATTACAGAGGCTATAGCAGCCTTGGCCTGAGGACTGTTGCGCCAGCAGGTAGAACCCGTGATTTCAGACGCCATTTGGGTGATGTCGGCCACATTGGCCTGACTAAGCGCAGCCAAATCGTGAAAGCCCATTTCTTCTAGGCGTTTGATGATGGTAGGGCCGACGCCTTTAAGGGCCAGCAGGGCGGTTTTGTCTTGATCAGAAAAGGGCATGAGGCATCCTTAAGGTTTAATGGGGGGAGTGGGAGCGGGCGAACGAGTGGCTAACCAGCATAAGAGTGAGCCTAGCGTCACCATCAGTACGCCTTGCCAAAACGTCCACGACAGGCTTTGGCTGAGCAAGGTGGCGGCAAAAAAAGTAGACAACACCGGCGTAAAGTAAGACGCGGTGGCCAGTAGGGTGAGGTTGCCGCGCAACATGCCCACGTTCCACAGACCGTTGGCGCAGGCCATAGCTGCGCCAGCAAAGCCAACGGCTATGGCGCCCGACCAGTTAACGTGCAGTGCTGGTTCGTGGCTGGAACCATATTGTATCCACAGGGCCAGGGCAGTCAACATAAAGAAGAAGGTGATGCCATTGTGGCCCTTTGCCAGACGTTGAGTAAGGTTGCAGTAGATGGCCCAGATGACGGCGCCGCTAAAGGCGAGGCCATAGCTTAAGGGGTTGCTGATGACGTTGGCCAACATGTTTTGTGGCGACCAACTGCCTTCACCGCTGAGAATCCAGCCAATGCCAAACAGCGACAGCAGGATACCAGGGTAGAGCCACCAGCGTATTTTTTGACGGTTGAGTATGAGGGCCAGCACGAGGGTAAAGCAGGGCCATAAATAGTTCAGCATGCTGACCTCAATGGCCTGATGGCGATTGTCGGCAAAGCCAAGCGATAGCGACAAACACAGCTCATAAGCGACAAAGAGAAGGCTGCCAAGCCAGAGATAGGCTTTAGGAAATTGGCTGAGCCTTGGGCGACCTAGGACGAGCAATAAGCCAATGCTGCCCACGGTGTAGATCAGCGCTGCGCCACCAATAGGGCCAAAATGCTCACTGACGCTGCGGATCATGCCCACTACGGTGCTCCACAGTAAAATGGCGATTAAGCCGTAAAGGGTGGCTTTGGTGCTCGACGTCGGCATGCTGGCTTTCTGGTCAGGGGGTAGTTAGCAGTATGGCTTGGGCATGTCTGCCTCAGGCTTGCAGCGATTGTGCCATTTTTAAGCAGATTTTCCCAGTATGGGGCGATAAAAAACGACGCCTTAAGGTCAAGGCGTCGTTGTATGGAGTGTCTGATGATCGATTACTGTTCTTCAGGCACGCTTAAGGCATTGACGCTGTAGCCACCGTCAACATAGGTGATTTCACCGGTGACGCCAGAGGCTAAGTCAGACATCAAGAAGGCGGCTACGTTGCCGACTTCTTCAGTGGTCACGTTGCGGCCCAATGGGTTTTGTTCGGCTACGTGGCTCAATAATTTACCAAAGTTGGCGATGCCAGAGGCGGCCAAGGTTTTAATCGGGCCAGCAGAAATGCCATTACAGCGAATGCCGTCTTTACCGACTGCGGCAGCGGTGAAGCGAATCGAGGCTTCTAAGCTGGCTTTGGCCAAACCCATGACGTTGTAGTTCGGAATGGCGCGTACGGCGCCTAGGTAGGTTAAGGCCAATAGTGAGGATTTACGGCCTCGCATCATCGGGCGAGCGGCCTTAGCCAAGGCTGGGAAGCTGTAGCTAGACACATCGTGAGACACTTGGAAAGCTTCGCGGCTGAGGCTGTCTAGGAAGTCGCCGTTAAGTGATTCACGCGGTGCAAACGCAATGGCGTGAACCAGGCCGTCCAGACCATCCCAGTGCTTGGCGAGGTCGGTGAATAGGGCGGTGATTTCGTCGTCGTTCTGAACGTCGCAGCGGAACACCAAATCAGAACCAAACTCGGCGGCCATTTTGCGCACGCGTTCTTCTAATTTATCTACCACGTAGGTGAAGGCCAATTCAGCCCCTTGTTCATGACACGCTTTGGCGATGCCATGCGCAATAGAACGCTCTGAAATCATACCGGTGATTAAGATTTTTTTGCCTTGCAAAAAGCCCATGCTGTGCATCCTTGAGTATCAATAAAGATAAAGTTTGAATTATAGCCAAATACGGCCGTAAACACAAAACCCTATGGGTTTAATTGTTTTTCGACGGCATTATTTCTGGCATAGGGTTACAGCTGGTTGAGGTATTGCTGCACCCGCTGGCGATAATTCTGCGTAGATTGGGTCCAGTTTTCTCGATACAGGCCGCTGTTGTATTCACCGACGGCCGCATCAACGTTGCCCTGATTACGAATCAGATTCTCTTTTAATAAATAGCCGGCGCCAAGTGCGGCATGATAGGAAGATTGATATGGATCAACTTTATACAACTTAATTAAGGCGGCGCGGGTTTTGGGCAGAATTTGGTAGACGGTGCGGGCGCCAGAGCGTGAGATTTGGTTGGCGTTAGAGCGCTCGCCCGCCACACGGATGGCGCCAATTAAGCGGGGGTCTATGTTCAGCTCTAGCCCCACCATCATTTCTAAGCGGTCGTATTCAGGGTCTTGATAAGACAAGACGTGATTTTGATGGTTGTAGTTATAGGCAGTTGAGACTTGGTTCGGGCGGGGTTTAGTGATCGGCTTGGTTGATGATGAACAGCCTGCAACCACTAAAGTGGCCAGTAATAGTGCATATAATAAGTGTGTTTTCATTGTTGATTTTATTCACAAATGAGGGATGAAAAGATTAAATCATGATTGTACTGAGCCAGCAATAGGTAAAAGGTTCCATTGCTGGGTAGGGCAAAAGACGCTGGGTGTTGGGCTAAATACCCCGATATGAATGAGACAAAGCGTGCGGCATAGAAAAAGCGCCACGCCAGCGCTCGTGTGATTTTAGGCTGGGGTGACGCGATGGGAAGCGGGGCTAGCTCAGCTTAGCAGCGGCGCTCTAGGCCTGTTTGCTGCAAAATGCTGGCGGCCAATTCTTCGACCGATTTATGCGTGGTGCTGAGAAACTCAATGCCGTGCTGACGGAACATGGATTCCGCTTCGTTGACTTCAGAGCGACAGTTTTCAATACTGGCGTATTTAGAGTTTGGGCGACGCTCAGTCCGAATTTGGTGTAATCGTGCCGGTTCAATGGTGAGGCCAAACAGCTTGTGGCGGTAGGGCTTAAGCATTTTCGGCAGCTCGCTGCTGCCTAAATCCAAATCGTCAGGGGTTAAGGGATAGTTAGCGGCGCGAATGCCATACTGTAAGGCTAAGTATAAACAGGTTGGGGTTTTACCTGAGCGCGACACGCCCACTAAAATCACGTCGGCCAGCTGTAGCTCTTTCGAGCTGATGCCGTCGTCGTGGTTGAGGGTGAAGTTCACCGCATCCATACGGGCATCGTAGGCTTCTGTATTGCTGATGCCGTGGGTACGGCCGACGGCGCGGGTGGCTTTGGCCTGTAGTTCGTTTTCCATATTGGTGATGAAGGCATCGTAAAAGTCATAGTGAGTGGCCTTACTGGATTTAATTAAATCACGGGTGGCCTGGTCTACGATGCTGGAGAATACCAAGGGGTTCTTTTCGCTTTGGGTGGCCACTTCGTTGATTTTACGCACGACTTCACGGGCTTTTTCTTCAGAATCAACGAAAGGGAAGGTGGTTCTTTTAAATTGAAATTGTTCAAACTGATTTAAAAGCGCATCCCCTAGGCCTTCTGAAGTAATGCCGGTACGGTCGGAGACAAAAAAAGCGTGGCGGATAGGCTGCGTCATGATGGAGGTTCCTGAGTTAGGCTGATGTTGTTAAAAACAGCAGAGCAAAAGGCTTGATCTGGCATAATGTTTTTCCAGATGAATATTTTTCTTTATCTGCTTAAGAATTACGGTTGTTTTTGACATATTATATTAAATACAACGAATTGGTCGTTTTCTGTTTCAGGCCAATTTATGCGACAACTTTTGATTCTACTGTGTTTACAAGTGGATACAACCCCCTTTTAATCTTTATTGATGAAAATCAGCGGACCTTTAAAATTGACTGAGGGATTAAATTGACAAAAGGGCATGACATAAAAGCCTGTAAGGGCTAGAATGTACCCCTGAATTTTCTTTAATTTCCCCAATCTTCCTTCTGGATGTTACAACATGGCTGAAAACTACGTTATTTGGTTTGAAAACTTGCGCATGACTGATGTCGAAAGCGTGGGCGGTAAAAATGCCTCTTTAGGCGAAATGATTAGTCAATTGGCTTCTAAAGGCGTTCGCGTCCCAGGTGGTTTTGCGACCACTGCTGAAGCATACCGTGTCTTTTTGGCGCACAATGGCTTAAATGACAAAATTAACCAAGCATTAGATGCATTAGATGTCGATGATGTGAACGAACTTGCTCGAGTGGGCAAAGAAATCCGCCAATGGATTATCGACACGCCATTCCCAGAGCAGTTGGATGCCGACATTAAAGAGGCTTGGGACAAAATGGTGGCCGATGCTAATGGCGCAGAAATTTCTGTGGCCGTTCGTTCTTCTGCTACGGCTGAGGACTTGCCTGATGCGTCATTTGCGGGTCAGCAAGAGTCTTACCTAAACATTAATGGTTTGGACAACGTTAAAGAAGCCATGAAACACGTATTTGCTTCTTTATACAATGACCGCGCCATTTCTTACCGCGTGCACAAGGGCTTTGCCCATGCCGACGTGGCTTTGTCTGCTGGTGTACAGCGCATGGTTCGCTCTGATAAGGGTGCTTCTGGCGTGATGTTTACCATCGACACTGAGTCTGGTTTTGAAGACGTGGTGTTCATCACTTCATCTTACGGCCTAGGCGAAACCGTGGTTCAAGGTGCGGTGAATCCTGATGAATTCTACGTACACAAACCAACCTTAAAAGCCGGTCGCCCTGCGATTCTGCGCAAAACCATGGGTTCTAAATTAATCCGTATGGAATTCACCGATGCCGCTCAGGCCGGTCGTTCTGTACGCACCGTTGACGTTGATGAAGCTGATCGTAAACTGTTCTCGATCAACAACGAAGAAGTCAACGAATTGGCACAATACGCCTTGACCATTGAATCTCATTACGGTCGTCCGATGGACATCGAGTGGGGTCGTGATGGCTTGGATGGCAAAATCTACATTTTGCAAGCCCGTCCTGAAACCGTTAAATCTCAAGAAGGCCGCGTAGAGACCTTGCGTCGCTACCGCATTAACGAGAAATCTGCGGTGTTGTGTGAAGGCCGCGCGATTGGCCAAAAAGTAGGCCAAGGCCGCGTACGCTTGATTAAAGATGCGTCGCAAATGGATCAGGTTAAGCCTGGTGACGTGTTGGTGACCGACATGACTGACCCAGATTGGGAGCCAGTGATGAAGCGTGCTGCCGCCATCGTGACCAACCGTGGTGGTCGTACCTGTCACGCGGCGATTATCGCCCGTGAATTAGGCATTCCTGCCGTGGTGGGCTGTGGCGACGCTACTCAAGTCTTGACTGAAGGCCAAGAAGTGACCGTGAGCTGTGCCGAAGGCGACAGCGGCTTGATCTACGAAGGTTTGTTAAATGTTGAAGTGATTGATTTGGCCTTGGGCAATATGCCTGAGTCTCCAGTGAAAATCATGATGAACGTGGGCAATCCAGAGTTGGCGTTTAGCTTTGCCAGCCTGCCTAGCGAAGGCATTGGCCTGGCGCGTATGGAGTTCATCATCAACCGTCAAATCGGCATTCACCCGAAAGCTTTGATTGAGTTTGACAAGCAAGATTCTGGTTTGCAACAGGTGATCACTGACCGTATCGCCGGTTACGCCACGCCAGTTGACTTCTTCGTGGATAAAATCACCGAAGGCGTGTCTACTTTGGCCGCCTCTGTGTACCCACGTAAAGTGATTGTGCGCATGTCTGATTTTAAATCAAACGAATACGCGAACTTGATTGGTGGCGCTGCTTACGAACCACACGAAGAAAACCCAATGTTGGGCTTCCGTGGTGCAGCACGTTACGTGTCTGAAGACTTCAAAGACTGCTTCGCTTTAGAGTGCCAAGCCTTGAAACGCGTTCGTGACGAGATGGGTTTAACCAACGTCGAAATCATGATTCCGTTTGTGCGTACCCTAAAAGAAGCTGAATTAGTTGTGGCAGCACTGAAAGAGAATGGCTTAGAGCGCGGTAAAAACGGCCTACGCTTGATCATGATGTGCGAGTTGCCAACCAATGCGATTTTGGCTGACCAATTCTTGGCCTTCTTTGATGGTTTCTCTATCGGCTCTAACGACATGACCCAGCTAACCTTGGGCGTGGACCGTGACAGCGGTGGCCCAATTGCCGCGACCTTCGATGAGCGCGACCCTGCGGTGAAAGCCATGCTGCATTTGGCCATCAGCGCCTGTCGCAAAGCCAATAAGTACATCGGTATTTGTGGCCAAGGCCCCTCTGACCACCAAGACTTCGCTAAGTGGTTGGTTGAAGAAGGCATTGAAACCATCTCTTTGAACCCAGATACCGTGGTGGAAACCCATATGTATTTGGCTAAAGAAATGAATCCAGCAAAATAATCCATGTCTTGTGCATGTAGGAAGCCGCCTCGTTTGAGGCGGCTTTTTTTATGCCTGCCGCTTGGGTGTGACAACGGTGTGAACGAACGCGGCTAAAAAAGATTGCAGATTTACTTCATTCACTATAAACTTCGACCTTTTATTAAAATAATAATCGTTCTCATTCACATTACTATTTGCAATCACACACACCGGGTAGATAAAAATCATGACTGTTTCACCGTTTAAGCCCAATAAGATTTTATTGGGCTTGTTGTTGCCGTTTTTGGGTCAAAACATGGCTTGGGCCGACGAAGCCAAAGCAGAAGCCGACACCGCTAAATTAGACACCGTCGTCGTCATCGGCAAAAAGGTCACGCCTGCCGACAAACCGTTTAAAACCATAGGGGGCGTCAGCCATCGTGGTGAAGATACCCTAGGCGAGGGCGCCACCAGCATTTTAAGGGGCATTCCAGGCACGTTTACCCAGCACGACGTGGGCCAACCAGGGATACAGGTGAACATCCGTGGCATGGAAGGCTTTGGCCGCGTGAATACCATGATTGATGGCGTGCAGCAGGCTGGCTTTCAAAGTAATCCTGCGCATGGCTCTAGCGGCACGACGGCTTATGTTGATGAAAATCTTTTAGTAGGTATAGACGTGCAGCGCGGTGGCGTTAATGGTGCTGATGGTGCTGGCTCTTTGGGTGGTGCCGTGAATTTTAGAACCATTGGCGTAGATGATTTGGTTCAAGATGGCCGCCGCTGGGGGGCAAAGGCTCTGTATCGTTTTGGCAGTAATGGCTATGGTTATAATAATTTACTCAGTGCGGCATTTAAAGAAACCGCTTTTGGCGGGCAGGGTTCTGTGGGTGCCATTTTTGCAGGAACGCAGCGTAAAACGAGTCAGTATGAAAATGCTGCTGGAGAAGAAAATATTTATCAGAGCAGTAATAAAGATGCTCAGTCTGAATTGTTTAAAATTCATATTCGGCCAGATGAAGAACAAAGCATAGAGTTGAGCCATTTGGTGAATCGCAGTGAGTTTGAAAATAACTTAACCCCGATGAAGGTGGTGAATCGAACGAATTATTTGAAATATGAATATGACCCGATGTCTGATTGGGTGAAGGTGGCATTTAACCTCAACTATAATAAAATGTCGCAGTTTTATACGGACAAAAATACCCATGACCGTATGCATGGTAAAAAGACCACTAGCCCTGCTGTGGGGATGACGTTACAGAATACCAGTGAGTGGCAGGTGGGCGATGTAGATTTTAAATGGGTAAATGGCCTTAAGCTGCATCGAGTACGTTATGAAAGTAATTTGGCTCAAGAACAGCAGCGAGACCTATCGCATGGGGAAAGTCTACAAAAAAGCCTGTTTACGGCTTTGGATTGGGAAAAAGGCGCTTGGTCCGGTGCATTTGGGTTGGCTCATAATCGCTATCAGCTTAAAGGAAATACGGCAGCCTGTGGTGAATACGTTTTGGTGTGTGCTCAATTAACGGGTACCTTAGGCGGTGCTCAAGAATACACTAAATCCCATGACTTTAACCCCAGCGTGAGCCTAGCCTATCAGGCTACAGATTGGTTACAAGTTTATAGTAAATGGTCTAAAACAAGCCGTTCACCCACGATACAAGAAGTGTTTTACCCTGATTTGCATAATCGCCCCATTGGGATGAACATCTTTTTAAAGCCTGAAAGCTCAGAGAACCGAGAGCTAGGCTTTAACGTGTTTAAAAATGGATTTTTACACAGCGACGACAGCTTACGTTTAAAAGTAAACTATTTTAATAATAAAATTAAAAATTACATCTTTAATGAGCAGTACTACTTATGTGATACGGGTTTAGGCCTGCCTATCACATGTGGTATTGATGATGATGGCCTCGATGGCGCTTATGGCCTGTATGCAAATGCACCTGGGACATCAACCATTAAAGGTTTTGAGGTAGAAGGACGCTATGACATAGGTCGTGTGTATGCGACGGTGAGCTGGAGTAAAACAGAAACCAATTTGCCACGCGATTTTATGGCCGAATTTGGCGTAGGCCGCATCAGTGACTTGCCTGAAACGTATTGGGATGTAACTTTGGGCAGCCGCTGGCTAAATGATGCGTTGGTTTTGGGTACTCGAATCAGTCACACTGGTCATAGTTTAGCGCCTGGCGGCTATGATTTCGACAACCAAGAGTTAATTGACCAACCTTTGCGTAAAAATCCTAAACTGGTTGATTTGTTTGCGACTTATACCTTTGGTAAAGAGGCCGTTGTGACGGTAAACGTAACCAACGTCGCCAATAAACAGCATTCTCATGCCTTAAGCCGTGCGACCTTGGGTTCGCCTATGGACGCCGGCACCGGCAGCGGCCGTACCTACAGCCTTGGCCTATCAATGAAATTTTAAGGAGGCACCATGTTGAAAAAATTAGCCATCGTTTTGGCCAGCACCTTAGCCTTAAGCGCCTGCAGCAGCATTGCACCGCCGCCAGCGGTGGATCAAGCCAGCCTAGAAGCCGTTGCCAGCAGCGGCCGCATCGTGGATTTACGCACGCAAGCCACGCTGACGCCCGCGCAGTTGGCGGTTGAGTTGGCCAAGGCCGACATCGTGTTGGTGGGCGAGAAGCACGACCAGATCACACACCATCAGATGGAGCAGTGGCTGGTGGCTACTTTACCGCAAGCACGGCCTCAGGGGAGCTTTGTGTTGGAAATGCTGCAGCCCAAGCAACAGGCTAAAGTCAGCAAAACGCAGACATTTTTAAACGGTGGCGGTCATCTGCGTGCGGATAAAGTGGTGCAGGCGACCGACTGGCAAACGGGCTGGACGTGGACGCAGTACCGGGATCTGATGAATCAGCTGCTACGTCAGCCTGCGCCCGTACTGGAAGCCAATCTTGATCGTGAGCCGATGAGGCAGATTTATCAAGACAAACCGGTGCTGTCGGGCCGCTTACATGCTCGTCCCGAAGTGAAGGCTGAATTAGCCAAAGTCATTGATGGCATGCATGAAGGCGCCGACTTAGACGCCATGCTGGCGGTGCAGCAGCACCGTGACCGAAAAATGGCCGAGGCCGTGATGGCGGCACCTAAGCCAACGATGCTGATTGCTGGCGCCTACCATGTGGTGAAAAACCTAGGCGCGCCGCTGCATCTACAGGACTTGGGTAATCGGGCTGAGGTGAAAGTAGTGATTTTGGCCCAGCCCGAGGCCAAAGTATTGCCAGAGCATGCAGATTACGTTTGGTATGCCCCTAATTAAGGGATCAAAACACAGCCGTTGGAAACAGCGGCTTTTTTAATTAAAGTACGCCCATATGAATCAATCTATATCTTCTATTGTACTGCTGGCCGCGATGGCGGCTAGCCTCTCCAACGTTCAGGCGCGCACGCCAGTGAGCGATGACTGGCTGAAAAACAAAGGCGAAGCCTTAAGCGCGCCCGTGGCTGATTATTTGGCTCAAGAAAACCAGCTGAGTCAGGCCTATTTCAAACGCCATGACGGCCTATATCAAACGATTTTGGGCGAAATGCAGGCCCAAGTCAGCCCGCCTCAGGCGCAAGACTGCGACGTGACTTTAAGCGGTGCCTACCAATTGCAAAGCTGCCCCGTGGGCGGCCCACGCAGCGCGCAAAAAGCCTATCAGATCAGGCCGCTGGCTCAGTCTAACCAAGCCGCTCCGTGGCGCTCAGTGTATACGCCAAAGGTAGAAAAGGGCAGGTATTATGCCGCAGGCCAAGCTCGTTTGAATGCGCAAGGCACGGTGTTGGCCATTGGTGAGGATAGAGTGGGGACGCGTGAATACACGCTGCATTTTTATGATGCCCAAACCCAAAAAGCGCTGCCAGAAAAGATCGCCCAAACCAACGGTCAGGCCTATTTTTCACGCGATGGGGCTTGGGTGTATTACGTGAAAAACGAAGCCCAGACCATTCGGCCCTATCAAGTTTATCGCCACCGCTTAGGTTCGCCCGTCAGCGCCGATGTGTTGGTGTATGAGGCCATGAATGATCATCATAATCTGGGCCTGTATCTGAGCACTTCAGACGCCTATTTGGTGATTAATGATTCAGGCGCCACCGCCTCGCAAAGCCTGTTGATTGATCGTGGCCAAAATGCTGCCCAAGCTCAGCCACGCTTGGTACGGCCCTTGCAGGCCAAGGTTGAGTATTATGTGGCGCACGTGGGCGAAGATTTTTATCTGCACAGCAATCGCGATGGTGAGTTTGCGCTGTATACGGCCAAAAATTTGGCCGATGGCTGGCAGAACGTCAGTCAAGGTTTAGGTGAGGTCGAAGATTATGTGGTGTTAAAAGATTGGTGGGTGGTGCTTACCCGTGATCAAGGCCGCCCCGTGTTGACCAAGATTAACCGCCACAGCGCTCAGCGCGAGGCTTTAAGCTTTAATGATCCCAACTATTTGATTGAGTTAAAAACTGGCCACAGCGAGGGGGACAATACCTTACGCTATCAATACACGTCATTAACCACGCCGAGCCGCATTGAGGCGCTGGATTTAAGCAGCAATCACTTGCGCGTTGAGTCAGATAAAGCCGTCGCGAGCTATGTGGCGGCAGACTACGCCAGTGAATACCTGTGGTTGCCCAGCAGCGATGGCGTCAAGGTGCCGGTGACCTTGGTGTATAAAAAAAGCCTGTTTCAGGCGGGTAAAAACCCGTTGATTGTTTATGCCTACGGCGCCTATGGCAGCAATATGGCACCACGCTTTAGTGCCAATCGCTTAAGCTTTTTGGATCGCGGCTTTGTTTACGCCATTGTACACGTACGCGGCGGGGGTGAGCTTGGCAGCGCCTGGCATGAGGCAGGCAAAGGCTTGAGCAAAAAGCACAGCTTTGACGATTTTATTCAAAGCACCATTGGCCTACAGGCAGCCGGCTATGGCGACCCTAAGCGCACCTATGCCATGGGCGAAAGCGCGGGTGGGCTGGTGATGGGCGTGGTGGCGAATGAGGCGCCTGAGCGCTATCGAGCCATCGTGGCGCAGCGCCCGTTTGTGGATGTATTGAATACCTTGATGGACGATACTTTACCCCTGACTAAGCAAGAGTATTCAGAGTGGGGCAATCCTAATCAGCCTGAGTATGGCGCTTATATTCGTAGCTATGCGCCTTATGAGCAGGTTAAAAAACAGGCTTACCCAGCCCTTTTGGTGACTTCAGGCCGTTTTGACACGCAGGTGCCGTACTGGGAGCAGGCCAAGTGGGTGGCCAAACTGAAGCGTCATCAGCAGGGTAAGGCCCCCATCTTATTGCATACCGACATGAATAGCGGCCACAGCTATGGCCAAAATCGGCTCACCGAATTGGCCATGGCCTACAGCTTTATTGTGGCCGAAGACCAGGCTTATACCGGGGTAAAACGGGGTGATTAAGGTTAAAATCATCCTGTTTTAATGATTTTTGAATAAGAAAAGCGGCCGTCAAGGCCGTTTTTTTTTGGTTTTTGGCTGCGTTTTTTAAATAAAAAGGCTTTTTTTGATTGTAAATATTATCGAATATTTAAATATTGATAGTTATTGACAATCAATATAAGTGTGGTTTGACGGCGTTGAGACGGCTCTTTTAACGGCCTGTCGCCGCTATGAAACGGGCGCTTAGAAGTGCTCAAGCCGCAGCTGGATTGGCTTCTGTGTTCGCGGCCTAGGTTTTGGCCATCGATGTGACCTTGATTCGTCGCTAGGCTAGGTGGGCTAGGGGCACTCGCCGATTGAATGGGTGTTAGATAAGAGGCGAGTATGGGCTTTTAAAGGCGTGTTCACGGTGGTCTTTCTCTGGCTCTACCATGCGATTTTAACGGGGTAAAATCATGCCTATGAAATTTTATACTTTTGTCATTTTATGGTGTATTATAGGTGATTGAATAATATGGGGATTAACATGGATGGTGGTGTTTGGCAACATTGTGGCGCAAAAAAAATATCTGTAAGGTAAAGAGCGATTTAGTATGAATGAAGGAGAACCGTTTGAAAAAAAGAGTCGCTATTTTAGGTGCAGGCCCGAGTGGCTTAGCACAGTTACGAGCCTTTGCCGCGATGCGCGATCAAGGCCATGATATTCCCGACATTGTGTGCTTTGAAAAACAGGCCGACTGGGGCGGATTATGGCGTTACAACTGGGAGACCGGTTTGGATCGGCACGGAGAGCCCGTGCACGGCAGTATGTATCGCTACCTGTGGTCGAACGGCCCCAAGGAAGGCCTAGAGTTTGCCGACTATTCATTTGATCAACATTTTGAACAGCCTATGCCCTCGTATTTGCCACGGGCGGTGCTGAAAGACTATATTGTTGGGCGGGTAGAAAAAAACCACATTCGCCAATACATCCGCTTTAATACCGCCGTACGTTGGGTGGACTACTCGGCCGAAACCGAGACCTTTTCGGTCACGGTAATGGACCACGAAAAAGACGAACAGGTTACGGAAACGTTTGACTATGTAGTGGTGGCAACGGGCCACTTTTCCACGCCAAGCTATCCAGAAGTGGCCGGCTTAAGCCGCTTCCCCGGCCGCGTATTACACGCCCATGATTTTCGCGATGCGCAAGAGTTTACCGGCAAGCGTTTACTGCTGGTGGGCAGTAGCTATTCGGCTGAAGACATCGGCTCACAGTGTTATAAATATGGTGCTGATTCCATTGTCTACAGCTATCGCAGCCAACCCTTAGGCTTTGATTGGCCCGAAGGTTTTGAAGAGCGCCCGCAGCTGTCGCGCATTGAGGGCAAAACCGCCTACTTTATTGATGGCAGTCATACCGACGTTGACGCCATTGTATTTTGCACAGGCTATCAGTTTTCGTTTCCGTTTTTACCCGACCATTTACGCTTGCAGACGGATAATTGCCTCTATCCTAAAAAACTGTACAAAGGCATTTTCTATCAAAGCCAGCCTAAATTGATGTATCTGGGCATGCAAGATCAGTATTTCACCTTTAATATGTTTGACACTCAGGCTTGGTTTGCCCGCGATGTGATGTGTGGCCGCTTGCAGTTACCCAATATGGAAGAGCGTCAGCAGGATGAAGATGCTTGGTTGGCCAAATATGCGGCCACGGAAACTGATGATGAACACATTGATTTTCAGGCCGCCTATATTAAAGATCTGTGGGAAAAAACCGACTATCCAGAGTTTCACGTTGAGGCTCAGGGTGAGTTGTTTAAGCAATGGTTGCGTCACAAGCAAGAAGACATCATGGGGTTTAGGAACCGCTGCTATCGCTCAACCGTGACCGGTACCATGGCTCATGCCTTGCCTAAGCCGTGGCTAGACATTAAGGATGATTCCTTGGCTTCGTTTATGGCCCATGATTTTGTGCCCCCAGCAAAAAAATCGGCCTAAGGCTTTGGACGGATGAATATCAAAACCCATTAAGTTAAGCTTAATGGGTTTTTTGTGGATGAATGTCTGAACGCACTAAAGCCAAGCAATGGCTGTTGTGTTCAGAGGTGACGGGTAAAAAGCCATGGCGTTCATAAAAACGGGCTGATGCCTGGGTGCCTGGCGTTCTGAGCGTGAGGTGAGTGAAGTGTGGCACAGCAGCGTTAATTAAAGCCATCAATAGCGCAGAGCCTAGGCCTTGCTGGCGATGGGCCGATAAAACATAAAAGTGGCGTAGCCGACCCTGATGTGGTTTCTGTTGATAAGGGTCTTGATTCAAGCCGCCTATGGCCACCAGCTCATTGTCGTGAGTGAACATGCCGAGGAGGCATTCACCTGCTTGGTCAAAGCGATTGCTGCCTTGCTCATAGGCTTTGAGGAGCTTAGCCACGAAGCGAAAGCCTTCTGCTTGGCTTTCTGATAGTAGAGCATCTAGGCTTGGTGCTGCTAGCTGGGTGAGGGTATCGATACGGTACAGGGGAGACATCATCAGCTTCTGTGAGAGAGAGAAAAAAATACCCCAGCGCGGCTGGGGTAGAAGAATGAGGTTGGGGATTTAATCGCCTAGGCTAGCCAGTAGCTCGGCCTGATGTTCTGAAATCAAGGCGTCGGTCAGTTCGGTAAGATCGCCGTCCATAATGTAGTCTAATTTATGTAAGGTCAGGTTGATGCGGTGATCTGACACGCGGCCTTGTGGGTAGTTGTAGGTGCGGATGCGTTCAGAGCGATCGCCGCTGCCGATGAGGCTCTTGCGTTCGGCCGCTTCTTTGTCTTGCTGTTCGCGCCGCTTGATGTCGTTAATGCGCGCCGCTAAAACGCTTAAGGCTCGGGCTTTGTTTTTATGCTGCGAGCGGTCGTCTTGGCACTCTACCACGATGCCGCTGGGTAAGTGGGTGATGCGAATGGCTGAGTCGGTTTTGTTCACGTGCTGACCACCGGCGCCGCTGGCGCGGAAGGTATCGATGCGCAAGTCGGCTGGGTTTAAAATCACCTCGTCTAGTTCGTCTGCTTCGGGCATGACCGCAACGGTACAGGCCGAGGTGTGAATACGGCCTTGGCTTTCGGTGTCGGGCACACGCTGGACGCGGTGGCCGCCAGACTCAAACTTTAATTTACTGAAGGCGCCAAAGCCTTCAATACGCGCAATCACTTCTTTGTAGCCGCCTAGGTCGGATTCATGTTCAGACACAATTTCCACCTTCCAGCGGTTGCGCTCAGCAAAGCGGGTGTACATGCGTAAGAGGTCGCCTGCAAATAGGGCTGCCTCATCGCCGCCCGTGCCCGCACGCACCTCGATAAAGATGTTTTTGTCGTCGTCGGCATCTTTAGGCAACAGCTGTTTTTGTAGCTCAAATTCAATGTGCTCTAAGCGCTCTTTGGCGCTTTGAAGTTCTTCTTGCGCAAATTCTTTCATGTCCGGGTCGCTGAGCATTTCTTCGGCGTCGACCTGATCTTGTTTGGCCTGTAGGTATTGGTGGTAGGTTTCCACGATGGGGGTAATGTCCGAATGCTCACGAGTAAGCTTGCGGTATTGATCCATATCGTTGGTGGCCTGTTCGCTGGCCAAAAGGTGGGTGACCTCTTCAAGACGCTCAGAAAGGTGTTGAAGTTTCGATAATAAAGAAGCTTTCATGGGTGTTTAATCGTTCCGTAGGTGGTAGACCTGGGCAATGGCTTCTACCGTGTCGTTGTCTTGAGTTTGGGCTTGCGAGAGGGCGCGCGTAGGCGCATGTAAGAGCTTATTGGTGAGCTGCACCGACAAGCGTTCGAGCACGTCTTCAGGAGACATGCCTTTATTGAGCTGTTTGATGGCGTTGGCCAATACGTAGCGGCGCGCGCGCTCGCCTTCGTCTTTGAGCGAGACAATGAGGGGCACGTTTTTGCGTGCGGCCTGCCAGGCCAGAAAATCATGCACGCGCTCATCAATGATGCCTTCGGCCTCAGAAGCGGCCTGCTGGCGTGCTTCTTTGCCGATTTCGACAATGCTGGCAATGTCGTCGACGGTGTATAAGAAAGCGTCGCTTAATTCGCCCACTTCACGTTCAATGTCTAGCGGTACGGCTAAGTCGAGCAAGAACATGGGGTTTTTGCGGCGGCCTTTGAGGGCGCGCTCAACCATGCCTTTGCCGATGATGGGCAAAGGGCTAGCGGTGGAAGAAACCACCACATCGTAGCGGCTTAAAATGTCTGGCAAGTCATTGAGTAAGCAAGCTTGCGCATTTTGGCCAATCATTTGGCACAGTTCTTGCGCGCGCTTAAGGGTGCGGTTGGCGACCATCATGTGTTTGGGGTTTTTGGCCGCAAAATAGGTGGCCACTAGTTCAATCATTTCACCTGCGCCCACAAACAACACGTTTAAATCAGAAATGTCAGGGAAAATACGCTCGGCCATTTTGACCGAAGCGGCCGCCATAGACACCGAGCTTTCGCCTACCGCCGTGGTGGAGCGAACCTCTTTGGCCACTGCAAACGTGCGCTGAAATAAGGTGTTCAGCGTGGTTTCAATGGTGTTTTGTTCTTGCGCTATGCGCACCGCATCTTTAATTTGACCCAAAATTTGTGGTTCGCCCAAAACCATAGAATCCAAACCACAGGACACGCGAAAGGCGTGGCGAATGGTTTTTTCGCTGTCGAGGGTGTATAAATAAGGGCGGATGTCGGCTTCAGGGATGTGGTGGAATTTTGCCAGCCACTGAATGACGTGTTCGGGCTTGGCCACGCAGTAAATTTCAGTACGATTGCAGGTAGACAAGATCGCGGCCTCATTGGCCACGCGCTCTTTGACCATCTCTTGTAAAGCATCAGGCAACACTTGTGCCGCAAACGCCAAGCGTTCGCGAATACTGACGGGTGCTGTTTGATGATTTAAACCAATCACTGATAATTGCATGTCGGGGTCAAGTTTCAAGATAAAACACGGTATTATACGCCAAAAATGACAAGAAAACAAAGCCAAAGCATGCGTTTAAAAAGGCCGCTCTAAGGGCTGAAAACAGCGTATATTGGTGTCACTAATCGCTTTACGGGAGCAGAGAATGAGTTTGGATTTACACGAGATCAGACAGGATTACTCTAAGAAGGAGCTGTCCATTAAAGAGTGTTTGCCGTCGCCGGTGAGTCAGTTTGAAGTGTGGTTAAAAGAAGCCATGAATGCTCAAGTAAACGAGCCCACGGCCATGAATTTGGCCACGGTCGGCGCCGATGGTCGACCGACGGCGCGGGTGGTGTTGCTCAAAGAAGTGGCTGAGGGCGGCTTTGTGTTCTTTACCAATTACGAAAGCCGTAAAGGCCAGGCCTTAGGCGCTCATCCATTTGCGGCGCTGACGTTTTTTTGGCCGGAGCTAGAGCGCTCGGTGCGGATTGAGGGCACGGTGGCCAAGGCCAGCGAAGCTGTTTCAGATGAGTATTTTGCGTCCCGGCCCTATGCCTCTCGAGTGGGCGCTTGGGCCAGTGAACAAAGTAAAACCATCATCGGTAAATCGGTCTTGGTGACTCGTGCGGCTCAGTTTGGGTTAAAACACCCTATGTCGGTGCCGCGTCCACCTCATTGGGGTGGCTATGTACTGACCCCCGATCGGGTTGAATTTTGGCAAGGGCGGCCGAGTCGCCTGCATGATCGGGTGGTGTATTTATTAAACCCGGATCACAATGAGTGGGAAAAAGAGCGCTTAGCGCCTTAGGTTAATATGGTTGAACGAACAGGCCACGACGCATTGTCGTGGCCTGTTCGTTTTGTTTACTAGGGAGGCGCTGCCTAGCCACCGCCTTATTTAAAACTAAGTTAAAGAGACACTTCAGCAGCCTATTCGCTCAAACAGGCCTCTAGCTGCAGCAGCAGCGCCTCGTCTAAATCCCAGGACCAAATGCCATTTTGGCTTTCGGGTAGCAGGCCGCGTAAAAATAAATAGCGAATGTGTAGCGCCGGCAGCGCCATGTGGCGGCTACGGAAATAGCGGCGGGTGGCGACGGCGTAGAGCATGGCCTGTAAATAATAATGGTGTTCTGCCATGGCACCCACTAGCGCTTCGGGCGTGTAGCGCTCGCTCTCATAGCCTAGGTGATTGGATTTATAGTCGATGACGTAAACCGCGCCCTGTTCGTCTTGGCAAATCAGGTCAATGAAGCCGTTGATGTAGCCATTGACCTCTTTAAACGTGAGGGCGTCGATGGCCTGATGCATGGCCTCGGGTAGGCCGAACTGGCTTTGGCGTAGGGTGTGTTTTAACTGTTGCAGATTAAACCCTTGGGCCGAAAACAGGAAGTTGAGTTCGTCTAGTCGCTTACCCGGCTCAATCGCGCGTAGCTGGCTATGTCCAGCCGCGTTTAAATAGGCGCTGCTGGTGGCGTCTAACATCGGCATCAGCGGTTCGTACCAGCTGGGCTCGAAGCCGCTTTGGGCCAAAATGTCGCGCAAGGTATCGATATTAGGCTGATCGGCGGCGGCCAAGCGGAAGTCGTAATGCTCCAATAGACTATGCAGGCAAACGCCGGCATGGGCGCCTTTGGGAAAGGTGAACGAAGTGGGCGTGTCTAAATCGACGGCAGTCGAGAGGGTTTCCACGCTTTGTGTGCTGTGTTCGGCTGGGTCGAGCTGAGGCATGACGTCATCCGAGTTGCTGATGCTTTGGGTGTGGCGGCTGAGGCTGGAAAAGCTGGTGTGCAGCACAAACGGGCGAGGGCTCGCGGTGTAGTGGCGCGCCTGATGGCGCTCGCTGGCGTGGGCCTGAGGCACCTGTAGGGGGTCGTCTTGCGGCTGAGGCTGGCGCTGAAAATAGCGGCCTTCTGCATCAAAATTTAAAGGCTGCTCGGCCAATAGGTATTGAATGGCGCTGTGTTCGGCCGTTTCCGGGTTGCCTAAATTCAGCACCAGCAGTTCTTTCGCGCGGGTTAGGGCGACATACAGTAGGCGCAGCTGTTCAGCCTGCTGTTCCAGCAACACCTGTTCACGGTCTGCGTCGCTGACCTGTTCTTCGGTTAAGAGTAGGGTGCCTTTTTGCGCGTGATGAAGGCTGTAAAAAGCCTGTTGTTGGCGGCTAGGTGATTTGGCGTCCCACAAATAAGGACAATACACCAAGGGATATTGCAGGCCTTTGGAGGCATGAATGGTGATGATCTTCACCAGATGCTCATCGCTCTCTAGGCGCAGCTGCGCCGCTTCGGAGCGGGCCTTGCCTTCATGAGCGGCGATGATTTGCTGCTGTAGCCATTCGTGGAGGCCATGAATGCTGAAGTGCTTCGGTGCCTCTTCCGACAGTAATTCCATCATCTGGGTCAGATTGGTGAGGCTGCGCTCTTGTCGTTGGCTGAGCAGCCGCGCTTGAACCTGATGGCGGGCCGTGAAGTGCTGGTAGGCATAAAACACGCCTTTTCGTTGCCATAAGTCGTGGGCCTGCTGCGCCTCTTCAATCAGCTGTAGGGCCTGTGCTTCATTTTGGTTGAGGGCATAAATGGCCTCGGCGCTGTAGCCAAAAAATAGATTAGCCAGCACCAGCCGCATGCTGGCGTTGTGGGTCGGATTAAGCCACCAGCTGAGCAGCTCATAAATCGCCTTGGCCTCGCTGCTGGCGAAGACGGATTCTTGGCTGAGGGACACAGAGTCGATGTGGCGCTGGCGCAGCGCTTGGGCGATTTGTTTGCCCTGATTGTGGGTGCTGACCAGTACCGCAATGTCGCCGGCCTGTAGCGGCGCATCGCCGAGGCGATAATGGCCGTTGGCCGCAGTGGTTAATTTGACGGCGATGTCTTGGGCGCAATAATCAGCCGAGCGGGCTCGAGCCACGTCTTTATTGAGGTTGGGCTTGTCGTCGTCGGCTGTGTTTAGGCTATAGACCTGAATCGGGGTATCGTAGGGCGACACCACAGGATCGGCGCGGTGGGCCTTGACCTCGTTATAGCTAATATAGGGCAGTAAAAAAGGCTGCGGATGGCGCGTAAACAGCTGGCCAATGCCCTCAACCAAGGCTTGGTGGCTGCGAAAGTTGGTGGCTAAGGTGTAGCGATGATCGGCCGATTGGGCGGCTTCTAAATAGGCAAAAATGTCGGCGCCGCGAAATTTATAAATGGCCTGTTTGGGGTCGCCTACCAAAAACAGCGGCCGTTGGTTGGCGACAAAGGCACGCTGGAAAATGTCGTATTGAATTGGATCGGTGTCTTGGAACTCATCGATCAAGGCCACCTGCCATTCTTGCGCCATGCTGGCCGCCAGGGCTGGGCCTTGCTGCTCATGGCTGATGGCTTGGCCTAAGTCTAAGAGTAAATCATCAAAACGGCGTTGCTGATGGGTGCGGTTATAGGCCAGCATGCCGTCGTTGAGAAAGGCTAAAAAGGCCAGCTTCAGTCGGGTTAATTCATCGTTTACGGCGTTTTGGTAGCCCGACAGTGCGCGCAATAATGGCCCCAGTGGTAGAAACGCGCTGAGGTCTTGTAGCTGCTCAGCCATGCCTTTTTTGGCACCGGCCACCAAGGCTTCAGGGTCTAGCTTTAACAGATTGGCCTGCTGCGGCAGCAGGCGATGGACGTCCTGTTCTTGCTTGGCTCGAAGCAGGGTTTGAAACACGGCCTCGAAGGTGGTTTTGCGGTATTTATTGCCGTTGAGGCAGGCGTGAATGGCCCAAAACTGATCGCTCATGGCGCCGATGTCAGCCTCACTGAGGCTGTGCCACTGGGTTTGTAGTCGCTCAACGGCGTTGGCGAGGCTGCTTTCTGGCTGGTCGGTGATCAAATAAGGCTTACTCAGATGGGCTTTGATGGCCATTAATAAGGCTTGTGGATCGAGCTGGTGTTGATACACCAGTTGCGCCCAGATGGCGTCGTGGCTGACGTGGTGGCGCCAAAAGTCTTCGGCTAGGCGCAGCAAGACGTCATCCTGCTCTTGCACCAGCTTGACCTGAAACGGGCTGGCGCAGACAAAGGCGCTGTCTTTTAAGACCCGCTGGCAAAAGCCGTGAATGGTGTAAATGGCGGCGTTGTCAAACTGGCTGATGGCCGCTTTGAGGCGCAAAACCTGTTGGGGGACAGGCTCTTCGAGCTGGCCTAGGAGGGTGATTAAAAATTCATCCACCTGATCGTTACTGAGGCGACCTTCTAGATAATACAGAGCCTCGTTTAAACGCGCCCGCAGTCGGCTTTTAAGTTCGGCCGTGGCGGCGCGGGTGTAGGTCACCACCAAAATACTGGCCACGGGCAGACGCTGCTGTAGAACCAGCCGTAGGTAAAGGGCGGCAATGCTCCAGGTTTTGCCGGTGCCAGCGCTGGCCTCAACCAGATTAACGCCCGCAATGGGTACCGTCAGTGGGTCAAAAGGCTGGTAGGCAGGGGGGGCGGCTATGCTCATTCGTGTTGTCCTAAGGTCAATACCGGCACCAAAAGGTCGGTGACCAAGCGCATAAATTCTGGGTCGTCTATCGGGTCATGGCCGGCGAACACCATGGCAACTTCTTGGTCTTGCTGTTGGCCTGGGCTGTGGTGGTTGCCGATAAAGCGCTGATAGGCGGTTTTTACGGCCCGTTCTTGCGCCTGTGGTTCGCTGTCGGTTTTTTGTAGGGTTTCCCAATAGGCTTCGGCACAGGATAAGGACGTGCGGGCAAAAAACGGCAGTGGCCGCGCTAGCCCCGCATGATAATAAGCCAGCCACTGCTCGAGTAGATTATGCGCCTGTGGCTGCGGCAGCTCGGCATAGGTTTGGCTGACGCTGTTGCCGTCTTTATCCATGTAAAATACGTGGGTTTCATAAGCGTCGGGGCCTGTGGGCCTAACCGCATTGAGGACAAGGTGCAGCAATAGCTGGTTAATGCGCATGGGCGCGTTCATGCTTTGCGCCGCTAAAAATACTTGACCGGCCTGATGCAGCTCTCCCAGATAGCCGCTGATGAGGGTGTCGTTGACCCTGATTTGAATGGGCGTGTGCGGTAGCTTAGGGCTGAGAATGGCGTCGGGTAAGGCCAGCTTTTTGATGCTGTGCTGGGCGGCCTCGTTGATTAAAACGCCCAGCTCGCCCACAGGGAGGGCGTCGATGGCCTGTAGGTAGGCGCTGGTGTCGGCGTAGTCGTGATGAGCCAGTTTGGCCTGTAAAAAGGCTTGATGCACTCGGGCCTGCTGGCCTGAGTCGAGGCTGAAAGGCTCATGCGGGGTTTGGTCTTTGCCCCAATAGGTCGGGTAGAGGCCTAGCGTTTGGTTAAGCCAGGCGCGCACAGGATTACGCCAAAAGCTGAGGAGGTCGTTTAACGCCAATTGGGGCGATGCGTCTTGCTCGATGCTGAGGGCGTTTAAAAACGGTTGCGGCTCTGTCTCGGGTTGATTCAGGGCGGCGGCTAGGTCTTCGTCGTAGCTGATGAGGCGTGGATTATGCGCGTTGAAATAGCTTTTGGAAAAAGGCTGTAGTGGATGCGCGATGACCCAGTGGTCGTGCAGATCTTGCGGCAGTGCGCCGGTCATATTGGCCACCGTGTCGATGAGTTCGCTGACCAAGGTCGAGGGGGGCAGCGGGTCGTTGTTTTTAATGCTGCGGCCAACGTAGGAGAGATACAGCACTTCACGGGCGCTCATCAGGGCTTCTAAAAAGAGGTATTGGTCGTCATTGCGGCGGGAGCGATCGCCCTTTTTGGGATGGGCAGCGATTAAATCAAAGCTGTCGGCTTTTTCATCGCGTGGAAACTCGCCGTCGTTGAGGCCGATCAGGCACAGCACTTTAAACGGCAGGCTGCGCATCGGCACCATGCTGCAAAAAGTGATGCCGCCGCGTAAAAAGCTGGCGTCGTTTTTGCTATCCAGATAGCGCAAAATGTGGGCTTTAACGATGGGAAAGCCGACCGTCAGCTCATGGCTTTGGGCCAAGTGTACGCTTTCGATGAGTTTTTGCAGGCTTTGTTGCAAATGGCCGTCGGCGGTTTGGTCGTCGTCGGCAAATAAAAATAAGGCCTGGATGCTGTCTTGGATGCGCTGCCACCAGTCGTCCATGCTGGCGGGCTGCTGCCAAGCCTGATGAATGCTGCCTAAGGTGCGTAAGAGGGTGCTGAACTGGGCCAGCACCGTCATGTGTTGATGGCTGAGGCCGCTGGGCGCCTTATTGGCCCACAGCAAAGGGCTGCCGTTGCTGTGGTGGCTGGGGAGCATAAAGCCGAGAATCAGCCGCTCTAAACCCTGAGCCCAGGTAAAGGCATCGTCTTGGCCACCGTATTGGCGCCGCATGGTTTCGTCTAGGCCCCAGTGGATGTTCATTTGGGTGATGTGTTGGCGAATGACGTCAATGTCGCGCTCGGTCAAATCAAAGCGTCGCCGCAGTGGCTCAGCATCGAGCAGTGCCAACACCTGATCCAGTTCGAAACGACCGTCCAATAACTCTAAGAGCGCCGCGAAGGCGAAGAGAAACGGATGGCTGCTGAGGATCTTGGTGTCGGTTAAGGTAAAAGGCAAATAGGGCTGGTCGTCATGCTGGCCAAATAGGGCGTCGATAAAGGGCGCATAAGCGTCAATATTCGGAGTGAGCACGGCAATGTCTTGGTAGCTGAGGCTGGGATCGGCCTCGAGACGTGCCAGCAGCTGGTTTTTCAGAATTTGTAGTTCGCGTAGCGGGCTGTGGGCGCTGTGGATTTGAATCGAGCCATCGTGTAGTCGTGCCTGATGGCTGGCGTCAGGCAGACGTAAATGCAATAGGTCACCTTGTAGCTGTTGCAGCAATGTGCCGTCAGGCGTTTCTTCGAAGACGTCAATGTCGTGGCCCACCGTCATGTCGACGGCGAGGGCATCAAAGAAGTCACGGCCTTGCTTGCCTAGTGACGCCAATAAGGGATGGCCAGTTTCTAAAAGGGATTGTTGTTCGGGCGGCAGCTGTAAAATCATCGCCGGTTCAATCACGTGGCCCCAGTGTTCCGCACTCGGATTCAGGGCAAATAAATGCACGTCAATATACTGGGCCAGTTGATTAAACAGCTCAATGTACATGGGGGCCAGCGTGGCGATGCCAAAAATGTTGATGCGCTCTGGCAGGCGGCCATCGACTTGGGCCTGAGGCAGTGCCGCCAATAGCTGATCCCACATACGCACCCGATGCGGCGCCGGATGCTCGCTTAGGTATTGCCAGAGGCGTGCTTGCCAAGGCTCGTGTTCGCCCAGATCGTTCAGTCGACCCGCTTCCCATGTTTGAATCCAATGAGGGCGATACACCAAGTATTGGTCAAAAATATCCGCCAGCTTGTTGGCAAGATCGAAGGCGGCCTCTTCGCCCAGAGCCAAATAATGGCGCAGCGGTTCAAAAACGGGGTCGATGCTGGGGGCGCTAGGGTGTAGGTGGGCTTGGAAGTAGGCAAACAGGCGCCAAGCCATGGCTTCGGTAGCAAATGGGCTATTGGGTTGCAGGCCAGGCAAGACAGACACCATCAGTTGCCAGCTAAAGCTGGCCGGCAGGGTGAGCTTGAGGTTGGCGGCAATGCCGATTTCTTGAGCCAAAAAAACGTGTAGGTAGCGGCCCATGCCTCGGCTTTGCACCACAATCTGCTCTTTCGCAAACGGATTGCTTAAGGGCTGATTTTTTTGAAACGCCGTAAACGTGTGGGCTAGGTTTTCAAGGCGGTTAGACTGGTGTAAATAAAGCATGGGCAATAGGCTATGAGGTGGGCATCGATGGCCCATTATCACCTAGCTGCTCCTTCCATGCAATCAACCCTATAGGGCATGAAAAAGCCCGAATCAAAGGGATTCAGGCCGCGTTTGATTTGGGCGTGGGTGCAGGGCTAGGGCTGCGGGTGCAGTATCCATTTACTGTCGGCGCCGACAAGGGTGAGGCTTTGGGTCACCCACTGGCTACAGTCGGCCAAAACAGTGGCTTCGTCTAGGGCAAACAGCCCTTGGGCCTGATGGCCCAGAATTTTGGGCGCCTGGAACAGCACGATTTCATCCACCAGATTGGCCTGTAAAAAGGCGCCGTTGAGGATGCTGCCGGCTTCTACCATGAGCTCGCCAATGCCTAAAGCCGCCAGTTTAGTAACCGCGTCGAGTAAGTCTAAACGGTCGTTAACCAACGCCACCACAATGACTTGAACGCCACGATCTAAATAGGGCTGGTGTTGGGCAGCGTCGTTGACGGCTGTCATGATGAGGGTGGGGGCCTGGTGGGTGTCGAGGACTTGGGCGGTGAGGGGGGTGCGTAAATGGGTGTCTAACACCACGCGCGTGGGTTGGCGTAGCGTGGTCATTTCCCGTACGGTGAGTCTAGGGTCGTCGGCTAAAACCGTGCCTACGCCGGTGAGAACGGCGCAGCTTTGGGCGCGTAAGGCCTGCACTTCTTGGCGCGCCTCTGGGCCAGTGATCCATTGGCTGGCGCCGTTGTTGAGTGCGGTTTTACCGTCTAGGCTGGCGGCGCATTTTAAGAAGATAAACGGGCGTTGGCGCTCAATGCGGGATAAAAACCCACGATTCAGCGCGCGTGCGTCTTCTTCCAAGAGGCCGACTTGCGTGATGATGCCGGCCTGTTCCAGCATTTTCTGGCCGTTGCCGGCCACCAGTGGGTTGGGGTCGAGCTGTGCCATTACCACGCGGCTGATCTTGGCGTCGATTAAGGCTTGGGCACAGGGTGGCGTGCGGCCGTAGTGGCTACAAGGCTCTAGGGTGACGTAGGCTGTGGCGCCTTCGGCGGCATCGCCTGCCTGGGCTAGGGCGTGAACTTCGGCGTGAGGGGTGCCGGCCTGAAGATGAAAGCCTTCGCCAATGATCTGATTATCTTTGCTGATGACGCAGCCTACGCGAGGGTTGGGGCTGGTGCTGTTTTTGCCTTTTTCGGCCAGATGCAGCGCGCGGCACATGGTTTGTTGGTCGAATAGGCTAAAGGGTTGGGCATCCGGCGCGGTAATGAAATCAGACAAGGGAGGGCTTTCTATAAGGTGACGACCCTTTATTAGACGACAAGCGCACTGAAAAGTGCGCTTGTCGTCGGGACATTGGTTTATTTGTTTTCTTGGTCTAGCGTGGCGATGGTGTGGGTAAACTCATCTACGTCGGCAAAGCTTCGGTATACCGAAGCAAAACGGACATAGGCCACTTTATCTAGCTTGGCCAGTTCGGCCATGACCATTTCGCCCAGCGCGCGCGAAGTTACCTCGCGCTCGCCTAGTTGTAGCAGCTGTTGGATGATGCGGGCCACGGCTTCATCTACTAAGTGGGTTGAAACGGGTCGTTTGTGTAAGGCGCGCTCAAAGCTGGTTTGCAGCTTTTGCGGGTCAAACTCAGTGCGTTGGCCCGTGCTTTTGATGATATTGGGCAGACGCACCTCGGCGGTTTCAAACGTGTTAAAGCGTTTGTCGCACACGGCGCAACGACGGCGTCGACGCACGCTGTTGGTCTCTTCGATTAAACGAGAATCGACCACCTGTGTTTCAGTATGGGCACAAAATGGACATTTCATAGCGTATCAATATCAATAGTTATAAGTCATCAGAGTCCCTATTCTAATAGAAAATCATGCTTGATGGGAGTGGGTGCTGAAAAAATAGTCAGAAATAAGGGGAGTGTGCGTGGTAAAACTGCTCAGTTCAAGGAGCTGACTAGGGCTTGGGGGCCTTTAAAAGGAAGGGTTTGAGAGAAGGGGCGAAAATAATTGCTGTAATAGGGTTTTGATTTGCCATGGATAATTGTTGATTTGCCCTGAGGTGAATGAAAATAATGCAAAAGGGGCTTGCTAATGCGTGTATCTTTGCCTATAATTCGTTTCCTCAGTAAGGCGAATACGCCAAAGCTGAAATGCGAGAGTGGCGAAATTGGTAGACGCACTGGATTTAGGTTCCAGCGGGGCGACCCGTGAGAGTTCGAGTCTCTCCTTTCGCACCAATTCTAAAAAACCCAAATACGAAAGTATTTGGGTTTTTTACATTTAATATATTAAGTATGGTTTGATTCAGGCTCCAGCGGTGCGACCCGCAAGCGTTCGAGTCTCTCTTTCACGCCACGCTAAAACCCCCAGTACGAAAGTGTTCGGGGGTTTTACATTTAATATATATTGAATATATCAGGTATGGTTTGATTCAGGTTCCAGCGGTGCGGCCCGAAAGCGTTCGAGTCTCTCTTTTCACGCCACGCTAAAACCCCCAGTACGAATGTATTTGGGGTTTTTACATTTAATATATTAAGTATGGTTTGATTCAGGTTCCAGCGGTGCGACCCGCAAGCTTGTAGGGTGGGTAAAGCGCAGCGTGCCCACCGTTTTGCATCATTTTTTTCATAATGTTTCGGTTGTTTCGCTATTGATTGATGGTTTGCTGTAGAAGCGTGGCTGGATTCTGCAAGTAGGGTAGCGCTACTAGGATGCTGCTTGATGGGCATTAATGGTGAAGGGTTTGGGGGCTATCTGTAGGGGTTTGTTTAAAAGGGCTTGTAAGCTAAGAGGACTTATCTTATAATTCCTTTCCTCAGTTCGGCGAATAAGCTAAAGCTGAAAAGCGAAAGTGGCGAAATTGGTAGACGCACTGGATTTAGGTTCCAGCGGGGCGACCCGTGAGAGTTCGAGTCTCTCCTTTCGCACCAATTCTAAAACCCCCAAATACGAAAGTATTTGGGGGTTTTGCATTAAATATATTAAGTATGGTTTGATTCAGGTCCCAGCGGTGCAACCCGCAAGCGTTCGAGTCTCTCCTTTCGCACCAATTTAAAAACCCCCAAATACGAAAGTGTTTGGGGGTTTTGCATTTAATATATTAAGTATGGTTTGATTCAGGTTCCAGCGGTGCAACCGGCAAGCGTTCGAGTTTCTGCTTTCGTACCACATTAACCCCCAGTACAAACGTATTGGGGAGTTTTAAACAGAGTGGATTTTAGTGTGGCGATTCACGTGTGCCCAGGCTGCTTTTTTTATACCGGTGGCGCTAAAGTAGTTAGGTTTAATCAAGCTAAGGCTGAGTGGGTTTATTCGATGGGGCGGTAGGGGCATTACCACATAGAGGTACTGCCACAAGCGCTAAGGAGAAGTGTGGCGAGTGCAAAGCTAATGAACGTTTTATTCATGTCATTGTCCTTTTGTGTTTTTGCTAGCTTATCGCAAGCCTGTGTTAAAATCAATATGACATTGAGTTTTTTAAAAAAGGCGGTCGAAAGTACATCTTTTACCGCAAGGGGCAAAAGTTTGCTACGCTGTCAGGATTACTTATTTAAAGGTTAAATCATGAAGTTTGCTTATGCAATTTTGTATGTGCCCGACGTTTTGGCGGCCGTGGATTTTTTTGAACGTGCTTTGGGCGTGTCGCGCCGATTTGTGCATGAATCGCACACGTATGCAGAGTTGGAAACAGGCGCCACGGCTTTGGCTTTTGCCGATCTTGATGCGGCTCATGCCGTTGTGGCTGATGGCTGCGTGTTTGCGCATGAGTCGGCTAAGCCGCTGGGCATGGAGGTGGCTTTTGTGACCGATGATGTGACCGTGGCCTATGAGCGGGCGCTGGGGGCCGGCGCGGTAGCGGTGCTGGTGCCAACGATCAAGCCTTGGGGCCAGACGGTGGCCTATGTGCGCTCGCCAGAGGGCATATTGATTGAATTGTGTACGGCGGTTGGCGCCTGAAGATAGGGCGGATGGCGTGATGAGTGAAAGGAGGGCGTAAATGAAGTGGTTAGGCGTTAAAGTGGCGATGTTGGCTATGCTGCTGGCCGGCTGTAGCAGTACGGTTGCACCTGAATTGAGCCAGCACTATGAGCCGAGTGAATCGGCGCGTATTCGTCTGTTTGGGCAGAATCAAAAACCAACGACGATGTATGTTCAGGCAGCAGATGAGGCGGCGAAACCCATCAAAATCAGCGTGGGTGGCACAATGGGGGAGGCATTTAGCTCTTTTTTGCGTGTGGTGAAGAATCAAAGCCTTGGTATGGCGGCCACGGAGCATACCCGCAACTTACAGCAAAGAGATGGGATTTTATCTAAGGCTTTTTATCGTGAGTTTGTGATTCCTGCCGGGCGCCCGGTTAAGATCAATAATGCCTTTATTGGTTTGAGTAATGTCCACAATAATCAGGTGACGGGGATGCGGCAGGTGACACGAGAGTCTAGCTGTCGTAGCCAGGACATCACGTTTACGCCTCAGGCAGGTAAGGATTATGAGGTTACGACCTATGCTGATGGGCACCGCTGTGTGGTGCAGGTTTTTGAGCTGGTGGGCGGTGGTGATGGCATCGAGGCTGTTTTAGTGCCTGTATCGCAGCCTTAGCCTCTGTTGAATTTATGAAAATCGCCGGCTGGTATGGCCGGCGATTTTTTGTGGGTTATTTCTTCTCGGTCTTATTCGCCATTGCTGATACGCTGCGGAATTTGTCCTAGAAGGGTGCGGGCGGCTTGTCCGATCTTGTCTTGGCTGTCCACTACTTCACGTCCTTGCCAAACGGGTCGGCCGTTTTTGTCTTTAATGCTGAGGCTGACGTAGTTTTGTTCATAGGTACGGGTTTCGTAGCTGTCCCAGAAGGGGTCGTAGCCTATGCCGCCAAAGCCACCGTGGCGTCCGTGACGGCCATAACCGTAGCCCATGCTGATGTTGCTGCGTCGTGGTTCGGTCACGGTGAGCTTACCGCGCTCGATGTTGAAGCAAAGATCGTACTGTGCTTCTTGGGCGGGCACGACGTCTAGATTGACTAGATATAAATCGGTTTTTAAGCTGTCTAGATCGAGATTTTCATAACAGCTAATCGACACGTTGGCGGCCTGTAGGGGTAGGCTCAATAGGGCCAGCGTCGCGGCCATAAGTAATTTATTCATGCGGCAATCCTTAGTGATGGGTTTGCGTTGCGTCTCTTTGTGAGGCAGGGCTGCTTTGATTATAAGGCACCCAGCCAAAAAAAAGCAGCCCGTAGGCTGCTTTTGATCAAGCGTCGTGATTAATCCAATTTCTTGAAGTGTTTGCGACGTTCGTGTTCTTGTAGGTAGCGTTTGCGTAGGCGAATGCTTTGTGGGGTTAATTCCACTAGCTCGTCGTCAGCGATAAACTCTACGGCACTTTCTAGGGTTAGCTTAACAGGGGTAGTCAAGCGAACGGCTTCATCGGTACCGCTGGCGCGAACGTTGGTCAGTTTTTTGCCTTTTAGAGGGTTCACGATCAAGTCGTTGTCACGGCTGTGAATACCGATGATCATGCCTTCGTATAGTTTGTCGCCTGGGCTGATAAACATACGGCCACGGTCTTCTAAGTTCCAGATGGCGTAGGCTACGGCTTCACCGGCTTCTTGAGAAATCAATACGCCATTGTGACGGCCAGGCATGTCGGCTTTAACCGGTGCATAGTCATCAAACACGTGGGCCATTAGGCCAACACCGCGGGTCAAGGTCATGAACTCACCTTGGAAGCCAATCAAACCACGAGCAGGGATGTGGTATTCAAGACGCGTACGGCCTTTGCCGTCGCTTTCCATATTAACCAATTCACCACGACGACGACCTAGCTCTTCCATGATGGCGCCTTGGTTGCTGTCTTCTACGTCTACGGTTAGGTTTTCGTATGGCTCACATTTTTGACCGTCGATTTCACGGAACACCACGCGTGGTTTGGCTACGGCTAGCTCAAAGCCTTCACGACGCATGCTTTCTAGTAAAATGGTCAAGTGTAGTTCGCCACGACCAGATACGCGGAAGATATCAGCATCTTCAGTGTCTTCTACTTTTAAGGCCACGTTGGTCAATAATTCTTTGTTTAGACGGTCACGAATTTGACGGCTAGTCACAAACTTGCCTTCAGTACCGGCCAATGGTGAGGTGTTCACCATAAAGTCCATGGTCAGAGTCGGTTCGTCAACGGTTAACATTGGTACGCCAACAGGGTTTTCTTTGTCGCAGATGGTCACCCCGATGCCGATTTCGTCGATGCCTGACACGATGATGATGTCACCGGCTTGGGCTTCTTCAACCTCAACACGCTCTAGGCCTTTAATGCCTAAAACTTGGTTGATGCGGCCAGTAGCAACCTGTTTGTCGTGTTCCATGATGGCAACAGCTTGGCCTGATTTGATACGGCCATTCAATACGCGGCCAATGCCTAAGCGACCTGTGTAGGTTGAGTAGTCAAGGGCAGAGATTTGTAGCTGTAAAGGCGCGCTGGCATCACCAGATGGTTCTGGGGTGTGCGCAATAATGGTTTCGAATAGAGGACGCATGTCGCTAGATTCATCTTCTTCTTCTAGTTTCGCAAAGCCGTTAAGGCCAGATGCGTAAATGATCGGGAAGTCTAGCTGTTCGTCAGAGGCGCCAAGCTGGTCGAATAGTTCGAACGTTTGGTCAATCACCCAGCCCGGGCGCGCGCCTGGGCGGTCAACTTTGTTGATCACCACGATTGGGCGTAGGCCAAGAGCCAAGGCTTTTTTGGTCACAAAACGGGTTTGTGGCATGGGGCCTTCTTGGGCATCAACTAGCAGAACCACGCCATCAACCATGCCCATCACACGTTCTACTTCACCACCGAAGTCGGCGTGACCTGGGGTGTCAACGATGTTGATGTGAATGCCTTCGTAATCAACCGAAGTGTTTTTGGCCAGAATGGTAATGCCACGTTCTTTTTCAATGTCACCACTGTCCATCACGCGTTCAACCACTTGCTGGTTGTCGCGGAAGGTGCCGGCTTGACGAAGTAATTGGTCGACTAGAGTCGTTTTGCCATGATCGACGTGGGCGATGATGGCGACGTTACGGATATTTTTGCTCATGTTATTTATTGCTTTGACTTTGAATAAATGGGGGGAAATAAGTTAAGTCGGCCATTCTAACACTAAATTGCGAGATCTGTTTTATTTTTCTTGAATAATCATAAGTAGATGAATGATTTATTTTGTTTTTTGGGTCAGAAAAACGAACGTTTTCAAGGTGTAAAAACCCTGATTTAGGACAAGGTAAAGTGCATTAAGAAAATTGAAGTAAATAAGCTGTTTTGTGGTATTTGTGGTCTTAAATGCTTGTGTGGTCAGTGTTATGCTTTTATCATAACGGTTGATTTATAGGGCGGTAGCCGTTTGGTGGGGTATAGAGGCGGCGATGTGGTTCTATAGCAAGATGGATCCTGATTAGGAGAGTGTGATGAGCATTAAGTCTTGGCCTAAAGCCGAACGTCCGCGCGAAAAATTGCTGGAAAAGGGCGTCACAAATTTGAGCGATGCAGAATTGGTGGCGATTTTACTGCGCGTGGGCGTGCCCGGCAGTAGTGCGGTGGCGGTGGCGCGGCAGTTGATTCAAAAACATCAAACCTTGAGCCGTTTGTTTGCGCTGGGTTTGCCCGAATTTACCGCTGAAAAAGGCTTGGGCGTGGCGCAATATGCTCAGTTTGCGGCGGTGAAAGAGGTGGCGAAACGGATATTGAGTGAGGACATTCAAAGCATTGATGTGTGGCATGAGCCCGAACAGGTGCGCCAATATTTACGTTTGCATTTGGCTAATTTAAAGGTTGAGCAGTTTGTGGCGCTGTTTTTGAATCAGCAAAATCAAATCTTGGCGATAGAGGTGTTGAGCGAGGGCACCGTCAATCAGAACGTGGTTTACATTCGAGAAGTGGTGAAGCGAGCGCTGAATCATCACGCCACTGGCTTGATTGTGGCGCATAACCATCCTTCTGGCGGCCTGAAGCCGTCTACGGCCGACATCAACCTCACCCGAAAACTGGCAGAGGCCTTGTTGTTGGTGGATGTGGTGCTGTTAGACCATTTTGTCGTGTCGCCTGCTGGGATTCTATCGCTACAAGAGGCGGGCTATTGGCCCAAAAACAGCCAAAACGCTTGAGGCGGTTTGGCTGTGTTGAATGTCGCTGCATGACGCACTGTATGGTGCTTAGGGCTAGGCTTAACTCACGCTGACTTTACGCGGGGCAGAGAGATGACCCATGGCCGCAGTGGTTTCTGGGCTACTCCCCTCGAACGGTTAAGCCAGTGCGTCCAATAGTTTTTGGTGAATACCGCCAAAGCTGCCGTTGCTCATTACCAGGATGTGGTCGCCAGCTTGGGCGTAGGCGGCAATGTCTGCGACCATTTGCGCTAAATCTTGGGCGACGTGGCATTTGTCGCCTAAAGGTGCAAGGGCTTCATCTACCGCCCAATTGACGCCACCGGCGTAGCAGTAGACTTGGTCGGCGCCGGCCAGCGAGCCAGGCAGAGCGGCTTTCATGGCGCCTAGCTTCATGGTGTTAGAGCGTGGCTCGAGTACGGCGATGATGCGTGCGGCGCCGACTTTGGCGCGTAGGCCGTCCATGGTTAAAGTAATGGCGGTTGGGTGGTGGGCGAAGTCGTCGTAGACGGTGACGTTATTGACGACGCCTTTGGTTTCCATACGGCGCTTCACGTTTTGGAATTGGCTGAGGGCTTCGCAAGAGACTTCAGGCGTGACGCCAATGTGGCGTGCTGCCGCGATACAGGCAATGGCGTTTTGGCGATTGTGTTCGCCCATGAGCGCCCAGGTGATGCGGCCTTGTTTGGCGTCTTGATGGTAAACATCGAAATGACCGCTCACATGATCGATGTTGTCGGTGTGCCAGCCTGATTCGGTGGCAAAATGAGTCACTGGCGTCCATGCCCCCATGGCCAAGGTTTCATCTAGCGCAGGCGCTTGGCCGTTGCTGACGATGAGCCCGTCGCTGGGAATGGTGCGCACTAAATGGTGGAACTGGGTTTGAATCGCCGCCAGATTAGGAAAAATATCTGCATGGTCGTATTCGAGGTTATTTAAAATCGCGGTACGGGGACGGTAATGAACAAATTTGGAGCGTTTGTCAAAAAATGCCGTGTCGTATTCGTCTGCCTCAATCACAAAGAAGGGGCTGGTGCTCTTCGGGTCGAGCGTCGGTGCTTGGGGCAGGCGAGCGGACACGCCGAAGTTTTCAGGCACGCCGCCAATCAAGAAGCCTGGGGCCAAGCCGGCATACTCTAAAACCCACGCCAGCATGCTGGCGGTGGTGGTTTTGCCGTGGGTGCCGGCAACGGCCAAAACCCAGTGATGCTGTAACACCTGTTCTGAGAGCCATTGTGGGCCAGAGATATAAGGCAGGTTTTGATTCAGAATGGCTTCCATCAAGGGGTTGCCACGCTTGACCACGTTGCCAATCACGTAAACGTCGGGGTTTAGTTCTATTTGCTCTGGGGCAAAGCCTTCAATGACTTCAATGCCTAAGGCTTCTAGCTGGGTGCTCATGGGTGGATAAACCTGAGCGTCGCAGCCGGTAACGCGAAAACCGGCTTCTTTAGCGATGGCGGCAATGCCGCCCATAAAGGTGCCGCAAATGCCCACAATATGGATGTGTTTCATGATTGACTCTAGCAGGATCAAAAAAGAATTCATCATAGCTTAATTTCGGCCGTTTGTGTGGTTTGGCGCAGTAGTCAGAAGGCGTTGATGGGCCTATTCGTGCGTGTGGGTTTTCATGGCTGAAGGACGGCATGGCCGATGGGTTTTACTTTAGTAAAAGCGCTATCTGTGGTATGTTTAAGCCTTTAGTGATGGGCTAGTGCAGGTGCGCTGGCTTTAATTTATAACCAGTTGATCGGTGTCAGCATTGCCTTTAATGGACGTTCGCCCTTAAAGCATAGGCATTCAGTTGGTTTGTCCCAATTGCCTTGAGGAGTTTTCTGTTGAGTTCATTTGCATCATTAGGTTTGTCATCCGAGATTGTGCGCGCATTAGAGGCGCAAGGTTATGTGTCGCCAACGCCCATCCAAGCAGCAGCCATCCCCAAAGCACTTTCAGGCAAGGATCTTCTGGCCGCAGCCCAGACCGGTACCGGTAAAACCGCCGCCTTTATGCTGCCGAGCTTAGAACGCTTAAAAGGTTATGCCAACAGCAGTACATCGCCAGCCATGCACCCAGTGCGCATGCTGGTATTGACCCCGACGCGTGAGTTAGCCGACCAGATTTCGGTGAACACCAAGGCCTACACCGAACACTTAGCATTACGCCACACGGTGATTTTTGGCGGCGTGAACATGAACGATCAAACCAAGGCTTTGCGTGAAGGTTGTGAGATCGTGGTCGCAACCCTTGGTCGCCTCTTGGATCACGTACAGCAAAAAACCATTCAGCTGAATAAGGTTGATATTTTGGTGTTGGACGAAGCCGACCGGATGTTGGACATGGGCTTTATTGATGACATTCGTAAAGTCATCAAGCTATTGCCTAAAAATCGCCAAATCTTGCTGTTCTCGGCGACCTTTGCGCCAGAAATCAAAAAACTGGCGGCTGATTTTATGCAGTCGCCTGAAACCATCGAAGTGGCGCAGCAAAACGCCACCTCAGAGCGCGTAGAGCAACACATCATCGCCGTCGACGGCCACAATAAGCGCAATCTATTAGAGCGCTTGATTGTGGATTTGAAGATGGAGCAGGTCATTGTGTTCTGTAAAACCAAGCAGAGCGTTGATCAAGTGACCCGTGAATTGAAACGTCGTCGTATTTTGGCTGAGGCCATTCATGGCGATAAAAGCCAGAACAGTCGATTAGAAACCTTAGCCGCCTTTAAAGAGGGTAGCCTGCGCGTGTTGGTGGCCACCGACGTGGCCGCGCGCGGCTTGGACGTGACAGAGCTGCCGTTCGTGATCAACTATGAATTGCCTACCGCCCCCGAAGACTACGTACACCGCATTGGTCGTACGGGCCGTGCAGGCGCTGAGGGCGTCGCGATTTCGTTGATGGAAGAGTCAGAGCAGCGCATGTTTGAGTTGATTAAAAAGTTGATCAAAAAACCGTTGCTGGTGGAAAAAATTCAGGGTTTTGAGCCCAGCTGGATGGCGGCCGATGTACCCACGTCAGACAAACCTGTTTACGAAGGCCGTAAACCCAGCGCTGGGCGCGGTGCTCGTCAGCAAGGTGAGCAAACAGGTCGTGAGCGTACCGAGCGTGAACGAGACGGAAATAAAGAGCGCCGCGAAGCTCGTGAGCCTCGTGAGGCGAGGGGTTCTGCCAGTAATGGCCGCTCAGGCAGCCAGCAAAATAGCCGTTCAGCGGCCAATGCCAAAGCTGAGCCAGATGCCGGCGTTTTGTGCAGCAAAATTCCAGGGCGCCAGCGCCGTGGTCGCAAAAACATTGAGCGCTCGGCTCTATTGATGCCAAATTTTGGGGCGCCTAAAGCAGTATCTGCACCAAGCGCTTAAGCGAATAGGGCTCCTTCTATTAAAGGAGCCATAAAAAAAGCTGCCTTGATTCGGGCAGCTTTTTTGTGGCCAACGGGGGCAATTATTTCCAGTAACGCCACCAAGGAGCTTCGATGACTTTCCACGGCGTTTTTAAGTATTCGCTTTGTGGGTAGTTTAATTGCAACACTCGGTAAGCATCGTCACGCAGTTGCGTTTGGTTCATTTGGCCGTAGGCCGCCACCAAAATGGCCAAGCCTTCTTCAACGTAAGGCGTGTTGTTGAATTCTTGAATCACCACTTGGGCGCGGTTAGAGGCTGCCACATAGGCGCCGCGCTTCATGTAGTAGCGGGCCACGCCAATTTCATGGCCGCCAAGAGCGTCTAGTAGCTTGGTCATGCGCTCAACGGCGTCAGGCGTGTAGCGGCTATTGGGGTAGCGGGTCGTCAGCTCTTGGAAGACTCTAAACGCATCACGGTTGGCTTTGGGATCGCGTTCTGACCAGTCTTGCGCCGCTAATTTATTTAAGAAAGATTGATCTTCATTAAACAACACCAAGCCTTTCAAGTACAATACGTAGTCTAAGTTAGGGTGAGCCGGATGATTTCGTTCAAATCGATCCAGCGTGGCCAAGGCCAATTCGGGTTCACCGTCGCGATAGTGCGTGTAGGCCGTGTCTAGTTCTGCCTGTTGGGCATAACGACCAAACGGAAAGCGCGAACCTAAAATATCGTATAATTTAATCGCTCGGGTATAATTACCACTGTTCATTTCGTCATTGGCTTCAGAATAAAGCTTTTCTACGGTCCAGTCGCGAGTGATCTGAGCATCTTTATCTGCAGAACCACTGGCACAACCTGCCATTAATGCAGCCAAACTAATTACAAAAAGTGTTTTTTTCATGAAATCCACATCCTTAAATAATGCTGATGATTATAACGATGATTTTGAGTTTTCGGCAGACTTAAATGAACAAATTTGCAAATTTGTTGTGCCCAATGAACTTGGCGGCATGCGTTTAGACGCGGCTCTGGCCAAGTTAATGCCCGAATACTCTCGTTCTCGTTTGACTACCTGGATCAAAGAGGGCGCGGTTTTGGTGGATGGAAAAGCCGCCGCCCCCAAGCTTAAACTCATCGGCCAAGAGTCACTGGAAGTGACTGTTTTGCCCAGTGAGGAAAATTTAGCGTTCACGCCAGAAGACATCGAGATTCCTGTCGTATTTGAGGATGATACCGTTTTGGTGATCAATAAACCAGCCGGCTTGGTCGTTCATCCTGCTTCAGGCAATTGGACCGGCACTTTATTAAATGGTTTATTGTTCCATTATCCCGATCTGAGCCAAATTCCCCGCGCAGGTATTGTACACCGCTTAGATAAGGATACCAGCGGCCTGATGGTGGTGGCGAAAAGCCTGCCTGCTCAGAACGATTTGGTGCAGCAATTACAGGCGCGCACCGTGAAGCGTATTTATCGAGCCATCGCTGATGGCCTAGTGCCGTTTGATGGCAAAATTGAGACCAAAATTGGTCGCGATCCGCATAATCGCTTGAAAATGGCGGTGGTGAAGTACGGCGGCAAAGAAGCCATTACCCACATTAAAGTGTTGGAGCGTTACTTAAACCATACCTACGTTGAGTGCCGTTTAGAAACCGGCCGCACCCACCAAATTCGCGTGCACATGCGCGAAGCGCGCCATCCATTGAGCGGTGATCCGGTATACGGTAGCCCGCGGCATCAGTGTACCGATGCGGCCAAAGAGGCGGTCAAAGGACTAGCCAGACAGGCCTTACATGCGTATAAATTGAGCTTTATTCACCCTAAAACCAAAGAATTGGTTTCTTTTGAGGCCCCAATGGCGCCAGACATGCACCATGTGCTGTCGGTGCTGCGTCTGGAAAGCGGTAAGGATTCTCCTTTGAGCAGCGAGCCTGAATGGGCTGACGTGGCGATGGGTGAAGATGATGACGATTGGGATGAAGACGACTACGACGTAGAGGTAAGGTATGTCCGAGATTAACCTGTCTTTAAACAGTATGGAGCATGCGTTTGGTTTGGCTAAGCCTGACCAAGCCTTGTTTACCGCCAATTGGCCGGCACCAAAAAATGTCAAAACCTTGATCAGTACCCGTAACGGGGGCGTGAGCAAGGGTGAATACGCCAGCCTAAACGTGGGTGCCCACGTGGGGGATGATCCTCAGGCCGTGGCCGAAAATCGCCGTCGTGTACAGGCTCAAGTGCCGGTGCCTATGGTGTATTTGAATCAGATCCACTCGGCCACCGTGGTGGCCGCTGCCGCGCATCAGGATGTGGTGCCCGATGCGGACGCCAGCGTGGCCCATGATGGGTCAGTGGCCTGTGCGGTGATGACGGCAGACTGCTTACCGGTGCTGTTCTGCGATCGGCAGGGCACGGTCGTCGGCGCGGCGCATGCGGGCTGGCGCGGGCTGGCAGGCGACGTTTTGGCCCAGACCGTGGCTAAAATGGGCTGTGACCCTTTAGACGTTATGGCCTACTTAGGGCCGGCGATTGGTCCAGATGCTTTTGAAGTGGGCCAAGACGTATGGGATGCCTTTTGTGTGCCACACCCACACGCCATTACGGCATTCCAAGACATCGGTAACGATAAGTATTTGGCCAATATGTATGATCTGGCTAAGGTGAAATTAAAAGACATCGGCGTGACCCAAATTTACGGCGGTGATTATTGCACCGTGTTGCAACGCGATTTGTTCTTTTCCTATCGCCGCGACGGCCAAACCGGCCGCATGGTCAGCACCATTTGGCTACAAGATTAAATGAATGATTAACCCTAGCCGTATTGGGCGCCCGCAAGGGATTGAGTTGAAGTAAGGAATGAGGATGATGCAAAAAGACGTACTGAATAACGTACACATCAGTAATGAACAGGTATTGATTACGCCGGCCCAGCTAAAGCAAAAATTTCCCTTGAGCGCCGCCAATCAGCAGCAAATCGCCAGCGCGCGCGCCACCATTGCGGATATTTTACAAGGCCGTGATCATCGGCTTTTGGTGGTGTGTGGTCCCTGTTCGATTCATGATACGGAAGCGGCTTTGGCCTATGCTGAAAAGCTGAAGGTATTGGCAGATGAGTTTCAAGATCAGCTATACATAGTGATGCGGGTGTATTTTGAGAAGCCTCGTACCAGGGTGGGTTGGAAGGGTTTGATTAATGATCCGCATATGGACGGTTCATTTGATGTGGAAACCGGCCTGCACATTGCGCGTGAGCTGCTGTTGAAGCTGACCGATATGGGCCTGCCTTTGGCAACCGAGGCACTAGATCCCAATAGCCCACAGTATTTGGGCGATTTGTTTAGCTGGTCGGCCATTGGTGCGCGGACCACTGAGTCGCAAACGCACCGTGAAATGGCTTCGGGGTTATCGATGCCGGTTGGCTTTAAAAACGGCACCGACGGCAGTTTGGCCACGGCGATCAATGCGCTGCGCGCTGCATCTATGCCGCATCGTTTTATGGGCATTAACCAGGCGGGGCAGGTATGCCTGCTGCAAACTCAGGGTAATCCCAATGGCCACGTGATTTTACGCGGCGGCAAAACCCCTAATTATGGCCAAGAAGACGTACAGGCTTGCGAAGCTCAAATGGCGGCCGCAGGCTTGCGCCCATCGCTGATGGTGGATTGCAGCCACGGTAACTCTAATAAAGATTACCGTCGTCAGGTACCGGTGGCGCAGTCGGTGGTGACGCAAATTTTGGCGGGTAATCAATCCATCACTGGCATCATGTTGGAAAGCCATTTATATGCGGGCAATCAGCCTTCAGAACAGCCGCGTGCCGACATGAAGTATGGCGTGTCGATTACCGACGCCTGTATTGATTGGGACACCACGGATGCCTTATTGCGCGAGATGCATGCCGCGTTGAGCGGCGCCTTGGTTAAACGTTTGGCTTAATCAAGGTTAACGAATCATCCCCAAGCAATAGGCTTGGGGATTTTTTATGGGCGCTGGCGGCGTTTTGCTGTGGGCGGTATGATTTAAAGAATCAGCTTAATGGCACCAATACGGTATGGTTTGTTGTATCGTTCTCTATGCTCTTTTTTACGTCTACAGTGTAGGCCCTTAAGCGTAGGGTGGGTCGTGACCCACGCGGGTTTTAATGTGGGGACCTGAGCACGTTAGAAGTGATGGGTAGGCTACGCTTTACCCACCCTACGCGACGGTTAATAATCCATGGTTTGTTGGCTATTTGCAGGGTGGGCAAAGCGCAGCATGCCCACCGTTTTTAATCTTTTTTCTAATGCTTCGGTTATTATGCTATTGATTGGTCGTTTTGTTTCGCCCTCTGGGCGACGTCATTTCTTTTGGGTGTCCAAAAGAAACGAAGCAAAGAAAAAACACCCCACTTTATCCGCCCGCTACGCGGGTGCCCTCGTTGGCTCGCACAGCGCCGGCGGCAAGAACTCATATTTGGGCCTTCGGCCAAATACTCAGACATGCTTGCCTCAAAGACCCCGGCCCTGCACGAACCGCCTCGGCGGCTAAAAAGGGGACGGGTACTTCACTTAAAGGATACGCAGTGAGCTTAAATTTAAGCAGGTGACATTTTAGCTTGTACAAGACAAAATGTCATAACTGATCATCTAAAAACAACCCTTTAGGTTTGAGTCTAAGGTTTAAGGCTTGTTAATTCACTGATATCAATTTCATCTCACCACCTCAGCCTCCCAGTGACGTACCCGTCCCCTTTTAGTCGCCGAGGTGGCCTTTTCTTTGCGTACTTTCTTTTGGCCACCCAAAAGAAAGTATGTCGCCTACAGGCGAAAGGCAGCCTTTAATCAATAGCGAACTAACCGAAGCATTGAGGTAAGTTTTAACATCTAGAGGCACTCCTAACTTTGTACAAAACAAACCATGGTTTGTTCACTGCCGCATAGGGTGGGTTGCGTGCAGCAAACCCACCGTAATAGCTGAGGGCGTCGCCTAAGGATTCATCTAGTGGCCGTATGCTGTTGTGAGCGTATTGACGCGTTAAGCTCGCTGGATTAAATCTAAACGAAGCGCACGATATCAATCACTGAAGCCAATAAAAAAGCCCTGAGTGAACTCAGGGCTTTTAGGTACCGTCATCAGGTTTGCTTAACGTGCTGTATGGTAGTTAGGCGCTTCTTTAGTGATGGTCACGTCGTGAACGTGGGATTCATTCATGCCGGCAGAGGTGATTTCCACAAACTCGGCTTTTTCATGCATGGCCAAGATGTCAGGGCAACCTAGGTAGCCCATGCTCGAACGCAAGCCGCCGACCAATTGGTGGATGATTTGGGCGATTGGGCCTTTGTAGGCCACGCGGCCTTCGATGCCTTCAGGAACAAATTTGTCGCTATTGGCTTCATTGTCTTGGAAGTAGCGATCAGAAGAGCCTTGGCTCATCGCGCCCAAAGACCCCATGCCGCGGTAAGACTTGTATGAACGGCCTTGGTAAAGCTCAATTTCGCCAGGTGCTTCTTCAGTACCGGCAAACATGCCGCCCAGCATCACGCAGCTGGCGCCAGCGGCTAGGGCTTTGGCGATGTCGCCAGAGAAGCGAATGCCGCCGTCGGCAATCATCGGTACGCCCGTGCCTTTTAAGGCTTCAGAAACATTGTGGATGGCGGTTAGTTGAGGCACGCCCACGCCGGCAATGATGCGGGTGGTGCAGATTGAGCCTGGGCCAATACCCACTTTAACGCCGTCTGCGCCGGCTTCGGCCAAAGCTTTGGCAGCGGCTGCGGTGGCAATGTTGCCGCCGATGACGTCAATTTGTGGGAAGTGTTCTTTTACCCAGCGTACGCGGTCAATCACGCCTTGGCTGTGGCCGTGAGCAGTGTCTACAATCACCACGTCTACGCCAGCGGCGGCTAGGGCGGCCACGCGCTCTTCAGTTTCTTTACCCACGCCGACCGCTGCGCCTACGCGTAGGCTGCCGTTGTCGTCTTTATTGGCGTTTGGGAATTCGCTGGTTTTAAGAATGTCTTTAACCGTGATCAGGCCTTTTAGTTCCCAATTGGCGTTGACCACCAAGACACGCTCAACCTTGTGTTCGTGCATGATTTCACGGGCTTCATCGATGCCGGTGCCTTCAGGTACGGTCACCAATTGTGAACGTGGCGTCATAATAGACGCCACGGTTTGATCTAGTCGTTTTTCGAATCGTAGGTCACGGTTGGTGACAATGCCCACGACAGCGCCATCTTCAATGACGGGTAAGCCGGAAATCTTGTGGCGACGAGATAGGTCAATTAAGTCGCGCACCAACATATTGGGGCCAATGGTGATCGGCTCTTTCACGATGCCGCTTTCATGGCGCTTTACTTTGGCCACTTCGCGAGCCTGTTGCTCAATGCTCATGTTTTTATGGATGATGCCGATGCCACCTTCTTGAGCCAAAGCAATGGCTAGACGGGCTTCGGTTACGGTGTCCATAGCGGCAGAAACAAGGGGAAGATTAAGCGAGATATTACGGGTGAGGGGGGTTTTTAAGCTAACGTCACGAGGCAAGACTTGGGAGTGGGCTGGAACCAATAAGACGTCGTCGAATGTATATGCTTTTTCTATTATTCGCATGAGAGGGTACTTTCGTGTCAGAAGATGCGGGGGGTTGAATAATAGCACCGCATTGTATCAAAGAAATACGAATTAGGGGAAGAGAAATTTTTATGGCTGTGGTAGCGATGGCCTGTGTCCGCTTGATTAATCCTAGGATTGGCCTCATTTGAAAGATGAAGTCTTTTGTCTTAAAAAACGCTACAATAGGCCATCGGCGTGATGGGTGAATGAAGGAAGTGCTTTCTTGGAACAAGAACAGTTTAATATAAAAGAATTTTTAAATACCCTACCTAATTTACCCGGTGTCTACCGCATGTTAGACCGGGAAGGGCAGGTATTGTACGTGGGCAAGGCCATTAGCCTGAAGCGCCGCGTCAGCAGCTATTTTCAAAAAACCGATCTGTCACCACGCATTCAGCTGATGGTGAAACAGGTTGATCGTATTGACGTCACTGTCACCCGCTCCGAAGCCGAAGCCTTGATTTTGGAAAACAACTTAATCAAAGCGCTGGGGCCGAAATACAATATTTTGTTTCGGGACGATAAAAGCTATCCCTATCTGATTTTAAGCGCCCATGAGTTTCCGCAAATGGCTTATTACCGGGGCAGTTTAAAAAAGACCCATCAATATTTTGGCCCTTATCCCAATAGCTATGCGGTGCGGGACAGTATTCAGATCTTACAAAAAGTCTTCCAATTAAGAACCTGTGAGGATTCGGTGTTTCAGCACCGTGACCGGGCCTGCCTGCTGTATCAGATCAAGCGCTGTTCAGGGCCTTGCGTGGGCCATATCTCGGCCGCAGACTACGCCGACAGCGTCAGCGAAGCCGCCGCCTTTTTGAACGGAAAGGCGGATGAACTGTCTGAACGATTGAATCAGAAAATGCAAACGGCTTCAGATCATCTACAGTTTGAAGAGGCGGCCAAGTATCGTGACCAGCTACAGGCGCTCGGCCGCGTGCAGGAAAAGCAGTTCGTCGAATCCAATACCCAATACGGCGTGAAAAACTGTGACGTCTTGGCTGTGGTCACAGATGCTGGGCTGGTGTGCGTGCATTGGGTCAGCATTCGCGGTGGCCGCCACGTGGGCGATAAAAGCTTCTTTCCTAAAGTGCTGGCCGATGAAACGCCGGATTTGGCCGATTATTTAAATGCCTTTGTGGCCCAGCATTATTTGGGCAAGCCTAAGCCTGACATGCTGTTGACGAACCTGCCGTTGCCAGAGAGCCTGTGCGATGCCTTAAGCTCGGACGCGCCCAAAAAAATCTTGTTTGTGCATAAAACGGTTGGGGCGCGTAAGGTGTGGCTGAGTATGGCCGAACAAAATGCGCGCCTGGCGATTCATCAACAGTCGTCGCAAAGCAGCCATCAGCAGGCGCGCCTAGCGGCTCTGGCCGAAATCATGCAGATGGATGATTTGCAGCGCATTGAATGCTTTGACATCAGCCACACTCAAGGGGAGGCGACCATTGCCTCGTGCGTGGTGTATGACCAAGGGGCCATGCAACCCAGTGAATACAGACGCTTTAATATCGAAACCGCCAAGGCGGGCGATGATTATGCCGCCATGCGTGAGGTTTTAACCCGTCGCTATGGTAAACTACAGGCGCAGGCTGAGGCGGCAGAGGCCGCCGGTACACAGCCTGAAGGCAAGTGGCCTGACCTCGTCGTCATCGATGGGGGGAAGGGTCAGATCAGCATGGCGTTAGGCGTGTGGGCCGAGTTGGGCTTACACATTCCATTGGTCGGCGTGGCCAAAGGGCCAGAGCGTAAGGCAGGCTTAGAAGAGTTGATTTTGCCCGACACCAATAGGGTGATGCAGCTACCGCCGCATCATCCCGCTTTACACTTATTACAAACCGTTCGTGATGAATCACATCGGTTTGCGATTACGGGCCATCGCGCTAAACGCGCCAAAGCGCGGGTGACGTCTTCCCTAGAAAGTATTCCAGGGGTGGGCACCAAGCGACGGCAGCGGCTTTTAGCGCGCTTTGGTGGTCTGCGCGGCGTCGCAGCAGCCAGTGCCGACGATTTGGCCCAAGTGGAAGGCATTAGCCATGCCTTGGCCGAAAAAATTTATGAAGCCTTACATTCTTAACATTGTGATTAAAATACGAACAGGTTGGACATCATGCCGCTTAATTTTCCAATTTTATTGACTTGGGTAAGGGTGCTGTTAATCCCTGTTTTTGCCACCTTATTTTATTTGCCTGTGCATTGGATTAACCCTGCCATGGCGAACTGGATCGGCGCCGGTATTTTTGCCATCGCCGCCATCACCGACTGGTTTGATGGCTATCTGGCTCGGCGTTGGAATCAAGCCACTTCGTTTGGGGCCTTCCTAGACCCCGTTGCCGACAAGCTTATTGTGGCGGTGGCGTTGATCTTACTGGTTGATCTAGACCGTACGTATGCGGTGATGGCAATGATCATCATCGGCCGCGAGATCACCATATCGGCTTTAAGAGAGTGGATGGCTCAGATGGGCAAGCGTAATAACGTTGCCGTGGCCCAGATCGGTAAGATTAAAACCACGGCCCAAATGGTGGCCATTGTTCTGTTGCTGATTGGTTCTGAATCCTTTTACGGGATTAATTTCCTTATTTTAGGAAATATTTTGATGTTGGTTGCGTCAATTTTGACTTTGTGGTCAATGTTTTATTACCTGAATGCCGCATTTTCTGGGCATCAGGAGGAAAAAAATTAGTTCAAAACGCTTGACAGATTTTTATTAAACTCTATAATGACGACTCTCTTAAGCGACAAGCCGAAAGGCAAGAAGCAAGAGAGACAAGATACGCAAAATGCGGGAATAGCTCAGTTGGTAGAGCGCAACCTTGCCAAGGTTGAGGTCGCGAGTTCGAGCCTCGTTTCCCGCTCCACATTTTGCTTATTGCGGGAATAGCTCAGTTGGTAGAGCGCAACCTTGCCAAGGTTGAGGTCGCGAGTTCGAGCCTCGTTTCCCGCTCCAAATGTTTTACCCACCGCGGGAATAGCTCAGTTGGTAGAGCGCAACCTTGCCAAGGTTGAGGTCGCGAGTTCGAGCCTCGTTTCCCGCTCCAGTGCGTTTATTTGGCTTGCTTAGAATTGCCCGTTGTTTTGGCGACAACATCCCCTGGCGGGGTGGCAGAGTGGTTATGCAGCGGCCTGCAAAGCCGTGGACGCCGGTTCGATTCCGACCCCCGCCTCCAGTTATGACTTATTGCTTCGGCGGTCAGTCGCCCGGGTGGTGAAATAGGTAGACACAACGGACTTAAAATCCGTCGGCCCTAACAGGCCGTGCCGGTTCGATTCCGGCCCCGGGCACCACAAAGAATATAAAAAACCAGCTTTCGAGCTGGTTTTTTTGCGTCAAAATGGTATGGTTTATCGTATCGTTTCCTATGATTTTTTACGTCTACAGCGTGGGCCCTTAAGCGTAGGGTGGGTCGTGGACCCACGCGGGTTTAAAATATGGGCACGTGAGTACGTTAAGATCGGTGGGTAGGCTGCGCTTTACCGACCCTACGCGATGGTAAATAAACCATAAATTAATAGCGAAATAGCCAAGGCATTGAAACAAATGATTTAATGGCTCAAAGCGGTGGGCACGCTGCGCTTTGCGCCACCCTACAAAGAGTTAATCAACCATGGTTAGGTGGTTCATTGAGCCGTGCTATGCCGCAAGGCTGGTCGTGGCTTATTCTTATAACTTTAAATAAATAATGACCCTATGAATCTACAAAAATACTTAAAAACGTGTGTCTTAGTCCTTTGTCTACAGGCTTCTCCTGCCGTACTGGCCCAAGAGGGTTACCCTAAAGACGTTCAGGCCTTGATTGAGCGTGCCGATGGCTGTGCTGTCGTGGTTGAAGAAATCCGGCAAGAGTCGGGCCAGATGAATCCGCAAGATTTGGAGCGGCGGCTCAGCCTTTACTGTCGTGATTTAGATAAGCAAATAGTGGCGCTGAAGGCGCGCTATCCAGACCGTGCCGATGTCGCCCAGAAGCTGGCTGAATACGATGATGTTTTTCAGATGGTGCATTGGCTTCAGGTCAGTGGCTTGATGTGATGCTTATGACCGTAGCCCTTGACTTAAAGCACACTTAAAGTTGTATCATCAGGCTCACACAACGCTCATAAGGACAAAAAATGGCGATTAAGGGATACATTGCGGTGAGTGCCGATGGCTATATTGCCACAGCAGACGGCAACGTTGATTTTCTGAATGATTTTCAACATATTGACTGCGGTTATGAGGCGTTTATTGCCGGTATTCAAACCGTGGTGATGGGGCGCAAAACCTATGAGGCGATCTTGGGGTTTGGGGTGGATTGGCCCTATCCAGAACAGCGCTGTCTGATCGTCAGCACGCAGGCTGATTTGCCGTTGGCGGCTGAGAACGTGTCGGTGTGGGGGCAGGGGTTGCCGGCCTTAATCGAGGCCTTGCGCCAAGAAGCTTATGGCGATACCTGGGTCGTCGGTGGGGCGCAGCTACAGGCGGCGTTTATTGAACACGATTATCTGGATACCTTAGATGTTTATGAGCTGCCGATTTTCTTGGGCGGTGGGATACCGCTGTTTCCACAGTCTGAAAAAATGCATCTGCGTGCGGTGAAGATTGAGGCTGAGATGATCGATGCGACGATTGTGCATAAAACGCTGCATTTTAAATAGGCCAAAAGCTGGATTCAGCCTCTCTTGCGCCGTTTAACAGATATAGAGAACGATATGAAACAGACGATTATGGCCTTATGCCTAAGCTTGATGCTGTCCCCAGCCTTTGCTAACGAGGCCATCAGCCCTAAGTTGACTCATCTGATTAAGGCCTTGGTGGCCAGTCAGACCGAACGTGGCGTTGATGGTGAGCCCTTGGGCAAGGATGCAGAGGCGATTTTATTGAAGATTGCCCAAGAGGGCATTCATGATCCTGCCAACGCCGCCTTACTGGAACAAGTTGAGCAGGGCAGCTGGCTGCTGTACGTGGCCTTGTTGGCCGAGGTGCATACGCCGGCAGCGTTTTGCTTACATGATGATGTTGTCTGTCGTGAGGCGGTTGCTGCCGATGAAATACCCTTGGGGCAAGGTGACGAGGGTAGGACTGAAGCGGAGCAAGAGGCTTTGTTTCAAAAACGCTGGGCGGCTTTGGGCTTTGATAAAGTACGTTTTGGGCCTTGAACCGCAGCCGATTTGGCCCTTGGTCATCATCACGGGATGAGGGCTAGAGCGAGCTATTAGATTTTAGTCGTGTGATGGATGGGGTTCTTATATTAGGGACGATTAAGCCTGGATGGGCTGTGATTTATTGGATAGAAAAGATTTATGCCTAGCGTCGATGCACACAGTTTTAACGTTAATGAGGTTGGTCCTCCAGCCATTTATAAGCTAATGGTGGGGGCGATTACGCCGCGGCCGATTGCCTGGGTGTCGAGCCTAGGGCCTGATGGCGTGTTGAATTTAGCGCCGTTTAGCTTTTTTACCGTGGCGTCGCGCCAGCCGCCGACGCTGATGGTGTCGATTGGCCCTGGGGTGGAAGAGCGAGAGGGGACGATTAAAGACACGCTGAACAATATTCGTCTAGGTCGGGAATACGTCATCAATATTGCGGGTGAGGCCTTGATGCAAGAGCTGGCGCGCAGTTCGGCGTCGGTGCCATCTGATTGTGATGAGTTTCAGCTGGCGGGCTTAAGCCCCGAGCCATCTAAGCTGGTGAGCGTGCCTTCGGTGCGTGAGGCACCGATTGCGTTTGAGATGGTGTTGGATCAGATCATTCCTGTGGGCAGCGACCACATGATTTTGGGCCGAGTGGTGAACGTGCGCGTTGCCGCTGAGGTGTATGCCGGTCATCATAAGATAGACGTGGCTGCCTTGGCGCCTTTGGCAAGCGTGGTGGATCGCTTCAGCGGCATTACGCCCATGTATCGGCCTGACGAGCGCTCCTAAGCGTCAACAAGCAGCTAATAGGGTTAATCAGGCAATCAGGGCGTCCCGGTGAGGACGCCCTGATTTTTTTACGCCTGTCGTTGACGTTTGATGGTGCGCAAGAAGCGAAATAGGCTGATGCAAACGGCGCCCAACAGCAGCAGATAGCCAAGCGGTAAATAAACGGTGTCATGCAGTACACCATCACCGTCTAGGTAGGTATTTTGGGCATTGTAGACGAAGGCGGCAATGGCCAATAGACACAGCACCACCATGAGTTTAAGCGACATTAGGCGTCCCTATCATTTAAAAAAGAAGGACTATGAGTGTCATCATTTAGGAAAGTTCAGGTCGATGCTAAAGTGCCTGTTCGCAGAAGGTCGCTTGGGCGAAACCGTGGGTGTTTCTTTAAGATGATGGTCTAGAGACGCTTTTTAAACTGGCTGGGCGTTAGTGTGGTTAACTCTTTGAATTTTCGGCTAAAGGCGCTATGGTCGGTGTAGCCGCAGCGGCTGGCGATCTCGGTAATGGAAAGGTTTTGGGCCAGCAGTTCGATGGCGTACTCGAGGCGTTTTTTTTGGATCAGCTGCTGCGGCGTCATTTGAAAAATACTCTTAAACTGGCGGTCCAGCTGTGAGACCGACAGTTCGGCTAGCTCGGCCAAATGCTGTACCTTAATGGCGGTGTCAAATTTCTGGCTGATGTATTTTTCAACTCGGCTTAGCTTGGCGTTGATATTGGGGCGAATCAATTTTTCATCCTGTAAGTCTACCGAAATACCGGCCACGCCCACGACGTTTTGTTTTCTGTCGAGAATGGGGACTTTAGTGGTCAAGCACCAGCCTAATAGGCCAGACTGGTAGGAATGCAGCTCGAGCTGGTTGCTGATGCGTTTTTTGCTGCGCATGACGCCATGATCTTGTTCGGTATAGCCTAGGCCTAAGTCATAGTGGAACACGTCTTCGGCGCGTTTGCCAATGATGTTTTTGAGATGACCCACTTTACAGCGCTTGGCCAGATGCTCATTGGCGAGCTGGTAGCGCGCTTCGGTATTTTTGACAAAAAACGTCACGTTTGGGAGGGCGTTGATGAGGGGCATGATCAGGCCTAGGTGGGCCAAAAGGGCGTTTAAATGGTCCACCTCAAACGCTTGTTCGCCTTGGCTAATGGCCACTAGCTGGTTAATGTTTAGCATGATTTCTCCCGTTTTTATTTTTATATATTTGATTTTTTAGTGATTAATATAGGTTATTTTCACTATTGTGCTGAATTGCGCATCAGTTGAGGTAAAAGATATCAAGACCTAGGGGTTTAAATCAAGCACTCTATAAAAAACAATTCAATAATATAGAGGCGAGATCATGCAACAGCAACGTTATCATAAAATTCGTGTCATTGATTCTCACACCGAAGGTGAGCCCACCCGTTTAGTGGTTGAGGGCTTTCCTGATTTGGGCCAGGGCAGTATGGCTGAGCGCTTAGCCATTTTGCGCACTGAGCACGATCAATGGCGTAAAGCAGTCATTCTAGAGCCGCGCGGCAACGACATTCTGGTGGGGGCGCTTCTGTGCCCACCGCAAAACCCTAAGGCTACGGCCGGGGTAATCTTTTTCAATAATGAAGACTATTTAGGCATGTGCGGTCACGGCACCATTGGGCTGATGGCCTCGCTGCAACATTTGGGCTTGGCCGGCGTGGGCGAACACATCGTGGAAACCCCTGTGGGCGATGTCACCACCACCATTCATGCCGACGGCAGCGTCAGCATTAAAAACGTGTACGCCTATCGCTATCGCAAAGACGTGTCGGTGGACGTGCCGGGCTTAGGCTCGGTGAGCGGCGACATTGCTTGGGGCGGTAACTGGTTCTTCTTGGTCAGCCAAAAATTCATCGACATCAGCCTACAGAATGCGAAGGCATTGACCGACATTACCTTGGCCATTCGCGATGCTTTAGTGGCCCAGGGCATCACCGGTAAAGATGGTCAGATGATTGACCACATCGAATTGTTTCAGCCACACGCTACGGCCAACAGCCAAAGCTTTGTGCTGTGTCCAGGCGGCGCTTACGACCGCTCACCTTGCGGCACCGGCACCAGTGCTAAATTGGCCTGTTTGGCGGCCGATGGCAAGCTGGCCGAAGGAGAAGAGTGGATTCAGGCCAGCGTGATCGGTAGCCAGTTCCGTACCCGCTATGAGCGCGTTGACGCAGACGGGATTGTGCCGACCATTCAAGGCCACGCCTATATTTGTGCCGACAACACCTTATTAATCGATGCCAACGATCCATTTCGTTGGGGCATTGTGGCCAAGTAAGGGAGTAGGCAAATGCAGGCGCAACACAAACATTCTTTTGTCGTGGTCGGAGGGGGCGTGATTGGCTTAAGCATTGCGCTGTCCTTACAGGCGCGCGGCGTGGACGTCTTGCTGCTGGAGCAGGCAGACACCGTTGGCTCTGGCGCTTCTGTCGGCAATGCCGGCCACATCGCCACCGAGCAGGTGTTTCCGATTGCCGACCCGAGCATTTTAAAATCGTTGCCGAGCATGCTGTTTGACCCCTTAGGGCCGTTGCGCTTGGACTGGCGCTATTTATGCCAGATTACGCCTTGGTTTATGCGGCTTTTGGGCAATATGCGGCCTAAGCCTTTTCAACACATTCATGAGGCCTTAACCGCGATCAATGCGGCGGCTTTACCGGCTTGGCAAGCGTTTGCCGATCAATGGCGGCTGAATGATTTAATCCACATTGACGGCTCGCTGCTGGTGGCGGAAAAGGCCGCCACGGTGGCGAAGCTCAAACAGCATGGTGAGGCCTTAAATCGAATTGGCGTACGTAACCAGTGGTTGGACGCCGAAGCTTTAAAGGCACGTGAGCCACAGCTAGCGAATCAGTTGGGCGCCTTGTTTTACCCAGATACTGGCCATGTAGTGGATTTGGCGGCGCTGTTATCGCGGCTAGAGGCTGAGTTTTTAGCCTTGGGTGGTCAGGTATGGACGCAGGCAAAAGTCGAGACGATTGAGCCGCGTGGGCCTGAAAATATTTTGTTGCACAGTAGTAAAGGGCCGGTGTGGGCGAAAAACGTGGTGATTGCCTGCGGTGCTTATGCCAAAGACTTGGTACGCCAGGCCAGCGGCGTCACCGTGCCGCTAGAAACCGAACGTGGCTACCATTTAATGTTGCCACAAGAGACGGGGAGGCTGTCGGTGCCGGTGTCTAGCGCGGATCGGCGCTTCATCATGACGCCGATGACGCATGGCTTAAGACTGGCCGGTACGGTGGAGTACGCCGGGCTAGAGCGACCGGCCAATATGCAGCGGGCGCGTAATTTTGTGCCTCTGGCCAACCCTATGCTCGGCCAAGCGCTAGACACGCAAAGCGCGACTGAATGGATGGGCTTTCGGCCCACGATTGCCGATTCTTTGCCGGTATTGGATAAACAAGATCATTGTTACTTTGCCTTTGGGCATCAACATCTGGGCCTGACTCAGGCAGCCATCAGCGCCAAAGCGATTGTGGCCATGCATTTTAATGAGCCAAGCCCTTTAGATTGCTCAGCGTTTTCGCTGAATCGATTTTCATAACACTTAGGAGAGAAAAATGAATTTTCACGGTATTTTAGTGCCTTTGGTGACCCCATTTAAGGCCGACAAGAGCTTGGATTTAGACACCTTAAAAACCTTGACCGAAGCCTTTATTCAAAAAGGCGTGACCGGCTTAGTGGCCTGTGGCACCACGGGCGAATACTATGCGCTGAATGAGTCTGAGCGTGAGGCCGTGTTGACCACGGTGGCGGGCGTGGCCAAAGGCCGAGTGACCCTCATTGCCGGTATCAACGACTTATCCACAGAAGGCGCTTGCGCCCGTGCCCAGCAGGCGAAAAGCCTGGGTTATGAAGGTCTGATGTTGGCACCGCCACCTTACAGCCTGCCTGACCAAGCGGGCGTGATCGCCCACTACGAAACCGTAGCGGCGGCCACCGATTTACCCATCATCATGTACAACTTCCCAGCCCGTATCGGCATTGAATTGGAATATGAAACCGTGGTGCATTTGGCGAAAAACCCGAACATTGTGGCGATTAAGGAAAGCAGCGGCGACTTTAGCCGTGCCTTACGCTTGCTACAAACTGAGTTCGACGGTTTTGAAGTAATTTGCGGCTGTGACGATCAGCCGGTGGACTTCTTCTTTTGGGGTTCGAAAAGCTGGATTGCCGGCGCGGGCAACGTGTTCCCAGAAGAGCAAGTGGCGCTGTTTAAGGCGGCTCAGGCCGGCGACTGGGATCAAGCGCGCGACATCATGCGGGCGATTTATCCAGCTATTTACTCTATGGAATCGGGCAATTACAACCAAAAAGCCAAGTTGGGCTGCCTCAAAGGTACGCTTAATGTAGGTGCCGTGCGTTTGCCTTTATCTGATTTGTCGGCGGATGAACAAGCCGAATTTCAAGCTTTTTTTAAGTAAGGAGCCATGATGTCATTAACTAAAGAACAAGTATTCGCCCAAGCTCAGGCGGGCGAATTATGGGCAGGTAATTTGATTGCCGGCCATCAAGGTACGGGTGCCAAGTTGGTCAACCATACCCCCATCGACAATAGCTTGATTGGCTATATTGCCGACGGCGATGCCGCCGATGTAAACGCCGCCGTGGCTGTGGCACGCACGACGTTTGAGGCCGGCAGCTGGAGCCATTTGGCACCGAGCGAGCGTAAGCAAGTCATGCTGCGCTGGTCGCAATTGCTAGAGGCACACAGCGAAGAGTTGGCGGCCTTGGATTGCGTAGACGCGGGCAAGCCGATTACCGAGTGTTTGAACACCGACATGCCGGCCACGATTGACACGTTTTACTGGTATGCCGAAGCAGTGGACAAGCTGTTTGGTAAGGTGGCACCGACGGGGCGTGATGCTTTGGGCCTCATCGTGACCGAGCCAATTGGCGTGGTGGGTGCCGTGTTGCCGTGGAACTTCCCTGCCCAAATGTTTGCTTGGAAGGTAGCGCCTGCGCTGACTGCGGGTAACTCGGTGATCGTCAAACCTGCGGAGCTAACGTCTTTAAGCGCCTACCGCATGGTGCAGCTGGCCTATGAAGCTGGCGTGCCAGAAGGGGCTTTGAGCCTGGTGTGTGGCTTGGGCGAAAAAGTGGGTGAGCCTTTAGGCCGCCACATGGACGTCGACATTGTGTCGTTCACCGGCTCAACCGAAGTAGGCCGCTATTTCTTGAAGTATTCGGCCGAGAGTAATCTGAAAGAGGTGGTGCTGGAGTGTGGCGGTAAAAGCCCGCAGGTGGTGTTTGAAGACGCCGATCTGGATGGAGCCGTACCGCATATTTTGGCCGCTGCTTTTTGGAATATGAGCGAAAACTGTAGCTGTGGCTCACGCCTAATCGTACATGAATCAGTGAAAGAAGCGCTATTGGCCAAGCTGATTGAGGGTTTGAAAACGTGGAAAGTGGGCAACCCTATGGACGAATCGGTGTCGATTGGGCCCATGGTGGAAGAAGCGCACTTTAATAAAGTGAAATCCTTCCTCGACGTGACGCCTAAAGAAGGCGGTCGCCTCGTGGCCGGTGGTAAAATCCACGGCGATTTGGGCAGCGGCTGGTATTTAGAGCCCACGATTTTTGATCAGGTGACGGCCGACATGACGTTGTTCCAAAACGAAGTCTTTGGTCCGATTTTGGCCGTGACCACGTTTGCAACCGAGGCCGAAGCGATTGCCTTGGCTAACGATACGCATTATGGCTTGGCTGCTTCGTTCTACAGCCAAGACGTGAAGCGCACCATGCGCGTGGCCCGAGCCATTAAGGCCGGTACGGTGTCGATCAACGGCTTTAGTGAAGGAGACATTTCAACGCCGTTTGGCGGCTTTAAACAGTCTGGTTTTGGTGGTAAAGACAATGGCCTAGAGGCCTTTGAGCAGTATGTACAAACCAAAGTGATTTGGTACGTGAACTAATAACAACAAGACGGCCTGACTTTAGGGACATAAAGCAGGCCGATTTTGAACTATCTACAAATTGAGAAACAACGAAGGAGTACTTTATGGAAGCCATCGTTAACACCATAGTTGGTTATATTTGGGGCAATGCCTTAGTAGGTTTAGCCTTGGGCGTCGGCCTGTATTTCACCATTGCCACGCGGGGCGTGCAGTTCCGCTATTTATTGGAAATGGTCCGTTTATTAAGAGAGAACAAGTCGTCTAAAGAGGGCATCTCTTCATTTCAAGCATTTTGTTTGGCATTGTCTGGCCGCGTAGGCGTGGGCAATATTGCGGGCGTGGCCACGGCCATTGCTGCGGGTGGTCCAGGCGCCATTTTCTGGATGGTGGTGATGGGCCTATTGGGCGGTGCCAGTGCTTTTATTGAGTCGACTTTGGCTCAGGTGTATAAGCAGCGTGCCGACGGCCAGTATCGCGGTGGCTCGCCGTATTACATTGAAAAAGGCTTGAAGCTGAAGCCGTTTGCGATTGTGGTGGCGGCCGTGATTTGCTTATCTTACGGCGTGTTGGTGCCTGGCATTCAAGCCAACACCATTGCCGATTCATTTAAAACCGCGTTTGATATCCCGCCTATGGTGACGGGCATCATCGTGACCGTATTGATGGCGTATTTGATTTTTGGTGGCGTGAAGCGTATTGCCAGCGTGGCCGACAAAGTCGTGCCGATCATGGCCTTGGCCTACATCTTGCTGATGTTCATCATTTTGGGCAGCCACTACGAACAAGTACCCGCTATGTTTAGCCTGATCTTCCGCAGCGCCTTAGGTATGGATGCCGTTTTTGGTGGCATTGTGGGTACGGCCGTTTCTTGGGGCGTACGTCGTGCGGTGTTCTCTAACGTGGCTGGTGCCGGTGAGGCCACCTTTAGCTCGGCCGCAGCCGAAGTCAGCCACCCTGCCAAACAGGGTTTGATTCAGGCATTTTCGATCTACATCGACACGGTGGTGGTGTGTACTGCTTCTGGTTTGATGATGTTGGTAACCAATATGTACAACGTGTTCCCAGACGGCAGCAGCGTGGCCTTGGTTGAATATGTGCCTGGCGTGGCAGCGGGTACGGCGTGGACGCAAATGGCCGTGTCGACCGTGTTTACCGGTGCCGGCTCTGCCTTTGTATCGATTGCCGTGTTCTTGTTCGCGTTTACGACGCTGATGGCTTATTACTATATTGCTGAAACCACCATCGTTTATCTAGACCGTAAGCTGTCTTACCCTGTGTTGAAGCTATTGTTGAAGTTTGTGTTCTTGATCGTGTTGTTCTTTGGCAGCGTTCAGTCGGTGAGCCTGATGTGGAGCCTTGGCGACATTGGCTTTGGCAGCATGAGCTATTTGAACTTCATCGCCATCGTGCTGTTGTCTAAGCCTGCGTTTAGAACCTTGCGTGACTATGAACGGCAGAAAAAAATGGGCATCGACCCGATTTTTGATCCGCGCGTAGCCGGAGTGGAAAACGCCGAGCTGTGGGAAGAATTAAGCGACGAATATAAGAAAAAAGCCAAGTAATCCGTTTTGAGTACTTTCTCTTTTATGCCCATAACCTTGGTCGGTTATGGGCTTTTTTTTGTTATACAGGGTTGGTTGGGGTAGGTAAAGCGCAACCTCTCCACCGTTTTTGAGCCATCAGGCACCAAAACGTGTGGGTTATGACCACCTACGGTTGATGATTAAGTAATGTCACGTAGGTGTTGGTTATTGCTTAAGGCTAAATTAATTTGTTTATCAAATTCTGGCCATTGCTCATGATGGTCGAGAGTGTAGTTTTGATAGAGTTGTAAAAAATGTTGTAAAGCTTGCTGAAAGTCTATTGAGTGGTAGTTATGTAAATCTATTGCGTCATTTAGCCAATAAATAAATTCAAGCTCAGTTTCTGTGATAGTAGGTAGATTTCTTAATTGCCAGAGGTAACGGTCGACTTCTTGAGTTGTATGAGCAGCGGTTGTATAGGTGTGATGGAAATAGCAAAAGAAGGCCCTGATAGGGCAAGCAGATGTGTCATAGTTAAGATAATCATCTAAAATAAAGAGCATTTTCTGTGGAGTTGAGATGTCACATAATGATAGTTCAATTAATACTATATCTGGTACGTTTTGTTTGAGTATTTGGGCATCGGCCCACAGAATTACGTCTTCTGGTATGACAAGGCCAATGGAGAGTGCAGTATGTAGAAAACCAAAAACTGCCTCCGAAGAGTTGCTGGGGTTATTAATGAGTGGTGTGAGGATCATGTTCGTTATTCCTCATCTAGCCCAAACACCGGCGCGAGGGCGCGGCGATACAGCTCGGTTTTTTTCTCCAGCTTAAGCGGATAGGCGCGTGAGGACGAAGGCATGCGGTACAGCCTCAGCGTTTGGCCACGGTATTCGACTTCGACGTATTCGCTGGGCTTGGGGATTTTGGTGAGGCCAAACTGGCCGCAGGCGATGCTCATGGCTTTTTCGCCGGTAGTGAGTAGGGTGCGGCAGTCGGGAAGCTGATCCAGCAGCTGACGAATATTGCGTTCTTCGACGATGTCTAAAAACTGATCGGCGGCGTTGCCTTTGAGCCGATGGGCTTTGTAAACGGTATCGGATAGGGCAAAGCCTACGTGGTTCAAAAAGGCGGCGATGTCGTCGGCCTTAATGCTTTTGTGGGCCAAGTCTAGAAAATGGTCTTTGTCGTTAAAAAAGATCAGGCCCATGATGCGCCACATGTCGTTGGTGAAGTTGGGGTAGTAAAACGATTCGCTCCAGCGCTGGGCTGGTGGCGGAAAGGTGCCCATCATCAACACTTTGGCGTGCTTAGGCATAAAGGGTGCTAATGGATGGGTTTCAACGATTTTGTCGGCGTTGGCTTCGGCCTGGGTGGCAGGCATGGGTTTAGGCATGGTAAGGCTCCATAGTGATGGCCTGACTTTAAGGGGTTTTGCCTAAAATGGGAAGCCCAAGCCTTTTTTGGGGGGGCGGGGCAGCTGGATTGAGTTGATCGTTTCAACGTCTGATCTGAGCGTTATTTCATCTAAAACGGCCGTCTGATCTTGTTTACAATGAGGCTTCAGTGAATAAACTCAGACACACACGATAAGGAGAAATAATGAATAAGATTGCCATTCCTCATTACCAAACCGATGCTTTTTTTGGCTTACAAGATCAGTGGGTTGAAACCGCCGCCGGCGAGCTGACCCACTATCATGAGCTGGGCAGAGGCACGCCGATTTTGTTTTTACACGGCTCGGGTACTGGCGTCTCGGCGGCGGCAAACTGGTGGTTGAACCTGCCTGAGCTGGCCAGCTGTGGGCGCTGTATTGCGATCGATTCGATAGGCTATGGCCAAACCCTCACCCCTGACGATACCCCCTACGGCATTCGTGAGTGGGTGCAGCATGCGGTCCGAGTATTGGATGCTTTAGGGATTGAAAAAACCTGGATTGTGGGCAATTCTTTGGGCGGCTGGTTGGCGTTTCAGTTTGCCATCGATTATCCAGAACGCTTGTTGGGCATTGTGTCCATGGGCACGGGAGGCGCCAAAAAAACGGCGGCCTTGGCTGGCCACGCCAAACCTACTCTAACCGAAGACGGCATTCGCGAAACCTTAAAGCAGTTCGTGGTTGACGATGCGTTGATTACCGATGAGCTGGTGGCCGTGCGTTATCAGGCTGCCCTAAACGATTCGGCCTCCGACCGTTTAGTGAAGGTGATCACCGCTCGCGATCGAGATCGCGATGCGCTGCCGCTTGATTTTGAGGTCTTAGCCAAGCTGACGGTGCCGGTGTTGCTGATTCACGGCACGCAAGACGTGGTGATTCCTGTGTCGCGCACCTGGGATTTACTCAACGTCATCCCTAACGCCGATGCCCACATCTTTAGCCAGTGTGGTCATTGGTCACAAGTAGAGCGGGCGCAAGAGTTTAACCAAGTGGTGAAGCAGTATTTGGCTTTACATGCTTAAGATTTAAACGATTGCCGCCATAGGTAAAAAGGCCGCCCGATGATCCGGGCGGCCTTTTTTGTCGTGGCTTCAGCTTAGCGGGCTTTGGCCATGGTTAAAGCTAGGTCTTCGATCATGTCTTCTTGACCACCCACGGTGCCGCGGCGGCCAAGCTCTAGCAGGATGTCGCGGGCGGAGACGCCATACTGGGCCTCGGCACGTTTGGCGAATAATAAGAACGATGAGTAGACGCCTGCGTAGCCTAGGGTTAAGGCGTCTCGATCAAGGCGAATGGGGTGATCCATGATGGGGACCACTAAATCCTCGGCCACGTCTTGAACTTTAAATAGGTCAACGCCGGTGGTGATGCCCATGCGGTTGCACACAGCCACTAAGGCTTCGAGGGGCGTATTGCCCGCGCCTGCGCCTAGGCCTGCGGCGGCGGCGTCGATGCGGGTGGCGCCGGCCTCAATGGCGGCCACGGAGTTGGCCACGCCCATGGCCAGATTGTGGTGGCCGTGAAAGCCAATTTCTACCGCATCGCCAAAGGTTTGCTTCATTAGGCCGACGCGGGCTTTGACATCTTCAGGCAGCATGTAGCCGGCCGAATCGGTGACGTAGACGCAGTTCGCGCCATAGGCCACCATCAGCTGAGCCTGGCTTAAGAGCTGCTCAGGGCTGGCCATGTGGGCCATCATTAAAAACCCGACCACGTCCATGCCCAACGTTCGTGCCGCGCTGATGTGCTGTTCGGAAACGTCGGCCTCGGTGCTGTGGGTGGCCACGCGAATGCAGTGAACGCCGAGTTCATGCGCCATGTGTAGGTGGGCGGTGGTGCCGATGCCTGGCAGCAATAAAGCCGATACCTTGGCCTGATTGAGTAAAGGAATCACGGTCGATAGATAGTCTTCGTCGCTGTGGGCTGGGAAGCCGTAGTTGACTGAGCTGCCGCCTAGGCCATCGCCGTGGGTGATTTCAATCAGCGGCACGCCGGCGGCATCTAGGCCGGTGGCAATGTTTTTCATGTCGTCCAGCGTCATTTGATGGCGCTTAGGGTGCATGCCGTCGCGTAAGGTCATGTCGTGTAAACGAATCGTGGGTTGGCTCATTGAGATGCCCCTTTCAACATATTATTGGCAAAGATTTCAGCCGTTTTTGCAGCGGCGGCGGTCATGATGTCGAGGTTGCCGGCGTACGTTGGTAAGAAGTCGCCTAGGCCTGCGACCTCTAAAAAGATGGACACACGGTTGCCGTCGAATATGGGACCGTTGACCAGTCGATAGCCAGGGACATAGGTTTGCACCTGTTTGACCATGGCCAGAACCGAGGCGGTGATGGCTGCCTGATCAGGCTCTCCAGCGACCAGGCAATGCACGGTGTCGCGCATCATCAACGGCGGCTCAGCCGGGTTAATGATGATGATGGCCTTGCCTTCTTTGGCGCCGCCGACCTGTTCGATGGCGCTGGCGGTGGTGAGGGTGAATTCATCAATGTTTTTGCGGGTGCCTGGGCCAACCGAGCGGCTGGACACGGTGGCCACGATTTCGGCGTAGTCAACCGGCTGCACCTGAGAGACGGCTGCCACCATGGGGATGGTGGCTTGGCCACCGCAGGTCACCATATTGACGTTCATTAAGTCTAGGCTCAGGCCTTGGGCTAAGTTCACCGGCGGCACGCAAAAAGGGCCAATGGCGGCGGGGGTCAAGTCAATCATCACCACACCCAGCTCGTTGAGCTTGCGGCTGTTTTCAGCGTGGACATAGGCTGAAGTGGCGTCGAAGGCGATTTGAATGCCATCGGCGGCCACGTGCGGCAGCAGACCGTCCACACCTTCGGCAGTGGTTTTCAAACCCATGCTGGCGGCGCGGGCTAAGCCTTCTGAGGTGGGGTCGATGCCGACCATCCAGACGGGTTCTAGGACGGGGCTGCGTTGGAGCTTATACAGTAAATCGGTGCCGATGTTGCCAGGACCGATTAAGGCGCATTTGATTTTGTTCATGTTCCTCTTTCTATTTTTATGGGGTTATCGCACAAATTCTGTCGTCACCGTACCCAGTTGGGCGATGTTGACGCTAAAACGGTTAGGGGCGGTGACGGCCACCATGGGGCCAAGGGCGCCGGTCAAAATGATGTCGCCGGCCAATAGGGGGCGGCCGCGCGCCACCATCAGATCAGCCAGCCAAATGGCGGCATTTAAAGGGTTGTATAGGCATTGGGTGCCTTCGCCGCTGGCCACGATTTGGCCGTTCTGGTCGGTCATCTGCATGGCGCATTCGGCTACGTCTACGTCGCGCAGCAAAACTGGCTGGCTGCCTAAGACAAAGCGTGCGCTGGAGGCATTGTCGGCGACGGTGTCGAAGAGGCTGATGCGCCAGTCGGCGATGCGGCTGTCCACGATTTCAATGGCGGGTAGGGCGTATTCGGTGGCGCCGATGATGTCGGCGTAGGTGTGGCGCTCATGCTTGAGGTCGCGGCCGATGACGAGGGCGATTTCGGCCTCTACCTTGGGCAAAATCAGCGATTGCAGCGATACGGGCATGCCTTGGCCAACGGCCATGTCGGCGAACAGCATGCCAAAATCGGGTTCGCCTACGCCGAGCTGCTGCTGAACTTTGGGCGAGGTGAGGCCGATTTTACGACCGACTAAGCGTTGACCTGCGGCGAGGGCGTGCTCGGTGTTGGCTTCTTGAATGGCGTAGGCGATGTCGATGCTGTGTTGATCAGCACCAAAGCGGGCTTTAATGGGCTCGAGCGGCTGACGTTGCTGTTGAGCCGCGCGTAGAGCCGCCGCGGCGGCTTCAACGGTGAGGGGGGTAGACATAGTGATCCTTGTGTGAACGCAATGAAAACACTAAGAATCGGAAATTATGCCGATTTGCGCCAATACTTATTTTCTTTTAGTTCATAAGCCAGACGTATGAATGGCGTCGACGTAAAAAACCCCGCCGACCTGAAGCTTTGGTGGGCGGGGTGATTGTGGTTGGAATAGCCTAGGCGAAATGCTCTATGACCAAGGCTTTAAAGGCTTTAAGTTCCGGCATGGGGTGGTCTTTACGGGAGACCATCAAAAGGTCGATAGGGGGCGGCGGCGGATTGAGTGGGCGCACGCACACCTTATCGCTGATCAACGCCGTGGTGTAGGCCGGCAGTAGGGTACAGCCTAGGCCCATGCTGACTAGGTTGAGGTTGAGCAAAATATTGCTGGCGTTTTGAACCGTGTTGATGTGTACGCCGTGGTGGTCAAAATACTGGTTGATTAAGGGGTAGAGTCGGCCAGAGTACGCTGGGTCAGAGTGTACAAAGTCGACGTTGTTCAGTGCCGCCACGTCAATGACGGTTTTGGCCGCTAAGGGGTGGTTGGTCGGCAGCAGCAGGGCCAGTGGTTCTTGTAACACCACGGTGTGTTCATACTCATCGTTGTCGATGATTTGGCGCATAAAGGCGATGTCGATTTCGCCATTGAGTAAGGCCTGTTCCTGCTGGCCGGTGGGCAGGCTGTGCAGGTTGACCTCTAGATTGGGGAAGGCCGCGCGCAGCTGGGGAAAAAGGTGGGGGAAGACGCTCACCTCTGCGGCGGGCACAAAGCCGACCGACAAAAGGCGGCTGCGGTTTTGGTGGGCCTGACGCGTGAGCTGAATGGCCCGTTCGGCTTGCTCCAGCGTCAGCCTCGCTTCGCGCAGAAATATTTCCCCTTCGGGGGTCATGTCCACGCGTCGCTTGGTGCGCTCAAACAGCTGCACCCCAATTTCATCTTCTAGGTCTTTGATTTGCTGGCTCAGCGAGGGCTGGGAAGTGAATAGCCGTAAAGCGGCTTTACTAAAGTTCAGTTCCTCTGCCACCGCCACGAAATATCGTAGGTGTCGTAACTCCATCTGGTTCGCCTTTGTTTTTTTAATTATAGAAAAAAAGTATCAAGCGACATAAACAAAATATTTCACAGTTTACGCGTAAAGCTTGATGATCGAATCAGTCTTGTAGACACCTAATAAATGAGCGCTAGTTGGCAAACTGGAAGCGCAATCACGACCAAAAGAGGAGGAGTGCTTATTATGAGTACAACAATTGATTTCAATGCCTTAGTCGATGCAAAAAACGGACGGGTGACGCCGGTCATTTACACGGATCCAGCCATTTATGAGCTGGAGTTGGAACGGGTGTTCGGACGGTGTTGGTTGTTCTTGTGTCACGAAAGCCAAATTCCCAAGGCGGGCGACTTTTTTAATACATTTATGGGCGAAGATCCCGTGGTGATTGTACGACAAAAAGACGGCACAATCAAAGCCTTCCTGAATCAGTGCCGCCACCGCTCCATGCGGGTGAGCTATGCCGACTCGGGCAATACCCGCGCCTTCACCTGTCCTTATCACGGTTGGTCTTACGGTACCGATGGTGCCCTCATCGAGGTGCCGCTAGAAACCCGCGCCTACCCTCACGGGCTGTGTAAAGAAAAATGGGGCCTACAGGAAGTGACGCGCGTGGCCTCATATAAAGGCCTTATTTTTGGCAATTGGGACGAAGGCGCGCCAGATTTGGCGACCTATATGGGCGACATGGCCTGGTATTTAGACGGCGTATTGGATCGCCGTGAAGGCGGCACCGAAATCATCGGCGGGGTACAAAAATGGGAGATCGAGTGTAACTGGAAGTTTGCTGCCGAGCAGTTCGCCAGCGATCAATATCATGCGCTGTTCTCACATGCCTCTGCGGTTCAGGTGCTGGGTGCTAAGCCCGATGACGATGCCGACAAAAAGCTCGGCGCTGGCCAAACGGCCAGACCCGTTTGGGAAACCGCCAAAGACGCGATTCAATACGGCGAAGATGGCCACGGCTCTGGCTTTTTCTTCACCGAACAGCCCGACGCCAACGTGTGGGTGGATGGTGAAGTGTCGCAATATTTTCGCGACACCTATCAAGAGGCTGAGGACCGCTTGGGTGAAGTGCGGGCCTTGCGTTTGGCTGGCCACAACACCTTATTCCCGACTATGTCGTGGCTAAACGGCACGGCAACGCTGCGGGTTTGGCATCCTAAAGGCGCCAATAAGGTAGAGGTGTGGGCCTTTTGTATTGCCGATAAAGACGCGCCACAAGACGTTAAAGATGCGTTTGAACGCAGCGCCACGCGGGCGTTTGGTCCTGCTGGCTTCTTGGAGCAAGATGATTCAGAAAACTGGGTGGAGATTCAAAAAATCTTGCGCGGCCATCGTGCCCGCAACACGCCGCTGTGCATGGAAATGGGCATCGGCAACGAAAAACGTCGTGAAGACGGCATCCCCGGTATCACCAACTATATTTTCTCTGAAACCGCTGCGCGCGGCCTCTATCGCCGCTGGGCCGATCTCTTAATGTCAGACAATTGGGATGAGGTCATCGAACGCACAGAAGCTTTTAAAGCGGAGGTTTTGCAGCCATGAATACGGTCTCTTTAGCGCTTCATCATGAAATCAGCCAGTTTTTATACCATGAAATGACCTTGCTGGACGATTGGCTGTTCCGCGACTGGCTAGACGTGATGGCCAGCGACATTCACTACACCATGCGCACCTGCGTCAACGCCCAAACGCGCGACCGCCGTCGTTCGGTACAGCCGCCGACCACTTGGATTTTTAATGAAGACAAGCATCAGCTGGAACGGCGCATTGCGCGTTTGGAAACGGGCATGGCGTGGGCGGAAGAACCCCCTTCGCGCACCCGCCACTTGCTCACCAATATTCAGGTGACGCCGGTTGAAGGCAGTGAAGATGAGTTTGACATACGTCTAAACTATTTGCTGTATCGCTCCCAAAAAGAGCGAGACGAAACCTATTACGCCGGCATGCGCCAAGACCGCATTCGCCGCACCGACAGCGCCTTGGGTTGGCAGGTGTGCCGCCGCGACATCGTGTTGGATCAGGTTGTTTTAACATCACATAATATAAGCGTTTTATTTTAATGAGTACTCGATTATTGGTCTGCGCCGTGGCAGATTTAGACGAGGGCGAAGCCCTCAAAGTAGCGTGTCAGCCAGAAGCCATTGCGGTGTTTCATTCTGGCGGCAAATTTTACGCCATGAATGACCGCTGTAGCCACGGCAATGCGTCTATGTCTGATGGCTATGTGGAAGACGATGGCACGGTGGAATGCCCCTTACATGCGGCGCGGTTTTGCTTGAGTTCAGGGCAGGCGCTGTGTCTGCCGGCCACTGATCCGATTAAAACCTACCCCGTGGTGGTGGAAAACGATCAGGTCTACGTTGAATTGGGAGAAGCCTAATGGGATGGTTGAGCGAACAGTCGGTGCTGATTACCGGCGGTGGATCTGGCCTTGGGCTGGCTCTGGTGCAGCGCTTTATCGCTGAGGGCGCCAAGGTAACCGTTTTGGAAAAATCGGCCCAAAAAGTGGCCGATCTGCGCCAGCAGTTTGGTGCCGAAGTGGTGGCGGTTGAAGGTGACGTCAGCCGTTACGCTGACAATGAGCGTGCCGTTGCGGCGGCCATTGCGGCCTTTGGGCGCTTGGATTGCTTTATCGGCAATGCCGCGATTTGGGATCACGGTGCCAGCCTAGTGTCTTTATCGGGCGAGGCCTTAGACAGCGGCTTTGATGAGCTGTTTGCGGTGAACTTAAAAGGCTATCTATTGGGCGCTAAGGCGGCCTCGGCGGCTTTGATTGAGTCAGAGGGCAGCATGATTTTTAGCCTGTCTAATTCGGCTTTCTATCCTGGCGGCGGCGGGCCTTTATACACCGCCAGCAAGCATGCCGCCGTGGGCTTGATTCGAGAGCTAGCTTATGAATTGGCGCCTAAAGTGAGGGTGAACGGCGTGGGCCCTTGCGGCATGGCCAGTGATTTACGCGGCCCAGCAGCTCTGGGCCAGGCGGACACCAAAATCATGGATTCACGCACGCCAGAAGCGATTGCCAGCATTTTGCCGCTGCAGTTTTTCCCCAGCCCCGAAGATTTTACCGGGCCATTTGTGCTCTTGGCTTCGCGGGCAAACAACCGCACCCTCACCGGGGTAATGATTCAGGCCGATGCCGGCTTAGGCATACGCGGCATTCGCCATACGGCCGGTGGCTTTGATCTGTAAGCCGCGGTACATAATAAAAACACATCAAGGGAGTAATCATGAGCGTTAAGTTAATGTGCGTGTCGCACACGCCGATGATGGATTTTTGCCATCCACCGGCTGAGGTGGAAGTAGCAGCCAGAGCCGCATTTGCGCGACTGGCTGATGAAGTTAAAGCCTATGATCCCGAGCTTGTCGTGGTGTTTGGGCCCGATCACTTTAATGGTTTTTTTTACGATTTAATGCCGGCCGCCTGCATTGGCGTGCGTGCTCAGGCTGCTGGCGATTGGGACATTGGCTCAGGGCCTATTTCGGTGCCGCAAGATTTGGCGTTGAACTTGGTTGAACACGTTTTGAACAGCGATGTCGACGTGGCTTATTCCTATCAAATGCAGGCCGATCACGGCATGACTCAGCCGTTGACCTTATTGTGTGGCGACATCGATCGCTATCCGACGATTCCCGTATTTTTAAATGCGGCCGCTAACCCTTTAGCGCCTTGTCGACGAGCGGTGGCGTTGGGTCGTTCGGTCGGAAAATGGTTGGCTCAGCGGCAAGAGCGGATTTTGATCTTGGGTTCGGGTGGGCTATCACACGATCCGCCCACACCGCAAATGGGCAGCGTCCCGCCAGAGGTGGAGCAGTTTTTGATTGCAGGGCGCAATCCCAGCGCCGAAGCACGCGCCACTCGCCAGAATAAAATTGTGGCCGTTGGTCAAGCTTTGTCGCGTGGCGAAGGCCCGGCGATTCCGTTGAATCCAGCATGGGATAAAGCCTTGTTGCAAACGTTTAAAGATGGCGATTTTACGCGCTTGGCAGCCTTAAGTAATGAAGAGATTCTGCTTGAAGGCGGCAAGGGTGGGCAGGAAATTCGGGCCTGGATTGCGGCTTTTGCGGCGCTGTCTGAGTTTGGCGCCTACGACGCCACGATTGAATACTATGAGCCGATCCAAGAATGGATTGCCGGCATGGGTATGATGACGGCGGCGCCAGTGGAGTCGGTATGAACATGACTCATCCCATCATCATCGTGGGCGCAGGCCAAGCGGGCAGCATGGTGTGCGTGAACCTACGCCAAAATGGCTACGCTGGGCCCATCGTGCTGATCGGCGCTGAGGGCCATCACCCTTATGAACGTCCACCGCTGTCTAAGGATGCCTTATTGAATCCTGAAGCGGCGCCGACGCCGATCTTGCCGCCGACTTATTTTGCCGAACAAGCCATTGATTATCGTAGCGGTGCCACCGTGGTGGCGATCGACCGCGTGGCCGAAACGGTGACTTTAGACACGGGTGAAGTCTTGGCCTATGCCCAGCTGGTGTTGTGTATGGGGGCACGTATTCGCCAACTGCCGCTGCTGGATGCCTTGGGTACGGATAGAGTGCACACTTTACGTACTTTAGAAGATGCCCATAAACTGCGCTCGGTGCTACAGCCCAATCGGCGCGTGGCCCTGGTGGGTGGTGGTGTGATTGGCCTTGAGCTGGCGGCCAGCGCTATGGCTTTAGGTTGTGCTGAAGTGACGGTGATTGAGCAGGGCGGGCGCGTCATGCAGCGCATTGCGCCGGTGGCCATCAGTGATTATCTCTTGGCCTACCATCAGGCTCAGGGCGTGCGCGTTCACCTAGATGCCGACATCGTCAGTGCGACCAAGGATGCTGCTGGATCGATTCAGCTGACTCTGGCTAGTGGCCAAGTGATTAAGGCGGATGATGTGATTTACGGCATTGGCGTGGTGCCCAATATGGCGCTGGCAGAGGCCGCTGGCTTGGTGACGCAGCAGGGCATCGTGATTGACCACCGCCAAGCGCAAACCAATGACCCCAAAATCTACGCCGCTGGCGATGTGGCCACCTGCTTTAATGCGGCAGAAGGCAGCTACACTCGGCGTGAAACGTGGGAAAATGCCAACCTACAGGCGGCTAAAATCGCCCGTTCGATTTTGGGTTTGGCGCCTACCGAGGATCAAGCGGCCTGGTTTTGGACCGATCAATACACGCTTAATATTCAGTTTGTGGGCGACATGGCGGCCGATCGCTGGGTGTGCCGCGGTGAGATGGCGAATGATCAGTTCATCTTGTTTGGTTTAGATGACGCAGGTGTCTTGGTGGGGGCGGTGGCGGTGAACATGGGTCGTGACGTGCGCTTTTGCCGCCAGCTGATAGCGGCGCAAAAGCCATTAGACGCAACTTTGCTGAGCGATGAGGCGGTGAAGCTCAAAACCTTATGTATTTAAGCGGTCTTCGCGTGAACGCCAAAACCAGCCCTCGGGCTGGTTTTTTGTTGCTGGCGGGCTATTCATCAGGGCCGACCTGAATCACCACTTTGCCAAAATTGTGGCCGTTTAATACGTCGATTAAGGCCTGTGGTGCCTGTTCGAAGCCGTCTATTCTGTGCTCACGGTATTTCACTTGGCCTGAGGCCAGCCATTCGCTCATTTGCTGCATGAATTCAGGAAACTCGGGGCCGTAGTCATCAAACACGATGAAGCCACGCATACTGATGCGCTTGGTCAAAATGGTGGCCATGAGTAGAGACAGACGATCGGGCCCAGGCGGTAATTCGGTGAGGTTGTATTGTGAAATTAAGCCACAAACCGGGATGCGGGCACAGCTATTGAGCAGCGGCAAAACGGCGTCAAACACCTTACCACCGACGTTTTCATAATACACGTCAATGCCTTTAGGGCAGGCGGCTTTAAGCTGTTCGGCAAAGTCCGGCGCTCGATGGTCGAGGCAGGCGTCAAAGCCCAAAACGCCCACGGCGTGTTGGCATTTCTCTGGGCCACCGGCCACACCCACCACTTTTGCGCCTTTGATTTTGGCGATTTGCCCCACGGTGGCGCCGACGGGGCCAGTAGCGGCGGCCACGACCAAGGTTTCACCGATCTTGGGCTGGCCAATGTCGAGTAGGCCCATATAGGCGGTAAACCCAGGCATGCCTAAAATACCCAGGGCGTAAGAAGGGTGGGCTAAATCAGGCGGCAGCTTTAATAAATCGCTGCCGTTGCTGCAAAAATAGTCTTGCCAGCCGCCGTAGGCCACAACCCATTCACCGGCTTCAAAGTCGGGATGCTCCGATTGCTGTACGCGACAAACGGTGGCGCCGACCATGATGCCGCCCACGGCGACAGGTTCGGCGTAGGAAGGCGCATCGCTCATGCGGCCCCGCATATAGGGATCGATGGATAAATACACGGTGCGCAACAGAATCTCGCCGGCTTTAGGCGTCGGCAAGGTGGCTTGGTTTAAGCGAAAATGCTGCGGCTGAGGCTGGCCGTGCGGTCGAGCGGCCAATAGCCATTGACGGTTGTGGTGGGCATTCTGAGACATAGCTTGACTCCTGTAGCAGTGACGTTGTGTACGTCATCATGGGAATGGGCCACGCCATAGGCCCATTTTTAAGTCATTAGCATACAAGATTGGGGCGCAGATGTCAGAAAAATATGCGCTATGGGGTGGGTAAGGCGTAGCGTGCCTGCCGACGTCAACTAATCGCGCGGTGCAAACCCATAAATGATCAGCTGCAGCACATCTTCGGGTAGCTGGGTCAGCTTGTCTTGATACTCAGCCTGTACTGTGGGGCTGTGCATCATCTGATCGATGAGTTGCAGATAGGCGTTCATCAAGGGGACGGGAAAGCGCTCATTGATTAACTTCTTTTGCTGTAAACCGTGAAAAAACTGCGCCATGAAGGCGTATTTATCGGCTTCTAGAGCTTTAAAAAAAGCCGTCAGTTCTGGGTCTTTATGATGGGCCATGTCGTGCAGCATAGGCGGTGAGTACAGTGAATTCAAGGCCTGTTTTTGTAGGGCGTAAATGCCGGTAATAATGGCCTCTAGCGTGGATTCTTGATCGGCTAAGCGGGTGAAGCCGGCGCGGATTCGATCTTTGTGGTCGACCAGAATTTCTTTAAGTATGTCTTTTTTATTTCTAAAATATTTATAAAAGGTTACCCGACTGGTCTGCGCTTCGGCGCAGATGTCTTCAATCGACACCCGTAGCCAGCCGTGTTGCGAAAACAGCACGAGGGCGGCTTGGTAGAGGTCTTGCTGTGTCCGGTTGGTTTTTTGCATGCGGATCTCGGTCTAAGATTTTGTTATTTTTGATGATTGTTGGCCGCATTATATAACGCCCTGTCTAGAGGCGATACCGCGGCGGTGCTGAGTCTGATTTTTTTATGTCGATCTAAATAAGAATGATTTGCAATATTAACATTAAATGAGTATATTTACAAAATTAGTAAATTTATACGTATTTTGTAAAGTATCGTCGGTTCATTTCATCAATCTGTCTTTTAAGCTTGGCCGTGAGTGGCTTAAAAGATCCTTAATATGGTTTGCCTTGTGAACATAAAAAAACTCAGTTTGGCCCTTGCCGCGGGTGTATACACCCTTTCTCAACCCCATGCTTTAGCGGATACGCCAGAGCCGGAAGCGCAGCTGACGGATGTGGTGGTGATGGGCGAAAAAAATAAGCGTACGAAGTTTGACACCAGCACCAGCGTCGACGTTTTTGACCGTAAGCGTTTGAAAACCAGTGCCAATCCCACCACGGCCTCAGACGTATTGAAAATGACGGTCAACACCGTTGATTTAGGTTCGGGCAATGATTTGCCCACGGTTCGGGGCATTGATGGCTCAGGGCCGGCTCAAGGGGCGGTGGCGTTTTTTGCCGGAACGCGGCCACGGCTAAACCTTGCCGTGGATGGCCGTTCGGCCACTTATAATGAATTTGCCTTTGGTAGCCAGTCGCTGTGGGACATCAAGCAAGTTGAGGTTTTACGCGGGCCGCAAAGCTTGGCCCAAGGTAAGAACGCCATTGCTGGCGCCATTGTTTTAACCTCTAACGACCCGAGTGATGTGTGGGAGGGGGCAGTGAAGCTGGGCGTCGGCAATCAAAACAGCAGCCAGACCGCGGCCATGGTGTCGGGGCCGTTGATTGAAGAGGAACTGTCGTTCCGCCTCAGCGTCGACAGGCAAAAGCGTGAGAGCTTTGTGAAGCTGAAATATTACCCCGAGGCCGGTGACCCACGCAAAATTGAAACCACGACGACTCGCGCCAAGCTACTGTTTACGCCGTCAGCCTTCCCCGACTTTTACAGCCGTCTCACGATCAACCATGTGAAATCGCGCGCGCCGCAAAACGAGGCTTTAGACAACCCCGGCAGCATGCGCTATTCGCCCGAGCGCCCGGTGTTCGAAACCTCGGCCACCAGCGGCATTTGGGACGTGCATTATCGCCTCAATCCGCAGTGGTCGTTTGAAAACAAATTCATTTACACCCAGTTTGACAATGATCGCCTCGCTTTGCCGATGCCTAAGGGCACGCCGGCAAAGCTAGATGGACATGAAGTGCAGATCGAGCCGATGCTGCGGTTTAACACTGAAGACAAAAGGCTGAGCGGTTTGGTGGGGCTGCATTATTTTGCCGGTAAGCAGGATGAAACCGTGGATTTGATGCCGAATCGGAATTATTTCGATGACAAAACCAAAACACAGGCGATTTTTGGTGAATTGACGTTTGCCGCCACGCCAACGTTTGACGTGACCTTAGCCAGCCGCATTGAGCGGGAATCGCACCAGCGCCACGGCGGCAGCAACAATGTGCGCGTCGATCTGGATAAAACCCTAACGGTGTTTTTACCTCGCGTGGATTTGGCTTGGAAGCCTTCTGACCAGACGGTGGCGGGCGTTCAAGTGTCGCGCGGCTACAACCCTGGCGGCGCCGGCATTACGTTTGATCAACCCATTGTGAGCTATGCCTTTGATCCAGAATACGTGTGGAATTATGAGCTGTATCACCGTTACCGCAATGATGAGCGCCGCTTTGAGTTAAGCAGCAATGTATTCTTTAATGATTATAAAGACATGCAGCTGCCTTACTACTTGGGCGTGGGCTCGGTGGCGATTCGCAATGCCGAAAAAGTGCATACCTATGGCGCGGAATTTTCAGGCAGTTGGCATGCCACCGCTAAATTGAAAGTACTCGGTTCGGTCGGGGTGTTAAAAACCAAGATTAAGCGCTATGCCGACAGCGGCCTAGAAGGCAATCAGCTGACTCGAGCGCCGTCGTTGACCTTAAGTAGTGGTGTGGACTACCAGTTTGGCAACGGCTGGGACGTGGGCGGCGACGTGCGCTACATCGGTGATTATTACTCAAACTATCAAAACGACAGCCTAGGCAAGATTGATGCCTACACCCAGGTGAATCTGTATGCCGGCTATCGCTTCAAGTCTGGCCGAATTGGTCTTTATGCCCACAATATTTTTGATTCTGGCCACGACATTTTCATTCCTGCAAAAGATCGCCACGATGCGCTGGTACAGCGTCCTCGTGCCGTCGGCGTGACCGCAGAATATCAGTTTTAAAAGGTAGGTTTATGAAACACAAAACAATTTATGCTCCGGTGGCAGGGCAGTTACGCCGCTCGATGGTGCTGACATCGCTGGCGCAAGTCATGAAAATCGCCATTTGGCTGTTGATGGTGGCGGTGATCTACGTCTTGGGCCAAGGCATGGAAGGCAATCATTATTGGCTGGTGGGGGCGCTGTTGGCGCTGACGGTAGCGTATTACACCTTGAAGATTCGCGCCCACGATCAATCGCATTATGCCGCTTTTCGGCTCGAAGAAATTTTGCGCCAGCGGCTGGCTAAAAAAATCAGCCAGCTGCCTATAGGCTATGTGCGCCAAGTGGGGACGGGGGCTTTGGCTAAAGTCATGTTGGACGACGTGCAGGCGCTGCATTCTTATATTGCCGATGCGCCGCCGCTGAAAGCCGAAGCCTACGTGACGCCGGTATTGGTGTTTGTGGTGCTGTTTTACCTCGATTGGCGCCTGGCTTTAGCGGTGCTGGGGTTTTCGGTGTTGGTGTTTGTGACCTTAAAGCTGCTGATGCGCAAAGGCCGCGCCTATCGTCGGCTGTACAGCCAAGCTCTGGCTCAGGTGAATGGCGCCATCATTGAATACGTGCAGGGCATGGCCACGGTGCGTACTTTTGATGCCGGTGAAAGCTCTTACAGTCGCTACCACGATGCGCTGGAAAATTACGATAGCGTGATGCAGCGATGGCTGAATAAGATTGGCGTCACCATGCGCTTGGCGCGTACGCTGTTTACGCCCATGCCGATGCAGATTTTTTTGTTGCTGGTCGGTACCTATTTGTCGTTTCACTACGAGCTGTCGTTTACCACCTTCTTTGCCTTCTTGCTCTTGGCTGCCGGCATTGTGGAAACCATGCATCCCTATATGGGCCTGCACCAGCTGTTGGAAAAGTCGCGCGCGTCGATTGAGCGGATTTTTGAACTAGAAGCGCAGGCGGCTTTGGTTGAGCCTGATGTACCCCAAACCCCCATCAATCATCACATTCGCTATGAAAACGTGTCGTTTCGCTATCATGAGGCCGGCCCAGACGTCTTGAGTCAGGTGAGTCTCAGCATCCCCGAGCATAGCTTTACCGCCATCGTCGGCAGTTCTGGCTCGGGTAAAACCACGCTGATGAATCTGCTGCCGCGCTTTTGGGACGTCAGCGCTGGGCGCATCAGCATCGGTGGGGTAGACGTGCGTGAAATGACGCAGGACGAGCTGATGTCGCGCTGCTCGTTTGTGTTTCAAGACAACTTCTTATTTTCTTGCTCGATCGCCGACAATATTCGCTATGGCCTAGATGCCGATGATGAGGCTGTGGTGGCTGCGGCCAAGCTGGCGGAAATTCACGACTTCATCATGACCTTGCCTGAGCAGTATCACACCAAGGTGGGCGAACGTGGCCAGCTGCTGTCTGGCGGGCAAAAGCAGCGCCTGACGATTGCGCGCGCTTTTTTACAAGACCGTCCGATTTTGGTGTTGGATGAACCAACGGCGTTTTCCGACGCGCAAAATGAAGCCTTGTTGATGAAGGCGTTCAATCAGTTAATGCAGGATAAAACCGTGATCATGATTGCTCATCGACTTTCGACCATCATCCACGCCGATCAGATTGTGTATTTACAAGAGGGGCAGGTGATTGCTCAAGGCCGCCATGCAGCGCTTTTGGCCGAATCTGAGGCCTATCAACAGCTGTGGTCTGACTATCAGCAATCTCAATCGTGGTCACTCACCGTTTAAGGCAGGACAAGTGATGAAAAGAAACTATACCAATCAAAAAACCAGAACCGTGCAAACGGTCTGGAACACCTATGGCCAGCTGATTCATTCGGCCGGCGATCAAAAGGGCAAGCTGCTGCGCTGCCTGGGTTTGGCCACGCTGACAGCGGTGCTGTTCGGGGTGTCGCTGGGCTTACTCTATCCCTTTTTTGAGGCCTTGGTGGCGCAAGATTGGGCTCAAATACAGCCTATTTTAAGCCTGTTGGTGGGGCTGTTGCTGGTCAGCTGCCTCACGCGCATGTGGTCTGAGGATTACGACACTAAGGGCTACGCCAATAAGGCGATTCACCAGCTGCGCCACGATTTAGGCAAGAAGCTACGCGAGATTCCGCTGCTGCATTTGAGTAATCAGCGCTCGGGAGAGATCAACGCCATTTTGGTGCAAAGCGTGAATGAGGCGGCTGGCTATGCCTTTACCCTGATCACCAGCATCATCTACGGCATCGTGATTCCGCTGGCGGCAGCGCTGACCCTAGGCCTATACGACTGGCGTTTTGCCGCCATTATGTTAGTGGTGTTTCCTTTGGCAATCCCGTTATACCTATGGCGTCGGCGTGCGTTTCGGCGCGGCTTCAGTATTTTGGCTGAGGCCAATGGTCAATTGAAAGGCGAAGCGATTGAATACATTCAAGGCCTAGACGTTTTAAAGTCGACCGGCCAGGTCGACAGTAAGCAAAGCCAGTTTAGCCAAGTGGCCAAAGACGTGGCAGCGATACAGAGCTATGGTACCAAAAAAGGCGAAGTGCCGAACCTCATCATTACCTCTACGGTTCAAGTGGGCTTGGTGTTGATCATGCTGTTGGGCATGATTTGGGTGGGCGGTGGTTCGGCGTCGTATTTGCTGTTGGCGACGGCTTTGGTCATCGTGGCACGCGCATCGGACATGCTTAATTTCTTTGTGCAAATGTCGTCGCTGCTGGAGATTTTTGTGATTGGCAGCGAAAAGCTGCAAGACTTAATGGCTCAGCCTAGTCTGGTGGAAAAGCAGTGTGCGCAGATGCCCACACGTTACGACATTAAATTTGAAAACGTGGGCTTTGCTTATGGCGCCGACGCCAAGGCTTCGTTACGCAACGTGAATCTGACCATTCCGGAGCAATCCTTCACCGCTCTCGTGGGCAGCAGCGGTTCGGGTAAAACCACGTTGACGCGGATGATTTTACGTTACGCCGACCCCGATACGGGCTCAGTTAAAATTGGTGGCGTGGACGTGCGTGACATGAGCCAAAGCCAATTAATGAGCCTGATTGCGGTGGTGTTTCAAGACGTCTACCTGTTTCAAGACAGCATTTTGAACAATATTCGCATGGCCAAGCCCAATGCAGGTGATGAAGAAGTGATGGCCGCTGCCAAGCAGGCTCAGTGCCATGAGTTCATCAGCCGCTTACCAGAAGGCTATGCCACGCCTTTGGCCGACATCGGCAGCAGTCTATCGGGCGGTGAAAAGCAGCGCATCGCCATTGCGCGCGCCATTTTGAAAGATGCGCCCATCTTGATCTTAGATGAACCAACGGCTGCCTTAGACACTAAAAACGAATTAGCCGTTCAAAAGGCACTGGATGCTCTGGTGAAAAATAAAACCATCTTGGTGATTGCCCATCGATTGTCCACCGTGGTGGGCGCCCAGCAAATTTTTGTGTTGGACGACGGCGAAGTGGTGGAACAGGGTAGACACGCACAATTGTTGGCGTTGAAGGGCCAATACGCAGGCTTTTGGCAGGTACAACACCAAGGCGTGCTGTGGGGCGACCAGGCGCAAGAGGCCTAGAGAGGACATCGAGATGGGACAAGCAAATATGCGTCGTCGCGATTGGCTGCTGCTGTTGAGCCTGAGCAATTTTAAATTCACCATCGTGGGCTTTTACATGGTGGGCCTCATCACCATGCTTAAGCAAAGCGGCTTTAGTCTAAACCAGCTCAGCTGGGTGTATTTACTGGCGGCGGTGGAGCTGGGCAAGGTGTTTTTTTCCTTATTCATCGAACGCTTTCGCTGGGGCGCACATGGTCATTTTCGGTTTTGGTTGCTGTGCTCAACCAGCGTGATCTGGCTGGCCTTGGGCTTGCTGTGGCTGATTGACCCGCAGCAGCACTACGCCTTGCTGCTGCTGGCCTGTTTCACCCTCAGCGTCATGAGTGTGGTGTTTGGCTGTGCGACCTTGGGCCTGAACTGTGCTTTGCTGTCGTTTCAAGAACGCGGCTTCGGCGGGGTGATTCAAGTCTTGGCGGCGCGTTTGGGCAAGATGATCGGCGGAGGGCTGGTGCTGTTGGTATACCAGCGCTGGGGATGGCATGCGGCGATTGGTTTGGTGATGGGGCTGTCGATGCTGATATGGCTACAGCTGTATCGATACCGTACGCCTTTGGCCGTGCAGGTTGCCGCGAAGAGTGGTTATGGTTGGCGGCAGCTGTGTGGGCGCATTGTGTCGTATTGGCGCCAGCCCAATACGGGCCTGCCGTGGCTGTGGCTGCTGCTGTTTTCATGCATGCCCTATGGCCTGGTGGCGACCACGTTTATTCCACAGCTGAGCGATTTAGGCTGGACGGCCGCAAAAATTGGCACGGTGTTGGCGATTTACGTTCCCATTGCCTGCGTGGCGGTGGCGCCGCTGGCCGGGGTATTGATGCGCCGCTATACGCGCCATCAGCTGGTGTTGAGCATTCTATTGGGGCAGACGGTGATTTTGAGCGGGTTTATTTTTTTAGGCCAGTTATCAAGCCTGCACCCGAACATGATCATGGTGTTGGTGATCGCTTTGAGCATGGGGTATACCCTGTTGCTGCCGATTGTGATGGCTTTATTTATGGATAAGGCCAGCGCCGAATGGGCCACCTTAGACAGTTCGTTACAGTTTACCGTAATGATTGGTGGGGCTTATGTGGCGGGTTTTTTATCGCTGCGCATCGCCAACGCCAGCAGCTATCAAGTGGTGTATGTGCTGTCGACGGTGGTTGGCCTTTTGGTGTGTGCTTTGACGCTATGGCAGGGCAAAAAGCTTTTGGCGCCAGAATAAATGGTTTGACGCTGGTGCCAAACGGTGTCGGCCATAAGCTTCATGGGCTGGCATCTTTACCCTGCCGTTCGCGGCAGGGTTTTTTTTGTTTGGCTGTAGGGTCAGCCGTTGTACTGCATTAGAGCCATGATTAAAGGAGTGTAAAGCTGGCCAGCGCCAAGGCTGAGGTAGGAAAAGACGCCGATGGTCATCATGAGGATTCCTTGTTCATAATTGATTTAAAAGTATTCGGTTTGATTGTAAGCATAAATTCGGTTGCTTGCACGTCTTTGTCGTCGTGGCCATGTTGATGAAGGTCGATATAGGCCGAGGTGGCAATGATGGGTTAAGGGCTGGTCGTGATAGGGCGCTAAGACGATAGGGTTTTTAAGGGGCATAGGCACAAAAACGGCAGGCTAAAGGCCTGCCGTTTTTTGTTTCGAGCTGACTTTAAGCCATTTGGCGACGCTTCAAGCCTGATTTTTGGATCAGCAGCACGGCGATGATGGCCACCGACGGAATCGCGACAAAAATGAACAGCGACGACATGCCCAAGTTCATGGCCACTAATTGGCCGCCCAATACTGGGCCAATCACTGAGCCGATGCGGCCGATGCCCAAGCTCCAGCCCACGCCGGTGGTGCGTAGTTCGGTTGGGTAGAAGTTAGCGGCCAAGGCGTTAATTGCGGGCTGGCTGCCGATTACGGTAAAGCCGGCCACAAAAACGGTGGCGAAGAGGGCGGCGGTTGAGCCTACTAAAGTGCCAATCAAGCCCACTGAGCAAGTGGCCAGAATAAAAGACGGCACCAGAATTTTATAAAAGCCATTCTTATCAATCCAGCGGCCCAATAAGATCGTACCCAATAGCCCGCCCAGTTGCAGCATGGCGCCCAGTAAAACGGCTTGCTCTAAGTCGAAGCCCGAGGTTTTGGCCAAAGTAGGCAGCCAGTTGGATAAAAAGTATAGGCCGATCATGTTCAATAGGCTGATGAGCCAAATGGTCAGGGTGAAGAACGTGCGGTTGTGTTGGAACAACGCCACAAACGGCACTTTCGATTCGGTGCTGACGCTGGCTTCAATTTGGGTGTGCTCATCCATGGCCAAGTGTGGGAAAAACGCACGCAGGGTTTTCTTGATTTTGGGCGTATTTTCTGGCTTGGTTTTCAAGAATTGCAGCGATTCTGGTAGGGTAAACAGCATCAAAATGCTCAATAACATCGGCAGGATGCCGCCGATGATGAACACTGATTCCCAGCCCCAGCGCGGAATGATGGCGGCGGCAATCAGGCCGCCTAAAAGCGCCCCAGCGGTAAAGCCGCCTGAAATCAGCATCATCACTGAGATGCGCTGGTGTTTGGGGGTAATTTCACCCGACAGCGCCATGGCGTTGGGCATGATGGCGCCTAAGCCTAGGCCTGTGATGAAGCGAATCCATGCTAGGTGTTCGACCGTGTCGGCCAATGGCGTGATCAGCATGCACACAGAGAAGAAAAAGGTGGTGGCAATTAAAACCGGACGACGGCCAAGCTTGTCTGAGGCGACGCTGAAAATCAGCGAACCCAGCAACAGGCCAAAGAGGCCGGCACCAAAGATAGGGCCCAGCACTGCCTTGTCTAAATTCCATTCTTGCATGATGGCGGGGGCGACGTAGCCAATGGCCTGAATGTCAAAGCCATCTAAAATCATCAGCAATCCGCACATCAGTAAAATCATGATTTGGCGGCGCCCGAGCTTCTGCTCATCTATGACCGTGGTCACATTGAGGGTGTGGTGATTCATGGTTGATTCCTCCTAAGGGTTCTCTCTTTGTCGATGTTTCGTGCCCCGTTTTGACTATGATTATGGGGTGGCACGTTTTGGTTTTGTATTCTTATGATTATGGGTGATGCTTTGACGCTCCTTCGCCGAATAAGGTGAGGCGCATGCCTAGGCGCCTAGGCATGCGGGTAACCAATGCTGCGGCTTAATGGCTGCCGTCTAGTTCACTGGCGTGTAAAAAGTGTGTGTGTTTGGGTGCGCGTTTGGTTTGTGACCATTCTTCGAGCATTTCTTGCTTTAGTTCTTCGGTGATGCGGCTGATTTTTTCCGGCGCGGCTTCGTCGTCGTAGGTTAATTCAAGACGATGGCCGTTCGGGTCAAAAAAGTAAATCGAGTGGAAAATACCATGATTGGTGACGCCCAGTACTTTAACGCCGTTGGCTTCCAAATGGTCTTTGGCCTTAATCAGCTCTTCGCGGTCGGCCACCAATAGGGCCAAATGCTGTACCCATGACGGCGTGTTTTCATCGCGGCCCATGTCTGGCTGGGTGGGTAGCTCAAAAAAGGCCAAGACGTTGCCCATGCCGGCATCGAGGAAGACGTGCATATAAGGGTCGAAGGCTTTAGTCGACGGCACATGGTCTTCGGCAAAGGCCAAAATGAAGTCCATATTAAGCATTTTTTTATACCATTCGACGGTTTCTTTGGCGTCTTTGCAACGGTAGGCGACGTGGTGAATTTGTTTGATTTTAAAGCTCATTTTAGTTCTCCTTGTTAGACCGCATCGGGTTGATGTTCTGGTGCAGCTTGTTGGAATGCGTCTAGGGTGTGGCAATGCTGATCAATGCGCATCAGGGTGGGATAGGCGCTCAGATCAAGGTTAAAACGTTTGGCGTTGTAAAGCTGCGGTATTAAGCAGCAGTCGGCAAAGCTGGGCGTATCGCCAAAGCAAAACGGGCTGTCGCTGCCGCTCAACTGGGCTTCAAGGGCGCTGAAGCCTTGTTGTACCCAATGGGCGTACCAGGCTGACTTCTGTTCGGCGCTAACGGCCAACTGTTGGCTTAAATAGCCCAGCACGCGCAGATTGTTTAAAGGGTGGAGGTCGCAGGCAATGCTGGCGGCAAAGGCCCGTACCCTTGCTCGATCAGCCACTGGCTGCGGCAGCAGGGCAAGCGTGTGTGGATAGGCCTCCTCTAAATACTCGAGGATGGCCAGCGACTGACCCAAGGCCAAGTCGCCGTCCACCAGCGTCGGTACCAAGGCGCTGGGGTTCAGCGCCTTATAGGCATCGCTGCGTTGCTCGCCGCCGTTATTGAGTAAATGCACGCCTACGTGTTCATAGGTCAAACCTTTTAGGTTTAAGGCAATGCGCACGCGATAGGCGGCCGAGCTGTGAAAATAGCCATAGAGCTTCATGCGATATTAGGCCTGAAAAGGAAAGCTTAAGGCGGGTAAAATCTTGCCGCTGACTTCGCCAAAGCCCACTCTTAAACCTTCTTTTTGACAATGGCCACGCATGATTAACGTGTCGCCATCGGCAATAAAGGTACGCTCTTCACCGTTGTGTAGGGTGATGGGTTCGGTGCCGTTCCAGGTTAATTCCAAGAGGCTGCCGCGTGAATCCTTAGTGGGGCCAGAAATGGTGCCCGAGCCCATGACGTCACCGACGCGGACGTTACAGCCAGCGATGGTGTGGTGGGTCAGCTGTTGGGCCATGCTCCAATACATGTATTTGTAGTTGGTGTTGGCGATCACGGTATCGCCGCCGTCTACCGCAATGGAGACCTGTAGGTTGATGTCGTAATTGCCTTCGCCGCTGGTTTGTAAATAGGCCAAAGGCTTGGGGTCTTGCTCAGGGCCAGCGCAGCGAAACGGCTCTAAGGCGGCCATGGTGACGATCCAAGGAGAAATGGATGTGCCAAAGGTTTTGGCGTTAAACGGGCCTAGGGGCACGTATTCCCACTGCTGTAAATCACGTGCCGACCAGTCGTTTAACAACACCATGCCAAAAATATGGGCTTCGGCGTCATCGATGCTGATGGTTTCGCCTAGCTGGGTGGTTTTACCCACAATGAAGCCGGTTTCCAGTTCGATGTCTAGTTTACGACAGGCGCTGAATACGGGGCGCTCTTGATCCGGTAGCTTGATCTGGCCGCTGGGGCGCACGATGTCGGTGCCGCTGACGACCACAGAGCTGGCGCGACCGTTGTAGCCCACCGGCAGTTCGCTCCAGTTGGCGAGTAAAGCATTTTTGGGGTCGCGGAACATGCAGCCCACGTTGTAGGCGTGTTCTTTAGACGAATAAAAGTCAGTGTAGCCCGGTACGTCAACCGGTAAATGCATGGTGACATCGGCTTGCGGAATCAGCGCCTGAGCGCGCAAGTCGGCATCGTCGCGTAAAGTGGCCGTGTCGGCCGCCAATAGCTGCTGTAGCTCGGCGCGGGTGCGTTGCCACGTGTCGCGACCAAGGTCGATGAAGGCATTGAGCGTGGGTTGGTTAAATACGGGGGTGCTGCTGGGCTGTAACAGGCCACGCGCTTCTAGCAGCGCCAAGTCTAAGACGTAATCACCGATGGCTACGCCGGCTCTAGGAGCTGAGTCCTGTTGGCTGAAGATGCCGTAGGGCAGGTTCTGGATCGGAAAGTCGCAGTCAGGGGCGACGGCCACAAAAGAAGATTTTGGGGACATTGAGTGGTTCTCCTCTGTCAAAAATATTCGAAGTATGAATTTTTATTATTGTGGGTTGATTGTTTGTCAAACCGCTAGATCAAACAATGGCGTTTGTGTGCCCATTATATTCACACTATTTTGAATTACGCAAACAGTAATTTGATTACGAATAGCGTAATTTATTGTTATAATGGATTCAGAGCCGCAGCTGTCGTGGATCGCTTTCATTTGTGGCGGGTGTGGATAAGTTGGTACAATTCCGAAAGAATAATCTGGAAAGGTCGTATGCAAAAAGAAATCAAACAGCCGACGGGCGTGCAGTCGTTAGAGGTGGGCCTATCGGTATTTGACGTGTTGGCGACCGAGAGTCGGCCCATGATGTTGAAAGACATTGCCGAACAAATCGACATGCACCCGGCGAAAGTGCACCGCTATTTGGTTAGCTTAGTGCGCAGTGGCTATGCCCAGCAGTTCAGTAATGGCCGTTATGGCGTGGGTGATAAGGCTTTGGTCTTGGGCTTGGCCACGGTACGGCGCACCGAACATTTACAGCAGGCGCAAAAAGATTTACTGGCGTTGCAGCAAGAGATCAATGAGTGTGTGCAGGTGGCGAAATGGACGTCGCTTGGGCCGCTCGTGGTTCAGTTTTTGGAGCCGAATCATCCTGTGGTGATCACCGCTCGGGTGGGGTCGCTGATGCCGGTTTTGCGTTCGGCCACGGGCAATGTGTTTGCCAGCTATTTGCCTGAACACATGGTCAAACCGCTGATGCAGCAAGAGTGGGCAGAAAGCGCCGCTGGTGGCGTGGTGATTCGGCCGCGTGACTGGGCTGATTTTGAGCGGATGAAAGCACAGATTTTGCAAGAAGGTGTGGGCGCGATTGAGGGCAATCTGATCAGCGGCGTGAACGCCTTGAGTGCGCCTATTTTTGACGCCAACGGGGAAATGGTGTTCGCCATTACCTGCATGGGCAACGCCGAACACATACAGCTAGACCCTGAAGGCGCTCACGCCCAGGCGATTAAGGCCACAGCCGCCAAAATTTCCCGTCAACTCGGCCATCAGGCCTAAATTAACCGTTTGGCTGCCTCTTGCAATAGGGGCAGTACAGCGTCTACGTCCAAAGCCGACATCGTCACTAAGCCAATGGCCATGTGACGATGCGCCAGCGGCACAAATAGGCCGATGGCCCCAGGCTGTAACACATTTTCAGAGTGGGCATAGCCTAAACGCCTAGCTTCAACAACTTCAATCGGATCATCAGCTTGCGGTGCAAACGTGCTCATGACGGCCACGCCGGCTGCAGCTAAGCCCATGGGGTGGCGCGTGCCTAAACGATAGGTCACCTGTAAGACGGCGGTATTCTGGGCAGCCGTTTTAACCACCACGCACTCTGCTTGGTCGGCCATGACCAGGGCCGTACTGGCATTGGTTTGTAACGACAGCTGATCCAGCAAGGCCTGGCTATTGTAGGGCAGCTTTTGTTCAAACTGCTCATACAGATGCAGTATTTTGGCGCCGACTGAGAGGCCATCACGACCGTCTTGTTCGACATAGCCTTGCGCCTGCAAGGTTTTGACGATGCGATAGGCGATGGTGCGGTTTAAATCCAAGGCCAGCGCCAGCTTGGCGACCGTCAACTGTCCCTGTTGTTGGGCAATCACTTCCAAAGCCTGTAGGCCTCTTTCCAGCGTTTGTAATGTTTTCATTCCCCACCTTTAACGTGTGTTTCTGCTTCTATGGCCTTTATGAGCCGCCAAGGGCATTTGGTTCAGCCCCGATGGTACCTGTTTTACCCTTGGATAAACAGATGGCTCGGGCGTCCTGAAGCCAATTTAATCTGATTCAGCCATTCGGCGCCAGCCAAGCTGACGATGGCTGAGACTATTTTGCTGCTTGACAAAGCGATTGATATGGTTAATATTTCGTCCTGTGGTGCTAATATAGAAAATAATGTTCGATAATAGAACAGCCATAGAGAATAATCAACATCAAGAGGAGACACACATGAACCACGTTGACGCTGGGGCCAAAGGGTGCCCATTTCACGCAGCCCATGCTGCATCGACTTCAACTCAAGCACGCGATTTTGACATGTTTGACGCTGCCTACCAGGCTAATCCAGCCGAATCTCTGCGCTTTTCACGCGAAGGCGAACCGGTTTTTTACGCCGAGAAAATGGGCTATTGGATCGTCAGCCGCTACGAAGACGTGAAGGCTATTTTTCGCGATCCGATTACATTTTCACCGTGTAATGTTTTGGAAAAACTCGCGCCGGCCACGCCTGAAGCGAGTGAGGTTTTAAAATCCTATAATTACGCCATGAACCGCACCTTGGTGAATGAAGACGAGCCTGTGCACATGGCCAGACGCCGTGCGCTGATGGCTGCTTTTGAGCCGGCTAAGTTAGAGGTGAAGCGCGACATGGTGCGGCAGATGGTGGCCAAGCTGGTCGATGGTTTTGTGCATCAAGGTAAGGCCAACCTGATGCAGGAAATGCTGTGGGAAGTGCCGTTGGTGGTGGCGCTACAGTTTTTGGGCGTGCCCGACGACGACGTGGAAGAACTGAAAAAATTCTCAGTGGCGCACACGGTGAATACCTGGGGTCGACCCAGCGTGGCAGAACAAGTGCATGTGGCCACCGGCGTGGGGCAGTTTTGGGATTACTCAGGCAAGCTCTTGCAAAGAATGCGCGCCAACCCCAACGGTGAGGGTTGGATGTACGACATGATTGCGCAAAACCGCACCATGCCGGACATCGTGACCGATAACTATCTTCATTCTATGATGATGGCCATTATGGTGGCGGCGCATGAAACCACCTCTTTGGCTTCGGCCAACGCCATTAAAGAGTTGCTGTCACAGCCGAGCTTATGGCGTCGCCTTAGCGAGCAGCCTGAGCTGATTCCTGCGGCGGTGGAAGAATGTTTACGCCATTCTGGCTCAGTGGTGGCGTGGCGCCGTCAAGCCACTGTTGATACTGAGGTCGGTGGCGTGCGCATCCCAGCGGGGGCTAAAATTTTCATCGCTTCAGCGTCGGCCAACCACGATGGCCGTCACTTTGAAAATCCGGATGAACTAGACATCTATCGCGATAATGCGGTAGAGCATCTGACGTTTGGCTACGGTGCACACCAGTGCATGGGTAAGAACATTGGCCGTATGGAAATGTGCGTTTTCATTGAAGAGCTGAGCCGTCGTTTGCCCAATCTGCGCTTGGCCGAACAAACCTTCACCTATTTGCCCAATACGTCATTCCGTGGGCCGCAGGCATTGTGGGTGGAGTGGGATGTGGCCGAGGTTGTGTCAGACGCAGCGCCAACGGTCTTCCCTGTGGGCGCGCCAGACACCAAAAACCTCACTCGTTCGGTGTTGGTGAGCGACACGTTTGCCATGGCTAAAAACGTGATGGGCGTGCGCCTACGCGCCTTATCGGCTGAAGGGTTGCCTAAATGGACGCCTGGCGCCCACGTGGAGCTGATGCTGCCTAATGGCGACAGCCGTAAATATTCCCTATGTGGCCTGCCTGAAGAGGATGAATACCTCATTGCGATTCAAAAAGAGGTGGATGGGCGCGGCGGCTCTGTGTGGCTGCACGAGCATCTGCATACCGGCATGACGCTGGCGATTAAGGGACCGAAAAACTTCTTTAAATTAGATGATGATGCCCCTAACCATCTGCTTGTGGCCGGCGGGATCGGCATCACCCCCATCATCACCATGGCCAATCAGCTGCGGGCGCAAAATAAACCTTATCAACTGGTGTACTGTGGCAGCGAACGTGCCCGTATGGCTTTTTACCAAGAGGTAGAGGCGCATGGTCATACGGCGTCTATTTATGTGGCTGAGGAAGGTTGCCGTGCAGATTTGGCGGCTCTATTGGCGGCCTTGCCGGATCGCAGTCAAGTGTGTGCCTGTGGTCCCGAACGCTTGTTGGATGGTTTGAGTGCGCTGTTGGCCGATCAGTCGCGGTTGCGTCTGACGATTGAGCATTTCACCCCTGTGAATACGCTCTTGGATCCTGAGAATGAAACCGAGTTTTCGGTGGCACTGTTGGACAGCGGCATTACTTTGACGGTACCGAAAGACCGAACCTTGCTGGAAGTACTGCAAGAAAAAGGCATTGATGTAGCCAGCGATTGCTGTGAAGGCCTCTGCGGCAGCTGTGAAGTCAGCGTGGAAGAAGGCGAGCTAGATCACCGCGATCGGGTGCTGTCGGCGGCTGAAAAAGCCGATGGCCGCATGATGATGAGCTGCTGCTCTCGTGGTAAGGGCACGCTGCGCCTGCGCCTCTAAGCCTTACAGAACGGTATGGAGCCTTAGCCACTATTGGCTAAGGCTTTTTTTATGGGGCATAGGGTGATTAAACTTTAAGCCCTAATCCGTGTCTATACATCATGGCCACGTCAACTTGACTAGCCGGTATCCTGAATGAGGAGGGGTAGAGCATGACATCAACGCATCAATCGTATGATGACGAGCGTTTTTGGCGTAAAGTGCAGCGCTACGCGGTCAAAATGGGTGAAGTTGTTTTAGACCCAGCGCTGCGGCTGTATTATGCGGCTAAGGATCAAGACACGCCCAAGTGGGCGCGCGCCACCATTTATGGGGCTTTAGCCTATTTTATTTTACCCGTAGACGCCATTCCTGACGTGTTGCCGGGCGTGGGCTATAGCGATGATTTAAGCGTGTTGATGGCGGCTTTGGCCACCACGGCGGCCTACGTTAAAGCCGAGCACATAGCAGAAGCGCAACGGCAGCTGCAAAAATGGTTTCATGGCGGCGCTGTTGACTAGCGCTTCGGCGGCGTTGCTGAAACCAAAGTAAAGACAGGTAATAATCTCCCCCCAGCTTATTCAAAAGCCAGTATCATTGCATGCTGGCTTTTTTACTGCTGATTTTAAAGATAGGTTTGAATAACCAATGTATGCCGTTTCTCCCAAGAATGTAACCCGCTTATGCCGAGGTTTAGTCGTATTTTTATGCCTGTTGGTGGTGGGCTGGTGTGTGTTTGCGGCGGTGCGCTTTTTTCATTTAGATTACCAAATTAAATGCACTTTTTCTCGATGTGACACCCAGGAGCTGTCTACTTTAGAGAGGGGCCCGGCATCTGGCTTGAGCCTGAATGATTTGGTTTTTTACGTTTATGATCAGCCGATTCCAGAAGTCGACAAAAACCTATCAGGCTTGGCCTATATGCCTGAGCACGATCAGCTGGTGGCGGTGGTGAATCGTCCCGGTACGCTGTTGGTGTTAAGTACTGAAGGCAAACTACTGCGACGCCATCCACTCACGGGGGTGTCGGACACCGAAGGCGTGGCCTATTTAGGCCAAAATAAAGTGGCGGTGATGCAAGAAAAAAAACGCACGATTGCGGTTTTAACCTTGCCGAGCCAGGATGGTGTAGGCATTGTTGCGGATAAGGCACAAATGTATCCATTACCCATGCCCAAGCAAAGAAACAGCGGTCCAGAAGGCATTGGCTATGATGCTGAGACTGACACGCTGTATGTGGTTAAAGAAAAAGACCCGACCGGGCTATATGCGGTTCAAGGCGTTGGGCGAGGCGGCCCGATTGTGCACACTGATTTAAGCCATCTGCTGGCGCAAGCCGGGTTTGCCACCGACTTATCCAGCGTTGAATTCGATCCTGTGGGCCGGCGCTTGCTGTTGCTCAGTGACGAGGCTCAGGCCTTATTTACCTTATCTTTAGACGGTAAGGTTTTACAAAGAAAAAGCCTGTGGCCTAGTAAGGGCAGTGGCTTTGAGCTGCCCATGCCACAGCCTGAGGGCGTGGCCATTGGGGCCAATAGTTTTGTGTATGTGGTCAGCGAGCCGAATTTATTTTCGGTGTTGGGGCCAGCAAAGCATTGATGGTCTGGCTAGGCCAATCAGAGGCGTTGTTTGTGCGTTGTCTTAACCTTCATACGAGCCATTAGGGGGCCGCTTTATTATGGACCACTTTGAAAGAGATTGAATTAAAACCCGTCAAGCCGCAGAAGAGCTTGACGGGTTTTTTAGTGGTCAGGCCGTTTAGGCTTGTAGGCTTATTCGGCGGTAGTGGCGTATTGAGCCGCCGCTTTGAACAGCTGATCATTAAAGCAATAAGACGCTACTCTCGAAAACAGCCGCTAAAGTGTTGAATAATGAGGGCCTCAATGCCATGATGACGAAAACCTCAGCGTCGGCACAACGGCGCCCGCCTCTGGACTGTTTTGAAAGGTGAACTCATATGATGATCTTATTGCTGCTGGCTTTGGCTTTGGCCATGGTTTATACGGTGTATAAAACCCAAAAAATCAATGCGACCACCGTGGGCTTGAAAATGCTGTGCAGCACGGCGTTTTTGCTGATCCCGATTTGGGGTGGGGCCTTAGCAGGGCCTTGGGGCTATCCTCATTATGTATTTGTGGGCTTGGTTTTGGCTTTTTGGGGCGATTTATGGCTTGAACTGAAATTGTTGTGGGTTAAAACCGATGCTGTCTATAGCTATTTAGGCTTTGGCTCGTTTATTTTGACTCATCTGTGCTACCTCATGGCGTTGACGGTGGCGTTCGAGCCGCCCGTCGGCGTCTGGGGGGTGGCGGTGGCGGTGGCGCTATTGATTGTGGCCTTTGTTAAGCTTACCGAACGGCCTATGGGCCTAGACTATGGCCGCTTTCGGCCGATTACCTTGGTGTATACGGGGGTTTTGGGCTGCGGTTTTGCTTTGGCGCTGCTGTTGGCGTGGCAAAGCTCTGCGTTGGCGCCGGGCCAAGACTGGTTTTTGGCCGGCATTATTTTATTTTTGGTGTCGGATTTAGCCTTGAGTCAGCTGTATTTTGGGGCTCAACGCTGGGTGAAGAGCCACATCGCGGTGAATTGCCTGACGTATTACGTTGGCCAAATCGCCATCGCCTACAGCACGGTTTTGTGGGTCGGGCATTAAATGGCGACGAGGCTCGTCACGGCATAAAAAAACGCCCAGTGTCATCACTGGGCGTTTGTCTGGATCGTTGGTTGCTTAAGCCACGGCGGGCTCATACTCTGGCCGTAGGCCTAAGGTGTGGCAAATGGCGTAGGTGAGCTCGGAACGATTTAAAGTATAAAAATGAAAGTCCTTAACTCCTTCCTTACTCAAAACCCTCACCATGTCGATGGCGATACTGGCACCCACTAGGCTTCTGGTTTGTGGATCTTGGTCTAAGCCCTGGTAGCGTTGGTGAAGCCAGCGAGGGATTTTAATCCCCTGCGGCTGTGCAAACTTAAGCAGGGTGTTGTAGTTAGACACCGGTAAAATACCGGGAACAATTTCCGCATCAATGCCAACGGTGGCGCAGCGATCTCTAAAGCGTAGATAAGCATCCACGTCAAAGAAAAACTGGGTAATCGCCTGATTGGCGCCGGCATCGACCTTACGCTTGAGGTTAATTAAATCCGCTTGAGCGCTTTTGGCACCAGGGTGTACTTCGGGGTAGGCGGCCACTGAGATGTCAAAATCGGCCACGCCCTTGAGTAAACCCACCAGATCATTGGCGTAGACGTTGGGTTCTGCCACGCCGGACGGTACGTCACCGCGTAAAGCTAAAATATTGCGAATGCCGTTGTCCCAATAGTCTTTGGCGATGCCTTTGAGCGTTTCTGGATCAGCGTCAATACAGGTGAGGTGCGGCGCGGCCACGAGGCCGGTTCGATCCTGTATGTCTTTGATCACGTTGTGGGTACGATCCCTGGTACTGGCGTTGGCACCGTATGTCACCGAGACAAACTTAGGCGCCAATACCTTGAGTCGATTGATCGAATGCCATAGGGTCTGTTCCATCTCTTCGCCGTTTGGGGGGAAGAACTCAAAAGACACCTGAATGTCACCGGTCACATCTGCCAACGATTGGTTTAATGCTTCTACTTGAAGCGCGCTGCTAAAGCCCATGTTTGTCTCCTTTTCAATACCGTTTAACTAAGCTTCAGCATGAGCGTCGCGCAAGGCTTTTGCCGCAGACACCACATGACGTAAGGCTTCTCGTGTTTCAGGCCATTTGCGGGTTTTTAGGCCGCAGTCTGGATTGACCCAGATGCGCTCTTTAGGCAGGCGCTCTAAGGCTTTTTCTAATAGCTTGGTGACCTCCGTTGTGGTGGGCACGCGTGGCGAGTGAATGTCGTAGACGCCAGGGCCAATGTCGTTCGGATAAGCGAAGTCACGGAATACGTCCAATAGCTCCATGTCTGAGCGCGAGGTCTCAATGGTGATCACGTCGGCATCTAGGCGGGCGATGGATTCAATGATCTCGTTAAACTCCGAATAACACATATGGGTGTGAATCTGGGTGCCGTCGTTGACGCCAGAGGCGCTCAAGCGGAAGGCTTTTTCGGCCCAGTTTAAATAAGCTGGCTGCAAGGCCTTGCGTAAAGGCATGAGTTCACGAAACGCCGGCTCGTCAATTTGGATGATGCCCACGCCGGCGGCCTCTAAGTCGGTGACTTCGTCACGTAAGGCCAAAGCAATCTGGTAGGCGGTGTTGACGTCGCTTTCATCTTCGCGTGGGAACGACCAAGACAGAATGGTTACCGGGCCAGTCAACATGCCTTTGACTGGGCGGTCGGTCAGCGATTGAGCGTATTGCGTCCAGCCGACGGTCATGGCGTTGGGGCGCGACACGTCGCCATAAATCACTGGCGGCTTCACGCAGCGAGAGCCATAGCTTTGTACCCAGCCAAACTTGGTGAAGGCAAAGCCGTCCAGCAGCTCACCAAAGTATTCCACCATGTCGTTACGCTCGGCTTCGCCGTGTACTAAGACGTCTAGATCCAAAGCCTCTTGTTCTTCAATGGCCTGTTTGATGTGGGCCTGAATGCCTGCTTGATAAGCATCGGCATTGATTTCGCCCGCTTTGAATTCGCGCCGGATGGTGCGGATTTCTGGCGTTTGTGGGAAAGAACCAATAGTCGTGGTGGGAAACAACGGCAGGCCAAGTTTTTGCGCCTGAGTTTGGCTGCGGATGGCAAAAGCTGAGTCTCGCTGGTCGTCGCCGGCCTTAATCGCGGCCACGCGGGCGGTGACGCTGGCGTTGTGGATGCGTTTTGAGGCTTTACGGGCGGCTTGAATCTGGTCTGAATGGGTCAATTCGGCGGCAATGGCGGCTTCACCTTGATTCAGGCCGCGGGTAAGGGTGGCCACTTCGGTGATTTTTTGGGTGGCAAAAGCCAGCCAGGAAGTCAGTTCGGCATCAAGGTCGGTTTCTGAGGCCAAGTCTACCGGTACGTGCAGCAGCGAACAGGATGGGGCTACCCATAAATTGTCGCCATAGCGTGCGGCTAACGGCTGTAGGGCGTTCAAGGAGGCGCGTAAATCGTTGACCCAAATATTGCGGCCATTCACGATGCCCACCGACAATACCTTGTCTTGTGGCCAGGCCTGGGCAATGGTGGCTAAATCGTCGCCTAAAACGGCGTCAACGTGTAGGCCGGCTACGGGCAAGGCCTTAACCGTGTCTAAATTGTCGCCAATAGGGCCAAAATAAGTTGTTAATAGCAGTTTGATCTGGCTATTGGCTAGGGTTTGATAAGCCTGAGTAATCGCCTGCTGCCATTCAGGCGCTAGATCCAGCACCAAAACCGGCTCGTCGATTTGCACCCAGGTGACGCCTTGCTCGGCCAAGCGTGCCAAGATGGCTTGGTAGGTGGTCAATAAAGCGGGCAATAAGCTTAAGCGATCAAATGCGGTGCCTTTGACTTTGGCTAGGTATAACCAAGTCACGGGACCCAGCAAAACGGGTTTAACTTGATCGGCCTGTTTGGCCTCGGCTTGGGCTTCTTGTACTAAGTCAAACAGGCGTTGACTGGCGATGCGGAAGGTTTGGTCTTGGGTCAGTTCTGGGACTAAATAATGGTAGTTGGTGTCGAACCATTTGGTCATTTCGCTGGCAAAGGTGTCTGCGCCAGTGGGGGCTTGACCACGGGCCACGCGGAAGTAGGTGTCGAGGCTGACGTCGGTTTGAGGGTCTTGCGTAAAGCGTTCAGGAATCACGCCCAATAGCGCGCTGGTGTCGAGTACGTGGTCGTAGAGTGAGAAATCGCCAGCGCTTTGAATGTCTAACGCTGCTTGGCGTTGACGGTTGGCGGCGCGGGTGGCGGCGGCCACGTCCTGTAGGTCGCTGGCGCTGGCCTGTTTGCTCCAATAGGCTTCTTGGGCAAATTTTAATTGGCGGCGATCGCCGACGCGTGGAAAGCCTAGATTATGTGATAAAGCCATGATTGTTTTCTCCCATAGAGTAAATGTGATTGCTTGCGTTCTGAGCAGTTAAACCTTGTCAAAAGTGCGGGCATGGGAGCCGTTACTTATCTTTTAGGTCTTAGTTGGCCTAAAGGGAGCACCTTAATGATGTCATCAGGTTGCTGGGTTTCATGGGGTCTTGTCCCTTAACCACTCTTGATAAGATATTTAGCCATCTAGATGTCTAGTTGGTGTGTATTGAATATAGACGTCTTTACGGCTAAATGCAATGATTAAAAAAATCATTAGTCATTTTTTGTGGGCGATTTATGCTTTCTTGCTTATTTAGTTGTTTTAAATCAGTAGTTTGTTTTGTTTTGATGTTGTGGTTTATTTGGTCGGTGCGTCACGTTTTTGGCTTGTACGCTATCAATGCCGCCAGAGGCGTGGCGTTTGTGGCACAATTAAGGGCACCGATAAAAGAATAAATGATCAAAGAAAGTTAAAAACACATGAGTGCCAAGTTGAATCAGCCCCAGCAGGCCGCCATTGCCTATTTAGATGGGCCGCTATTGGTTCTGGCAGGAGCGGGCAGTGGTAAAACCCGGGTGATTACCCATAAAGTGGCCCATTTGATTAACGACATGGGCTATCAGGCCCACCACATTGCCGCCATTACCTTTACCAATAAGGCCGCCAAAGAAATGGGTGAGCGCTTGAACGCTATTTTGCCTAAGGCCAGCCTTAAGGGCTTAACCGTGTGTACCTTTCATGCCTTGGGGATGAAAATCTTGCGCGAAGAGGCCGCTCATGTGGACTATAAGTCAAAGTTTTCGGTATTGGATGGCACCGATGCGCAAAAAATATTGGTGGAGCTGATTCAAACCACTGGTAAAGAAGTGTTGTTTAACGCCCAAGGTCAGATTTCCAAGTGGAAGAATGAACTGATTAATCCTGAACAGGCCTTGATCTTGGCAGAAAATGAGTGGGAGCGGCAGATGGCTCAAGCCTATGCCAGCTATCAAGACACGCTGCGCGCCTATCAGGCGTTTGACTTTGATGATTTAATCAAAATTCCGACGGAATTACTGCGCGACAACGCCATCATTCGCAGCAAGTGGCAAAGCCGCCTGCGCTACATGCTCATCGATGAGTATCAAGACACCAACACCTGCCAATACGAATTAGTGAAGCTCTTGGCTGGAGACCAAGGGCTGTTTACCGCTGTAGGCGATGACGATCAGAGCATTTACGCTTGGCGCGGCGCCAATGTGGAAAACCTACGTCTCTTGCAAATGGACTTCCCTAGCCTGAAGGTCATTAAGCTGGAACAAAACTATCGTTCGACGGCGCGCATTCTAAAAGCGGCCAACCAAGTGATTAAAAATAACCCCGATAAGCTGTTTGAGAAAAAGCTTTGGAGTGAATTTGGCATGGGCGAAATGATCGACGTCATCGCCTGTACCAGTGAAGATCATGAGGCAGAAGTGGTGGTGAGTCGATTGCTGCGCCACAAAACCCTGCACAATAAGCTGTTTCAGGACTATGCGATTTTGTATCGAGGCAATCATCAAGCGCGTATTTTTGAGCAGGCGCTGCGCAATCAGCGCGTCCCATATCAGCTTTCTGGAGGCCAGAGCTATTTCGACAAGGCTGAGATCAAAGACGTGTTGGCCTATGTGCGCCTCTTGCAAAACCCTGATGATGATCCAGCCTTTATTCGAGCCTTAACCACGCCCAAGCGCGGCGTGGGCAATACCAGCTTAGAGAAGCTGAATCACTACGCGAAAGCGCATAATTTTAGCCTCTACGAGGCGGCTCAGCTGCCGGAGGCGATTGACGCTTTAGGCAAGGGGCCCGCCGAGTCGGTGTTGGCCTTTATGGACTTATTGCGTGACACCACGCGGGCGGCCGAGCGTGGTAATGCGGGTGACGTTTTACAAAAGTTGTTGTTGCAAATTGATTATGAAAACCATCTTTACCGTACTGAAGAATTGAAGCCAGCCGAAATTAAATGGCGTAATGTCCAAGACCTGTGTGCGTGGCTGGGGCGTAAAAGCGATGAAGACGATAAAAGCCTCATTGACCTAGCCCAAACCATGGCCTTGATGAGCCTATTAGAAGGGCAAAGTGAAGAAGAACAAGACGCCATTCGCCTGTCGACGCTGCACGCTTCTAAGGGCTTGGAATATCCACACGTGTATTTAATCGGCTGCGAAGAGGGCATTTTACCGCACGCCGAGTCGCAGGAACCGGGCAAGATCGAAGAAGAACGCCGCCTCATGTATGTGGGCATTACCCGCGCTAAAAGCACGCTGACCGTCAGCTATTGCGTGAAGCGCCGCCGTGCGGGCACCTGGCATTTTCCACAGCCGTCGCGGTTTATTGCCGAAATGCCGCAGGAAGACTTGATGATTTATGGTCGTAAAGGCAGCGCGCCGATTGTGAGTAAGGAAGAAGGCAAGGCGCGCCTGAGCGGTTTACGCGATATGTTGGCTAAAAAATAAGCCCATTGGGTCCAGAGGTATGATGGCTGTCCAGTATGCGGCTGGCGATCATGTTTTGCTGTGGCAAGACGGCGTGATTTAAAATGGGTTAGGATGACGTTTTTAACGATTAGAAAAGGCTTGGTAGATGAAAATCATCGGCATGATTGGTGGCATGAGCTGGGCGTCCAGCCAGGTGTATTATGAACAGGCAAATCGCTTGGTCGCGGCTCAACTAGGCGAGTTACACAGCGCCCGAGTGATTTTATACAGCGTTGACTTTGCCCACATCGCCCGCTTGCAAGAGCAGGGCGAGTGGGCGCAGGCGGGCGCCATCTTGGCCGATGCCGCCCAGGTTCTCGTACGGGCAGGGGCCGAGTTGATTGTATTGTGCACCAACACCATGCATAAAGTAGCCGATCAGATCACTGCCGGCCTTTCTGTGCCCTTCATTCACATTGCCGATGCGACGGGGCAGGCGATTCAGGCCGCAGGCTTGAAGACGGTGGCCCTATTGGGTACCGATTTCACCATGACTCAGGAGTTTTACCGTCAACGCTTGATCAATCAGTTTGGCCTCAGTGTGTTGACGCCAGACGCAGAGGGGCGCGCCGGCGTGCATCGGATCATTTATGAAGAGCTGTGCCGGGGCCAAGTCTTGCCGGTATCTAAGGCGTATTATCTGGCCCAAATTGAGGCTTTACGCCAAGCGGGCGCAGAAGGCGTGATATTGGGCTGCACCGAGATTGGCCTGTTGATTCAGCAAAGTGATTTGGCCTTGCCCGTATTCGACACCACAGGCTTACACATTGCCGCCGCCGTGCATCAAGCCTTAGCTGTCTAATCCATAGGGCATCTCAGCGTTTACCATCCTGATGAAATAAAACCACTGCGATTGGGTCATAATCTGCTACACTGGTGGCCATTCTCTGTCGGTAAGCCAGCGGCGTTTTCACCCGCATACGCACAGCGTTATCGATAGTCATTTGGTTTTACACGTTTATCAACCACAGATTCTACTCGCTCCGCGTCACATCAGACCTGCGTGGTAATCAATACAGCGGGTTCGGAGTATTCAACTTTATGTCTTTTAGTACCCTCGGCCTAGATGCCGATATTTTACGCGCCGTTGCCGAACAAGGTTACGACGCACCTACCCCTATTCAAGAACAAGCCATTCCTTTGGTTTTGGCCGGTCGCGACCTATTGGCCAGCGCCCAAACCGGTACCGGTAAAACCGCAGGCTTTACCTTGCCCACGCTACAGCACATCATCAATAAACCTTATGTTGGTAAAGGCCGCCGTCCGGTTCGTGCCTTGATCTTGACGCCAACGCGTGAGCTGGCGGCGCAAATTGGTGAAAACGTTAAAGAGTACAGCCGCTATTTGTCTGTACGCTCTTTAGTGGTGTTTGGTGGCGTGAGCATCAACCCACAAATGATGAAGCTGCGCGGTGGCGTGGATATTTTGGTGGCCACGCCTGGGCGACTATTGGATTTAGAGCAACAAAATGCGGTTGACCTGTCGCAAGTGGAAATATTGGTGCTGGATGAAGCCGACCGCATGTTGGACATGGGCTTTATTCACGACATTCGCCGTGTGTTGGCTAAATTGCCCAAACAGCGCCAAAACCTATTGTTCTCGGCCACGTTCTCAAATGAGATCAAAACCCTGTCAGACACCTTATTAAATAACCCCGCTTCGGTGGAGGTTGCGCGTCGCAATTCGGCTTCTGAGCTGATTGATCAAAAAGTCCACATGGTGGATAAAAAGCGCAAGCGTGAATTGCTGTCGTTGATGATTGGTCAAGGCAACTGGCGCCAAGTGCTGGTGTTTACCCGTACCAAGCATGGCGCTAACCGTTTGGCCGAGCAGCTAAATGAAGACGGCATCACCGCCGCAGCCATCCACGGTAATAAGAGTCAAGGCGCCCGTACTCGGGCCTTGGCCGACTTTAAATCGGGCGACATCAAAGTTTTGGTGGCCACCGACATTGCCGCGCGCGGGATCGACATTGAAGGTTTGCCGCATGTGGTGAACTATGAGCTGCCGAACGTGGCAGAAGACTATGTGCACCGTATTGGCCGTAGCGGTCGTGCTGAAACCCCAGGTGAGGCACTGTCTTTGGTGTGTGTGGATGAGCACAAGCTGTTGCGCGACATTGAGCAGTTGCTTAAGCGTGACATTCCCCGCATCGCCTTACCAGGCTTTGATCCAGACCCAAGTATTCCGGCTGAGCCAATTGTGAACGGTCGCGGTGGCAGCGGTGCGCGAGGCCAAAATAGTGGTGGTCGTGCGCCTGGTCGTGGCGGTAAGCCTCAAGGCCGCCGCCCTCAAGGCAGTGGTCAGTCGCAGCCGCGTCAAAAAGACGGCCAAGGGGCGCCTAAACCGCGCGCCAAGCCTCGTGCTAAGCCTAACGGCGGCAGCCCACGCGGTCGTGGTGGCCGTTCAGAATAAGCCTGTAACATTCAGGTCAAACCGGTTTAATCCTTGGTGATTAAGCCGGTTTTTTTATGCTTGATGGCGGCTAGGCTTCGCTTTGCCCACCCTGCACGGCGGGTGTTTATGAGTGTGTTGGCCGCTTTGGGTAGGGTGCCGTGACCCACGCATGGGTAATGCTTACCCATGTGGCTGCGTTGAAAAAAGGTGCTCGGCTGCGCTCGATGCCATTTTTAAAGGCGCTCATACGGCCAGTTTTCTTTGTTTTTTCGTTTTTTGGCCGGGTTCAAAAAATAATATTTTCTGCCGATATGGCCTTATTTGGCGCGTAAGCCGCTCTTTCTTCAATGGTGTTTGTGATATATCACTGATATATCACTTGCGTTTCAGATTGGGTTTATATTAATATGCGCCCATAACAAATAAATCAAAAGGACGACGATGTCTGCAAAAAAAGAGGGTGGCTACCTGCGTGAGCAAGCCTATAACGAGATCAAAAAACGCATTTTGGCCTGCGAATTTGCGCCGGGCGAGTTTTTAAACGAAGCGCAAATCGGCGAGGTCTTACAGCTGGGCCGCTCACCCATTCATCAAGCATTACACCGCCTAGAGGTGGAAGGCCTATTGACCATTTACCCGCGTAAAGGGGTGATGGTGTCGCAGCTGTCTTTGAATGAGGTCATCGACATGATTGAGGTGCGCCTCATCAATGAAGAAATGTCGGTGACACTGGCGGCTGAGCGGGCGCAGAAATCTGAAATCGAAGCCATGTATGACATTCTTAAAGGCACGGCCCTCGCTATTGAGCAGCGTGACCTTCAGGCTTTGATGACTATTGATCTTAAATTTCACAACGCCATTTCTGCCGCTTCACGTAATCGCGTGTTGGCCGAACTTTTGCGTGGCATTCATGAAAAACAGGCGCGTTTTTGGTTTTTATCGCTGTCTTCTGCCGAACACATGAAAAACGTACATCGAGAACACTTGGCCATTGTCGACCTATTGGCATCGCGTGACGTGGACGGGGTTCGAGAAATGATGGCCGAACACATCAATTCATTCCGTAAAAACATCATGACCGCCGTTTAAGTAAGGCGGTTGAAATCTTCTAAGAGCCATCAGGCTGATACTAACAAAGGGGTCGTATGAGTACATTGATTTTAAACGTAGTAGAGCACGGCAGCATTCACTTCCAACCCACTGCCTTGATTATTGGCGGCTGGGCTGGCCGTGATCAGGCGGCGGTTAATGCCCACATTAAAGAACTACAAGAAATGGGCATAGCGCCACCAAAGAAAACGCCGTGTTTTTATCCACTAGAGCCTAAGTTATTGACCAATGGTGAGCGCATTGACGTGCCCAGAAAAGACTCTTCTGGTGAAGTGGAGTGTGTGCTGTTTCAGCATGAGGGTGAGCTGTATGTGGGCGTGGGTTCAGACCACACTGATCGCAAAGTCGAAGCATACGACGTAACCGTGTCTAAGCAAATGTGTGCCAAGCCTTTTTCTAGCGACGTATGGCGCTTTGCCGATGTGGCCGATCATTGGGATCAGCTGCACATGCGTTGCTACCGCACGCTTAATGGTGAGCGTGCTCTCTATCAAGAAGGCAGCGTGACCTCCTTACTGCATCCACTGGAACTGTTTGAACAATGGTCGGGGCAGCGCAGCCTTGAGGATGGCCAAGTGATGTTCTGTGGCACTCAGGCGGTGATTGGCCAATTAGGCTATGGCGAAGCGTTTGAAGTCGAGCTGCACGATCCCGTACTGGGCCGCAGCCTTCAGCATACTTATCAACTGGCGTATTTAGCGGTGGACGAATAAATGCACACAACAGACATTACCTCGGTTCAATCCTTACTGGCAAACGGTAAGGTGAACAGCGTCGAGCTGGCGCAAGAAAGCTTACAAAAAATTAAACAACACCATCAAGAAGGCGGTAAGGCTTGGGTGAGCGTGGATGAAGCAGCGGTTTTGGCTCAGGCCGAAGCCGCTGATGCACAGCGCCGCGCAGGCTATGTGGCTTCGCCTTTGGCAGGGATCCCGGTATCGATTAAGGATTCTTTTGACGTCAAAGGTGAAGTGTCGGCCGCAGGATCTAAGCTTTTTGCCCAGCAGGGCGCTGCAACAGAAGACGCCCCTGCCATCAGCGCGTTACGCGCGGCAGGGGCGGTCTTGGTTGGCCGTACCAATATGAGCGAGTTTGCTTTTTCTGGCCTGGGTTACAATCCTCACCACGGCACGCCTTGCCATCCAGAGCGGCCAGAAGCCATTGCCGGGGGTTCGACTTCGGGCGGTGCAGTCAGCGTGGCCGGCGGCATGGTCTTGGCGGGCCTAGGCTCGGATACTGGTGGCTCTTTGCGTATACCAGCTGCGTTTTGTGATGTGGTGGGTTTCAAACCAACGGCAGCACGCATCAGCCGCAAAGGCGTCGTGCCCTTGTCACACAGCTTTGATTCGATTGGGGCAATCACCCATTCGGTGCGCGACTGCGGTTTGGTCGATGCGGCGTTGTCTGGTCAGGCACATGCGCTGACGGCGGCCCCATTGGCGGGCTTACGCCTGTTTGTGACGGAAGACTATGTGCTAGACCAGCTCGCCCCCGCTGTTGCCGCCGCCTATAGCCGCAGCCTCACCAAACTGAGCCAACTAGGCGCCCGTATTGTGCCGTTTGCGTTTTCAGAGCTGCACCGCATTCCTGAAATCAATGCCGCAGGTGGCTTAACCGCTGCGGAAGTGTGGTCGGAACATCAAGACTTTTTTGATGAGGTAAGGGCCGAATACGACCCCTTAGTGGCCACACGGATTGAGCGCGGTCGCCACATCAGTGCCGGTGATTATTTACGCGTGCAGCAGCAGCGCGCAGGCTTGATTGAATTAGCCCAAAGCCGCTTGGCTTACGCCGATGCGTGGTTGATGCCCACGGTGGCGATCGAACCACCACAGTTGGCTGATTTGGCCGATGAGGCGCGCTTCTTTAGCCTGAATGCCTTAGCGCTACGCAACACCACGGTGTTGAACTTTTTGGATGGCTGTGCCGTATCACTGCCCTTGGGCCAAGGCTTGGGCCTGAGCGTGGGTGGTATGGCAGGTCAAGATGAACACATTTTAAATGTCGCATTGAGCATTGAACAGGCCTTAGCTACGTAAAACAATTAAAGACAAACCGGAGAAAACCTTATGAGTCACGTGAACACAAGCATCAGCGCCGATGAGCTGCTGATTAAGGAACGGGCGTATAAAAAAATCACCAATCGCCTGGTGCCCTTTTTAATCTTTTTATTCCTCTTGGCCTGGCTGAATCGGGTCAACGTGGGCTTCGCCAAAATCACCATGCTGTCCGACCTGGGTTTCAGTGAGGCCATTTATGGCCTGGGTGCGGGTATTTTCTTTATCGGTTACTTCATTTTTGAAGTGCCCAGTAATTTGTATTTAGAGAAAATCGGTGCGCGTAAAACGCTGGCGCGGATCACCATTTTATGGGGCATTACCTCGGCAGCGATGATGTTTGTGACCACGCCGACGCAGTTTTACATCCTGCGGTTTTTATTGGGGGCTTTTGAAGCAGGCTTCTTCCCAGGCGTGGTGCTCTACATCACCTATTGGTTTCCATCGGCTCGACGCGCCAAGATCAATGGCTTATTCATGACGTCGTTCGCGATTGCGGGCGTGGTAGGGGGGCCTTTGGCCGGCTTGGTGATGAATAAAATGGTGGGCGTGGGCAGTTTGGCTAACTGGCAGTGGCTGTTCTTAATCGAGGGGATTCCTTCGGTGATTGCTGGCCTGTTCGTATTGAAATACCTACCCGATCGCCCAGACAGCACCAAGTGGTTAAACGCTGAAGAAAAACGCTTGGTAAACGCCGACGTGGCCGCCGACAATCAAGGCGTGGGCAAGCACTCTAGCTTCCGTGCCGTGATTAGGAATAAAGTGGTGTGGCTGTGTGCTGCGATTTACTTTTGTATTGTCAGCGGTAACGCCACCATTGCGTTTTGGTCGCCCAGCATCATTAAGGCTTTGGGCATCGACAACACCTTAACCATTGGTTTGATTTCGGCAGTGCCGTTCTTGTTTGGCACCATTGCGATGGTGTGGATTGGTGCGCATTCGGATAAAACCGGCGAGCGTAAGCTACACGTGTGTGCGGCGACGCTGTTGGCCAGTATTGGCTTGGTGATGACAGGCTTTTTTGCTCATAATGCAGTGATGGCGCTCATCGGTTTGACCATTGCGTCTGTCGGTATTTTGGCCGCTTTCCCGGTGTTTTGGTCTATTCCGTCGTTGTTCTTTACCGGCGCGGCGGCAGCTGGGTCGATTGCTTTGATTAACTCGGTGGGTAACCTGGCCGGTTTTGTGGCACCGTATATGATTGGCTTTTTGAAAGAGCAGTCAAATAGTTTGTCGGCAGGGCTGTATTTTGTGGCCGCGCTGGAGTTGATTGCGGTGGTACTGGTGTTTGGGTTTATTAAAATCAAAGCCGACAAACGTTCAAGTTAACATCATATCCCGTAGGATTTGATCCACAATGGGCAGTTTGGTAAAGCCCTCGCGATCTAAAAAATGCCCGCCATTGTCGATCAGATGATGGGGGGCATTGAGCTTTTGGGCCAAACGCAGAGTGTATTCGCTCGGCACGATGGTGTCGTTGCTGGAGGAAATGCAGACGCATTGGTTGACCTTGTGGCGTAGCAGCTCAAACTGTAATGGCTGAGCTTGGGCGTCTTCAAGGCTGCTGGCCAAATGGGGGGCAAGGGTGGGGATGGGGGGGAGGGGTTCGTAAAAACCAGACACCAGAACCATGCCACCAAACGGGCGGCTCAGCGGTGTGGTGGCTAGGTAATACAGCAACATGATGCAGCCCAAGCTGTGGGCGACAAAATAGGTATTGGCCGTTGGGGTGGTGATGCGTGCCTGTAGATGGCCCACCCATTCTTCGAGTTTAGGGTCGCTCGGATGGGGCATGGAGAGAACATGGGCATTTACGCGGCGTCGATTCAGCTGTAGCTTCAGCCAAGGAAACCAGTGGCTAGCCGGGCTGGCTTGAAAACCATGGATGATGTAAACAGTATTCATGGGCAGCCCTTTTGGCGTGTTCCTGCCGTGTTGTTGATGACGTTGATTAATCTACCATATTTACCTTTTCTTGTTTATTTTTTATGCGGCCGTGCTGTTTTTTTGTGGGTTTTGTGGTGACTTTACCGCATTGAGGGCCTGAGCCAAATCTGCCACTAAATCGTTTACGTCTTCTAGCCCGACCGATAGCCGTAAGAGACGCGCGCTGATCCCCGCTTGCTGCTGCGCTTGAGGGCTCATGCCGGCGTGGGTCATGCTGGCGGGGTGGGCGATTAAGCTTTCGACGCCGCCTAGCGACTCTGCCAGAGTAAAGAGCTTGAGTTGAGCTAAAAATTCGGCTAGCTGGGCTTCGTTGCCCTTGAGTTCAACGCTGATCATGGCGCCAAAACCGCGCTGTTGGCGTTTGGCAAGGGCGTGGCCTGGATGGCTCTTAAGGCCAGGGTAATACACTTTGGCGACCAAGGGGTGGCTGTTTAAAAAGGTCACGATGGCTGCGGCGTTGTGCTGCTGCTGGGTGATTCTGGGCACCAAGGTACGCAGGCCGCGCAGCAGTAAATAGCTGTCAAAGGCGCTACAGGTGACGCCCAAATTGTTGGCCCACCAGGTGAGCGTTTCGGTCAGTTCCGTGCTGCGACAGACGACGGCGCCGGCGACCACGTCGGAATGGCCGTTTAAATATTTGGTACACGAATGCAAGACTAAGTCGGCCCCAAGCTCAAAGGGGCGCTGCAATACGGGGCTTAAGAATGTATTGTCCACCACAGTCAGGGCGCCCGCCGCTTGGGCCGCTTGGCACAATGCCTGAATGTCGACCACGTTAAGCAGCGGGTTGCTAGGGGTTTCAATCAGCACCAGCTTAGGCTTTTGTGCCCAAGCCTGTTGTAATTCAGCCTCATTGCTTTGGTTGACGAAGCACACCTTAAAGGCGCCCTGTGCGCTGAGGCTGGTCAGCAGGCGATGGCTGCCGCCATAGCAGTCGTGTGGTGCGACCAAAAGGTCTTGAGGGGTTAAGAAGACGGTTAACAGCAGCAGCAGGGCAGACGTGCCACTGTTGGTTAAAATGGCGCCTGCACCGCCTTCGAGTTGGGCTAAGGCATGAATGCCGTGGTCTCGGCTGGGGTTGCCGCGGCGGGCATAATCATGGGCGCGCGGCTCTTTAAAGTTTTTAAAGTTGTACGTGCTGGATAAATGCAGCGGCGGCACCACGGCACCGTACTGCTCGTCGTCGTTTAAACCGCTGCGAATCGCCAGCGTGGCAATCTGAAAGCTCATGATTTTTTGGCCTTTTATGGTTCATCTATGAGGAAACAATAAACGGATAATTGATGGACGTCAAGATGTATAGATGGCTAAATAGATTTATTTCTGTACGGATGGATTGATAGGACGGCCATTAATGATTAAAATCAGGCATTAGTTAATGAATCAATGAAAAGGGCAGACAATGAAACAATGGAACGGCGAATACATCGACCCGTATGCAGAACACGGTAAGAAAACCGAACAAACCAAAAAAATCACCGTCTCAATTCCATTGCCTGTTTTGAAAGTGTTGACCGATGAGCGCACCCGCCGTCAGGTGAATAACTTAAAACATGCGACCAATAGTGAATTATTATGCGAAGCGTTTTTACATGCCTTTACCGGCCAGCCGTTGCCAACGGATGATGAACTGAAAAAATAAGCTTCAGCTGCACGCGCCCAGATGGTGGCTTAGCCCACGTCTGGGCGTGTTTGCGTCTGACGCCTCGTTGGGCGTGTATGGGGCCAAAAAAATTAGCGGCGGCGGTATTCGCCAAGCCTTAACATGCGTATAATGACGGCATTTGAATCTTAAAGGGTTGTTTGTGAAACAACCTTTTCCTCTAAAGTATTGTGAAACATGTCTAACCCAGAAATCTTAAAAAAAGCCCAACGTCGTCGGACGTTTGCGATTATTTCTCACCCTGATGCGGGTAAAACCACGCTGACCGAAAAGCTGCTGTTGTTTTCAGGCGCCATCCAAATGGCCGGTACGGTTAAAGGTAAAAAATCAGGTAAGTTCGCCACTTCCGATTGGATGGACATCGAGAAGCAGCGCGGCATTTCCGTGGCCTCCAGCGTGATGCAGTTTGAGTACCGCGACCACTCGGTGAACCTCTTGGACACCCCAGGCCACAAAGACTTCTCGGAAGACACCTATCGCGTGTTGACCGCCGTGGACAGTGCTTTGATGGTGATCGACGCCGGTAACGGCGTGGAAGAGCAAACGATTAAGCTTTTGAACGTGTGTCGCTTACGCAGTACGCCCATCGTTACCTTTATGAACAAGTATGACCGCGAAGTACGCGATTCGCTTGAGCTTTTGGACGAAGTGGAAAGCGTGTTGAAAATCCGCTGTGCGCCCGTTTCCTGGCCAATTGGCATGGGTAAAAACTTTAAGGGTGTGTACGACATCCTGAACGATCAGGTGCGCTTGTTCGAGGCTGGTACTGAAAAACTAACCGCCGACTTTGAAGTGATCGAAGGCATCAATAATCCTCGTTTGGATGAATTGTTCCCAATTGAAATGGAACAGCTGCGTGCTGAAATTGAATTGGTTCAGGCGGCATCGAATGAGTTTAATCTAGAAGAATTCTTGGCCGGTGAGTTAACCCCGGTATTCTTTGGCTCGGCGATTAACAATTTTGGCGTGCGTGAAATTTTAGATTCCTTGATCGACTGGGCGCCAGCGCCTAAGCCACGAGACGCGACGGTGCGGGTTGTGGAGCCTGGCGAGCCTAAGTTTTCTGGTTTTGTGTTTAAAATTCAGGCCAATATGGACCCGAAACACCGTGACCGCATCGCATTTTTACGCGTGTGTTCTGGCAAGTTTAGCCGCGGCATGAAAATGAAGCATCTGCGTCTGAATCGTGACATTGCGGCCTCGAGCGTGGTGACCTTCATGTCCCATGATCGTGAATTGGTGGAAGAAGCGTACGCGGGCGACATCATCGGCATCCCGAACCACGGCAACATCCAAATTGGCGACAGTTTCAGCGAAGGCGAACAGCTGGCCTTTACCGGCATTCCGTTTTTTGCGCCAGAGCTGTTCCGCAGCGTGCGCATCCGCAACCCATTGAAAATGAAGCAGCTGCAAAAAGGCTTGCAGCAGCTGGGTGAAGAAGGTGCGGTACAGGTATTTAAACCCCATAACGGCGGCGACTTGATTTTGGGCGCTGTGGGCGTGCTGCAGTTTGAAGTGGTGGCCTCACGGTTGGCGGCTGAATATGGCGTGGACGCGATGTTTGAAACCGCCTCGATTTGGTCGGCGCGTTGGGTGTCTTGCGCCAATGCCAAAAAACTGGCAGAGTTTGAGAAAGCCAATGAGCTTAACCTCAGCATCGATGCCGGTAATACCTTGGCCTATTTGGCCCCTAACCGAGTCAATCTACAGTTGACGCAAGAGCGTTGGCCAGACATTGTGTTCCACGAAACCCGCGAGCATTCGGTTAATTTAAACGATTAAGCCATAGGGCGAACACATTCACTGGGCAGCCTGCATTGCGTTAGGCTGCCCTTTTTTGATGGATACAGTATGAACGAATGGTTTAGTCAGTTTTTAAGCAGTGAATCACCTTTGTTTGCCGATGTGGTGCGCTCGGCGGTGTTGGTGTTTATTTTGGTGGTGGGGCGCTTTGCTTTATTGCGCACGGTGTTTAAGCGCAATCCTGGCATGCGTATTGAGAGTAAGCAGCGGTGGTATATCGGCAGCCGTAATGCAGTGATCTTAGGCGTGTTGGTCAGCATGCTGATCATTTGGGCCAGCGAGCTCCAAAGCTTTGCCTTGTCGATGATGGCGGTGGCGGCGGCGACGGTGTTGGCCACCAAGGAATTGATCATGTGCGTGTCGGGCGGCCTAGTGCGGGCCACCGGTAAGCTGTATCGCGCCGGTGACTATATTGAGATTGGCCAATATCGTGGCCGTGTGGTGGACATGAATGTGTTCAGTACCGTGTTGATGGAGGTGGGCCCTGGCCATTTGACTAATCAGACCACGGGGCGAACCACCAGCATCCCCAATAGCCTGCTGTTGAGTACGCCGGTGTTTCGAGAAAACCACATGGGTGAGTTTACCATTCACACCTTCATGATTCCCGCACCTTATAGTCTTGACCCCATCAAGGCCAGTAAAGTGCTGCAAGACAGCGCTGAAGAGCTGTGTATGCCTTATCTGGCTCAGGCCAAGGCCTACGTGAATGCTTTGGAGACGGAGCGGATGTATCAAGCGCCTTCGGCCGCGCCGCGCATCACCATTGTGGCGGTAGACGACAAGCATTATAAATTCATTGTGCGCATGGTGATCCCGGTGCGTGAACGCCAGCACATTCAGCAAAGCATCATGCAAACCTTTTTGTTTACTTCATACGGTCAGCCAGCGGATGAGCCGGATATTGTGGTGAAGCAATAAGCAAAACGGTCATTTTAAAGAGGCTTCGGCCTCTTTTTTGACGTCTAGAGGGTGGGTTAGGCTTTACACACAGAAAGCGGGGGTGGTTGTGTGGGTAAGTTGTGCATGAGTGTGCTTGGGTATTGATTTTAAATCATAAAAGTAGTTTGATTAAAAAATAGGCAATGACCAATTATTAAGGACAGATAGGGTGATGATGGGCGCTCAGCCCTATGGGGTTGATGCTTAGTGGGGCTTGCAGGTGAAAGTGGTGGGGTGATGGGCTGAGTAGAAGGCTGGTATGTGTACAGGGGTTTTACACAGAAACCGTGGGTGGCTGTGTGGATAAGTTGTGGGTGAGTGGAGTTTTCCCTTGTTTTTAAACTAAAAAATAGGTTTGATTAAAAAATAGGCAGGATGTGTGAAGGTCATCATAAATGGCTGTGTACGCTTTTATATTAGGGCTTTGGGCGGTTACGCACAGGAAGCGTGAACGAGTGTGTGGATAAGCTGTGGGCGTATGTATTATCTCATTGATTTAATGGGTATAAATTCAATTGATTAAAAAATAGGCAATTTAATGAAATAATCAAGACCTATAAAAGAAAGGCTTTACGGCGGGTTTTGCACAAAAGTCGGGGGTGGTTGTGTGGATAAGCTGTGGGTGTTGTGATTAAGCTATTGTTTTTAATTGTATAAATGAACCTGCTTAAAAAACGGGCGATTCGATTGATATTATTTAAAATAGGCCATTTAGTGCCGCGATCAGTGCGTGCTTGTATTGTTTTGTATTTAATGCTCAAATAGAGCATTAATAAAAGGAGCGCCACATGACTACTGAATTGAACACAAGGCCCGCTGCATGGATGGATGGCCACCTCGCCCGAGCATGGGCAAATACCCCCGCGGCCTTAAGCCAAGAGGCGCAGCAGGCGGCCATAACCGATATAGAGCAGCAACTACGGGCGAAAAATGCCGTGTTGGTGGCGCACTACTATGTGGCGCCTGTGCTGCAAGACTTGGCCTTGGCCAACGGTGGCTGTGTGGGCGATTCCTTAGAGATGGCTCGATTTGGTCAGACTCATCCCGCCTCGACCTTAGTGGTCGCAGGGGTGCGTTTTATGGGGGAAACCGCCAAAATATTGAGTCCTGCCAAACGCGTGATCATGCCTGATTTGGCGGCGACGTGTTCACTGGACCTAGGCTGCCCAGCGCCTGAATTTGCCGCATTTTGTGATGCCCACCCTGAGCGCATCGTGGTGGTCTACGCCAATACCAGTGCCGAAGTGAAGGCACGCGCGGATTGGGTGGTGACGTCGTCGATTGCGTTGGCGGTGGTGTCGTCGCTCAAACAGGCGGGGCATAAAATCATTTGGGGCCCCGATCGCCATTTGGGCGCCTACATTCAGGCCCAAACCGGCGCTGACATGGTGCTGTGGTCGGGCGCGTGCGTGGTGCATGATGAGTTTCAAGGCTTGGAGCTGGCTGCCTTAAAGCGGCAGTGGCCAGAAGCCAAGGTATTGGTGCATCCAGAATCGCCTGCGGCCGTAGTGGCTGAGGCCGATGTAGTGGGCTCGACCAGTGCCTTGTTAAAAGCGGTCAGCACCTTGTCGGCGTCAACGTTTATTGTGGCCACGGATCAAGGCATCTTGCATCAAATGCGGCAGCAACAGCCGCACAAACATTTTTTAGCGGCGCCGACAGCTGGCCATGGGGCGAGCTGTAAAAGCTGTGCCTTTTGCCCCTGGATGGCGATGAATGACTTGGCGCCGCTAAGCGCCGCGCTCACGGCAATGCCAGAGCATGAGATTGAGCTGGATGAGGCCTTAATGGCCAGAGCACGATTGCCGATTAAGCGCATGCTGGCCTTTCAAGCCTAGAGGTTAATTAATTGTTTTTGTTATATTTATAATCATTTGGTATGTAAGAAAGCGTGTTTTTATGTGTGATTAGGTAAAGCATTGAGGCTGAAAAGGCTTTTTTGATTTATCGCAAAGTGCCGTTGAGGGGAAGCGACTAGATTGAGGTTGTGAACTTTAAAACCAATAATGGTGTTTATTTGAAACATTGTGTCATTTGTGGTGATTGTTTGGTGAAATTGAGGCCGTGGTTGTGCTTTTTTATTTGAACTGACTCATAAGCTACGGAGGCTTATTATGACTAAATTTAACCACATTATCGCGCGTACCCCTTGTCCAGCTTTGGTTGATGGCCTGACATCCTCTAGCTTAGGCCAGCCGGTCTACAGCAAAGCCCTAGAGCAACATCATCGTTACATTGAAGCCCTACAGCAATGTGAAGTGGATATTTTAATTTTACCCCCTGCCAATGAATTTCCAGATTCGGTGTTTGTGGAAGACCCTGTCTTGTGTACCCCACATTGCGCCATCATCACGCGTCCAGGCGCCGAAAGCCGCCGCGGCGAAACCAAAATCATCGAAGATGCCGTGCGTCGTTACTATGAACATGTCGAGCACATTGAAGCCCCAGGAACCGTTGAAGCGGGCGACATCATGATGGTGGGCAGCCATTTTTACATTGGTGAATCGGCTCGGACCAATGCCGAGGGCGCACGCCAAATGATTGCCATTTTGGCAAAATATGGTTTGACCGGCTCGGTGGTGACGCTAGAAGAAGTGCTGCACCTAAAAACCGGCTTGGCCTATTTGGAAAACAATAATCTGGTGGCCTGCGGTGAGTTTGTCACCAAGCCCGAATTTCAGCAGTACAACATCATTGAAATTGACCCGGCCGAATCGTATGCGGCGAACTGCATTTGGGTGAATGGTCGCGTGATCATGCCTTCTGGATTTCCCAATGCCAGAAATAAAATTGCCGCCTTGGGCTATGAGGTGATTGAAGTGGATACCTCGGAATACCAAAAAATTGACGGTGGCGTCAGCTGTATGTCTCTACGCTTTTAAGCGTCCCGCTTATCATTAACTAACCGTATGGTAGCAGTGGCCGTTGGCGCTTAAAGCGCCAACGGGCTTCACTGTGCCTCACGTTGGCTGTGAATCGGGTGAGCATACGGGCGAGGGGTGTGGTTATGGAACAGGCAAATAAGGATGGTGGCAGTGGTAAAAAATTAGGGGTGGTGGCGTTAACCGCTTTAGTGGTGGGCGGCATCATCGGCAGCGGTATTTTCAGCTTACCGCAAAACATGGCCGAGGGCGCGGGCGCAGGCGCCATCATCATCGCCTGGGTCATTACATTTTTTGGCATGCTGTCGTTGGCCAAGATTTTTGAGTGGCTGTCGACCCATCGTCAAGACATTGATGATGGGGTATACGGTTATGCTCGTCATGGTTTTGGTGACTACCTCGGGTTTAATGCTGCTTGGGGGTATTGGATGTCGGTTTGGGTGGGGAATGCGGGTTATTTAGTGGTGTTGTTTAGCGCCCTAGGCTCATTCACCCTGTTTCAATTTTTTGGCGATGGCACGACGACTCCGGCGTTTATTGGCCAAGTGGTGGTGCTGTGGTTGGTGCATTTTTTTGTCCTTAAAGGCGTGCGCAGCGCCGCCTTGGTGAACACCGTCATCACCATTGCGAAAGTGGTGCCGATTGTGCTGTTTATCGTGTGCGTGGCTTTGGCCTTTAAAGTCGATGTGTTTACCGCTGATTTTTGGGGTACGCCGGCTTTGGGGGGCGTGATGGCGCAGGTGAAATCGACCATGCTGTTTACGGTGTGGGTGTTCTTGGGCATTGAAAGCGCCACTGTTTACGCTACACGGGCCGAAAATCCAAGCGTGGTCAGCCGGGCGACGCTGTATGGTTTTTTCATCACCGTGATTTTGATGGCCTGTGTGTCCATTCTGTCATTGGGCATTGTGCCTCAGCATGAGCTGGCGCAAATGCGTAATCCATCTATGGCCATGGTGATGTCGGCCGCTTTAGGGCCTTGGGGCGCCGCATTGATCAATATGGGGCTGGTGATTTCAGTGGCAGGGGCGCTGTTGGCCTGGACGCTATTGGCTTCAGAGATGCTCTATCTGAGTGGTCGAGGGCCACAGCATACGGCACCGGCTATTTTTGGACGCGTGAATCGAGCCCAAACGCCAGCACCGGCGATGTGGTTGACCAATGGCCTGATCACGCTGTTGCTGATTTATAATTTTTACAATGCTTCTGGCTACAATAAAATCATTCAGCTGGCGTCTTCTATGTGTTTGATTCCTTATTGGCTGTGTTCAGCATTTGCCTTGAAAGAGGCCTTTAAAGGGCAGGGCAATAAGGTGATGGCTTTGCTCTTCGCTGCGGTGTCGACGGTGTACAGTACCTGGCTGATTTATGCCGGAGGCCTTCAATTTGTGTTGTTAAGCATGATTCTCTATGCGCCAGGGCTGCTGTTTTTTCTTAAGGCCTGCCATGAGAAGAAAGTTGCCCCGTTTCCCACTTGGCCGGCTAAGCTCGCAGCAATCAGCATTGTGTGTTTAGGCGCGCTGGCGATTTATTGGGTGGCCATTGATAAATTAACCTTTTAGTCTATTACAGCAAGCTCTTTTGCATGCGGCCTAGGCGACGGTAAACGTCGTTGAGGCCGCATTTTTATGATAGGGTTGAGCACACACTCTCAATCAGAAGGGCCGTATGAACATTATTTTTTACCAACAGGGCAATGAGGCCGAATCTTGGCTGAGCGGCATGAAGGCACGGTTGCCTGAAGCGAACTTAAGGGTATGGCAACCTGGCGATCAAGGTCCTGCGGATTATGCCATGGTGTGGGCACCGCCCTACGAAATGCTGGCCAATCGTACCGACTTAAAAGGCATTATGGTGTTGGGCGCGGGCGTAGATGCCCTTTTGTCGCAAGAAGCAGGGCGCCCCGGCAGCTTGCCGACAGGGGTACCCATCATGCGTTTGGAAGACAACGGCATGGCCCAGCAAATGCAGGAATACGCTTTAGCGACGGCGCTGCGTTACTTTCGGCGCTTAGATGATTATCAGCGTTTGCAGCAGGCAGGCGTGTGGCAGCCGTTGCCAGCACGGGCCCATGCCGATTTTGTGATCGGGGTCATGGGGGCCGGTGTTTTAGGCGCGGCCGTAGCCAAAGCGCTGGTGGCGCAAGGGTTTCCGGTACGCTGCTGGAGCCGTTCAGCCAAGGACTTAACCGGCGTGACCAGCTTTGCAGGGGAGGAGGCCTTAGGCGCGTTTTTGCACGGTACGCAGATGTTGATCAATCTGTTACCCAATACGCCGGCAACGGTGGGGGTGATCAATGCCAGGCTGCTGGCGCAGCTGAATCCAGAAGCTTATGTGGTGAATCTGGCCCGAGGGGCCCATGTGGTTGAGACAGACTTATTGGCGGCTCTGGATTCAGGCCAGATCTCTGGAGCTGCTTTAGACGTTTTTGGGCAAGAACCTTTGATACCTAACCACGCTTTTTGGGCCCACCCGCGCGTGAGCATCACGCCACATACGGCTGCGATCACCTTGCAAGCACCGGCTATGGACGCCATCGCCGCCAATATTTTGGCGCTAGAGGCTGGGCAGAAGCCTACTGGCTTGGTGGATCTAAACCGAGGTTATTGAGCGGTTTCATGACCACAATGACGTAGTGACACAGGCCGTGGCTTTGCCGCGGCCTGTTTGTATTTGTGGTCAGCATGGCCGGTATTTGTAACAGATAATTTATAGTAGAGGGTTTTTAGTTGCTTGTTTTTACTTGGTTTATTTGATTGCTGTTTGGTGGAACTATTTTGAAAAGTCAACCCGTTGATTATTTGAGTAATCACAAAAAACTCTTTAAAATTGATTGCGGCCATTAATGATAATCATTACTATTGAACTTTCTGTATGCGAGTAGGCATCATGTTTTTAGCCACATTTTTAATTATGCTGCGTGAAGGTTTAGAAGCCTCACTCATCATCAGCATCATTGCCAGCTATTTAAACCGTACCGGCAACCAGCACTGGATGAAATACGTTTGGTTAGGCGTTACCGCTGCGGTGGGCCTGTGCGTGGTGGCTGGCGTTATTTTGTTTGTAACCGTCGGTGAAATGCCGCAGCGTAGCCAAGAGTTGTTTGAAGGCTCGGTAGCATTGATTGCGGTGGCGGTTTTGACCTATATGATTTTCTGGATGCGTAAAGCATCGCGTTCTTTGAAAGATTCACTGGCCAGCAGCATCGACAGTGCCCTTAATCAAAGCAAGGGCCAAGGTCTGATGATGGTCGGCATGGCTTTTTTTGCCCTCGCGCGTGAGGGCTTGGAGTCGCTCTTCTTTTTATTCAGCTTCTTTGAACAAGATGGCAGCCACCTGTTGGCCCTATCCGGGGCGATTTTAGGCGTGGTGGTGGCCATCTTATTGGGCGTGGCCATTTATAAAGGCAGCGTGCATTTGGATTTACGCCGTTTTTTCAAATACACCGGCCTATTGATTCTGTTTGTGGCCGCTGGCCTATTAGCCGGCGCTTTGAAGTCTTTTCACGAGGCTGGATTGTGGAATGGCTTACAAACCATCGTGTTCGATGCCTCCGATACCTTTATGTCGACGCATACGGTGTTGGGGTCAGTGTTAATGGGCTTATTTGGCTATAACGATCACCCAACCGTGGGTGAGTTGGTGGTGTATTTTGCCTATTTAATCCCCGCTTTAATCTTTTTCTTTTGGCCAGCCAAGAAGCAGGCTATTTAATAAACAGGAGTTTTAGCTATGTTGAAGTTATCCGTACGTAAAGCCGTTTTGGCTGGCGCCATTGCCAGCGTGTTTGCCTTGTCTGCCTGCGGTCAAAGCGAAAAAACAGAAGAAGCAAAAGTCACCACGGCCGAAGCCACCACCGCTGAAAAATCGGTACCCAGCGCCGAAGATTTTGTTGAGCCGGTGAGCCAATACAAGCTGTATGTTTTGGCCGAAGTCGATGAGTTCGTGATCAAAACCAAAGCCTTCACCGACGCCATCAAGGCCGGTAATCTAGAAGAAGCTCAGGCACTGTATGCGCCTGCTCGTTTGCATTACGAGCGCATTGAACCGGCTGCTGAAATGTTTGGTGACTTAGATCCGATCATTGATGCGCGTGAAGATGACTTCAAAAAAGGTGCTGAAGACCCAGAATTCGTAGGCTTTCACCGTTTAGAAAAAATCTTGTTTGAAGGCAATACCACCGATGGTGCTCAGGTGTATGCTGAGGGCTTGATGAAAAACGTATTGGAATTACAAAGCCGTCTACAGGAAGAGCAAATTCCAGTGGTGAAAATGGTTCAGGGCGCTGCTGATCTGATGGAAGAGATCGCCATGACCAAAATCACCGGTGAAGAAGATCGCTACAGCCGTACTGACCTATGGGACTTCAGCGGTAACCTAGAAGGTTCTATGAAAATTGTGGCCTTGTTGAAGCCGCTGATCCAAAAAGCCGACCCTGCTTTATTGACCAAGCTTGAAGCTGGCTTCACCGATGCTGAGGCGACGTTGAATAAATACCGCACCACAGATGGCCAAGGTTTCCAATCTTACGAAGCCGTCACCGAGCAAGATAAAGCATTGATGAAGTCACAAATCGCGGCCTTGGCCGAAGAGTTGGCGACTTTACGCGGCGCTTTAGGTTTGGATAACTAAGATTTAGTTGTTATTTTAAGATGTGATTTTGATTTCTGATAGGAATGAACATGAGTACTGCGTTGTTTGAATCGGTTTGGTGGCGTGGCGCGCTGTTGGCGCCTGTATTGGCTTTGGCTGCCTGTGGCGGCGAAGGTAAAGAGAAGGGCGCTGCCAAGGAAGACATTCAAGAAGTCAAAATCACCATCTTAGAGCATGAATGTGACCCGATGGAGTTGACCATTAAGTCAGGTAAAACCCGTTTTTTAATCAATAACCAAAGCAATCGTGCCGTAGAGTGGGAAATCTTAAAAGGCGTGCGCATCATTGACGAGCGCGAGAATATTCCGCCAGGATTTACCCAGAAAATGACCACGACCTTAGACCCAGATACCTATGAGATGGCCTGTGGCCTCTTATCTAACCCTCGCGGTAAGCTGATTGTGGAAGCCGCTGCGGGCGCAGACAGCACCCGCAAGCCAACGCCGGTAGAGCTAGTCGGAGCGGTAGCAGAATATAAAGTGTACGTGAGTACCGAAGTAGGGGCGTTATTACAGGGCGCGCGCGCCATGGTGGATGCGATTCAAGCCAATGACGTGAAGGCTGCTCAAGCCCTGTATGTGCCCACTTTAGCGCACTACGAAACCATTGAACCGGTTTTAAAACAGTTTTCTACTTTAGATATGGCGATTGCGGCCGATGAGTCGGTGTTTGCTGACCAGGCCGCCGACCCTAAATTTAAGGGCTTACACAAGCTTGAAAAAGGCCTATTTGGTGAAAAGAGCACCGCTGGCCTAGCCCCTGTGGCGGCTCAGCTGGTGAGCGATATTGAGGCCTTACAAAAAGAAGTGGCGGCCTTGTCCGTGCCTGCCGATCAAATGATCCAGTTTGCAGCGGCGCTGTTGCGTGAAGCTGAGCAGGGTAAATTACAAGGCCAAAAAAACCGCTATGCCAAAACCGATGTGGCCGGGGTTAAGGCCAATGTGGCGGGTTCATACCGCATTTATCGTCTGGTGGCGCCGATGTTGACTAAGGCGCATCCTGAGATGGCAAAAGAGATTAAAACTGCTTATGAAGCGCTGTTGGCGCTATTGCAGCCTTATGCCGATCAGACGCCTTTGAGCGCCGCTGATCAGGCCACTTTGAAACAGCAGTTGGCAGCACAAGAAGCCCGTCTGGCCGAATTGCCAGAAGCCTTGGGTTTGAATTAAAGGACGCATGATGTCAGAACCAAAAAAAGTGACGGCCGAACCCGTTAACCCTTCGCGCCGCCAAGCCTTAAAAGGCTTGAGCTTGGCCAGCGGCGGCTTGATTATTGGGGCCGTTGGGGGTTATGGCCTATTAAAAGGGCAACCAGCGGCAGAGCCTGCGGTTGAGGAAGATCCGACGTTGCAAAGCCTGCCGTTTAAGGGCGAGCATCAGTCCGGCATCATCGACCCTGAACAGCAAGAAGCGATTTTCATCACCTTTACCGTGGTGGCTAAAGACAAAGCTGGCGTGGCCGAATTGTTTCATAAGCTAAGCGACAAGATTGCGTTTTTAACTCAGGGCGGCGAACAGCCTACCCGAGATGGCCGCTATCCGCCGCCAGAATCAGGTATTTTAGGGGATTACATTCATCCTGATGGCCTCAGCATCACCGCTTCGGTGGGGGCTTCTTTGTTTGATGAGCGCTATGGTTTAGCGGCGCATAAGCCTAAGCACCTGATTGAAATGCCGTCTTTCCCTAACGATGCCCTCGACGCCACCTGGTGTGATGGCGATTTACTGTTGCAAATTTGTGCCAATAGTCGCGAAACGGTGATTTATGCGGTGCGCGACATCGTCAAAACCTTTTCTGGGCGCTTAGTTGCTCAGTGGAAGATGGACGGTTTTTTACCGGCGCGCGACATCCGTAACGGCCACACCCCGATCAATCTGTTTGGTTTTAAAGACGGCACCGGTAATGCACCTGGTAGCGATAAAAAGCTTATGGATGAGCTGGTGTGGGTGAATAAAGATTCGGGCGAGCCTGCCTGGGCCGTCGGCGGCAGCTATCACGTGGTGCGTTTGATTCGCTTTTTCTTAGAGTTTTGGGACCGCACGCCTTTGGGCGAACAAGAGGTTGATTTTGGCCGCCAAAAAGCCAGCGGTGCGGCTTTTGGTCAAAAAACCGAGTTTGACGATCCTGCCTTCCATCAAGACCCAGAAGGGAAAATCACGCCGCATGATTCACACATGCGCCGTGCCGAACCGCGCGATCCTCATCGCTACACGGCTAAGCTACGCCGTCGCAGCTACAGCTATTCTTTGGGTTTAACCAAATCCAGCCAGCTCGACATGGGCCTGATTTTTGTGTGCTTCCAGCAAGACCTTGACGCCGGTTTTGTCAGCACCCAAAAACGCCTAGACGGTGAGCCCTTAGAGGAATACATCAAGCCTTTTGGCGGTGGCTATTATTTTGCCCTGCCGGGCATTACCGACGATCGCTACTTAGGCCAGACGCTGTTTGAAGCCTAACATTTAGGTGGTTGGTCTGATTTTGAATTAAAGCCCCGGCTTGCTGGGGCTTTTTGTATCATGGGGGGGGGATATGTCAACGATCGTTCTCTGGTTTGTTGTATCTCTCTCTCTGCTCTTTTTTACGTCTACAGCGTAGGCCCTTAAGCGTAGGGTGGGTCGTGACCCACGCGGGTTTTAAATCTGGGCACGTAAGCACGTTAGGAGTGGTGGGTAGGCTACGCTTTACCCACCCTAGGCGACGGTAAATAATCCATCTATTAGCGACAAAAAACAAACATTAATCACCCGCTCATCCATCAAAAATACCGCTACCTTACTGAATGGATTCTGGCTGAGCCATGCCTTTAAGCTTGCTCAGATAAGGCAGTAAAGATAGGGCGCTGATGCCTGCTAGCAGGACTAAGGGCCATAGGTTGCTTTGGCTGAAGGCCTGATTGTGCAGCCACCACGCCGGTAAGCCGAAGGCGGCGCTGGCGCTGAGGTGGTTGCAGGCGGTTTGCAATACGCTAAAACCACCGCGCTGGGCGGCCGTCGGTATGGCTGCGGCGAGGACGGTGGCGGCGACCATGCGTCCATAGGTGCCGAACATAAAGAGCAGCATAAAGCCATAGGCTTTGAACGTAGTGGGTAGGGGTAGCGCTAACAGCAATAGGCTGAGCAGGAATAAAGCCGTGGCGGCCGTGGCGACGTTGAGTGGTGAATAGCGATCACAGGCCTTGCCGGCGAGCTTGGTGGCGGCCAAAGCGCTGAGGCCACCGCCAAGGAACAGCAGCGGTAGCTGGCTTAGCGGCTGGGCCAAAAGGTCGGTGAATAAGGGCGCCAATAAGGGAATCAGCAAGAACGGGCTGAAATTGGTCAGCGCGCTGGCGCCGACGCCCCAAAGCAAGCGTGGGCTGAGGCTTAGGGTTTGCTGGGGCTCTGGGCGTGAGGACGGGGCCTCTGCCGCCACCAGCGCATGCAATAAGGGCACACACAGTAAGCATAGTCCAGCCACTAGCCAGAATGACCACTGCCAGCCGAGATGATTGGCGACGAGTAAGGCCAGCGGCAGGCCCACAATACTGACTACGGAAAACGCTGCCAGCACGGTGGCGATGGCTTTGCCGCGTAGCGCCGGTGGGGTTTGGTTCAGCAGCAGCGCCATCCCGACACCCAAAGTCAGGCCGCCACATAGGCCGGCACCGAATCGAATTGCGATGAGGCTTGACCAGGAGGTGGCATAAGGCATCAGTGCCGTCATTAGGCCCAGTAGCAATAGGTTAAGCGTCAAGAGCTTTTTTTTAGGGAAGCGGTCCACGATCTTATAGGCCGCCAGTCCAGACAAGACACAAGCCAAGGTATACGCGCCAGAGACGTAGCCAGCATGGCTGACGGGTAGCTTTAGCGTATTGGCCATATAGGGGAATATAGGGTTAATCATCATGTATTCCAAGGCGTTGGCGAATTGGATTAGGGCAATGACAAACGCAGTGCGCAGGGCGGGCTGAGGATGAAATAGGGTCATGAGTCGTACCGATTAATGAGAAAGCATTAGGATAAATCATCGTTGATTTTGGGATTAGTCTGCTAAAATGGGTTTTATTGATATCGTAAACGGGATAGTGTCATGGCCGCTATGGATTTAAACGCGCTGCGCGTGTTTGTGCAGGTGGTTGCAGCGGGTAGCTTTATCGGTGCCGCTAAGGCCTTAAGCATGCCCAGCTCTAATGTGAGCCGAGCCGTCGCCCAGCTAGAAGCACACTTAGGGGCTTTGCTGCTGGTGCGCAGTACCCGCAGCATGCGCCTAACCGAAGCGGGGCGGTTGCTGTACGCCGATGCGCAGCCGCTGTTGGCGCAGCTGGCGCGCACCGAAGCCCAATTGGGTGCGGCTCAAGACGAGCTGGTCGGCACTTTACGCCTGTCCTTGCCAAGCGAAGGGGGGCCAGCGCTTTTGGGTGGAGTCTTGGCGGCGTTTGCACGGGCCCATCCGCGCCTACAGCTCAGTATTCAAACCAGTGCCGCGGGCGTGGAAATTTTACAAGAAAACGTCGATTTAGCCCTGTTGTTTCACCGTGGTGCGCTGGCTGATAGCAGCATTGTGGTGCGGCCGCTGGCTACGTTTCCCAGCGTGGTGGTGGCGGCGCCTGAGCTGATTGCCCGTGTGGGCCAGCCTAAAACCTTGGCTCAACTGAAGCGTTTGCCCTGCATCACCACGCTGAGTGCGCTTGAGGGTCTGCCGTGGCAATTTGCCCACGCCGATGGCCGCATTGAAACCGTCAATGTGCACAGTCACTACCGGGTCAACAGCGGCCTAATGGCGACAGAGGCAGCCTTGGCGGGGGTTGGGTTTGCGATTCTGGCTCAGTCGGCCTGCGCCGAAGCCGTTGCTGCTGGGCGCCTACAGATTTTGACCTTGCCTCAGGCGCCTTTGGCGCTGACGCTGTTGGCGGCTTATCCTACCCGAGACTATAGAGCGCCTGCTGTGGGCCAACTGCTTGACGTCTTGGTCACACATTTTCAAACGCTCGCTTAGGTCTAAGCGTTCGCTTCACCATAGGCATGGGCGTCTTTTCGGCGCCCTCATGCCGATTCTCCTTTATTTTTACACTATTTTTATACGCTGGCCCCGAGTCTTTACGTCATTTTGATGCGGTTTTTCCTATGATGAATCCTGTCCTCATCCTTAGGAAATACACATGACTGTGCTGTATGCATGCCTCGCGCTTGGCGTTGTGGCTCTGTTGGCGTACTTGCTGTACGCCTTACTTAAAGCGGAGGCATTTTAAAATGATGACTCAGGCTTTGGCTTTATTAATCAGCTATCTGGCGCTGTTAACCGTGCTTGGCTATCCCTTAGGCCTGTATTTGGCCAAGGTGGCCAGCCCTCTGCCGCTGACTCAGCGCGCACACGCATGGGCCGTGAAGGGGTATGCGTTATTGGGCGTAGATGCTGGCGCCAATATGAGCTGGCGGCGCTACGCCAGTGCACTTTTGTTGTTCAATGGTTTGGGCCTGCTGTGCCTTTTGGCTTTGCAGCTTGGCCAAGGCCATTTGGGCTTGAATCCAGAAGGTTTTGCCGCACCCAGCGTAGATTCTGCGCTGAACACTGCCGTCAGCTTTGTCACCAACACCAACTGGCAGGGTTATGCCGGTGAAAGCAGCATGAGCTACGTCACCCAAATGTTGGGCTTGGCGCTACAAAACTTTCTGTCTGCGGCTACCGGCATGGCGGTGGTGTTTGCCTTGATTCGGGGCTTATGCAGTCATGAAGCTGAGGGCGTGGGCAATTTTTGGGTAGACATGGTGCGCTTGTGCGTGTGGGTCTTGCTGCCGATTTCGGTGCTGGCGGCGCTCTTTTTTGTCAGCCAAGGGGTGATCCAAAACCTGGCAGATTACGTTCCTAGCCTTGGTTTAGAAGGCATGGCACAGGTATTGCCGATGGGGCCTAATGCCTCGCAAGAAGCGATTAAGCTTTTGGGCACCAACGGCGGTGGTTTTTTTAACGCCAACTCGGCTCATCCATTTTCAAATCCCACGGGTTTAACCAATTTTGTGCAAATCAGCCTGATTTTGCTGCTGCCCGTGTCTCTTTGCTTTTGTTTTGGCCGTATGGTCGGCGACGCCCGTCAAGGGTGGGCGCTGTACGCCACTATGACCACGCTGTTTGTGTTGCTGGTGATGGTGATTTTTTACTTCGAACAGCAGGCCAATCCCGTTCTGGGCTCCGCCGTTGACAGTAGTTGGCAAGCTGGCCTCCAGGCGGGCGGCAATATGGAGGGTAAGGAAACGCGCTTTGGCATCGTGGCGTCGGCTTTGTTTACCGCTGTGACCACGGCGGCTTCTTGTGGCGCCGTCAATAATATGCACGATTCGCTCCTGCCGTTAAGCGGCTTGGTGCCGATGGTGTTGATGCAAACCGGCGAAGTGATCTATGGCGGCGTGGGTTCTGGTCTCTATGGCATGCTGCTGTTGGTGATTTTGACGGTGTTCTTGGCTGGCTTGATGATTGGTCGCAGCCCAGAATATTTGGGCAAGAAAATTGAGGCAGGCGAAATGAAAGCCGTCTCGTTAGCGTTGTTGACGGTACCGTGCTTGGTGTTGCTGGGCAGCGCCGTGGCGGCAGTGACTGACGTGGGCCAAGCCGGCGTCACCAATCCAGGAGCGCATGGCTTTAGCCAAATTCTGTATGCCTTTACGTCGGCGGCCAACAATAACGGTAGTGCCTTTGCAGGCTTAGGTGCGAACACGCCGTTTTATAACTACGCTTTAGCGGCTGCCATGCTCATCGGGCGCTTTGGGGTGATTGTGGCGGTGTTGGCCGTCGCCGGTGGCATGGCCAAGAAAAAACGCACCCACTCTGACGGCGCTTTACCGACTCACGGCCCATTGTTTATGTGCCTCTTGCTGGGCGTCATTGTGTTAGTGGGCGCCTTAACCTATTTGCCGGCACTGGTGCTGGGTCCTGTGATTGAACATCTACAGTGGATGCATTAAAAGGAATGGCTATGTTAACTGAAAAAACGAGCGCTTTAACGACGGCAGCGACCATGCAAATGGTTAAAGACGCTTTGTGGAAATTCACCCCTCGGGCGCAGCTGCGCAATCCGGTAATGTTTGTGGTGTATGTGGGCAGTTTACTCAGTACCGGTTTAGCGCTACAGGCGCTGTGGCAAGGTGCGGATAATGCGAGCTTTGTGGTGACGTTAACCGCGTGGCTGTGGTTTACCTTGCTGTTTGCTAACTTTGCAGAAGCTTATGCCGAAGGTAAAAGTAAGGCTCAGGCCGCTTCGCTGAAGGAACTGAAGCAAACGGTGTCGGCTTGCCGTTTGCGCATGAAAAAAGGGCAAGAGCAGCAAGAAATTGTGGCCTCCAGCGACTTACGCATCAACGACGTGGTGTATGTTCAGGCGGGTGAGCTGGTGCCTATGGATGGTGAGGTGATCGAGGGCGTGGCTTCTGTGGACGAATCGGCGATTACGGGTGAATCGGCGCCCGTGATTCGGGCCGCGGGCAGTGATTTTTGCTCGGTGACGGGGGGCACAAGGCTGGTGTCGGACTGGTTGAAGGTGCGCATCAACGCCAATCCTGGCGAGTCATTCATTGACCAGATGATTGGCATGGTGGAAGGCGCTAAGCGCCAGAAAACCCCCAATGAGGTGGCTTTGACCATTGTGCTGGTGACCTTGACGGTAATCTTCTTGATGGTGGTGGCCACGCTACTGCCGTTTTCGGTATTTGCCGCTACCGTGGGCGATGCCACGGCGCCGCTGGCCATTGTGTCTTTGATCGCGCTGCTGGTGTGCTTGATTCCCACCACCATCGGTGGCTTATTGTCGGCCATTGGCGTAGCAGGGATGAGCCGCATGATGGCCAAAAACGTGGTGGCCAAATCAGGGCGGGCGGTGGAGACGGCGGGCAATATCGACGTCTTGCTGTTAGATAAAACCGGCACCATTACGTTTGGTAATCGCCAGGCCAGCGCTTTTTATCCGGCCGTGGGCATTCGCCCAGCTGATTTTGCTGAAAAAGCGTGGTTAGCCTCGCAGGCAGACGAAACGCCAGAAGGGCGCAGCATCGTGGCCTTGGCCCAAATCAAACAGCCAGAGCTGACCGCAGACGCTTTACAGCAGCAATGGCCTGCATTGACGGCGGTGCCGTTCACGGCGCAAACGCGCATGAGCGGTGTTGACATTGAGGTGGATGGCGCTTTGCTGGCGATTCGTAAAGGCGCATCGCAGGCGATTAAGGCTTACGTTGAGGCTCAAGGGGCAAGCTTTCCGAGCGCGGTGCAAAAACAGGTGGACTTCATTGCCGCAGAAGGCGCCACGCCCTTGGTGGTGGCCGTGGGCGATCGGGTGATCGGCTGTTTGGCCCTGAAAGACGTGGTGAAACCCAATATGAGCCGCCGTTTTGCCCAACTGCGGGAAATGGGCATCAAGACGGTGATGATTACCGGTGACAACCCTTTAACCGCTGCGGCAATCGCCTCTGAGGCGGGGGTGGATGATTATTTGGCCGAGGCCACGCCAGAAAACAAGCTCAATATGATTCGCAGCTATCAGCAGCAAGGCCTGCTGGTGGCCATGACGGGCGATGGCACCAACGATGCGCCTGCTTTGGCTCAAGCCGATGTGGCGGTGGCCATGAATTCGGGTACTCAGGCGGCAAAGGAGGCCGGCAATATGGTCGACATGGATTCCGACCCCACCAAGCTGATCGAAGTGGTGCAAACCGGCAAGCAGCTGTTGATGACGCGCGGTGCTCTGACCACGTTTTCCATCGCCAACGATGTGGCTAAATACTTTGCCATCATTCCGGCTTTATTTACCCCTTTATATCCGCAGCTGGCCGCGTTGAACGTGATGGGCTTACACAGCCCTGAGTCTGCTATTTTGGCGGCCGTGATTTTCAATGCCCTGATCATCATTGCGCTGATTCCTTTGGCAATGAAAGGGGTGCGCTACCGTGCCTTAAGCGCCGTCCAGCTGCTGCGCCAAAACATTTTTTGGTATGGGCTAGGGGGTTTGGTGGTGCCTTTTATCGGCATTAAATTGATTGACGTAGTCTTGACCTGGATGGCTTAAGCCAGAGGTTGAAAAAGGAAAAGAAATGCAAACAAATCATTCTTTGCTGCGCCCTGCGGTCAGCGTATTGGTGTTTCTGTCGCTGCTATTGGGCGTGGTTTACCCCTTGAGCGTGACGGCTTTAGGGCAATGGTGGTTTCCGCAGCAGGCCGCGGGCAGCCTGGTTTGGCGCGAAGGCAAAGTCATTGGCTCGGCTTTGATTGGGCAAAACTTTATTGGCCCTGAATACTTTTGGGGACGGCCATCGGGAGCGGGCGATCATGCCTACAATAGCCTAGCCTCTGGTGGCGCCAACCTAGGGCCGAGTAATCCACGTCTGACAGAATCAGTGGCTCAGCGCCTCAGTGCCTTAGCGCCAGCAGGGGCCGCTGCTCATTCGGTGCCGGTGGATTTAGTGACCCATTCGGCCAGCGGCCTAGATCCAGACATCAGCCTAGCGGCGGCCGAGTATCAGGTGCCGCGCGTGGCCCAGGCACGGGCGCTGGATGAAGCTCAGCTACGGGCTTTGATTGCCGAACAGGCAGTGCGATCGACATGGCTATTTGGTGAAAATAGGATTAATGTATTGTTATTAAATGACCGTTTAGATCAGTTAGCGAAGCCTACACCATGATGAATCAAACCCTAGACCCCGATCACTTGTTGCACACGTTACAGGCCGATGAGCGCGCCCAAAAGCGGGGTAAGCTGCGGATCTATGTGGGCGCTGTGGCCGGGGTTGGGAAAACCTACGCCATGTTACAGGCGGCCAAAGAGGTTCAGGCGGCTGGGGGAGACGTTTTAGTTGGCGTGGTGGAAACCCACGGGCGAGCGGCGACGATGGCGCAGGCAGAAGGTTTGCCAACGCTGCCCAAAAAAACGTGGTTGTTTCACGGTAAGCCCGTGCTGGAATTTGATTTGGATGCTGCCATTTTGGCTCGGCCCGAACTGCTGCTGGTGGATGAACTGGCCCACAGCAACGTGGTGGGATCGCGCCACCCTAAGCGCTGGCAGGATGTGGCCGAACTGTTGGATTTAGGCATCAACGTCTGGACCACTCTGAATGTGCAGCATCTAGACAGCCTGAATGCCGTGGTGGCCCACATTACCGGGGTGGCGATTCACGAAACCGTGCCCGATTCGTTTTTTGATGGTGCCAATGAGATCGTGCTGGTGGACGCCACGGCACAAGAGTTAACCAAGCGTCTACAAGATGGTCACATTTATGCCCAGGCTCAGGCGCAGCGGGCGCATCAGCATTTTTTTAAAAAAGGTAATTTAATCGCCTTGCGAGAGATTGCGCTGCGACGTACGGCTGAATGCATTGAGGCCGACGTGAAAACCCATCGTCAGCGCGAAGCCATTCACAGCGTCTGGCAGACCGATGCAGGCGTGCTGGTGTGCTTAAGCGGAGGGGCTGACGATGAGCATTTGATCCGCAGCGGCGCGCGTTTGGCTGGACAGTTGGGCGGTGAGTGGCATGTGTTGTTTGTCGACACGCCCAGCGGACATAAAGCGGCTCAGGCTCGGCAGGCGGCGGTGACGGCGCAGCTGCGCTTTGCGGCCAGTTTGGGGGCGCAAACAGCTTACACGCAAGGCGAACAGTCTGTGCCAGAGTGGGTTGCTTACGCACGGGCGCATAATCTTGCCCATGTGATGTGTTTAGTTGGATGGTCGCGCTGGCCGTGGCGGCGTAGCGTGGCGCAACAGATTCGCGCTCTGGCGCCTGAGATCAACGTGGTGCACGTTGGCAGCGGCGGGGCCGAGGCATCCAGTAAGGTGGAGCGCCAGGCTATGCCGACGGCGCCGGTGGCTGCGGCTAAGAGCGCTTGGCGCGCGCGCCTATGGCCCTACGGGGTGACGCTGCTGGCCAGCTGTGCCTTGAGTCTGTTGTTGTATCCGCTGGCCGATGTCTTGGACAACGCCAACATCATCATGCTGTTTTTGGTTTTGGTGGTCGCGATGAGCGTGCGCTATGGCCGCAGCGTAGGCATGTTTGCATCATTCATTACGGTGGCGCTGTTTGACTTTGGCTTTGTGATGCCGCGCCATTCTTTTGCCGTGGGCGATGTGCAGTATGTGATCACGTTCGTGGTGATGCTGGGGGTGGGGCTCTTGACCGGTCAATATGCCTTGTCGCTCAAGCTGCGCGCACGCATGGCCAATCGGCGCGAGCAACGTGCCATTTCGCTGTTTGAGTTTGCCAAAAACCTGTCCGGGCAGTTGGAGTTTGATGAGATCATTCGGCAAAGCCAGGCAATCTTGTTGCAAGAATTTAAAGGTAAAGTGGCCTTTTTGCTGCCTAATCTAGACGAACAATTACAACAGACGCAGTCGGCTGACGGCATTGATTTGCCCATTGCGCAGTGGGCGTATGCTCATCAACAAGAGGCCGGTTTTGGCACCCACACCTTGCCCAAACACCCTTATTTGTATTTGCCGCTCAAGGCCCCCATTCGTATTCGCGGCATTTTGGCGATTGCGCCTGATGATCCACAGTCCTTGTGGTTGCCCGAAAAGCGGCGTCAGCTCGATGTGCTGGCCAGCTTAGTAGCCTTAACCTTGGAACGGATTCACTTTGCCGCCGTGGCCCAGCAGGCCACGATGGGGATTGCTTCAGAACAAATGCGCAATACGCTGTTGGCGACGATTTCACACGATTTACGCACGCCGCTGACGGCGCTGATGGCGCAAGCCGAATGGTTGGCTAAAGCCCAGCAAAAGCTGGCGCCAGAGCAAGTGGGCGATAGCCTCAACGCCATTCATGACTGCGCTCAAAGGCTGTATGCCATGGTGTCTAATCTATTGGAAATGGCGCGCCTACAAAGCGCTGAATTTTCTTTACACAAGGAGTGGCATTCAATGGAAGAGCTGGTGGGCAGCGTGACGCGGGCCACCTTGTTTGCCCATCCAGAAGTGACGTTCCATACCCACATAGCAGCAGATTGCCCGTTGGTGGCCTGTGATGGGGTGTTGATTGAGCGCGTGTTAAGCAATCTGGTGGACAACGCCATTCACTATAGCCCTGCGCCGGCCGAAGTAACCATTGAGGTGAAGGTGTTGGCACAATGCTTGCAGGTGTCGGTCTTGGATCACGGTCAAGGCATACAGCCTGAGCAAGTGGCCGAACTGTTTCAAAAATTTAGCCGCGGCGAAAAAGAAAGCCACAAAGTCGGTACGGGTTTGGGTTTAAGTATTGCCAAAACCATCGTAACCGCTCATGCTGGGCACATTGATGCGGCGTTACGCAGCGACAGTGCTGGCAGCCATTTTTGGTTTACCTTGCCGCTACAGCCAGCACCTAGCCTAGAGTGAAGCATGGACGGACACAAAACCATTTTAATCGTTGAAGACGATCCTCACATTCGCCGTTTTTTGGCTTTGGCCTTAAGCGAAGAAGGCTGGCGCGTGTTTGAGGCCGATGGGGTGAAGCGGGGGCTGATTGAAGCGGCTTCACGCCAGCCAGATTGCGTGATCTTGGACTTGGGCTTGGGCGATGGCGATGGCAAACAGTTCATCAGTGCTTTTAGGCAATGGTCTCATGCACCGTTGATCGTGTTGACGGCGCGCCACGATGAGCCAGAAAAAGTAGCGGCCTTAGATGCGGGCGCCGATGATTACATGACTAAGCCGTTTGGCATTCCCGAATTTTTGGCACGGCTACGGGTACAGACACGGCGGATGCAGCCACAAGGTTTGCATCAGCCCTTAGTCAGCGGCGATTTGTCTATCGACGTGGTGAATCGGGTGGTGCAAAAAAATGGCCAAAACGTTCACCTAACCCCAACCGAATACGCTTTATTGATTGAATTGGTCAACCATAAGGGCAAGGTGTGTACTCAGCGCCATTTGCTCAACGCGGTGTGGGGCCCTAACTATGTGGAACAGCCGCATTATTTACGCATTTACATGGGGCATTTGCGCCAAAAATTAGAAACCAATCCTGCCATGCCGGTACATTTAATCACCGAAACAGGCGTTGGCTATCGTTTTGTCTCGATTTAAAGCACCCCCCTTAAGGAGAAAAGGATGTCGACACGACACATTCACATTCGGTTGGCCAACGAGGCTGATCAAGCGGCTTGGCTGCCATTGTGGCAAGGCTACCAAGTATTTTATCGGGCCGATTTAGGCGCTGAGCAGGCTCAGGTGAACTGGCAGCGCTTTATGGACGAGGCCGAGCCCATGTGGGCATTGGTGGCTGAAGCAGATGGGCGCATCGTAGGCTTTACTCATCTCATCGAGCATCGCAGCTGCTGGACGGTGCAAAATTATGGCTATTTACAGGATTTATACGTGGATGAATCTGTACGTGGTCAAGGCGTGGGTCGTGCCCTCATTGAGGCCGCCTATCAATGGGGTAAGGCCCAAAACTGGTCGCGAGTGCATTGGCTGACGGAAGAAACCAACCACACTGCCCAGCTATTGTATGACCGCATTGCCCAAAAAACGGGATTCATTCAGTATAAACACATGCTATAAGCTGATCCCAGGCTTATTGAGCCAACGCCAAAGGCAGACTTTGGCGTTTTTTGTTGGGGCTAGGATCTGTTGGGCTGGTGTGGATCAGAGCCATGGTTGAGCGCTGGGCTGGAAAAACTGTGGTCAAGATGCGTCAACCAGAATAAAGGGGCGTGAGGCGAGGTAGGGTCTGGTTGTGCGAATTGGTTCCCTATTATATTGTTTTTATTTTGATTTAAATCAATGGGATGGGTTGACTGGGACGGCTTTAAGAGACCATACTAAAACTTCCTTTAGTGTGAAAACGACTTAAAAAATCTGTAAAAAGAACGTGTTGAACCGCAGAAAGGCCGTCTATGAATATTGTGCAATGACCAGCGTGATCCTTCAGTCATGACCCATTATTAAATAGGAGCTGCATCATGTTTCCAGAATACCGTGATTTAATTTCTCAACTTAAAAGCACTCAGCCCAGATTCCAATCTCTTTTTGAAAAACATAATGCCTTAGATCATGAAATTGCCCGCATGGAGAAAACCCACGCCGATCATGATCAGATCATGAGGCTGAAAAAAGAGAAGCTTAATTTGAAAGATCAGCTATACGTATTTTTACAAGCGCATGATGTGACCCAAAACTGATTCCCGATTATTGGGCGTAAGCCCCATTGCCAACAACCACACTGAGCTGTGGTTGTTTTTATTTTGGCTGCATAATGTGCATGTGATCAGCCGTTTAGGCATGAATGTCCATCCGAGGCCTTTGCTGAATGGGCCACACTTGTTACCATGCCTGACGCTTGATTGGCTGGGGCTCTGGCTTGATCAGGCATTCGGGCAGTAAAGCCGTTTTGTTAGTCAACCGATGGGCATGAAGGCTCATCATCGAAGTATGGATTTGTGATCAGTGAAATTAAATAAAGTAATAGTGTGGTTGGGGCTATTGGGTTTAATGGCCACGGCTCAGGCTCAAGACATGGCGTGTAGGGTGGTGGGGGTTGCCGATGGCGATACCTTAACCTGTTTAACCGTGGCCAAAAAGCAGGTAAAGGTGCGCCTGGGTGAGATTGATGCCCCAGAAAACAAGCAGCCCTTTGGGACGGCGGCTAAAAAAGTGTTGTCCGATGCTGTGTTTGGTAAAGATGTGGTGATTAAAGGGGGCAGTACCGATCGCTATGGCCGTACTTTGGGGATTGTGTACATACAGAATAAAAACGTGAACCTGATGCTGGTGCAAAAAGGCATGGCCTGGGCCTATGTCGAATACGCTAAAGATCCGGCCTACTTGGCCGCTCAGCGTCAGGCAGAAGCCAAGCGCGTGGGGCTGTGGTCGGAGCCTAATCCTATTTATCCTCAGGATTGGCGTAAGGGCTATCGCCTGCAGGATGCGCGCACCCAAGTGGTGCCCAGTGAGCACACGCGTTCACGTGCCAGCAAAGGGCGGGCACAGCAGGCTAATTTTACCTGTGGTACCAAGCAATACTGTAAGGAGATGAACAGCTGTGAAGAAGCGCGTTATTTCTTAAACGTGTGTCGGGTGAAGCGCTTAGATGGCGACGGTGATGGGGTGCCTTGTGAGCAGCTGTGCCGAGGCGGCTAAAGCCGGATCAACAAAAAACCACGCTTTGAAGCGTGGTTTTTTACTGTGCATGGTTTAGGGCAAGAAAGGGTAGTCGGTATAGCCTTTTTCATCACCACCGTAAAACGTGGTTGGGTCGGGCTGATTGAGCGGCGCATCGTGGGCAAAGCGCTCAACCAAGTCAGGGTTGGCGATGTAGGCTCGACCAAAGGCCACGGCATCGGCAAGGCCGGTGCTCAGTAAGGCTTCGGCCTTGGCTTGGGTGTAGGCGCCGGCGGCAATGATGGGGCCGGTGAAGGTGGCGCGTACTTTTTGACGAAAATCGTCGGTATAAGGCTCACCGCCCGCCCAATCTGGCTCGGAAAGATGAACGTAGGCAATTTGGCGCTGATTGAGTTCACTGAGTAAATACAGGGCCGCTTCTTCTTGATCGACGCCGTTTTCAACACCGTTAAAGGGCCCCATGGGCGACAGGCGAATACCGATATGGTCTTTGCCCCAGGCCTTAATGGCCGCATCGACGACTTCTAGGGTAAGGCGGCTGCGGTTTTCGATGCTGCCACCGTATGCGTCGGTGCGCTGATTGGCGCTGGGCGATAGGAATTGGTGCAATAGATAGCCGTGGGCGCCGTGCAGCTCTAAAAAGTCAAAGCCTGCGGCTTTGGCCATGCTGCTGGCGTGGGCAAAATCGGCGATGACTTGCTGAATGCCTTCTTGGGTCAGTGCCTGTGGCTCAGAGCAATCCACGCGCGTGGCCAAGCCTTTTTCGTCGCGTAAAGAGGTGCGGCTTTTGGCTGCAATGGCAGAAGGGGCTACGGGCGGTTGCTGCTGTGGCTGTAGCGAAGAATGAGAAATTCGGCCGGTGTGCCAGAACTGAACCGCAATGTGGCCTTTTTTCGCGTGTACCTGGTCGACAATTTTTTGCCAAGCGGCCAGCTGCTCAGGCGAATGTAGGCCTGGTGCGCCGGCATAGCCTTTGGCCTGGGGTGAAATTTGAGTGGCTTCGGTGATGATTAAGCCAGCGCTGGCGCGTTGAGCGTAATAAGTGGCCATTAAGTCGGTAGGCAGATCACCTGGCTCAATGCTGCGTAAGCGCGTCAGCGGTGCCATGAATACACGGTTGGCTAAAGTGGTCTGACCGATGGTCAGAGGAGAGAGTAATAGGCTCATTAAGGCTCCTTAGGATGACAATGAATCATGAGTTGGGCAATATGATCTCTAGGTTGGGGTAGGTTCTCTAAATTCAATGGGATAGACGGCGACTCTTGCGTGGTGACCTATCTTGGATAGGCATAAAAAAACCAGCCTGGGCTGGTTTTTACATCAGGGCTGAGCATTAGCAGGGGTGCTGGCTTCAGCCTCTGGCGTAGGAATGGGTACCGGGTCTGCGGTGGCGTCAGGACCACGGCAAACGATGTTGAACATGGATTGATCGGCACTGTTGACTAGGGCGATGGATTCAAACGTGCCGCCGCTGTCTAGGCAGTTCTCGACAACCTGCTGGCAAGCGGCTTGGTCTTCAAAGCCTTGGCAGGCGAGGGTGATCTGATCACCCTCCTGCTCCGTGGCGCCTTCCTCATTCTGGCCTTGGGGTTGGCATGCAGCCAGGCCTAATGAGACAAACAGGCCCAGCAGCCCCAGCAGCCCCAGTCGCCAGGGCGTAGCGCTCATTACTCAGCTGCCTTTTGCAAGATGTAGTGTTCTGCTAACGCGCCCGTAATGGCTTCGCCTTCTTGGTCGCGCATTTCAAGACGGTTTTCAGCCACAAAGTATTGAGTTTTGTCTGCCGCTTCGTCCAAAATCACGATGTTGCCCGCTTGATTCCAAGTAAACTGACCTTTGTCGGTAAAGGTGGTTTCTTCACCGGGCTTCACTTCTTTCAAGTATTCGCTGGTGCGCTCATAGCTGCCGTCATCGTTTAACACTAATTTGGTTTTGATGCCTTCACAGTCGGCGCAAGGCAAGGTGCCTTCATAGGTGCCGGCCCAGTCTAGTGAGGTTTGGGCATTGTGTTCGGTGTCTACTGCTGCCTCGGTGGTGGCTTCTGGCGCCGCTTGGGTTAAAGCTTCGCTAGGGGCTTCGTCGGTAGCGGCACTTTCCTGTGAACACGCACCTAAAATAAACAGGCTACCCAGTACGGGGATCATGAATTTTTTCATATTGGTTTCCTTTTCGTTCGTTGAAAATGAGGCTGTAATGATTTCATCATACAGCTTTAAGCGTCGGAATATTTAGTGTGACCCTTTTCGAGCTTAAAAATTCAGTCAAAATTTGCGTCAAGCGCCACACGGCTTTCTTAAACCCGAGAAATCGTGGATATAAACGGCGTACATGATGTGAAGTAACCCTGTTTATGCTATAATTTATCACTATCTTATCAAGAAAAATATGCTATGACTGATCAAGTTTTTGCCAAGGAAACCATTGCCATTAGTCTAGAGGAGGAAATGCGTCGCTCCTACCTTGACTATGCAATGAGTGTGATTGTGGGGCGTGCGTTGCCTGATGTACGTGATGGTTTGAAACCCGTACACCGCCGCGTGCTTTTTGCGATGCATAAACTCAATAATGATTGGAATCGGGCGTATAAAAAATCTGCCCGTATCGTCGGCGACGTGATCGGTAAATACCATCCCCACGGTGATTCAGCCGTCTACGACACCATCGTGCGTATGGCCCAAGATTTCTCTATGCGCTATATGCTGGTCGATGGACAAGGTAACTTCGGTTCTGTCGACGGCGACAGCGCCGCTGCCATGCGTTATACCGAAATCAGAATGTCGCGCATTGCGCATGAGCTATTGGCCGACATCGACAAAGAAACCGTAGACTTTGGTCCTAACTACGATGGCTCTGAATACGAACCGTTGATTTTGCCGGCTAAAGTGCCAGGCCTGTTGGTCAACGGCAGCTCCGGCATTGCCGTGGGCATGGCCACCAACATTCCACCACACAATATCAAAGAAACCATCAACGCTTGCTTGGCCCTATTGGCTGATCCTGAGCTGAGCGTCGACGATTTGATCGAACACATTCCGGCACCAGACTTCCCAACCGGCGCCACCATTTATGGCTTGTCCGGCGTGCGCGAAGGCTACCGCACCGGCCGTGGTCGTGTATTGATGCGCGCCAAAACCCATATTGAGCCAGTAGGCCGGGGTGAAAAAGAAGCCATCATCGTGGATGAAATTCCTTACCAGGTGAATAAGGCCAAGCTGTTGGAGAAAATCAGCGTCTTGGTGAAAGAAAAGCTTATCGAAGGCATTGCAGATTTGCGTGATGAATCCGACAAATCCGGGATGCGTATTTACATCGAGCTTAAGCGCGGTGAAAACGCTGAAGTAGTGCTCAACCAGCTGTACAAAATGACCCAGCTACAGGACAGCTTCGGCATCAATATGGTGGCCTTGGTCGACGGTCAGCCTCGCCTCTTGAACCTCAAGCAGATTCTGCATGAATTCTTGCGCCATCGTCGTGAAGTGGTGACGCGTCGTACCCTGTTTGAACTACGTAAAGCCCGTGACCGCGGTCACGTCTTGGAAGGCTTGGCCGTGGCCTTGTCAAACGTGGATGAAATCATTGCCTTGATTAAATCTAGCGCCACGCCACCTGAAGCCAAAGCCGGTCTATTGGCCAAAGCTTGGCGCTCAGGCTTAGTGGAAGACATGTTGAGCCGCGTTGATTTAACCATGGCTCGCCCAGAAAGCGTGGGCCCAGAGTATGGCCTGAAAGAAGATGGCTATCACTTAAGTGAAATTCAGGCGCAGGCGATCTTGGATTTACGTTTGCAGCGCCTAACCGGCCTTGAGCAAGACAAGATTGTGGCTGAATACAAAGACATCATGGACATCATCATGGATTTGTTAGATATTCTGGCCCGACCTGAACGCGTCAACCAAATCATCAACGATGAGCTGGTGGCGGTTCAGACCCAGTTTGGCGACGAGCGTCGCTCGGAAATCAACCCATTTGGCGGCGACATTGCCGACGAAGATCTGATTCCGCCGCAGGAAATGGTCGTGACGTTGACCCACACCGGCTACATTAAAGCGCAGCCAACCGATGACTATCAGGCTCAGCGCCGTGGTGGCCGTGGTAAACAGGCAGCGGCAACCAAAGAAGAAGATTTTATCGAAACCTTGTTTGTGGCCAATACCCATGACTATCTATTGTGCTTTACCTCTTTAGGTAAGTGCCATTGGATTAAGGTGTATAAGCTGCCTCAAGGTGGCCGTAACAGTCGTGGTCGTCCGGTCAACAACGTGTTGGATTTACAAGAAGGTGAAAAAATCAGCGCCATCTTGCCGGTGAAAGAATTCACCGAACACGAATATGTGTTCATGGCGACGGCTTTAGGTACGGTTAAGAAAACCCCGCTGAACGACTTCTCGCGCCCACGCACCGCCGGCATCATTGCCTTGGCCTTGGATGAAGGCGACAGCTTGATTGGCGTGGCCAAGACCAGCGGCCAGCACGACGTGATGATGTTCTCAAGCGCTGGTAAGGCCGTGCGTTTTGATGAAAACGACGTTCGTCCTATGGGCCGTACTGCCCGTGGCGTGCGCGGCATGAATCTGACCGATCCGGATAATCGCGTCATCAGCCTTTTGGTGAGCGATCCAGCCGACGAAAGTGGGGCGCAGGTCTTAACCGCAACTGAAAACGGCTACGGCAAACGCACGCCGGTTGACGATTACCGTAAGGCCAATCGCGGTACCCAAGGGGTGATTGCGATCGACACCGGTGAGCGTAACGGTCAGCTCGTAGCGGCGACTTTAGTGGAAGACTCTGACGACTTGATGCTGATTACTTCTGGCGGCGTTCTGATTCGTACCAAGGTGGATCAAGTACGCGAAACCGGCCGTGCGGCTCTGGGCGTGAAGCTGATTAACCTCGATGAAAACGAACACTTGGTAAGCTTGACCAAGGTGGCGGAGACGGAAGAGGACGAGCTGGACGAAGAGGGCGATGGTGAGGTTTTGGCTGTTGATGCCGTAGCAAGCGCAGACGCCTCTGACAGCGCTGAGACGGCACCTAAAGACGAGGCTGAAGATTAATTGGTTTGATCATTTAAGCTTGGCCCACGATAGACCCTTTTTAGGGTCTATTTTTTTGTCTATTGTTATGCTATTGTATTATTATTTATTTTATGGCTGTGTGGCCAAGAGCCAGCATTCTGAAGCATTTTTAAAGCCAGATCAGCGTGTGGTAACGCCACCAGAAAAGGAAGGATGATGATGCACGTGATTGCCGATCAATCCTGGGATCATGCCCTAGACTTAACCGAGGGACAGCTTGCTCAGCTGTGTCGTTTACCCATTGGGGAGAGCTTATTTGAGTGTTTGGTGGTGGATTCGCATTATGGCCTTGAGGCTGAAATCGGCCAGCCTTTTTTAGCGGATAGGCTGGGCCATCATCAGCTTATTATTCAATATGAAGGCGTTTATTACGGCAAGCGCGTGATGGTGAAGCAGGGAGCATTTCCTTGGGATCGAGGGCAGGACGATGCCTTGCAGCGGCTTTATGGTTTGAGTTTAACCCCAAGCATTAAACAAACGCTGGGCTGTTACGTTTACAACATCCCGCAATGATGTCGCCTCTGCGGCCTAAGCTGGATTAAATCAACCCGCCATGAGCGGGTTTGTTTGGTTTTTGTGATCGATCAGGATAAGATGGGCGTGATCAGGCAGGTTTCTATTAAATTGAATCCATTCGGTTTTAGGAGGCACTATGTTTGAAGTGGCACTGGATGAACAAGGTAATCACTACATCAATATGACGGAGGCGCAGTTGGCTCAGCTGAGCCGCACCGCCGTGGGCGAGACCCTCTTTGGTTGTCAGGTGTTGCGTTCTGACTACATCGGCGGCGCCGTGGGCATTGACCAACCCTTTTTGGCCAATGGCGTGGGCGAGCACGTATTGGTGTTCCAGTATAAGGCGCGGCTGTTTGGCTGCCAAAGCGTGGTGCGCCCAGACGAGTTGCCGTGGGACACGGGCTTTGGCCATATGGTGCATCCGATATACGATCTGAATTTATCGCCTAAATCCCCGTCTTTATTGCTGCAAGGCTACGCGATTAAATCCCCGTCTTAAGGTTTAGCTTCTGGCCACCCGTAGCCCACCTGCGACACCTTGTGGGCTAAACATGATTTGCCACAGCTGTAGGTTGCGCGCCCGAAAAGCGCCCGCACAGGCGTGCAGGTAATAGGTAAACATGCGCTCAAAGCGATCACCATAATGGCTGGCTAAACTTGGCCAAGCTGCTTTAAATCGCTGTTGCCAAGCCATCAGGGTGAGGTCGTAGTCGGCACCAAAATTATGCCAGTCCTCCATAACGAAAAGGCCTTCGCTGGCCTGACCGATTTGGGCTAACGAAGGCAGCTTACCGTTTGGGAAAATGTATTTTTCTATCCACGGATCGACGCGCTGGCTGGTGTGGTTGGTGCCGATGCTGTGCAGCAAGAAGAGGCCATCGGCCCTGAGGCAGTGGCGCACACGCTGAAAGAAGGTGCGGTAATTTTTAGGGCCAACGTGTTCAAACATACCCACCGACACCACGCGATCAAACGTCTGCGCTAATGTTCTATAGTCTTGCAATCTAATGTCGACGTCTAGGCCTTGGCAATGGGTTTGGGCCAAGCGCTGCTGCGCTACTGATATGGTGAGGCCGACCACGCTGACACCATAGTGGCGTGCTGCATAGGCGGCGAGCCCACCCCAGCCGCAGCCAATGTCTAATAAGGTTTGGCCTGGCTTCAGGCACAGCTTCTCACAAATTAGGCGTAGCTTATGTTCTTGGGCTTCTTCTAAAGTGCTGGCTCTTAGCCAATAGGCGCAGGAGTATTGGAGATGAGGGTCGAGCATGAGGTTAAATAAATCATTGCCTAAATCATAGTGATGTTTTCCTACCTGCCAAGCACGCCGTAGGGATTGGTGGTTAAATAGGCGCGCGCTTAAGAGGCGTAGGCTATCTTGCCAGCGTAGCGGCATGGCGCATTCTAAATCGTTTCTTAACACACGTTCAAAAAACATGTCTAGGCGCTGGCACTGCCACCAACCATCCATATAGCTTTCACCGAGGCCTAAAGAGCCCTCTTTTAAAATGCGTTCAAATAGCTTGGGATGATGCACTTGCAGGTCAAAAGGCTCAACACCATTGATGGTGATGTCAGCCTGCTGTAGCAGCGTGTGCGCCATCCGATACCAGTGATTTTGAGGGGGCTGTATTGGCTCTAGGCAAGCGGTATTCATGCTCTGTCTCCACTAAGGGTTAGGGGCACCATAGAAGGGCGATGGGTCAGTACAACGGCAGTGGTTGTGCGCTAACCTTAGAATACGCTGCTTAAATGAGCCTGAAAACAGGGCTATCTGTTGATTCTATTGTATGTTTTTGTTTGTTATTGGGGGCGGTGGGCTGTCGCCCTGACGGGTAAACAAAAACGCCAGCCTCAAGGATGGGCTGGCGTTCGGTTTCAATGAGTCAAGCTATTGGGCCGATAGCAATTCTTTGGCGTGTTCCAATGTGGTGTCGGTCACCACTTCGCCGCCGAGCATGCGGGCGATTTCCGCCACCCTTTGCTCAGTGTTGAGAACATGAATCTGGCTGACCGTATGCTCTGCGGTTTCGTGTTTGGCCACCTGCCAATGCTGGTCGCCGCAGGCGGCAACCTGGGGTAGGTGGGTAATGGCCAAAACTTGATAGTGTAGGCCCAGCGTTTTTAATGCCTTGCCCACGATTTGCGCCACGCGCCCGCCGATGCCGGTGTCGACTTCGTCAAAAATCAAGGTGGGGACTTTGGTGTATTGGCTGGTGACCACCTGTAGGGCTAGGCTGATGCGCGAGAGCTCACCGCCAGAAGCCACTTTATTCAAGGCCCGCAGCGGCGCCCCCTTGTTCATGGCCACCTGATACTCCACTGACTCCAAACCATAGGCTTGAGGGTCGTCTAGCGGATGTAAAGAGATGGCGAACTGGGCGCCCGCCATGGCTAAGTCTTGCATGTGGGCCGTGGTTTCATCGGCCAGTTTTTGCGCCGCTTCGTTGCGTTTCTTGCTCAGCTTTTGGGCGATGGTGTGGTAGGCTTCATAGGCCTGTTCAACCTGTTTTTCTAAGCTGGCCAAATCATTGGCGGCTTCTAAAGTGGCCAATTCATCGCGCAGCTGCTGATATTTCTGCGGCAGAATTTCAGGTTCGATCCGGTATTTGCGCGCAATATTGACCAGCTCGTTGATGCGGGCCTCTTTTTTGGCCAATTCATTGGGGTCGATTTCAATTTGGCTGCTGACGTCGCGCATGGCGTGGGCCACCTCGCTCAGTTCGGCCTCAATTGAATTTAAGAGGGCGAGGCTTTCTTCAAATTTGGCGTGTACCTGTACCAGTGGACTGAGCTTGTTTTGGCATTGGTAGACCATGCGCAGTAAATTCAGCTCGTCCTCGTTCACCAGCTGTTCGACAAAGCCGGCGGCTTCGAGTAGGTCGGCGGCGTGGGCGAGGGTGTGGTGGCTTTGGCTCAGGTCGGCCCATTCGCCGGCGCTGAGGTTCAGCTCCGATAGCTCGTTGATTTGCCAGTTGAGGCGCTCGCGCTCAACTTCGAGTAGGTCGGATTGAGTTCGGGCTTTTTCTAGGGCCTGCTTTTGCTGCTGCCAGCCCTGATAGGCAAGGCGCACGTCTTTGGCGAGGCTTAAATTACCTGAATATTCGTCCAGTAAGGCACGCTGGGTGGCCTCATTGTTGAGCGAATGGTGGGCATTTTGGCCGTGAATGTCGATTAACTGCTCGCCAACGGTTTTCAGTTGGGCCAAGGTCACGGTTTGGTCGTTGATGAAGCTGCGGCTGCGGCCTTTGGCGTCGATGATGCGGCGAATGGCCAGCTCAGTCTCACCTTCTTGGATGAGGCCTTGTTCCAGCAACAGCGCTTGCGTGTGGGGCAGCTGGCTGATGTCGAAAAGGGCGGAGAATTGAGCATCTTTGGCGCCGTGGCGCACTTGGCTGTAGTCGGCTTTATCGCCCATCAGTAGGCCGAGCGCATCCAAGGTAATGGATTTACCCGCGCCGGTTTCACCGGTTAAAACGGTGAAGCCGGTGTCAAAATCAAGGTGGAGTTTATCCACAATCACAAAGTCAGAAAGCGTAAGCGTCAACAGCATGAATGATCCTAAACTAAGCGTTCGCCCCAATGAAGTTTTTGGCGTAAGGTGCCGTAATAATTGTAGTCTAGCGGATGGAGAATGCGCAGGCTATTTTGGTAGCGGCGGATGAAAATACGGTCTAATTCATCTAAGTCGTACAGCGATTGGCCGTCAAAGTGGATGCGGGTATCCAGCCCTTTGGTCAGCAATACTTCGACCTTGCAGGTGTCGGGAATGGCGATCGGTCGATTGTTCATCGATTGCGGGCAAATCGGCACCAGCGCAATGGCGGGTAAGGTAGGGTGCAGAATCGGGCCGCCAGCGGCCAGGGAGTAGGCGGTCGAGCCAGTTGGCGTGGACACAATGAGGCCATCTGAGCGTTGGGTGTAAACGAATTGACCGTCTACAAACACTTCAAACTCGACCATTTGGCCCATGCCGCTGCGGCTAAACACTACGTCGTTGAGCGCCAGCGAGGTCTTGATGGGTTGGCCTGCGCGCTCAATGGTGGCCTCTAGCAGGATGCGCTCTTCGGGCATGAATTCACCGAGGAACATGGGTTTTAAAACGTCGAGCATGTTCTCGCGCGGAATGTCGGTCATGAAACCCAGGCGACCTTGGTTGATGCCGATGAGGGGGACTTTATAGGGGGCGATTTTGCGCGCCACCGACAGCAAGGTGCCGTCGCCGCCCAGTACCAAGACGAGGTCGCAGACCTTGCCTAAGGTGTCTTTGTCTACGCTTAAGCATACGTCGGAAACGAAGTCGTTTAAGAAGTCGTTGTCGTGGTCTTTTTCTAGGTAAACCTTAATCCCTTGCGCGCACAAGAAGTCGATCAGCAGACTGACGTCTTCTTTTATATTGGGCGTGTCGGGGCGGGTCACCAAACCGACGTGTTTAAATAAGCTATTCATGGCTCTATTCTAAAGGGTTTTTTCATAGTCTCAAAGTGGCTTTGCTGCAAAAGCCATCAGATCGGCTTGCTTTGCTGGTTTTTACGGCAGCCGGCGCTAGACAATGAATCATAAAGAGACCGCCAAGGCGGTCTCTGTGGTGTTATTCGGCGCTAGGCATCGCGCCAAAATTCGGCAAACTTGGCCTTGGCTTTGACGAATTTGGGCGCCACCACGGCCTGGCAATAGCCGCCTGCCTCAGGGTTCTTCATAAAGTAGCCCTGGTGATATTCCTCAGCCGGGTAAAAGGTGGCCGCTGGTTTGACTGCGGTCACAATCGGCCGTTCGTAATGCGGTGCCAGCTCCTCGATGGTGGCTAAGGCCTGAGCCTTTTGGTCGGCATCGGTGTAGTACACGGCACTGCTGTACTGCTTACTGGGCGTGTCGCTGTAGTGTCGCTGATCCACTGCAGTCGGGTCGTGCAGAGCAAACAAGATATTTAACAAGTCTTGGTATTGGATGACTTCTGGGTCGAAGGTCACCTGCACCACTTCGGCATGATTGGTCTCGCCCGCGCAAACGGCTTCATAGCTGGGGTCGATCGTGTCGCCGTCGCTATAGCCAGAAATAGCGGATTCCACGCCTTTGAGTTGACTGAATACTGCTTCAATACACCAAAAACAGCCTGCTGCAAAAAGTGCTCGTGCCATGATGGTTCCTTTTCAAAGAGGGCGTTTAATCACGCCAAAATTCAGCAAACTTGGCCTTGGCGCGCACAAACTTAGGCGCCACCACGGCTTGGCAATAGCCGCCGCGTTCAGGATTCTTTAAGAAATAGCCTTGATGGTAGTCTTCTGCGGTGTAGAACGTCACCGCGGGTTTGACTTCGGTGACCAAGGGGTCAGGATAGTGTGGCGCCAGATCGGCCATAGTGGCTAGGATCTGAGCTTTTTGAGCCTCGTCATGATAATACATGGCGCTGCGGTATTGGGTGCCGACGTCGCCGCCCTGGCGGTTAAGCGAGGTCGGATCGTGTAGGGCAAAGACAATGTTTAATAAGTCTTGGTATTGAATAATATTGGGGTCGAAGCTGATCTGAACCGCTTCTGCATGGCCGGTGGCACCGGTACACACGGCTTCGTAGGTGGGTTTGGGGTCGGCGCCGTCGGTGTAGCCTGCGACGGCGCTGTGGACGCCTTTAAGCTGGCTAAATATAGCTTCGATACACCAAAAGCAGCCGGCGGCAAATGTAGCTTGTTCCATATGATTCCCTTGAGTGAATGTGTTTAATCGTTGTGGGCTTTGATCAGGGCAAAGCGTGGCCGTTCTTGGCCGTCTATATTGACGGTTTCGGCGAACATGTCTAGAGGGCGCACCCACAAATCATACTGGCCATAGAGGGTTCGGTAAACCACTAATTCAGCTTCTGTTTCACTGTGGCGGGCGATGCCCAAAACTTCGTAGTGGGCGCCTTTATAATGCTGGTAAATACCGCGTTTGATCATGGGGTTATCTTTAAGTTATGGATTAAGGTAGGGTGGCAATGGCGGCGGTCAGCTTGGCAAAGAGGCCGTCTGCATCCACGTCGGTGATCCAGTTAGCGTTGGCCGGCTGCGGACCTTTTTGCCACCAGTCAACCACGCTGGCACCCATGGTGAAGGTGCCGTGGGTTTCCACGTTGACGGCAACCTTCTTACCGCTGAAGAGCTCAGGGAACACCGCATAAGCGAGGGCGCAGGGGTCATGCAGAGGGCCGCCGTCTAAGCCAAACTGTTGAATGTCGTAGCGCTCATAGCTTTGCAAAATAGCCGCCAGGCGCGGGCCATTGGCATTGCCCAAGGCTTTGAGTGCGTTCATGCGCGGTTGCGTGACGCAGGCTTTGTGGGTCACGTCCAGCGGTAAGATCGTGATCGGCACGCCGCTTTGTAGCACGATTTGGGCTGCGTGAGGATCGACGAAAAAGTTAAATTCGGCGGCAGGCGTGATGTTGCCGGCTTCAAAATAGGTGCCGCCCATCAGAACGATCTCTTTAATGCCTTCTGCGCACTCCGGTGCCAAGCTTAAGGCTTGGGCAATATTGGTGAGCGGGCCGATGGGGCAGAGGGTAATGCTGTTGGGTGCCGCCGCGAGTAGGGTTTCGATTAAAAATGGCACGGCATGCAGGCTTTTGAGCGGGGTTTGGGGCTCGTGTAGCGGCACGCCGTCCAGGCCATTTTTGCCGTGAACGTCTTCTGCGGTGACCAGCTTTTCAATTAAAGGCTTGGCCGCTCCGGCGTAAACCGGCGTGTGTGGCTGATTGGCCCAGTCGCAAATAATGCGCGCGTTTTTACTGGTTAGTTCAAGGCCCACGTTACCCGCCACCGTGGTGATGGCGGCGATGTCGGCGAGGTTTTGATTGGCAAAGCCAAAGGCCATTAAAATGGCGGCGGCATCGTCTTGACCAGGGTCAGTGTCGATAATAATGATGGGTTTTTGGGTCATAATGGTGAAAAAGCGGTAAAATCGCTTTCTTTCTTCCTCATGAGCTTGTCAATGCGTTTAATTTTAGCCCCTATGCAAGGTTTAGTCGATGACGTGATGCGCATTTTGTTGACCGACATTGGTGGGTTTGATGCTTGCGTCAGCGAATTTGTGCGCATTACCCACACCGTGCACAGTAAACCGACCTGGCTGAAGCATGCGCCGGAGCTGGCCCACAATAGCCTCACCCCTAGCGGCGTGCCCTGCGTGGTGCAGCTTTTAGGCTCAGATGCCCCCAATATGCTGGCCAATGCGCTCAACGTGGTGGATTATGGCGCCCAGCAGATTGATCTGAACTTTGGTTGCCCAGCCCCTACGGTGAACAAGCATAAAGGTGGCGCGGTATTGCTCAAAGAGCCTGAAGCCATTTACGACATTGTGCGCACGCTGCGTCAAGGTCTGCCCGATCACATCGCGCTGACGGCGAAAATGCGCCTTGGTTATGAGGATAAGGCCTTGGCCATCGAGTGCGCCCAGGCGATAGAGGCGGGCGGCGCAGCTGAGCTGGTGGTGCATGCGCGCACCAAGGTGGAAGGCTATACGCCACCGGCCCATTGGATTTGGATTCGCAAGATTGCGCAGGCCATCAGTATCCCTGTGACGGCTAATGGTGATGTGTTTACCTTGGCCGACTATGTGCAAATCAAGCAAGAAACGGGCTGTGCCAGCGTGATGCTGGGCCGTGGTGCCTTGATGCGGCCTGATTTGGCCCGTCGCATTAAAACTTATGAGGCGGGTACGCCTATAGATGAAGTGGCCGAGGCCGACTGGGCACAAATCAATGCATGGTTGATTGAGTTTGTGCATCTGTGCGTGGCCAAAACCGGCAGCGACAGCAAGTATCCCGCGGCAAGGTTTAAGCAATGGCTGGGCATGCTCAAGCTGGTGCATCCCCAGGCGGCGGCGCTCTTTGGCCAGATCAAAACCCTGAAGCAGGCGGAAGACATTTTAGCGGTGCTACAGGCGCAAGCTTAATGGCGGCTAAACTGTTAAAATAAGCGGATCACTCACCACAAGGCGGCAGCATGAAACACATTGCCTCAGCGCAAAACGACACTTTAAAAAACCTGCGTAAATGGCTGAGCCAGACCAAGGCAAGAAAAGCCGATCGAGTCATGGTTTTAGAAGGCATTCATTTGCTCAGTGCCCTATTGGCATCCGGTCAGCGTCCACAGCAGGTGTTTGTACGTGAAGACTGCGTGGGCCACCCCGAAATCTCAGCGTGTCTGTCTCAGCTGCCCAGCGGTACCGCCGTGACGGTGGCGCTTGAGGCTTTTGCCAAGGTAACGGCTTTGACTCATGCGGCAGAAATCATCAGCGTGGTGGCTTGGCCCGAAGCGCTGACGCCGCCATTGTGTGGTTCGGTCGTGGTGTTGGAAAACGTACAAGACCCGGGCAATATGGGCACCATTTTACGCAGCGCCGCCGCTTCGGGCATTTGCGATGTGCTGTTGAGCCCTGAGTGCGTGGACGTGTATTCACCTAAGGTGTTACGCGCAGGCATGGGCGCTCATTTCTTGGTGCGAATCCACACCGAGGTAGCGCTCTTGCCGTGGCTGGCGGCCTACCAGGGCCGCTCATTAGCGACGGCTTTGGATGCGCGCGCTGTGTCAGTGTATGGCGAAGATTTACGTCAAGACGTGGCCTTGGTGTTTGGTAATGAGGGGGCGGGCGTGAGCGCCGCCACCATGGCGGCGGCCGACCAAACCGTGATCATTCCCATGCTGGGCCAAACTGAATCCCTAAACGTGGCGATGGCCGCCACCGTATGCCTGTTTGAGCGCATGCGCCAAATTCTTTAATCACCACTGCTGGTCGTGAGCAGCAGTGGTCATCTTTTCACAACGAGGTAAGACAAGCATGACAACCATGACTTTTGGGGCCGCCGAGCAAAAAGCGCTCGAAACTTTATTAAATCCACAGGCCATTGCCGGCGACTGCATGCGCGTTGACGAAGTGCAGGCTTTTTTTACCGCCTTGGTGTCGGGTCCTGATCCTGTGGTGGTGGCCGACTGGCTCACCGAGATCACGGGCGACGATGCCGGTTTTGACGCCGAAGAAGAGGCGCAAATCGTGGCCTTGGTCGACGCCATGGTGGCCGATCTAAAAACAACCTTGGCCGCTCGCCAGCCGGTGAGTCTGATTTTGTATCCAGACGCCGAGGCCGTGGATGGACTAGACTATTTAAGCTGGAGCAATGCTTATTTATGTGCGCTAGACGTCACCCAAACCGATTGGTTTGAGGCCATTGAGGCGGAAGAGTTTGAAGACTTATTAACCCCCATCATGGCGTTGGCCGGTATGTTTGATGAGCAGCCTGGCCAAGCGGCGCTATTGACGTTTACCGAGCGTGAAATCAAGGTGTTCCAACAGCAGCTGCCTGAAATTGTAGGCATGGTGTATGGCTATTGGCAGCACTTTATGAACCCGGTAAAAACCGTGCGCCGTGAGGGTGATAAGGTGGGTCGTAACGATCCTTGTCCATGCGGCAGCGGCAAGAAATTTAAGGCTTGCTGTAAGCAAAGCCAAGATTAAGCTTAGGCATAAAAAACCCCACGCTCAACCATGATTGAGCGTGGGGTTTTTATTGGCCGCAACTTAGTCCAAAATCACGTGGGGGTAGAAGCGTGATAGGTCTTGCGTGATTAAGCTGTGGTCTTCTCGAATGCACAGGCCGCAGGCTTCATCGCCGACCATCCAGCTGCCGACCAAGGTGTGGCTGTCGCCGAACTTGGGCAAGGGGTAATACTCTTGCACAATATAGCCTTCGGCGCCGTAGGGGCCTTCAGCCTTGGCGAGGGTTTGGCCGCGGTCGATGATTTCGATGTTGGCGCCTTCTCGTGAAAACAGTGGCTTACGTACATAGCGCGACAGCTTATCTGCCTGCTTGTCGCCCTCAAAATAGGCCGCTAATAAATAAGGATGATAGGGGAAAAGCTGCCACAATAAGGGCAGCAAGGCCTTGTTGGATAAAATGCTTTTCCAAGCGGGCTCAAGCCAACGGGTGGGGGCGTCTTTTAGGTGTGGGGCAAAATCTTCACGCAGCATGAATTCCCACGGGTACAGTTTAAACAGTGCGTCTAGATTTTGGTCTTGATAATCGGTGAACTGGCCCTGGGCATTTAGGCCAATGTCTTCAATAAATAAAAACGGTGCGGCCATGCCGGCCTCTTCGGCGCAGTCTTGCAGGTATTGCACCGTGCCGCGGTCTTCGACTGAGTCAAAGCAAGAGGCGAACGACAGCGTGCTCATGCCGTATTGCTGTTTTAAGGTTTTAAAGCGGGCAATCAGCTGTTCTTGAATGCTGTTGAATTGATCAGCTTCACGCGGCAATAGGCCTGCCTCTTGCTGTTCTTCCAGCCACAGCCATTGAAACAAAGCGGTTTCAAACAAAGACGTCGGCGTGTCGGCATTGTACTCCAACAGCTTGGGCGGGCGAATGCCGTCGTAGGCAAAGTCAAAGCGGCCGTATAAAGACGGCTCTTTATTGGCCCAAGAGGTTTTGATCACATCCCAGCTGGCTTCGGGCAGGCCAAACTGGGCCAATAAGGCTTCGCTGTCGACTACTTTTTGCACCGCTTCGAGCGCCATTTGGTGCAGTTCGTTGCTGGCGTCTTCTAATTCGTCAATTTGGCGTAGGGTAAATTGATAGTAAGCGTCTTCACACCAATAGGGCTCACCGTACATGGTGTGAAAGCTAAAGCCAAAGCTTTCCGCTTGCGCACGCCATTCTGGACGTTCGACAATGGGTAATCGATTCATGCCTAGCCCCCGAAGCTGCGACCGCTGCCGCTACGGCTGCCGCCGCTGCGCTGATTGCTGCTGCTCTTATTGCTGGCGGCCGGTGATTGCTTGGCCGCCATTTGGCCAAAGCCGCCGCGCTTGAGGGTTTGGCCAGAGGCCTTGCCAGGCGCTAGGTCGGATGATTTAACCGACATGCTGCGCCCGGAGACGGCAGGGCCGAAGGATTTGCCTTTGGCGTCAAAGAATTGGCCTTTGCCCGCGCCGGCTTTAGGCGTATACAGTGGCTTATTGGCGAACTGATTGGCGCCCATGCCGCCACTCATGCGGCCGAACATATAGGCGGCCATTAAGGGCATCCAGCTCATGCCGCTGCTGGCTTGTTGGGCGACTTCAGTGGTTTGGCCGTCGGCATTGGCCACGGCCGCAGGGGCTTCGGTGCAGCCATCTTTGCCAAACTCTTCCCAGCAAGACACAATGCTGTCGTATTTAGGCGCGGTGGCGGCGGCTTCTTTTTGGGCTTGTTCAAAGGCGGTGGCGCAGGCGGCGGCATCGCTCGGATTGGCGTCAACGCACTGTTGGGCGGTTTCGTAAATGGCCACGTTCTCTGTGGTTTCTGGTGCCGATTCAGTACAGGCGGCTAGGCCTAAAAGGCTGGTGACGGCAAGGGCCACTGGCGATAGGGTGGCGTATTTTTTAAACCGGGCTTTGTTGACGTTGGGGGTTCTTTTTAGAGTGCTCATAAGCTTGTGATTGGCCTGAGTGAATGGATTTGGGCTGATTATCGCATGGATTCAGGCGCTTGGCACGGTTTGCCCTGATATTTAGCCCGAAGGCGCTTAGGGCTGGTTGCTTGAGCGAAAATAAATTGCCGCAATAGGCGCTGTGGCTTTGATATGCAGGGCTTTATTGCGTACAATGGCTTAACAATAAAGGATGGGCATGAATGTATTAATCAGTAATGACGATGGCTATTTGTCGAAAGGCATCAAAACCTTGGCCGACGCCGCGGCGACCGTGGCTTCGGTGCGCGTGGTGGCGCCTGATCGCGACCGTAGCGCAGTGAGTAATTCACTCACTTTGGATCGGCCTTTAAGCATTCGTCAAGCCGATAATGGCTATTATTATGTCAACGGCACCCCAACTGATTGCGTGCATCTTGCCCTACACGCCATGGATGACTTTAAACCTGATATGGTGTTTTCTGGCGTGAATCATGGCGCCAATATGGGCGATGATACCCTGTATTCGGGTACCGTTGCGGCAGCGACGGAAGCCTATCTGATCGGCATTCCTGCGGTGGCGTTTTCGCTTAATGATCGCACCGATCGCTATTTAGACACGGCGGCCCATGTGGTGCGGTTATTTGCTGGTTTTTTTAGCAAGCACCTACCGCAGCAGCCGCTGCTGTGGAACATCAATATTCCGCCGGTGGATGTGGCCGACTTAAAAGGCATTAAAGTCACGCGCCTAGGCCGTCGTCACCACATGCAAAGCATCGTGCCAGCCACCAGCCCTAGGGGTGAAACCGTGTATTGGATCGGCCCGCCGGGCGCGGCGGCAGACAAAGAAGAGGGCACAGATTTTCTGGCCAATGAGCAGGGGTATGTCACCGTGACCCCAATTTCGATTGATTTAACTGACCATCATCAGTTGGGTTATTTATCACAAAGCTTATGTACACTCAAACTATGACGCCAATGAGCGGCCATCCTGCCGCCTATGAATTACGTCGCCAGCGGATGGTAGAGCGCTTGATGCGTCAAGGCGTTCGGCATGAGGCGGTGTTGGCGGCTATGAATCAAGTGCCGCGTCACCTGTTCGTGGAAGAGGCGCTGCGTTCGCGCGCCTATGACGACACGTCTTTGCCTTTGGGCTTGGGTCAGACCATCTCGCAGCCGTATACCGTGGGCCGCATGACGGAGCTGCTGCTGGGCCAGCGTGAAACATTGCCGTCTAAAGTGTTGGAAATTGGCACCGGCTGCGGCTATCAAACGGCGGTGCTGTTGGCCTTAGGTTTGAATGTGTATTCAATAGAGCGAATTCGGGCTTTAAATGAATTGGCCAAACAAAATTTGCGTCAGGCCAAACTTAATCGCGCGCGCTTGGTCTGTTCAGATGGGTACTTAGGTTTGCCGGGGGAGGCACCGTTCGACGCCATCTTGGTGGCGGCCGCGCCGCAAAGCATTCCCCATGAACTATTAATGCAGCTGGCCATAGGCGGGCGCATGGTATTGCCCTTAGAAGAAGAGGGCAAACAGTATTTGTGGCTGATTGAAAAAGAAGCCCGAGGCTATCGTGAAACCTGCATCGAAGAGGCCAATTTTGTGCCTTTGGTGGCAGGTAAGTTGTCATGATGGGTCAATGACGTTTATTATATGACCATCATGGCCAAAATCGATTGATTTTTGCAACAAACCCTTATTAGACATAGAGGTTTTAAGAGATGCGACCACAACAGATAAAGAGAACAGTATTATTCAGCGCCGTTTTGTTGACCACTACCGCGTGTAGCTGGTTGCAACAGCCGCCTGCACCGGTTGAAACGGGCAGCATCGGTGGTGGTACGACAACCCAACAGCCCGTCGTGACCGATCCTTACGGTACCGGCGCGGGCACCACAACGGTAACGCCGGTGGCGCCTCCTGCGACTGGTGGCACCTATACGCCCTCATACGCACCCGTCGACATCAATGCCCGTACCCACACCGTGGTGCGTGGCGACACGGTGTATAACCTGTCTAAACGATACAATGTGCCCCAAGAGTCGCTTCGTTCTTGGAATAATATGGCCGACAACACCTTGTCTTTGGGCCAGGTTGTAAACGTGAAATCACCAACGGCTCAAGGTGTGACTTCGGTGTCTGTGACGCCAGTAACCACCACGCCTCCAACCACTACAACTACGCCACCTACGACGACTACCCCACCGACCACCACGACGGCGGGTGCCGCGGGTGCGGTTTGGACGGTTGATGGCGTACAGTGGTCTCGACCCACTGAGGGCAATGTGGTGACGCGCTTTACCGCGGCCAATAAGGGCATCATTGTGGCGGGCACCATGGGCCAAGACGTGAAGGCGGCCGCCGACGGTAAAGTGGTGTACAGCGGCAGTGGTTTACGTGCCTACGGTAACTTGATCATCGTGCAGCACAACACCGTTTACTTTACGGCTTACGCCCACAACCAAAGCCTCTTAGCGAAAGAGGGTGCCATGGTGAAACGCGGCCAGGTCATTGCCAAAATGGGCAATAGCGACACCGATTCACCGAAGCTGCGCTTTGAAGTACGACAAAAAGGCCAGCCGGTTGATCCGCTTAAGTTTATTAAATACTAAGTCAATCTGTTTGAAAAGCGCACCCAAGGGTGCGCTTTTTTTATGGGTTAGGGCATGTGAAACAGCGTTAAGCAGGGTTGGCTGTTGGTCAAGATTTGCTCGATAGCGCCTTTTTTTGTCACTTAAGTAACATAGTGTGTTAATTTTTTGTCATTTAGTGGGGCATGATTTGAGCGCGGGTTTTATGACCCGTAAAAAAAGTGATTGCACCATGAAATAAGGCTTAAGTGTTAAGAAACGTTATTTTTTGGAGATTGAAAATGCAGCTGTTTTTTAATTTTTTCATAGATAAGTGTTTTACAAGGATTTTTTATTTCAATTTTTTGTTGACAAAATAAAGGCTTTAGATAAAATGTTAACAAAATAACAAGCACACACATCAAAAGAGAAACCAATGTCCAACAATCCCATTGCTCAGCGCATTGAGGCGCAGTTTGCTTCGATGACGCCTACGTTTAAAAAAGTCGCGACTTATATCTTGGCTAATTTAGACTACTTGCCTTACGAAACGGCTGAGACCATCAGTCATGCCGTTGGGGTGAGCGGTGTGACTGTTGGACGGTTTTTTCGCAGTTTAAATTTTAAAAATATTGAGGACGTGAAGCACGAGCTTCGCGCCAACGACGTCAAGCCTTGGCTGGTGACTGACCGCTATGCGGCCCAGCAGCAGCATGCGCCTGATTTGGATCATGCGCTTCAGCGCGAGATCGAAGCCATTCAGCACGCTCATTCCCTGCGTCAAAGCGCTGCCTTTCAACGCATTGTGCATCATTTAGTGCATGCCGATGCGGTGTTTGTGATCGGCGTGCAGTCTATGCGCGGGATCATGAATCATTTCTTTGCCTTGCTGGAATATCTGCGCCCCCGCGTGTATTACGCCGAGGGCAGCTCTGGCACCTATCTAGAATCGCTCAACAGCGAAATCGACAATCCCTACATCATCACTAGCGACATGCGCGCCTATGCTAAGCAAACCAAACGGTTGTGCCAGGCCGCGGCGGAGCAATCGCTGCCGTTTGCTCTCATTACCGACGTGTATTGTCCGTGGGCGCATGAGTTAGACGGCGATGTCTTGATGGTGCGTACCGAAACCGGCCAGTTTTGGGATTCGCTGTCGCCGCTGGTGTCGGTATTGAATCTATTGCTGAGCGAGGTTGCGCTACAGCGAGGAGGCGATTTAAAAGGTCGACTCGAGAAAAACAAACAGCTGCAGGCCTTTTTTGGCCAATTCGAAGCCTAGGTTTTATTTCTTCAGGCTGTCACACGGCAGCCACTCTTAACCATAAAAATAATCAAAGCATCAAGAGGAGACTGCTGTGTCAGCGACCCAATTACCTGCTATTGTGATCAAGGCCGAACCCGACTGGGCGGCCGTCATGCGCACACCCATTCAAGCCATCGCTGAGCCTTTAGTTAAGATCAGTGAACAGCCCCGTTTACAGATACGTTCAGCCTATTTTGCCGACCAAATCCGCGGCGCCTTGCCCGATATTTGGCTGCGTGCCGGCGTGGCGCAACGCTTAGAACATGCATTGAGCCTGTTGCCTCCTCATTTGGGCCTGCGTCTTTTAGACGGTTGGCGTCCGTATGAGGTGCAAGTGGCCTTACGTGACATCGTTGCGGATGAGCTATTGCTGAGCATGCCTGAGGCCAGTGTCAAAGAGCGCTTACAGGTTTTAAACCAGTTTGTGGCCATGCCCAGCACGGCAGCAGATGCGCCCAGCCCACACCTTACCGGCGGCTCGGTGGACTTAACCTTGTTTGACGTTGCAAGCGACGAAGCCATCGACATGGGCTCTGCCTTTGACAGCGCAGAATTGGCGTCGTGGACGGCTTTTTATGAGGCTGAGGCTACCCGCTCGGGGGCCATTAATCAACATCGACGTCTGCTGTGCCACGCCATGGCGCAGGCAGGCTTTACCAATTTACCGACAGAATGGTGGCACTTTGATTGTGGCAACCAGCTGTGGGCGCACTACTCGGGCCAAATGCATGCGGTTTATGCGGCAGCCGAGCTTTAATCGTCAATCATCAACAATAAAAACAACATATTAGTACTTTGTACTGAGGAGAATAGCATGACATCTTGGATTGCTGCAGACAACACGTTTGGCCTTTGGGCCTTCATTATGGTGAGCGCGACCGCTGCCATTGTTTTGGAACAACGCTATCAGTGGGCGGCAAAGCTCTCTGGCGCCGTGATCGCTTTGATCATTGCGTTATTTGCGTCTAACTTTGGCCTGGTGCCGACAGATGCCCCCGTGTATGACGTGGTGTGGGGCTATGTGGTGCCGTTGGCGATTCCCTTGCTGTTATTTCAAATCAACATTCACACGATTTTTAAAGAAAGTGGTCGCTTGCTGTTCATTTTCTTGCTCAGTTCCATCGGCACGATGGCCGGTGTGGTGTTGGCGTTCTTTGCCTTAAAAAACTACATTCCTGAGTTGGATAAAATCAGCGGCATGATTGGCGCTTCTTACACGGGTGGTGGGGTGAACTTTGCCGCCATGGTGGCCAAGCTTGAGCCTTCTCAAGACATGGTCGCTTCGACCACGGTGGCAGATAACTTGATGATGGTGGTTTACATCATCATCTTGATCGGCATGACCGGCATGCGTTTCTTCCGCAAGAACTACCCAACGCCACACATCAATGCATTTGAGAACGAAGCCAAAGAAGCCAGCGGCCAAACCTCTTCAGAAGCTTATTGGCAGCCGCGCGCCATTGGTTTGAAAGACATTGCGATTAACCTAGCGGCCTCTATGCTGTTGGTGGGCCTGTCATTTAAAGCATCGGCTTTGTTAAAAGGACATTTTTCACCAGAAGGCGGCATCGTTCAGGAAATGATTTTTGGCCTGTTTACCGATAAATACCTCTTGTTGACCAGCTTTACCTTCTTGGCTTTGTTGATCTTTAAAAAGCCATTCTCGAAGCTAAGCGGCAGCCAAGAGCTGGGTACTTACGGCATTTACATCTTCTTTGTGGTGATCGGCCTACCTGCTTCTATCCCCATGATTTTGGCTAATGCGCCGTTGCTGTTTGTGTTTGTGTTCATCGTGATGATCGTGAATCTATTGATCAGCTTGGGCTTTGGTAAGCTGTTTAAGTACAACCTCGAAGAAATTTTGTTGGTGTGCAACGCCAATATTGGTGGCCCAACCACGGCTGCGGCCTTGGCCATCAGTAAGGGTTGGAAAGCTTTGGTTGGCCCAATCTTAGTAGTGGGGACGGTGGGCTACATCATCGGTAACTACGTCGGTACGATTTTGCACATTGCTTTGTCTAAGTTTCTGTAAGTCATTTGATCAACAACCCCTAGGGATAAAACCCTAGGGGTTTTTTTGTGTTCGCTCGTGCGATCACTGTCTTCGTCTGTGGCTAGGCCAATGGTGAGCTATGTCGCTGTTGCATAACACTTAGTTTCCTTTTGCTCTGTTACAGAGGCCAGCCTCTTGCTCATAATGATTCTTGGATTCGGGTCGTTGCCCGATTGAGTAATGTTCACCGTCTTCTTTGGGGGCGGAGTAGGAGGCAAACCATGGCAGACATCACGGTATTACCGACAGAGGCGTTGTTACATCGTTTAGTGGCCCACGGCGTGGACTATGTGTTTATTAATTCAGGCACCGATCATCCTCCCTTAATTGAGAGCATGGCCAAACTACAGGCGCAGGGCCAAAAAATGCCCATCTTCATTAACTGCCCTCATGAAAATGCCGCTATGGGCTTGGCGAATGGCTATTATTTTGCCACCGGCAGGCCTCAGGCCGTGATGGTGCACACCAATGTGGGCCTAGCCAATGCGGTGACGGCCTTAATCAATGCACATTGTCAGAACATTCCCACGATTTTGCTGGGCGGCAGAACGCCCATTACCGAGCACGGCCACTTAGGCAGCCGCAATACGCCGATTGGCTATGGCCAAGAAATGCGTGATCAGGCGGCTTTGGTGCGCGAGTCGGTTAAGTGGGATTTTGAGCTGCGCGTGCCCGAGCAGATGCCTGAGCACTTGGACCGAGCTTTTGCCATTGCCCAGTCTTTACCGAAGGGGCCGGTGTATTTAAGCCTGCCGCGCGAGCCCTTGTGTACGCCTTATCGTACCGATGAGGCGACCTTATTGGCACCCACCCGACAGCAGCCCGTGGCTTACGAACCGACGCAAACAGCCCTAAGGCGTGCGGCTGAGTGTTTGGCGGGCGCCAAGCGTCCTGTGATTTTGGCCCAAAGAGGCGCAGGTTCGGCGGCTGGCGTGGCGACGCTGTCCGAACTTGCCAATGACTGGGGGGTGCCCGTGGTGGAGTTTTGGGCCACGGAGCTGGCCATTGCCAGCGATGATGCCATGGCTGCAGGGGGCGATCCCACGCCATGGCTGGCTGAGGCCGACGTGCTGCTGGTGGTCGACTCGCTGGCGCCGTGGGTGATGAATCAGGTGGCGCTGCCCGCTGATTGTCAGGTCATACAGCTGGGGCCTGATCCTTTGTTTACCGACTTCCCGGTGCGGGGGTATGCCGTTGATGTGGCTCTGGCCACAGCCGTAGACCTTGGTTTGAGCCTGTTGCAGGCCGCGCTGTTGCCGCTGTTGACGCCAGCCCAAAAGGCTTTCAATCAAACGCGGCATGATCAGGTCAGTGAACGCAATCGTGCTGCTCAGGCGGCGCGATTGGCCACGGCGCTGGCTGGCACTGGCGAGAAAGTCAGCAAGGCCTTCTTTAGCCACGCCGTTGGTCAGTTGGCGGAAAAGCATCAGGGCGTTTTGGTGACGGAGTTGGCCGTGGCAAAAGAGTACACGGGCCTAACCCGCGCCAATAGCTATTATCAAGAGGCCTTGTCTGGTGGTTTGGGAGAGGGCTTGGCAATTGCTTTAGGCGTGCAGCTGGCTGATCGAGAGCGCTTAGTGATTGCGGCCTTAGGCGACGGCAGCTATTTGTTTGGTAATCCCGCTGCCTGCCAGCAGATTTCGGCGGCAGCGACGCTTCCGATCCTCATTGTGATTGCCAATAATGCCCGTTGGGGGGCAGTGGCTCATTCGGTACGGGCGCTGTATCCCGATGGCCACGCCGCCCAATGTGATGATATGCCTGGCGTTGGCTTGGCGCCTACGCCAGAGTTTACCCAGTTGGTGGCGGCCAGCGGAGGCTTGGGCATTAAGGTGACGCATGGGGATGAGGTGGCGGCAGCCTTGGAGCAGGCGGTGGCGTTTATTCGAACCGAGCGGCGCCTAGCCTTGGTCGAAGTGCCTTATTTATAAACTTATCATGGTGGTGCTGGCTTAGGCTGGTGTAGCGGCCCTGTCAGAATTCGACCGGGCTTTTTTTGTGCGCGCTGGCCGCCTGCATGCTTCATAAAAGTGCTGCTGTGGGCCATATAGCAGCTATGTGGCTTAACCCGTCGCAAACTAAGGGGAAATTGATTAGGCTGATTTTATGTACGCTGATTTTAAAACAAGATGAAGCGGTGCGCTGGTCTAGGCATCAAGTTGAGGGTCAAATAAGGAGAAATACAATGAGGATCACGATATTGGGTGCCGGCAGCATGGGGGCACTATTTGGTGGGCTATTGGCTGAGCAGGGGGCTCAGGTTACCTTGGTCGACATTGATGCGCCGACGTTGCAACGCATCAGTCAAGAGGGCCTGCGCTTAGAGACCGATGCAGGACAGCGCATAGTGTCCCACATCCATTGCTGTCGGCCAGAGGATTTGGTTGAGCCCATTGAATGGCTGTGGGTGTTCACCAAAAGCCACCACACTTTAGCCGCCTTGAGTGGCGTCCAGTCTTGGCTCACCCCGCACACCTGGGTGATGAGCCTGCAAAACGGCCTAGGCCATTTGGCCCAGCTGGCCCGTTGCGTGCCCATGCAGCAGATACTCATCGGCACCACCACTTGGCCGGCCGATAAGCCTGATGTGAATCATGTGGTGACGCACGGTCAGGGCAATATTCGGTTTATGGCGGTGGAGGGGCCGGTACCTGACGTGGCCGCCAGTATGGAAGCGCTTTTGAACCAGGCCGGCTTAAACGCCAAAATCAGCCAAGACGTGTGGCCCACCATTTGGGCCAAGGTCGCCTTTAATTGTGCCTTAAATAGTCTGTGTACCGTTGTGAACGCTTCGGTTGATCGATTAGGCCTGCTGCCCGATGGGGAAGCTTTGGCACTGACCGTGGTGGCCGAAGTCGTGGCGGTGGCTACGGCTCAAGGTATTGTGGTGGATGAGGCCGAGGTTAGGGCAACGGTTCAGCACGCCATCACGCATCATCAAGGTCATTTGCCCTCTATGTTACAAGACTGGCGCTCAGGCCGACAAACTGAAATAGAAGCGCTGAATGGCGCCGTTGTGGCTTTGGCGCAGCAACATGACGTTAGCGTGCCGGTGACTGCCACGCTATTGGGTTTGGTGCGCTTATTGAGCGCTTTGCGTGAGGAGGTTATATGAACCAGCAATCGGTAGACATTGGCCAAGTCCTTGATCAAGGCGGCTACAGTCGTTTTCAAAAGCGGGTTTTTATTCTGGCTGCTTTGGCTATTGTGATGGATGGTTTTGACGGCCAGCTTATTGGCTACGCCATCCCGACTTTGTTACAAGAATGGGGTTTGAGTCGGAACGACTTTGCGCCTACGGTGGCCGTAGGGCTCGTGGGGATGGGTTTAGGCAGTGCGTCAGCGGGTTTTTTTGCCGACCGCTATGGCCGTCGCTGGGCCGTGATCTTAAGCGTATTGACGTTTGGTGTCGCCACGGGATTGATTGGATTGGCGGAAAACCTCACCCAGTTGACCATCTTGCGCTTTGTGGCTGGTCTGGGCATTGGTGGGGCCCTGCCGACGGCCACCACGATGACCGCTGAGTTTACCCCTAGTCGCCGTCGAACCCTGGCGATTACCGCCACCATTGTGTGCGTGCCCCTCGGAGGCATGTTGTCCGGCCTGTTTGCCGGCCAAGTGATCCCTTTATATGGTTGGCGCTGGCTATTTTTTAGCGGCGGCCTGTTGTCGATGGTGTTATTGGTGGTGTTGTATCTGCTGTTGCCAGAATCGCCTCGGTATTTGGTGCGCCACCCTAAACGGGCCGCCCAGCTGCGCCAGATCATGGCCAAAATGGGCCACCCTGTTGCCGAAGGCGTGTCTTTTACCGATCAGCTAGAGCAAGAAAAAGAAGCGCGTTCAGGCGTGGGTGCACTGTTTGCTAACGGCCTTGGGCGCGATACCTTGAGTATTTGGCTGGCGTTTTTTATGTGCTTATTAACCATTTATGCCGCCTTTAGCTGGCTGCCCACCATGCTCAGCGCCGAAGGTTTAAGCGTCAGCGTCGCCAGTAATGGTCTGGCGGCTTACAATATGGGCGGGGTATTGGGGGCTTTGGGCTGTGCGCTCATGGTGACTCGATTTGGTTCGCGCGTGCCCCTATTGATTTGCTGTGCTGGCGGTGCCATCAGCGCTTTTTTGCTGCTCGGCATTGATGTGACCAGCAGCAGTGGCCTGCTGATTTTTGGCATCGGCGTGCATGGCTTGTTTACCAATGCCGTACAGTCAGTGATGTATCCCTTGTGTGCTTATATTTATCCGACCAAGATTCGCGCCACAGGAACGGCGATGGCCTTGGTGTGGGGACGGCTAGGGACGGTGGTGAGTGCGTTTGCCGGGGCGGTGTTGATTACCTTAGGCGGATTAACGGCCTACGTCATCATGCTTGGGGTGGCGATGCTGCTGGTGTTATTGGCGCTGTCGTTAACGCGTCAGCACATTCCTGCGCGCAAACCAGAGTAGGCTGGCGACACAGACGTAAAAAAGGCTTAGATCGTGATCTAAGCCTTTTTCGAATTCGTGGTGGAGGTAAGCGGGATCGAACCGCTGACCTCTTGCATGCCATGCAAGCGCTCTACCAACTGAGCTATACCCCCACAAGAGAAGGGCGATTATAGAGGCTTTAAAGACTGATTGCAAGTGCTTATGCTCATTAAACGAGCTAAGCTTGGCCTTGGGTCAAATTTTTTTTACGTCGTGTTTTGGAAATAAAGTTTTAATTCAGTGCTTTGTGCCAGTTTTTTGTGCGGTTTTTGGGAAGTAGGGGGCAGGCGCACTTAGCCGAGCGATGAGATAAAGTCAGCGTGGGTTGTGTGCCAGAATGAAAAAAGGCCCCAATGGGGCCTTTGGTAAGAGGCTGGCGCTAAGCGAGCGAGCCTCTAGAAGGTATGGCTTAGTGTTGGTGGCCGTGGGCACCGTGTACGTGGCCATGAGCCAATTCTTCAGCAGACGCTTCGCGAACTTCTTGAACCTTGGCTTTGAAGCGAATTTTCATGCCGGCTAAAGGATGGTTAGCATCCACAACCGCTTTGCCGTCGGCAACGTCGGTCACGCGGAAGATCAATACTTCGCCAGTTTCAGGGTCGTCGGCTTCAAACATCATGCCGGCTTCTACTTCTACTGGGAAGTTGGCCACTTCTTCGATGCGTACCAATTCAGAATCTTGCTCACCAAACGCGTCGTCAGGTTGTAGCAACACGTCTACTTCGTCACCGGCAGCTTTGCCGTGAAGGGCTTCTTCAACCAAAGGGAAAATGCCATCGTAGCCGCCATGCAAGTAAGCAATAGGCTCTTCAGGCTTGGTTTGGTCGATTAATTGGTCGTTGGCATCGTACATTTCGTACTGAAGGGTCACTACAGAATTTTTGCTGATTTGCATGTTTCGACTTTCTCATCGTTTAAAGTGAATGAATTACAGGGCGATTGTAGCACTGCCCTTTCGCTCGGTACAAGGTAAAGCCCTAGACGAACCTAAACTCATAGTTCGATATGGGCGGCCAGTTCCTTTAATTTAGGCACGATAAACGAGGCATAGTCGGCTTCAGACCATAGGCTTGAGGGGGCGCTGGCGTTTAACGAGAAATGCTTATGGGGTTGGCTGATGTCTTTTAAACCGACGGCAGCAGCGATGATGTCGTAGGAAAAGTCGCCTTTTACCAACACATAGCCTTGTTGGGCATAATGCCTTGCGCCTTGCTGTAACAGCTCGATTTGTTTGTCGCGGTTGGCGCTGGGCAGGCGGGTAATCAAATCGGCGCGCGCATCGTCACTGGGGAGGCTGGCGTAATAGGCGCGGCCAATAGCCGAATAGGCCACCGGTACGCGTGAACCAATCTGTAGCTGTACGGCAAGCTTAGCGGGGCTACGCACGCTTTCTAGGTACAGCATTTCACCGCCGTCCTCTGTGGCCAGCGTCACCGACACCTGATGGGTTTGCGCAAACTGGCGTAATAAAGGCTGGGCGTGCTGAAATAAATGGAACTGCGTCAGTGCATGGCTGGCAAAGCGTCGTGCGTGCTTGCCCAGTTGATAGAGCCCCGTTTGCGGATTAAACATTAAAAACTGGGTTTGGCATAGGGTGTGGATCAACCGTGTCACGGTGGCCTTGGGCAGCTGTGTGCGTAGACACAACGCTTGGTGACTCAATTCAGTGTCTTCCTCAAAAGCGCTCAATAGGCTGAGGCCACGGGCCAGAGCGGTCACGAATTGACGGTCTTGTTCGGTTTGGGCCTGAGCCATGGTATTTAAAATTTGCGCCAGCATCTTTACAAGCTTTCTAAAATTCGGTAGATTGTTCTGCATTGTAAAACAAAATTTCGCACAGCGAAACTATTAAATCATAATCGTTTGTTTACCGCCGTTTATCGCTGCCTAGCTAGGCAAGATTCGGTGCCAAAGGAGAAACCAGATGAGCCAAACCAATCAACGTGCCCCTTTTTCTTGGGAAGACGCCTTTTTGCTACAAGCGCAGTTAACTGAAGAAGAACGCATGGTCCAAAGTTCTGCCGAAGCTTTTTGCCAAGACGTGCTGATGCCTGGCGTGTTAGAAGCCAACCGCCATGAACAGTTTGATCGCAACATCATGACCCAAATGGGCGAGCTAGGCCTATTGGGTTGTACCATTGAAGGTTATGGTTGTGCCGGCCTATCCAGCGTGGCCTATGGCCTGATTGCGCGTGAAGTTGAGCGCGTGGATTCTGGCTATCGCTCGGCGATGAGCGTGCAGTCTAGCCTGGTGATGCATCCGATTTGGGCCTATGGCTCTGAAGACCAACGAGAAAAATACCTGCCTAAATTGGCGTCTGGCGAATGGGTGGGCTGTTTTGGCCTGACAGAGCCTAATGCCGGTTCTGATCCTGCCAGCATGCAAACCCGCGCCAAGAGCGTACCGGGTGGCTATTCGATTTCTGGCGCTAAGATGTGGATCACCAATAGCCCCATCGCTGACGTATGCGTGGTGTGGGCTAAAGACGACGCCGGCGACATCCGTGGCTTTATTCTGGAAAAAGGCATGAAAGGCTTAAGCATGCCCGTGATTCACGGCAAATTCTCACTGCGTGCGTCGATTACCGGTGAAATTGTGATGGATGAAGTGTTTGTACCAGAAGAAAACCTATTGCCCAACGTCAAAGGCTTGAAAGGCCCGTTTGGCTGCTTGAATAAAGCCCGCTTTGGCATTGCCTGGGGCGCTATGGGTGCGGCGGAGTTCTGTTGGCAGGCGGCACGTCAATACACATTAGACAGACAGCAGTTTGGTCGTCCTTTGGCGGCGACTCAGCTAGTGCAGTTGAAATTGGCCAATATGCAAACTGAAATTACTCTGGGGCTACAGGCTGCGCTGCGCGTGGGTCGCTTGATGGATGAAGGTCAGGCCGCACCGGAAATGATCTCCTTAATTAAACGCAATAACTGTGGTAAAGCGTTGGACATTGCGCGGGTGTCTCGCGACATGCACGGCGGCAACGGTATTTCTGATGAATACCATGTGATTCGCCACGTGATGAACCTTGAAGCCGTGAATACCTATGAAGGTACTCATGACGTTCATGCCTTGATATTGGGCCGTGCCCAAACCGGCATTCAAGCGTTCGCCTAACTTTATTAATCAGTTATTCTCCCAACAGGCAGCTGTGGATTCGTCCTGGCTGCCTGTTGTGGTTTAAGGAGCACATCATGAGCACGCAAGCACTGGCAGGCATTAAGGTTTTGGATTTGTCTCGGGTTTTAGCTGGCCCTAGCTGTACCCAGCATTTGGCGGATTTAGGCGCCGAAGTGATTAAGATTGAGCGTCCTGAAGTCGGGGATGAAACCCGCACCTGGGCACCGCCTAGTTTTGCCGATGGGACTTCGGCTTATTTTGCCGGGGTGAATCGCAATAAGCGCTCGGTGACCGTCGACTTAAGCACGCCAGAGGGACAGGATTTAATCAAACAGATGATTGTTGAAGCCGATGTGTTGATGGAAAACTACAAAGTCGGTGGCCTGCAAAAATATGGTCTGGATTATCCACAGGTGCAGGCCTTAAACCCCCGTCTGATCTACTGTTCCTTAACGGGCTTTGGCCAAACGGGGCCAGACGCCAAGCGCCCCGGATATGATTACATCATTCAAGGGATGTCCGGGTTGATGAGTATTACTGGCCCATCCGAGGGTTTACCCTTTAAAGTTGGCGTGGCTGTGGTAGACTTATTCACAGGCTTACAGGCTACGGTGGGGATTCAGGCGGCGTTGATTGAACGCGCGCGCAGTGGTTTAGGCCAATGGATCGACGTCTCGCTCTTAGACTGTGCGGTGAATATGTTGGCCAATGTGGGCATGAATTACTTGGCCACAGGTGACGTGCCGCCGCGACTAGGGAACGCCCACCCGAATATTGTGCCTTATCAAGTGTTTGAAACGGGCCAGGATCAGCATTTGATTTTGGCCTGCGGTAATAATCAGCAGTTTGCTGCCGTGGCCGAGGCCTTAGGGCATCCTGAATGGGCGAGCGATTCACGGTTTATGACCAACCCTGATCGAGTGGCGCATCGTGAAGCCTTAATTGGGTTAATGGTGCCATGCTTTATGGACAAAAGCCGGGATGAATGGCTAAATCTATTGGAGGCCGCCAACGTCCCCTGTGGGCCGATTAACAATATTGCCGAGGCTTTTGCCATGCCGCAGGTGCAGGCCCGAGCGATGAGCGTGAGCCTAAGCGAGTCGGAGCGAGCCATGCAGTTGATTGGCAACCCTTTAAAATTGAGCCGAACCCCTGTGCAATATCAAAGCTTGCCGCCAAAGTTGGGGCAACATACAGAGGAAGTCTTAAAAGAGATGGGTATAAGTGACGAACTCATAGTACAATTGAAGAATAAAAAAATTATTTGAGGAACATAAACCATGGTGCAAGAAGAACGCGAGAGTATGTTGTTTGACGTCGTGATCGTCGGGGCAGGGCCTTCTGGTCTAACCACGGCCATTCGGCTGAAACAGTTAGCAGAGCAACGTAACCACGAAATCAACGTGTGCGTGGTTGAAAAAGGTTCTGAGGTGGGCGCCCATATTTTGTCGGGCGCCGTATTGGACACTAAGGCCTTAACCGAATTAATTCCCGATTGGCAGGCCAAAGGCGCGCCGGTGACGCGTACTGTCGTGAAAGATGAGCTGTTGTTCTTAACCAAGAATAAAGCCATTAAATCACCCGTGGTGCCGCCGAGCATGCAAAACGAAGGCAATTACATCATCAGTCTAGGTCAACTGACCCGTTGGTTAGCCGAGCAGGCCGAAGCCATGGGCGTCGAGATCTATCCTGGTTTTGCCGCCAGCGAGGTGCTTTATCATGAAGACGGTTCGGTAAAGGGCATTGCCACTGGTGACATGGGCATCGGTAAAGATGGCGAGCCTACCGGTAACTATCAGCGCGGTATGGAGCTACACGCTCACCAAACCGTGTTTGCCGAAGGGTGCCGTGGTTCGTTAAGTAAGCAAATCATCGAGAAATTTAAGTTGGCCCACGATTCCGACAAGCAAACCTATGGTTTGGGAATTAAAGAGATCTGGGAAGTGGACCCTGCGATGTCGGAGCCTGGTAAGGTAACCCACACCGTGGGTTGGCCTATGAACAGCAGCACCTACGGCGGCTCGTTTATCTATCATCTAGACGACAACCAAGTGGCGGTCGGCATGGTGGTGGGCTTGGATTATCAAAATACCTATTTGTCACCGTTTGAAGAGTTTCAGCGCTTCAAGACCCATCCTGACATTGCCAAGATTTTTAAAGGCGGCCGCCGTATTGCCTATGGCGCGCGATCTTTAGTGGAAGGCGGGATTCAAAGCCTGCCTAAGCTGCATTTTCCCGGCGGTTTATTGGTCGGCGATGCGGCTGGCTTCTTGAACGTGCCGCGCATTAAAGGCACCCACACGGCGATGAAGTCGGGCATGTTGGCCGCCGATGCTGTGTTTGTGACCTTAAGCACCATGGTGGATGGCGTAACTGGCCTAGAGTCATTTAGCTATCCTGAGCGGATGAAAAACAGCTGGCTGTACGATGAGCTCTGGCGCGTGCGCAACGTGCGCCCGGCGTTTAAATGGGGCATGTATGTGGCCTTTGCCTATGCTGCTTTAGATGATTACATCTTTAAGGGCTGCGCGCCGTGGACCTTAAAACATGGGCATTCGGATCATAAGGCTTTGAAAAAGGCCAAGAGCAGCCGCAAAATTGATTATCCTAAGCCTGATGGTGTGTTGACCTTCGACCGTTTGTCGAGCGTGTTTTTGTCGGCCACCAACCATGAGGAAAATCAGCCGGCTCACTTGAAGTTAAAAAATCCCGCCTTGGCCATCAGCGTGAATCTGGATGAGTATGACTCACCCGAAACCCGCTATTGTCCTGCTGGCGTGTACGAAATAGTGGAAAACGTTGAAGGCGAGAAGCAGTTGCAAATCAATGCGCAAAACTGCGTGCATTGTAAAACCTGCGACATTAAAGACCCGACGCAAAACATTGTCTGGGTTTGCCCAGAAGGCGGTGGTGGTCCTAACTACTCGGCCATGTAGCCTAAAAAAAAGAGCGCCTAAGGCGCTCTTTTTTTGTCTATCGTGTTACCACCAGACGAGGGGCACGCAAGCGGCAGTTAAGACGCCCATGGTGACGTTAAAAATGCGCCATGAAGTAGGGCTACTCAAAAATTGGCCAATTAAGGAACCAAAGCCAAGCCATACCGCGCTGGCGATGAGATTAACCCCAATCATGATTAAGCTGATGGCGATCACCGACGGCAGGTAGAGGGCGCCCACGAGGCTAAAGCTAGAAATAGAGCCTAAGGCCATCAGCCAGGCCTTGGGGTTTAAAAACTGCAATAAGGCCCCTTGATAAAACTTCACCGGTTTGGCCGGCGCCGTGGTGGTGTCTAGCGGTTCAAAGCGTGCCGAACCCAGCTTCCAGGCCAGCCACGCTAAGTAAATGCTGCCCATGATCTTTAAGGCCAGATGAATATTGGGGTGAAGAATGATCAGGCTGCCTACGCCTGAGGCCACCAATACAAGCAATACCTGCATGCCCAGCATAATGCCCAACATGGGGATGAGCGCCCTTACCAGGCCAAAGTTGGCGGCCGTGGTGGTGAGCAAAATATTATTTGGGCCGGGGGTAACCGCTGCAATCAACAGAAAGGTAAAGATGGATAAATATAAACTGAAAGACATAGCGGTGTAGACGTCCGGATTTCAAAGGAAATCATTATGAGCTTGCCAGCCGATGCTGGCAAGCTTTTTAAATGGCGTAAATCAAATCCAGAACAATGTATAAGGCCGTGCTGAAAAAGCCCCACAAAAAAGCGCACTGTAGCGCCGTGCCGGTTAAGGCGCGGGTATTTTTGGCGCGCGCGCGTATCATCATCAGGCCGGTGAGTGAGAGGGTCATGCCCATAAAATAGGTGGGCTGAAGCAGGTACAGCTGCGGCAGGCTATAGGCCGCAAAATAGGTCAGGCCCGCTGGGTACAGCCACCACACCCAAGCGGATAAGGCGGCGAAGCCAAGGTGCATGAAGACTAAGGCCATGGCCAAATAAGGCAAAAATGGCCCGCTGGCTGGATTAAAGCGGATCAGCCGATTTTTTTTGTCCCAGCGCACTTGATTGATGAAATAAATCAAACTGCCAATAAAAATGGCCACGTGGCTGTGATACAGCGCATTGCTGAAGGTATACACCGAGGGCAGGGTGCTGCTGAGGTTGAAGGTGAAGCCTAGCCATAAAATTAGGCTGGCCAATAGCCACTTGGTTTCGCGGTATTGGGCGCATTGCCACACAAAGAGGGCGGCAAAGAGCGCCGCCACGATCAGATTAATGTTCATGCAGTCCGTACGGTGAAAAGACGGTTAAGGGCGGCGCCTAGGTTTTGGGCCAGATGATCCATGTAGTGGGTATCTTGCTCTGGGCCAAAATGCTGAGGGTTAGGGCTGGCCACGATTAATACCCCCATAAAGCCTTGTTCGGGCGTGAGCAGCGGTACTTTTAAAAAGCTTTGTAATGTGGTGGCTGAAGGCGGTAGCCAAGCCAAAACATCGTCGGCCAAATACTGATCGCAAACGCTGCGCTTGAGCTGGTTAAGCTTTTCGTAAGCTTTGCCGCCTTCATTGAGCAGTAGCGCTGCCGGTAAAGTCGGCTGGATGCTGTGTGCAGGCTGTACGAGCTTCAGTACATAGTAGGGCAAATCAAAGCCTTCGGTCATGGCCTTGGTCAAGGCCGTGGTGATGTCTGCTAGGCTTGTGGCGCCAATTAGAGCATGGTCAAGATTGAATAGCGTTTCGATCAGAGCCTGATTGTGGCGCGCATTGTCGATGACGTCATTCAGGTGTTGTTCCATGCGCTGGGTACGGATTTCATTGGCCTGTAGTTTGACCTCGGCAAAGGCCGTGATCTTGTCATTATTGGGCTGAATGCCGAGTATCTTGGCGTGGGTCAATAAAAACTCAGGATGATTTTTTAAAAAATCCAATAGGCTGGCTTCATTCATGAATCACTAACTCCCCTTCAAAAACGGTTTGGGCTGGCCCCGTCATCATCACCGCCTGGCCTGGGGCCCAGCTGATGCGCAGGTCGCCGCCAGGTAGGTGGACCAAAACGGTGTGGTTTAATAAGCCTAGGCGGATGCCTGCTACCACGGCAGCGCAGGCGCCGGTGCCGCAGGCGAGGGTTTCGCCAACGCCGCGCTCGAACACGCGTAGGCGAATGGTGTCGGCATCTACAAGCTGCATAAAGCCCACGTTAACCCGTTCTGGAAACTGCGGATGACGCTCAATTTCGGCGCCCATAAGCGCCACCGGTGCGGCGTCGACATCATCGACCAACAGCACGGCATGGGGATTGCCCATGTTGACGGTGCTGATATTAATGCTGTCGTCGGTCAGGCTTAGGCGATGCTGTAGGGCATCGGTCGGTTCTGCTGCTGACTGTACAAAGGGAATCTCTTGGGCGCTGAGCCTAGGCTGGCCCATGTCGACGGTAATTAAGCCATTAGGCTCGAGGCGTGGCTCAATCACTCCTTTTTTGGTTTCGATGCGTAACTGTGTTTTGGTGGTCAGGCCTTTGTCGATGACAAAGCGAAAAAAACAGCGTGCGCCGTTGCCGCACTGCTCGACTTCAGAGCCGTCGGCGTTAAAAATTCGGTATTTAAAATCGTTGTCTGGCGAGGCTGGCGTTTCGATCAGCAGCAGTTGATCAAAGCCAATGCCAAAGTGACGGTCAGCCCATTGTTTTATAGAGGTTTTACTCGGTTTAAAAGATTGAGTAATCCCATCAACCACCATAAAATCATTACCTAGTCCATGCATTTTGGTGAATTTGAGCGTGTTCATCACATTTTAAGCCAAAGCAGATAAAAGAAGCTCATCATAACTTAAATTGGGCGCTGCGTTAACGTCAACAAGGAAGAAATATGCGCATAAAAAACAGAATGTCGGCCATGATGGCAAAGTTAGACCGATGGCCAGCGGGATTAGGCAATCGTGCCAAAACCATCGCCTTAGGGCGGGTGGTGCCTTTTTTAAGCACGGCGGGCTTAGCGTTTGATGAAGTCAGCCAAGAGCGGGTGATTGTACGGGTCAAAAATCAACGTAAAGTCCAAAACCACATTAAGGGCGTGCACGCGACCGCAATGGCTTTATTGGCCGAAACCGCTACAGGTTTTGTGGTGGGCATGAATACCCCTGACGACAAGCTGATGTTGCTTAAAAGTATGACTATCCACTACACCAAACGCTCCGTTGGCGACATGAAGGCCGTGGCGACCTTGCCTGAGGACATGGCCGCGCGTTTGGTTAATGAAGACAAGGGCGATTTTATCGTGCCCTGCATCGTCACCGATGAGCGTGGTGAAGTGCCGATAGAGGCCACGATGTGCTGGGCTTGGCTACCCAAAAAACGGCCAGAATAATGGCCGCGCACTGATTTTTTTGTTAGTCTAGATCGTGCTCAAGCGTAACCGAACGGCAGGCTTTGCGGTTCGGTTTTTTTATGGCCCTTAAAACAGTTAAAGGACAGCAGGATGCAGGCAATAAGAGACTTGATAAAGGCGTGCGATGAGGCGATTAGGCGTGAAGATTTTGACGGCCTGATGGCTCACTATACAGACGACGCGGTGCTGGTGGTGAAGGGCGACATGATTGCCCGCGGTAAAGACGAAATTAAAGCTGCCTTCATTAAGATTGCCGCTTACTTTCAAAACAGCCTGACGCCCACCCAGGGCGAAATGGTGTTTCTTGAGGCGGGCGACACGGTTTTGGTGCTGTCGCAAACGTTTTTAGATTCAGAAAAAGATGAGCAAGCCTACAGCATGGATAGGCGGGCGACCTATGTGTTTACGCGCAGCGCAGATGGTCGATGGCTGTGTGCGATTGATAATTCTTACGGAACCGATTTAATCGGCATGTCTGAGTAGTCGGGTTTGCCATAAATTAAGTGTAAGTTTAACCAAAGGGCCTGTGATTTTGTCATTTAAGGCCCTTTGTATTGGGCTGGAGAAAGAAGAACGTTTAGCGTCGAGTGTAGAATGCAACAAACCATAGATTATTTATCGTCGCGTAGGGTGGGTAAAGCGTAGCCTACCCACCACTCCTAACGTACTCAGGTGCCCCCATTTAAAACCCGCGTGGGTCACGACTCATCCTACATGATGAGCGTACCCATTAGCCTGGCGATTCAGCGTGCCGGTTTGAGCGAGCACAGTCATCCGGCCTTATGGCAATGGTGGCTGAGGATACAGGCACGCCCAGGGTATCAACGGGCCCACAAGCGCAGCCCACAAGCGGCGGGTTTGGGCTAAGGTGTGTTAGCATGTGTCAAAATGAAACGTAAAGGATGAAGATGCAAATTTGGGTTGATGCCGATGCCTGCCCCGTGGTGATTAAAGACATTTTATTTCGGGCAGCCGAACGAGAGCAGGTCAACGTCACGCTGGTGGCGAACCGCCCCATGCATACGCCGCCGTCGCCCTACATTAAGAATCGCGTGGTGGCACACGGTTTTGATGAGGCGGACAATGAGATTGTGCGCTTGATTGAGCCTAATGACCTGGTGATCACCGCCGACATTCCTTTGGCCTCCGATGCCTTAGCCAAAAAAGCCGTTGTGATCAGTTCTCGTGGTGAACCGTTTACTCTCGAGACCATACAGGAGCGGCTGACCATGCGTGATTTTATGGATACTTTACGCGGCAGCGGCATCCACACGGGTGGGCCAGCTGCGCTGTCGCCGAAAGATCGCCAGGCTTTTGGTCAAAGCTTAGACAAATGGCTGCATTTACGCCGCCGTTTAGGTCAAGCTTAAGCCACGCACCATTCTAATGAAAAACGCCTCAATCTTGACGATTGAGGCGTTTTTTGTGGCCAAGGCTTTAAGACAGGTGATGAGCCAAAACCGTGGCCTCGACGGCATCAACCGTAATCGCACTGATTGGGTCGTCAGCGTCTTGAGTGACGATGATGGTGCTGTGTTCGGTGTCAATTGGGTACCAGTCTGGCGTGGTCTGGTTCATCATGGCAATGACCGGTACCTTCATTGCGTTGGCCAGATGCATGACTGAGGTTTCTACCGACACAACCAGATCGCAGCGCCCAATCATCACCGGCAGCTCGAAAAAGCTGTTCAAGGCACTGAAAATGATGACGTTGCTCAGGCCGCTGGCGGCGAGGGCTGGTTTGATGCGGGCGATGTCGTCAGGCATGGCGTTGAAGATGAACCGCGTCTGTTGCCATTCAGGGTGCTGGTTTAAACGGGCAATCAGGCTGAGGGCGTGGTCGATGGGCCAGCAGCGATTAGGGTCTTTGGCAAAGGGATTAATAAAGATTAATCGTTCTGAGGCTTTGACTTGATGCTGGGCTAAGTAGGCACTGGCCTTGGTTTGCCAAATCTCAGGAATATTGTGGATAAACGGATAGCGCTCTTTTTTACTCAGTTGGATACCGGCTAAGGTCTGAAATAAATAAGCGTATTTATCGCTGATGTGGTCTTGCTCAGCGCTGTAGGCAAAAGGCGCAATGGTGGCGTCCATGGCGCGATAAATGCGGCGGCGCTTGTATTGAAACAGCCCTGTCTTGGCGCGTGTGGCGATGGTGTAGCTGCGCTCAGTGGCAATGGCCTTTACTAGCTGGGCCGATGCGTAATGGCCAATGGTCGCCAGCGAAATAACCACTGCGTAGTCTTCGGCGCGCGCTTGGGCAACGCTTTGGGCAAGGGTGGCGTTGTTATAGGTATGTTTATAAACCGTATGAAAAAATGGGCAGGTGTCGATCCAGTCAAACAAAACGTATTGTTGCAGCGCTGGCCATTGTTCAGCGTCTTCAGTGCGCCGGGTTTCATCAATGAATAGATCAATGCGCAGCTGTGGATAGGTTTGTGACAGGGCCAAGAAGAAATTTTGCAAATAGGTAAAATCACCGATGGCAAGGTGGGCAATAAACAATATTTTGGAATTGCTTGTTAACACATCTTTAGGGATGAGCGTTTTAATCATGAGATTCTCTGACGTGAGTCGTATGTGTGGGGCGTAACTATTATTATGGTGGCCATCATACCATAATCTCAACCGGATAGATTGTTAAGTTATGTAAAATGGATATAAAATGGCCGGTAATTGTTGAAGCGACAATAATAAAAATTATGAGTTTGGTTTGTTGAGTGTCTATTGCTATAAAAAAACCCAATAGTCAGCGCCTGGTTATGGGTGACTATTGGGTGGGTTTGACGGTTAAAACCGATTAAGGTTCTAAGCTTTAAGCTGAGTAGCCTGAATGGCGGTTAAGGCAATGGTGTATACGATGTCGTCAACGAGGGCACCACGAGACAAGTCGTTCACCGGCTTATTTAGCCCTTGCAGCATAGGCCCAACGCAGATGACGTTGGCGCTGCGCTGAACGGCCTTATAGGTTGTGTTGCCAGTATTTAAGTCAGGGAATACAAATACGGTCGCTTCACCTGCCACTTTGCTTTTAGGCGCTTTTTGCTTGCCCACGCTGGGCACGCTGGCGGCATCAAACTGTAAGGGGCCGTCAATGGCCAGGTGGGGGGCTTTTTGTTGAGCCAGAGCGGTGGCTTGGGCCACGGCTTCTACATCGGCACCAGCGCCGGAGGCACCCGTTGAGTAAGAGATCAATGCTACTTTAGCGTCTAGGCCAAAGGCCAAGGCTGATTCAGCGGATTGGATGGCAATGTCGGCCAGCTGTTCTGGCGTGGGGTTGGGGTTGATGGCGCAGTCGCCAAACACCAATACTTGCTCAGGCATCAGCATGAAGAACACGCTGGACACCAAGCTGGCGTTGGGTGCTGTTTTGATCAGCTGTAGCGCTGGTCGAACGGTGCTGGCGGTGGTGTGGACGGCGCCAGAAACCAGACCATCGACGTCGCCTTCTGCCAGCATCATGGTGCCTAACACCACCGTGTCTTGTAGCTGTTGGCGAGCGTCTTCTGGGCTTAAGCCTTTACTTTTACGGCGCTCAACCATGGGGCCGACATACTGTTCAATCAAGGTGTCAGGATGGATGATGCTCAGCTCTGGCGGCAAGGTGAGGCCAAGGTTTTGTGCTTGCAGGGTCACGGCGGCTGGGTCGGCCAATAGGACGCATTGAGCGATGTTTTTTTGGTGACAAATCAGCGCGGCCTGAATGGTTCTGGGCTCGTCGCCTTCAGGCAGCACCACACGCTTTTGCCCACGCTGGGCTAAGGTCATTAAGTGATGGCGAAAGGCTGGCGGGGACAGACGGCCAGTACGCGGCTGGGTCAATAGCTGTTTGAGTACGCTGGGTGAGAGGGCTTGTGCCAATGCCGGTACTGCTTCATCTAGCTGATTGGTTTGGGATTGGTAGGTGGCCAAGCAAGGGAGCGGTTTGGCCAATAGTGAGGTGACTTCGGCTTCAAAAGCAGTGGCTTCGTGGGCCACATTGCTTAAGGCAAAGGCGACTACTTGGGCGGGCTGCTGGCTGTATTCGGCTAAGGCTAAGTTTAAAGCGGTAGCCACTTCGGCCGCGCTGCGGGTTTTGACGTCGATGGCCAAAATGCAGCCCGCGTGTAAGGTGTTGGCGATGGGCACGCTTTGGGCCATTAGCTGAGGTTGGCTAATGCCTTCTAACACCAAAACGTCGGCTTCGCCATTACTCAGATGACCATAAATGGTTTCTAATAATTCATCTTGCGCTTGGTGACACACCAAAGCCACGGCCGCTTCGGCGCTGAGGCTGGTGTGGGCGTCAATGGCGCCGTGGCTTAAGGCATAGTCTTGCGCCTGCTCTGACTGCTTGTCGGCAATGGGTTTGGCGTAGCTAACGGTGTGTTGGGCGCGGATGGCGTCGATGAGGGCTAGGGTCAGAATATTGAGGTTTTGATGGGTTCCCACGGGAACCGTCATAAGGCGTAACATGTGTGCTCCTGTTCAGCCTTGACCAAAGCACTGCTGCTTTGGTCAAGGGCATTCGGGTTATGGGCTATTTCTTGCCGCCCAGAAGATTACTTAATACATTTTTAAGGGCCACTGAGATTTGCTTAGACAGGCTTTTGTATACGGTGTTGCCCATTTGGTGGGCGACATCGTTGACTAAGCCGCCGTTGGCGCGTTTACGTTGACCTGTGGCGCCTTTGACCAGCGCATCGAGCATAGAAGGATCTTGTTTTTGCGTGGCGCTGGCTTTTGCCGCTGTTTTGGCCTCTGCTTCGAGGGCGGCTTGAGCGGCCGCGGCTTCTTGCTGTTGAGTGATCCGCTCAAAGGCAGACTCGTCGTCGATTTCATCTTTGTAGTGGCGATACAGTATGTCTTGCTGATAAGACGCATCGCGTTCGGCGGCGCTGATGGGGGCTAACTGGCTTTTGGGCGGGTAGACAAAGGCGCGTTCCACCGGCGTGGGCATGCCTTTTTCGTCTAAGAACGACAGCAAGGCTTCACCCACGCCCAGCTCACTGATGGCGTCCACAACTTTAAACTTAGGATTGGCGCGGAAGGTGTCGGCGGCGGCCTTCACTGCTTTTTGGTCGCGAGGGGTAAAGGCGCGTAGGGCATGCTGGACGCGATTACCGAGCTGACCAAGGATGGTGTCGGGTAGGTCTAGTGGGTTTTGGGTGCAAAAATACACGCCTACGCCCTTAGAGCGAATCAATCGTACGACCTGCTCGACTTTGCCGATGAGGGCGGGTGAGGCGTTATCAAATAAAAGGTGGGCCTCATCGAAGAACATCACAAATTTGGGCTTTTCTGGGTCGCCTACTTCGGGCAGTTGATTAAATAGTTCGGTCAGCATCCATAGCAAGAAGGCGCTGAACAGGCGCGGCGACTGCATCAGCTTCTCAGCGTTCAGAACGTTGATTACGCCTTTGTTGCCATCAGTTTGGAGCCAATCGTTAAGGTCAAGCGCAGGCTTGCCAAACAAATGGGCACCGCCTTCGTTTTCCAGGGTCAATAGGCTGCGCTGAATGGCGCCCACGCTGGCGGCCGAAACGTTGCCGTAAGTGTTGCGGTATTCGGCGGCTTTACTGCCAACGTTTTGAAGTAAGGCGCGTAAGTCTTTTAAGTCATCAATCGCCATCTGATCGTCTTCGGCGACTTTGAATACCAAGTTTAATAAGCCTTCTTGAGTGTCGTTGAGGTTAAGCAGTCGCGCCAACAGCATGGGACCCATGCTGGCGATGGTCACCCGTACCGGAATGCCAGTTTGGCCAAACACATCCCAAAAGCGCACAGGGAAGCCGCTTAAGTAATCGGTGCCTAGCCCAAAGCTGTCGATGCGCTCCTGCACCTTACCGCTGGCTGCGCCGGGGCGAGTGAGGCCAGATAGATCGCCTTTAACGTCGACCAGAAAAACCGGTACGCCGTGTTCGCTAAATGATTCTGCTAGCTTGCGTAAGGTGACGGTCTTGCCTGTGCCCGTTGCGCCGGCAATCAGGCCGTGGCGGTTAGCCATGGGGGCACGAAGTTCGATCACCACGTTGTCTGGGCTTTGCGCAATAGGGTAGAGGGTCATCTCAATCATCCTTTAGTGGGTGTTTGGTTTAATGGTTCTGGCGCTGAGGTTAAGGCCATGATTAGGGTTGAGCCGGCTGTACGCACGATGCGCATGCGGCTGTCGTTAATATAGCAGAAATATAAACCCTTATTATAAAGATCTTCATGTAGAAATGTTTAAAACCGGCGCAGCCAATGCTCTTTCAGGCTTAATGCGGCCGTCAGCAGGGATAAAATAGGCCCAAATGTATCAAAAACCAGCTAAATCGTTTAAACTTTATGCTGTTTTCAGCCCAACCGTGAGATTAAGGCGTCTTATGAAATATTTATACCTAGTCATTAAGCTGGTTCTATTGTTATTTTTATTGATGTTAACCATTAATAATACCCATACCGTGGCGTTTAATTGGTTTATGCAGCAAACGGTACAATGGCCGCTGGTGGTGCTGCTGTTGATTTTCTTTGTGATCGGTGCCGTGCTAGGCGTATTGTCGATGTTGGGCCGTATTTTACGCCTGCGTAACGAGGTGAATCGTTTGCGTAAGGAAAATCATAAACACATTAAAGTATTCGAAGAAGACCCTTCGGTAGCGGCTTCTGTGGCCCAAAAAATGAATCAAAAAACCGTTGAGGCCAAGCAGCAATCTGGCCGTGTAGCCGCTGATCCCGTGACGCCAAAGGAACAATAAACGTATGGAATTTGAAATTTGGTGGATGATTTTACTGCCCATCTTTTTTGGCATGGGTTGGTTCGCTGCTCGCGTAGACATGCGAGCCGTCTTAAAGCAGGCAAAAGCGGTACCGATTGGGTTTTATAAAAGTTTAGATGCCTTAGTCGACGGCAAGACCGACGTTGCTGCTCGGGCGCTGGCCGAAGTCGTACAGGCTCACCCTACGGCGTTTGAACTGCAAATGACGTTAGGCAAGCTGTACCGCAAGCGCGGTGAGAATGACAAGGCCATTCGCCTGCATCAAGCCCTATTGGAGTCTGCCGACATTGTGGCGGATCGCCGTCAGCAAGTCTTATTTGAACTGGGCGAAAACTTCCAAAGCGCAGGTCTGGTGGATCGCGCCGAACAGATTTTTAACGGCCTCTTAGAAGGTAATATGGGTAAGCTTAGCCGTCAGGTCTTGTTGAGTATTTACCAACAGGATAGAGACTGGGAAAAAGCCATTGAAATGGCGCGCACCCTTAGTCACGATGAGCAAACCTATCAGTTTGAAATCGCCCAGTTTTACTGTGAACTGGCTCAGATGACGCTGTTTCAGTCCGACTTGGTTAAGGCCCGTTACTATGTGGCGCAGGCCTTGGAGGCGAATAAAAAATGTGCTCGCGCCAATATGATTTTGGGCGACATTGAGCAAAAAGCGCAAAATCACCAAGAGGCGATTGCCGCCTACAGCGCCATTGAAAAGCAAAATGCAGAATACCTCAGCATGGTGGGTGAGCGCTTGTATGACGCTTTTGATGCTCTAGGTAAGCCAGCGGAAGGTTTGGCGTTGTTAGAAGGCTATGTGCGTACCTTCCCGCAGCTGGATTTAATCGATGTGATTTACCAAAAAACCTTGCTGTTGCAAGGTGAGGCCCAAGCAGCCGAAACCGTGCGCCAGCTGGTGCAGCTACGGCCCACTCTGAATGGCGTGTATCGCTTATTGGGGGCCAACCTGCCGCAGGCTGATTTACTGTGGCGCGTAGACGCCGATTTAGTGCGCACCGTGGTGGGTAAGTATGCCCAAAAAGCCACCATGTATCGCTGTAAGCGCTGTAATTTTAAATCACAAGTTTTCTTCTGGCATTGTCCTGCTTGTAATGAGTGGGAAAGCTATAGCCCTAACCGCGTAGAGATTTAACCGAATGAACCCCTTAATGATGAACGACAGCCACACCCGTGACCAACGTACGCCCGTGATTGTGGCTTTGGATTTTGACAATGCGCCGGCGACCCTGGCCTTTGCCCGTCAGCTTAACCCCGAGCTGTGCCAATTGAAGATCGGTAAAGAACTGTTTACCGCCACCGGCCGTAGTTTGGCTGAGCAGCTGATACAGCAAGGCTTTAAGTTGTTTCTTGATTTGAAATACCACGACATCCCGAATACCGTGGCCCATGCCTGTAAAGTTGCGGCGCAAATGGGCGTGTGGATGGTAGACGTACACACCTTGGGCGGCCGCCGCATGATGGAAGCCGCTGCTGAGGCCGTGGCCAACGAAGCACACAAGCCTTTGTTAATTGGTGTGACGGTGTTAACCAGCATGGAAGCCAATGATTTAACTGAAGTCGGCATCAGCATCCCTGCGGATGAAATGGTGCTGCGCTTGGCCAAGCTGGCAAAAAGCTCAGGCCTAGACGGCGTGGTGTGCTCGGCTCAAGAAGCCAGCATGTTAAAACAGCAAGTCAACGATTGCCTTTTGGTGACCCCAGGCATTCGCCTGAGCCTAGACATCAACGACGACCAGCGCCGCGTGATGACGCCAGAAATGGCCTTAGCCGCGGGTTCTGATTATTTAGTGATGGGGCGCCCCGTGACTCAAGCGGCGGATCCTATTGCCGTTTTGAATCAGGTGAATGCCTTAGCCAATCTCGTTTAAGAGGATCATTATGTCTGAAGTCGATGTTAAGCTGCCGCTAACGGCCAGCAGCTTTACCCAGAACGTCAGCCAAGCGCGCGTTTTGGTGGTGGGCGATGTGATGCTGGATCGCTATTGGTTTGGTGACACCCACCGTATTTCGCCAGAGGCACCCGTGCCCGTGGCCAAAATTGAGCGGATTGAGCAGCGCGCCGGTGGCGCCGCCAACGTGGCGCGTAATATTGCCAGTATGGGTGGTCACGCCTGTTTGCTGTCGGTAACCGGTGATGATGAACCGGCGGACAGCCTGGATGCCTTAATGGCTGAAGCGGGCGTCCGTACCCAGTTGTTGCGCGACCCCAGCATTGCCACCACCATTAAGCTGCGCGTAGTGGCGCGGCAGCAGCAGTTGATCCGCCTGGACTTTGAAGACGCACCGGCTCACGAAGTGCTGTTGGAATGCATGAGCCAGTTTGAAGCCCTGTTGCCAGAATACGACGTGGTGATTTTGTCTGACTACGGTAAAGGCGGCCTGATTCACGTGCAAAAAATGATTCAAATGGCCAGAAGTTTGGGTAAGGCGGTGTTGATTGACCCTAAAGGTAATGATTACCAGAAATACCACGGCGCCAGCCTCATTACCCCGAATCGAGCCGAATTAAAAGAAGTGGTGGGCGCCTGGCACAGCGAAGCTTTACTGACCGAAAAAGCCCAGCAGCTACGCCATCGCTTAGGGCTAGATGGCCTGCTGTTGACCCGTAGCGAAGAAGGGCTGTCGCTGTTTAGAGACGAACAAATCGACCATCAAGGTACTCAGGCGCAAGAGGTGTTTGACGTGTCAGGTGCCGGCGACACGGTGATTGCCAGCATGGCGCTGGGCATGGCCGCAGGCTTTAGCCTGGTGGACGCCATGACTATTGCCAATAAGGCCGCTGGCGTGGTGGTGGCCAAAGTAGGCACCGCCGTGTGCACTAAAGAAGAACTATTGGCTAAGCTGGATGCCTAAGTAAGATGACTCGCTGGGCGTATGCCCCAGCCTAAAGGAAAGACTATGACGATTATCGTGACCGGTGCTGCTGGTTTTGTCGGCAGCAACATCATTAAAGGCTTAAATAATCGCGGCATCACCAATATCGTGGCCGTGGATAACTTAAGCAACGCCGAGAAGTTTAAGAATCTGGTGGATTGCGACATCCTCCACTACATGGACAAGCACGACTTTATTAAAGCCATTCGCAAGCACACGCTGCCTTTTCACAATATTGACGCTGTGTTTCATGAAGGCGCTTGTTCAGACACCATGAACCATGATGGTTTGTACATGATGTCGAATAACTATCAATATTCTTTGGATCTGCTCGATTGGTGCCAAGATGAAGGCATTCCCTTCCTCTACGCTTCTAGCGCTGCCGTGTATGGCAAGGGTACGGAGTTTGTCGAGAATCGCGCTTATGAAGGCCCGCTGAACGTTTACGGCTATTCTAAATTCCTATTCGATCAAGTGGTGCGCCAACGCAGTCGTGATGGCGATTTGACCACCCAAGTGGTGGGTTTTCGCTACTTCAACGTATATGGCATGCGTGAGCAGCATAAAGGCCGCATGGCCTCAGTGGCCTTTCATCACTTCAATCAATACCGTGAACGTGGCTACGTTGAGCTGTTCGGGGCATATGATGGCTATGGTCAAGGCGAACAGAGCCGCGACTTCGTCAGCGTGGAAGACGTGGTGAAGGTGAACCTACACTTTTTAGACCATCCTGAGCAATCCGGTATTTACAATTTAGGCACTGGCCGCAGCCAGCCTTTTAATGATTTGGCTGCCGCTACAGTGAATGCTTGTCGCGTGGCCAATGGTGAAGAGGCGTTGTCTTTGGCCGGCCTAGTCGATGCAGGCCTACTGCGCTACGTTGATTTTCCTGAAGCCTTAAAAGGTAAATATCAAAGCTTTACTCAAGCCAATATTGCCCATCTGCGCCAGGCAGGTTACGAGGAAGACTTCTTCACCGTTGAAGAAGGCGTTCAGCGTTACGTGAACTGGATGTTGCAGCAAGATTGGGCCTAAGCCTAAATTAAAAAACGCGCTCCGAGAACGGGCGCGTTTTTTTGTGTCTGTGGTGTTGCTTAGGGTTATAAAAAACGCTTCAGCCATTTAAGCTTTTTGGCGCTAAACGGAGCAAAGCGCAGCGGCAGCTCAAAGCGGAAGCCTCTTTGGTAGAGGCTTTTTTGATGGCTAAAGGTCAGAAAGCTGCTGTGGCCGTGGTAATGGCCCATGCCGCTGGCGCCCACGCCGCCAAAAGGCAGATGGATATTGGCCAAATGCATGATGGTGTCGTTGACGCAGGCGCCGCCAGAGGCGCATTGGCCTAATACTTGGTCGACCACATTTTGGTTGCGGCTAAAGACATACAGGGCTAAAGGTTTGGCGCGTGATTGGATGAGGGCAATGGCTTGGTCTAGGTCGGTATAGGTTAATACAGGCAGAATCGGGCCAAAAATTTCCTCGGCCATCAGCGGTGAGTCGGCGTTGTTTAAGTCGACCAAGGTGGGCGCGATTTTTAAAGTCTGGGCGTGACTGTCGCCGCCGTGGACGACGCCGGCTTCCGGCAGCAGTGCCTGTAGTCGCTCAAAGTGACGCTGATTGATGATCTTGGGATAGCTAGGGTTGCTGATGGGCTCTGGCCCATAGGCTGCGGTGAGGGCGGCCACGAGCTCGGCCATGAGGGCGGCGTGTTGGCTTTGGGCCACCAAAAGGTAGTCGGGCGCCACGCAGGTTTGGCCTGCGTTAAGCCACTTACCAAAGACGATGCGCCTAGCGGTGACCTTGAGGTCGACGTCAGCGTCGACAATACAAGGGCTTTTGCCGCCTAACTCTAGCGTGACAGGAATCAGCTGTTCCGCCGCCTGCCGTAAAACGGCCTTGCCGCCGCCTTCGCTACCGGTAAAAAACACGTAGTCTAGCGGCTCTGCCAATAAGGTATTGCTGACGTCGATGCCGCCTGCAATAAAAACAGCGTGCTCAGGGGTGAAGGCATGGGCCATGATTTTTTCGATGACGGCGCTGGTAGCGGGGGCATCGGGTGAGGGTTTGACGATACAGCAGTTGCCGGCCGCCAGAGCGCCGATTAAGGGGCTGAGGTTGAGCAGCAGTGGATAATTCCACGGCGCCATGATCAGGACTACGCCGTAAGGCTCATACAGTAGGCGGCTGCGTCCTGGCTGGTGGCTGAGCGGTGTTGGCTGGCGCTTAGGCCGCATCCATTGGGCCAGATGTTTTTGCACAAAGGCCAGCTCACTTTTGATGAGGGCGATTTCGCTCATATAGGCTTCTGGCTCGGATTTGTTTAAATCCTGGGCCAGCGCAGCGTAGCAGTCTGCTTCGTAAATGCTCAGCGCATCCGCCAAGCGCGCTAGGGCAGCGGCGCGAAAAGCGTAGGGCTTGGTATGCTGCTGCTGAAAAAATTGGCGCTGCTGTGCAACGAGCTGGGTAACCGACATGATGATGCCCTCAAAAAATCGCGTCTATAGCGCATGCCCTCAGTGTAGGGTGGGGGCTGGATTTTGTCGAGGGGCAGCAGCAGGCAAAAAAACACCGTGCTAAGCGACGTCAGCACGGTGTGGTGAAGATAGAGGAGGTTAAATCTTCCGTTTAAACAAATACAGGCCGATGGCCACGCCCATGACCGCCAAGAACGCCATATAGTAGGCAGCGCCTACGGGGCTCTTGTCGTTTAACCACACGATCAAAATTGGGGTGATGCCACCAAAAATGGCGTAGGCAATATTGTATGAGAACGAAATGCCTGAAAAACGAATATTGGCTGGATAGAGATGCACCATCACGTAAGGGATGCTGCCCAAGATGCCGCCAAAAAAGCCAGTCAGCGCGTATAGTGCGGCGATTTGTAGGGCTGAGGCCGTGCCTAGGCTGTGGTAAAACAGCCAGCTGCTGACCAATAGGGCCAAGGACCACAGCACAAACGTTTTGGCGGCGCCCATTTTGTCACACATCATGCCCGACACCACACAACCAATGCAGGTGGCTAAAATGGCGAAGCTTTGCATGGTGAAAATCTGGGTGCGGGGCATATTGAAGGTGCCGCTCATCAGATTAGGTGCCATCAGCAACATCACCACCACGCAACCGGTCAATAGCCAGGTCAGTAGGCCAGACAGCACCATGGCGCCTTTGTAGTTAGCAAAAATGGTTTTTAAAGGAATGCCGTCATGCAGGGCTTTACGCGCTTTCATTTCTTTAAAAATCGGGGTTTCTTCTAACCAGCGGCGTAAATACATGGCCACAAAGCCTAGCACGCCGCCCACAATAAAGGGCAGGCGCCAGGCCCATTCTTTAATGGCCTCTTCGCTGAATACCAAGCTCATGGCGAGAGCCATTAATGAACCCAGTAAAATGCCAGACACCAGACCCATGGTGAGGGTGCCGTCGGCTAGGCCAATGCGTTTTTTCGGTACGTGTTCGGCCACGAAGACCCAGGCAGCAGGAATTTCGCCACCAATGGCAATGCCTTGCAGCACGCGCATTAATAACAATAGAATCGGCGCTGCGTAACCAATACTGTCAAATGTAGGCAAAAAGCCGATGCACAGCGTCGGAATGGCCATTAATAAAATAGACAGGGTGAACATGCGCTTACGCCCCACTAAGTCGCCAAAGTGGGCCATCACAACGCCGCCAAGAGGGCGAGCAAAATAGCCAGCGGCAAAGGCGCCGTAGGTGTTTAATGAGGCCCAGAAAGGATCCAAAGTAGCGGGAAAGAACAGTTGGCTGATTACGTTCGCGTAAAACACGAAAATAATAAAGTCATAAAATTCTAAGGCGCCACCTAAAGCGGATAGGGATAAGGTTTTGGCATCGTTTCGATTCAGTTTTCTGGGGGGGTTATATTGCACATCCGCATCCGCGGCGGCACCCGACATCTGTGTGTGATTCATATAAGGTCGTCCAAAGTCGTAACATTAAGGTTCAAAAAAGGCCGCATTCTGTTGAGGGCGGCCTATTGTGCGATGGGGTTACATTTTCTTTTTCATCATATAGAGGCCACATCCCAAGGCGATGACGCACATAAATAAGATGTAGTAAGCAATGCCTAAATCGCTGTAACGACTTAATACTTGTATCAGAGGCAGGGTAATGCCCCCTAACACGGCATAGGAAACGTTATAAGAAAATGACACGCCCGTAAAGCGTACGGCAGCTGGGAATGAAAGAATCATGCCCATGGGCACCACGCCCACCACACCCACGGCGGCAACCGTCAGCATATAGGTTAGGAAAATGGTGTTGAGGTCGCCCCCCGCCAGACTGCCATAAAAGAAAAAGGAGCTGATCGCCAGCGCAATCGCGCCCACAATCAGGGTTTTACCCGCGCCGACCTTGTCAGCAATATAGCCGGTAAACACGCATAAAATGGCTTCGATGACGATGGCTGAGCTTTGCATGGTAAAGGCGGTCTCACGAGGAATGCCGTATTGGCCACTCATGATCTGCGGCGTAGCTAATAGGATGACCACAACGCCTGCGGTTAAAAACCAGGTTAGTAGGGCTGATAAAACGATGCCAGAGCGATGCTGTTTTAAGATGGTTTTAACCGGTAATTCACGGCTCAGCGCTTTTTTGGCCTGCATGGCTTGAAATACAGGGGTTTCTTTAAGCCAGCGGCGCAGATACATGGTCACCAAGCCCAATACGCCGCCTAAGATGAACGGCAAGCGCCAAGCCCAAGTGGCCAACTCTTCGCTGCTGAAGGATTTTTCCATAACCAATGCCACTACGGCACCAAATAAAATACCGGCCGATAGGCCGCAGGTTAGCAGGCCGTTGGCAAAGCCGACGCGCTTTTTAGGCACGTGTTCCGACACAAACGTCCAGGCGCCGGGGACTTCACCGCCGATGGCAATGCCTTGCAAAATGCGCATCAGTAACAGCAAGATGGGGGCTGCATAGCCGATGCTTGCAAAGGTGGGCATCAGGCCGATGGCCATCGTGGGCAGCGCCATCAACAGAATGGACAGCGCAAACATTTTTTTGCGCCCAATCATGTCGCCAAAGTGGGCCATGACGATGCCGCCCAGCGGGCGGGCGAAATAGCCGGCAGCAAAGGTGCCGTAGGTATTGAGCATGGCCCAAAACGGATCTAGGGTAGCGGGGAAAAATAAATGGCTGATGATTTGTGCGTAAAACACAAAAATAATAAAGTCGTAAAATTCCAGCGCACCGCCTAATGAGGCCAGGGATAAGGTTTTAAAGTCGTGCTTGTTTAATGGGCGTGGGGGAACAACGTCCAGCATGTCAGGGGCTGTAGATGGGTCGGTGGTGTGTGTGCTCATGGGTCTGTTTCGTCAATTCTGTTACAGGTCAAACAGACCATTGCCTTGTGAGCGCTGGTCTGTGGAAAATACTGAAAGGTGGCGCTAGGTTAAATCACATTATGCTTAATTTCAATTTATTTATTTAAATTAATTGCGTTTTTAAGGTTTTGATTTTATTTAATGCTAAAATTATAAGAATATAGCTTTGCTGTTGCGTCTATTTGCAATTTTTTAAATCAATGTGATTTGTTCTGGCGGAAATTTAAATTTATATGTGATTTTAATGCTGGATGAGCGGCGCTGAGTGCTGGATGAACATCGTGGCCAAGGAGGATGCGCCAGAGGGGTGGCCCTCTGGCGGTAGGCCTACTGGCCTAATTGGGCGAATACGGAGAAGTAATCGGGGAAGGTTTTGGCCACGCAGTCTGGCTCATTGATGACGACGGGCGTATCCAAAAGGCTGACCAAGGAGAAGCACATGGCCATACGGTGGTCGTCGTAGGTGTCGATGTGGGCGTTGGGCGTGAGCGTTGCCGGTGGGGTGATGAATAAATAGTCTTCCCCTTCTTCAACGGTGGCGCCAAGTTTGCGTAATTCGGTGGCCATAGCGCTGAGACGATCGGTTTCTTTCACTCGCCAGCTGGCAATATTGCGTAGGCGGCAAGGGCCATCCGCAGCAAGCGCAACGATGGCTAAAGTCATGGCGGCGTCGGGAATGTGGTTGAGGTCCAGGTCAAAGGCCTTGATGGCTTGGTCCTGTGCTCGAGAAACGGTGATTTGGTTTTCGCCCCAGGTGACTTCAGCGCCCAAAAGCGCCAGCGTGTCGGCAAACGCCACGTCGCCCTGAATGCTGTGCTTGCCAATGCCCTGTACCGTGATGGGAGCACCGGTCAATAGGCCTGCGGCCAAGAAATAAGACGCGCTGGAGGCATCGCCTTCAACGTGCATGACCGGTGGTGCTTGGTAATGGGCGTGTTTGGGAATTTGGAAGGACTGATAGTCGTGATGGTTGACCACCACGCCAAAGCGGGCCATGAGGTTTAAGGTAATGGCAATATAGGGTTTGGAGATCAAGGGGCCGTCGACTTCAATATTGAAGGCTTGGCCGGTGAGCGGTAGCGCCATCAAAAGTGCGGTGAGGAACTGGCTGGACACGTTGCCTTTGATCGGGATGGTGGGGCTGTGGGCATCGCCACGTTCGCCGATGCGTAAAGGTGGGTAGCCAGCCTCACCTAAGTAATCAATTTGGGCGCCGGCCAAGCGCAGGGCATCGACCAGGTCGCCGATGGGGCGCTCATGCATGCGCGCCACGCCGCTGAGGCGAAAGTCGCCGCCGATGATGGCGAGCGCTGCAGTGAGCGGGCGAAAGGCCGTCCCTGCATTGCCTAAGAATAGGTCGGCGCTGCGGTTGAATTGGCCTGATTTACCGGTGACTAAGTAATCGTGAGGCTGGGTTTGCTCGATGGGTACGCCAAGGGCTTTGAGCGCCGCCAACATGTAATGGGTGTCGTCTGAATGGAGTAAGTCTTTGACCTCGCAGTTGCCGTAGGCCAGTGCGGCCAGCAGCAGCACGCGGTTGCTGATGCTTTTGGAGCCGGGCAGCGTGACGGTGCTGGCTTTGAGGGTACGTGGGGCGAGGTGGAGGGAAGGGATGGCGTGCTCTGTACTCACAGCTTGGACTTCTTTCATAAGAATACTCAGTTTAAACGGCCGAAAACGGCGCCTGGATTAAGTTTGGAATGAATAGTGTGCCACTAGTGTAAACCAAGCCAGAATAGTTGCAAGTTTAAATTGGCCAAAACAGCGTTGGTGCTTAAGCGTGGTTTACTTTAAAATAACGGCATTATTGAGCCTTTTGTGAAGAAACCATGAACACAGTGCAAAAAGTGATTGCCATTGATGGGCCAAGTGCCTCGGGCAAGGGAACCATTGCCGCCAAAGTAGCGGCACAGTTGGGTTTTGATTATTTGGATTCTGGCGCTCTGTATCGCTTGAGCGCGCTATACGCTGAACGTCAAGGCGTAGCCTTAAACGATGAGGCGGCTTTAGCTCAGCTGGCGTTGTCCTTGCCGGTGACGTTTGCGGGTGATGAGGTTCTGTTGGCGGGCGAGGTGGTGACCGAAGCGATTCGCCAAGAGGCTGTGGGTTTAGGGGCTTCTGCCGTCGCAAAATTGCCACAGGTACGTGAAGCACTGTTGGCGCGCCAGCGGGCCTTTTTAGGGCCGAATGGTTTGGTGGCGGATGGCCGCGATATGGGTTCGGTGGTGTTTCCACAGGCTCAATTAAAAATTTTCCTTACCGCCAGCGCTGAAGTGCGCGCCCAGCGGCGTGTTTTGCAGCTAGAGGGTAAAGGCCAGAAAGCCGATTTTGAGACGATATTGGCCGACATTGAGCGCCGTGATGAGGCTGATCGCAGCCGCAAGGTCGCGCCTTTACGGCATGAGGCCGATGCCCATTACCTCGATACCTCGGCTTTAGGCGTAGAGGAAACCTTGGAAAAAGTACTTAAATGGTATCAAGAATCAAAAACTTAGTGTAGAATATTAGCCTTGCTATTACTAATGACGGCAAATGCGCGGTTTGGGCTTAGGCCTTAAGCCCCATTAGGCTATTATTTTTAATGCGTATTTTTTAGCTTGCGCTGCCAGGGAGCGCAAGTTTCACTAACGAACCCTATGACACTACCTTGGCTGTGTTTGAGATATTACTAAATGACAATGGAAAATTTTGCCCAATTACTTGAAGAAAGCTTAACCTTACAAGAAATGCGCGTTGGTGAAGTAATCACCGCCGAGGTTGTTGCGATCGACAATAACTTTGTAACTGTTAATGCTGGCTTGAAATCTGAATCATTGGTTGACATCAACGAATTTAAAAATGATGCAGGTGAAGTTGAAGTTCAAGTGGGTGATTTCGTAACAGTATCAATCGAATCTGTAGAGAACGGCTATGGTGAAACCAAGCTTTCTCGTGAAAAAGCCAAACGCGCTGCCGCTTGGATTGCCCTAGAAGAAGCCATGGAAAATGGCGACATCTTGTCTGGCATGATCAACGGTAAAGTAAAAGGTGGCTTGACCGTTATGGTTAATGGCATCCGTGCTTTCCTACCTGGTTCATTGGTAGACGTGCGCCCAGTTAAGGACACCACTCCTTACGAAGGCAAACAAATTGAATTCAAAGTAATCAAGCTAGACAAAAAACGCAACAACGTTGTGGTTTCTCGTCGCGCCGTGTTGGAAGCAACCTTGGGCGAAGAGCGCAAAGCGCTGCTTGAAAACCTACAAGAAGGTTCTGTGGTTAAAGGTATTGTTAAAAACATTACCGACTACGGTGCATTCGTTGACTTGGGCGGCATCGATGGTTTGCTGCACATCACCGACATCGCATGGCGTCGTGTGAAGCACCCAAGCGAAGTATTAGAAGTGGGTCAAGAAGTTGAAGCCAAAGTATTGAAATTCGACCAAGAGAAAAGCCGCGTGTCTCTAGGTATGAAACAATTGGGTGAAGATCCTTGGCACGGCCTAAGCCGTCGTTACCCACAAAGCACTCGCTTGTTCGGTAAAGTAAGCAACCTGACTGACTACGGTGCATTCGTTGAAATCGAACAAGGCATCGAAGGTTTGGTACACGTTTCTGAAATGGACTGGACCAACAAAAACGTACACCCAAGCAAAGTGGTTCAGCTAGGGGACGAAGTTGAAGTGATGATCTTGGACATCGACGAAGACCGTCGTCGTATTTCTCTAGGTATGAAACAATGCCAAGCTAACCCTTGGGAAGAGTTTGCTGCCTTGCAGAAAAAAGGCGATAAAATCACTGGCGCTATTAAATCAATCACCGACTTTGGCGTGTTCGTTGGCCTAAACGGCGGCATCGATGGTTTGGTTCACCTATCTGACCTTTCTTGGAGCGAAACTGGCGAAGAAGCCGTACGCAAATACAAAAAAGGTGACGAAGTTGAAACCGTGGTATTGGCGATCGATGTTGAAAAAGAACGCATCTCTTTGGGCATTAAACAGCTTGAAGGTGATCCATTCAACAACTACATCAGCGTAAACGACAAAGGTGCTTTGGTTAAAGGTACCGTTAAGTCTCTAGATGCTAAAGGCGCCGTTGTGGTTCTTGAAGCAGACGTAGAAGCTTACTTGCGCGCTTCTGAAGTGTCACGTGACCGCGTTGAAGACATTCGTAACCACCTAAACGAAGGTGACGAAGTTGAAGCCGTGATCATCGCCGTTGACCGTAAAAACCGTAACATCAGCTTGTCTATTAAAGCAAAAGACGCTAAAGACGAAGGCGAAGCCCTACGTACCGTGTCTGCTGCTTCTAGCAATGTAAACGCGGGTACGACTAGCCTAGGCGATTTGCTTAAAGCTAAGTTGTCTGGCGAGGAGTAAGCTGAGTTATGACCAAGTCGGAGTTAATGCTTCGTTTAGTTGATTTGTTTGCTGCTAAGCGTAACACTCAGTTGGTCGCAAAGGATGTGGAGCAGGGCGTTAAGGTGTTGGTTGATACCATGACGCGCTCCCTTGCGAAAGGTCAACGCATTGAGATTCGTGGTTTCGGTAGTTTTGATTTAAACCACCGACCAGCCCGCACCGGGCGTAACCCTAAAACTGGCGAAAAAGTGGACGTGCCTGAGAAATACGTACCCCACTTCAAACCAGGTAAAGAGTTGCGTGAGCGTGTTGATGGCGCAATGCAAAAAACCAATTAATATGTTTCTTTTGTGAATAAGCGCCGCCTAACCGCGGCGCTTTTTTTTGTTTTTAGGTTGTAAGCCCCTTGGTTTGTAAGGGATAACTGCGTCATTTAGTGTAAATAGATACCCTAAGTAGGGCTTTTTTTGCTATGGTGTATTCTTGGTGATGAGCGCATCACCCAAACATGAAAAAATAATCAATAAAAATAACGGGTTCAAACGATGACACAATCAGGACAATTAGTTCTTCCTGCTTATGAGGGGGAAACGCCGGTTTCTTGGTATCAAAAGGCCAGTCGCCTAGACGGTTTTATCAAGGATAAGGCGCAGTATCAGGCCATCGAGCTCTTAGATGATTTATGGCATGATTTAATGGATTTTAAAAAGCGCCGAAATCGCTTTTTAGGCCGTAGCTTTCGTTCGCCGCATGTGCCTAAGGGACTGTATTTTTATGGCGGCGTTGGGCGCGGTAAGAGTTTTGTAATGGATGCCTTTTTTGGTTGCTTGCCGTATAAGCGTAAGCGCCGCGTTCACTTCCACGCTTTTATGGCTGAGGTGCATGAGCGCCTAAGCACGCATAAAGGTGAAGCCAACCCGTTGACGGTAGTGGCTGAAGAAATTGCGCAAGAAGTGCGCCTATTGTGTTTTGATGAGTTTCACGTCAGCGACATTGCCGACGCCATGATTTTAGGGCGGCTCTTAGAGGGCCTGTTTGCTAAAGGGGTGGTGCTGGTGGCGACGTCTAACTATGCGCCCGGTGAGCTGTATCCGAACGGTCTACAAAGAAGCAATTTCTTGCCGACGATTAAGCTGATGGAAGACAAGTTGCACGTCGTGAATCTGGATGGCGGTGAAGACTATAGGATGCGTGCTTTGTCTAAGGCGGACATCTTTTTGGTGTCTACAGGCTCTGATTGTGATGCCAAGCTGTCGGCCTTATTTGCAGACGTGACGCGAGGTCAGGCTGCTCGCGAACAGGTGGTGACCATTCATGGGCGCCAGTTGACGACGCGAGGCCATACCGATGGCGTGATTTGGTTTGATTTTAAGGCATTGTGCTTTGGTCCACGCTCACAGGCAGATTATTTGTATTTGGCTCAGCACTATCACACCGTCTTTGTGTCTGATATTTTAAAGCTCGAAGCCGATAAGCGTAGTGAGGCGCGTCGCCTGACCTGGATGGTGGATGTATTCTATGATTACCGCGTGAAAATGATTGCCACTAGTGCTGCTGCGCCAGAGGATATTTACATCGAGGGTGATTTTGCCGCCGAGTTTGAGCGTACGGCCAGTCGTTTGATCGACATGCAAACAGAGCAATATCTGTCGCTGCCGCACCTGACTTTGGCATAAATCCCATGTGATTTATCATGTGGCTGAGAGATAAGACAAAATTTATGTAAAAAAGAGTGTCTGCTAGGGGTGAATTCTTGCTAAAATAACGCATTTTCCCTATCTAAACTTATAAGTTGGAGATTTACACATGGCGATTGAACGCACTATTTCTATTATTAAGCCTGATGCCGTAGCCAAAAATGTCATCGGTCAAATTTACGCTCGTTTCGAAAGCAATGGCCTTAAAGTGGTTGCTGCTAAAATGAAACAGCTGTCACAAGCCGATGCCGAAGGTTTTTACGCTGTGCACAAAGAGCGTCCTTTCTTTGCTGATTTGGTTAAATTCATGACCAGCGGCCCTGTGATGATTCAAGTGTTGGAAGGCGAAAATGCGGTTTTGAAAAACCGTGAACTAATGGGTGCAACCAACCCTAAAGAAGCAGCTGCTGGCACCATCCGTGCTGACTTTGCTGAATCTATTGATGCCAACGCAGTACATGGTTCTGATAGCTTGGAAAATGCCGCAATTGAAATTGCTTATTTTTTCAATGATTCAGAAATCTGTGCTCGTTAATTAAAGGAGTCCTTCAGGTAGGCCGTTTGCTTCGGTAGATTAGCCTACCTGAATTTGTATGCGTACCAATTTATTAAATTTTGATTTACCTGGGTTGACCCGCCATTTCGAAGAAATGGGTGAGAAACCTTTCCGTGCTAAACAGGTGATGCGTTGGATGCACCAAATGGGTGCTTCCAGTTTTGACGACATGACTGACTTGGCGAAATCACTGCGCGCAAAATTAGACGAGCAGGCCATCATTCAAGTCCCCGATTTGATGACGTCTCAGGCGTCTGTTGATGGTACCCGTAAATGGTTATTGGATGTGGGCACAGGCAATGGCGTGGAAACGGTGTTTATTCCCGAATCTGAACGCGGGACGCTGTGTATTTCCTCTCAGGTGGGTTGTGCGCTTGAGTGCACCTTCTGCTCCACCGGCCGTCAAGGGTTTAACCGTAACTTAAGCGCTGCCGAAATCATTGGTCAGCTGTGGTGGGCCAATAAAGCCATGGGCGTGACCCCGCGCAATGAGCGTGTGGTGTCTAACGTGGTGATGATGGGCATGGGTGAGCCGTTGGCGAACTACGACAATGTGGTGACCGCTTTGAACATCATGCTGGACGACCATGCATACGGCCTGTCGCGCCGTCGCGTGACGGTATCGACTTCTGGTATGGTGCCGCAAATGGACAGACTGAAAGAAGACTGTCCCGTGGCTTTGGCCGTGTCGCTACATGCGTCTAACGACGCAGTGCGCGACGAGATTGTGCCGCTGAATAAAAAATATCCGCTCAAAGAGCTGATGGCTGCTTGCCAACGCTATTTAGAGAAGGCGCCACGTGATTTTGTGACATTTGAATACGTGATGCTACAAGGCGTCAACGACTATGTGCAGCATGCGCATGAGTTGGTGGCCCTGGTGAAAGACGTGCCGTGTAAGTTTAACCTGATTCCGTTTAATCCCTTCCCTAATTCGGGCTATGATCGTTCCAGTAACGATCGCATCCGTGCCTTTAGGGATGTGTTGAAAGAAGCAGGCTTGATTGTGACCGTGCGCAAAACGCGCGGCGACGACATCGATGCCGCCTGTGGCCAGCTCGCTGGCCAAGTGAAGGATAAAACCAAGCGTCAGGCGAAGTGGCAACAAATTAATTTAGAGCAAAGTTAAGCAGATGAAGCGCCTACTCTACAGCATGATGATCATGACAGGGTGGGCGCTTACGGCGTGTGGGGCAGTGGGTGGGCCTAGCACGCAAGCGCCACAGGCCTTGGCCGCAGTTAAAGCCAGCCTTGCTCAAGCTTATTGGGCCCAGGGGCAAAGTGAAGAGGCCTTGCGCCAGATTGAGCAAGCAGTGGCGCTGACGCCGAATAACGCCGATTTATGGCTGTTGCGTGCCGAGCTGCATCGACAGCAAGGGTTGGCGCAGCCGGCTCAAGAAAGTTATGCACAGGCCTTACGCCTTGCGCCCGCCGCTGGCGCACCTAACCATCACTATGGATGGTATCTGTGCCACGTATTGGGGCAGCCAGACGCCGCTGCCGTGTATTTTGAGCGAGCAAGGCTAGATGCGGCTTATCCCCATCGGGCTCAGGTGGCTAAAGAACGTGCAGCATGCGTTCAAACCGATTAAGACTCATTGCGCTGAAAGGCGGGGTGAGGCAGTACACTGAATATAGAGGGTTAGGGCGTTTACCCTGAGGGTAGTGGCTTAACGCTCATTAACGCGAGTGGATGCTAGGGATAAAAGCATGATGAATGCCCAGCAGCCGCTTTAAATCATACCAAAGCATGACATAAGATATTTTAGGACGGGATTATGAGTGACGTGGAACAAACACAAACGACCGATACGGCTCCTGTAACCATGATGTTGGGCGATAAATTAAAACAGGCGCGATTGAATAAGGGTTTGAGCGTCGGCGAAGTGGCTGAACGCTTGAAGCTGGCCGTGTCGCAAGTAGAGGCGATGGAAACCAATGATCCAAGCCGCTTTACTGAACCTGTTTTTGCCCGTGGTTTTTTCCGTAGTTATGCCCGTTTTTTACAGCTGAATGAAGCTGAAGTTATTGCAGACTTGAATGAAATGTTTCCTAGCGAACGCGTGGCGGTGAATCATGCCCAGCAGGTGCATCAGCAAGCACCGGTACGCAATGGCGGTAGCGCTAAGAAATTGCCTAAATGGCTGTGGATGGCCGGTTTGGTCGTGGTGATTGTGGGCGTGGCGATCGCCTGGCCCAAGGGTGAGGCTGATGAAGCCGTCGCCAGCGACGAAGCGCCATTGGCTGTCGGTGAGCTGGCAGCGCCACAGGTGGCGCCTGTTGAGCCAGTGGTGCCAGTAGGGGCAGTTGAAGCCGAAGAAGGCACTGCTGAAGCCACTGCGGCCGATGCCGCCGCGGCCGAAACCGAAGCCAATGCGCCTGCTGTCGCTGGCACCGATGTTTTAGTGGTGAACATTGCCAGCCGTTCAATGTTGGTAGTAAAGAGTAAAGATGGCGAAGTTTTGATGAATCAAATTGTGCCCGCCCGCAGCGAACACAAGTTTGAAGGTGGGGCGCCCTACGATGTGCGTATCGGTTATGCACGCGGCGCCAGCATGACATTTAATGATGAAGCGGTTGATTTGTCTGGAGCGTTTGTAGATAAAATCACTGCGGCGGTAACGGTACCTAAATAACATGAATGATGAACGTAGTGTATTAGCAAGAAGGCAAACCCAGACCGTGGCGATTGACCACGTGTTGGTGGGTTCTGCTGCACCGGTTGTGGTGCAATCCATGACCAATACCGATACGGCCGATGCCGTCGGTACGGCGCAGCAAGTCTTTGAATTGGCCAACGCCGGTTCAGAAATGGTGCGCATCACCGTCAACAGCCCAGAAGCGGCGTCTAAAGTGGCAGAGATTCGCCAGCGCTTGGACGACATGGGCTGTAATGTGCCCCTAGTCGGCGACTTTCACTTTAACGGTGAGCGCCTCTTGCGCGATTACCAAGATTGCGCCAAAGCCTTATCTAAGTATCGGATTAATCCGGGCAACGTCGGTAAAGGCGTGAAGGGCGATGAAAAATTCAGCTACATGATCGAGCAGGCCATCGAGCACGATAAAGCCGTTCGAATTGGGGTGAACTGGGGCAGCCTAGATCAGTCCTTATCTAAACGCTTGATGGACGAAAACCTGGCCTTGGGCAGCCCGAAGAGCGCCGATCAGATCATGAAAGAAGCCTTGATTATTTCGGCCTTGGAGTCGGCGCAAAAAGCACGCGACATCGGTTTGGCGGCCAATAAAATTATTTTGTCTTGTAAAGTCAGCAACGTACAAGACTTAATCAGCGTCTACCGCGACTTGGGCTCACGCTGCGACTATCCGCTGCACCTTGGCTTGACCGAGGCCGGTATGGGCAGTAAAGGCATTGTGGCCTCAAGTGCCGCGCTGGCGGTTTTGTTGCAAGAGGGGATTGGTGATACCATTCGCATTTCTCTGACGCCGGAGCCTGGCAGTGCGCGGACCCAAGAAGTCATTGTGGCGCAAGAATTGTTGCAAACCATGGGGCTGCGTAACTTCACCCCGTTGGTGACGGCTTGTCCTGGCTGTGGCCGCACCACCAGTACGGTGTTCCAAGAGCTGGCGCAAGACATTCAGCAGTATTTACGCGAGCAAATGGTTGTTTGGCGTTTACAGTATCCAGGCGTTGAGGCCTTGAACGTGGCCGTCATGGGCTGTGTGGTGAATGGCCCTGGCGAAAGTAAGCTGGCCGACATCGGCATCAGCTTGCCCGGTACCGGCGAAGTGCCGGTGGCACCGGTTTACGTTGACGGTAAACGGCTGGTGACGCTGAAGGGCGACCAAATGGCAGAACAATTTATTCAAATTGTGGATGATTATGTGGTGACGCATTTTGGTGAAGGTGGCGATAGACGCAGCCGCAGCAAAATCATCCCCATTATTAATTCATAACAAAACCAATAAAGATAAAGACGAGAATCATGAGTGTAAAAGTACAGGCCATTAAAGGCATGAACGATTTATTGCCAGGCAACTCTGCCTATTGGCAGTGTTTTGAAGCAGAAGTGAACGAGTGGACGGCCAGCTACGGCGTGTCGTTGATCCGTACGCCGGTGGTGGAATCCACTCAGTTATTTGTGCGCTCTATCGGCGAGAACACCGATATTGTGGATAAAGAGATGTACACCTTTGTGGACAGCTTAAACGGCGACTCATTAACCCTGCGCCCAGAAGGTACCGCTTCTTGCCTGCGCGCTGTGGTCGAGCATAATCTGCTTTATAACGGCCCGCAGCGCCTATGGTATATGGGCCCGATGTTCCGTCACGAACGCCCGCAAAAAGGCCGCTACCGTCAATTTCACCAAATTGGGGTGGAGTGCATGGGTTTTGAAGGCCCGGACGTGGATGCTGAATTGATTGGCATGGCTTATGATTTATGGTGTCGTCTAGGCTTACAGGATTATTTAACTCTAGAAATCAACACGCTGGGCAATCGGGAAGAACGAGCCGCCCACCGCGAAGCTTTGATTAAGCACTTAGAGGCGCACGAGGCGATTTTGGATGAAGATGCGAAAAAGCGCATGTACACCAATCCTTTGCGCGTTTTGGACACTAAAAACCCTGATCTTCAGGCCATGGCCAATGCGGCGCCTAAGCTGATCGATTATTTAGGTGAGGCGTCTTTACAGCATTATGCTGATTATAAAGCCATGATTACCGCCCTAGGGATTCCCTATGTAGAAAACCCACGCTTGGTGCGTGGCTTGGATTATTATAATCTCAGCGTGTTTGAATGGGTCACCACCAAACTGGGCTCTCAGGGAACGGTTTGTGGTGGCGGCCGCTACGATGGTTTGATTGAAGAGCTTGGTGGCAAGCCGGCACCTTCAGTTGGCTTTGCCATTGGGGTAGAGCGTTTGATTTTATTGGCGCAGGAATTCGGCACCCTGACTGTGGATGCGGCGCCAGACGTGTATTTGCTACAGCAAGGCGAAGGCGCAGCCGTTGCGGCCTTGGTGTTGGCCAAGACTTTACGCCAGGCTGGCTTTAACGTGTTACAGCATGGCGGTGTGGCCAGCTTTAAGTCACAAATGAAAAAAGCCGACGGCAGCGGTGCGCATTACGCCGTCATCTTGGGTGAGAATGAATTAAGCACGGCTTCGGTGAGCATCAAAGACCTGCGTGGCGAAAAAGCTCAGGTGACCGTGGCTCAGGCAGATTTAGTCAAACAACTAACAGAATGGATGGAATAAGTAATGGCCTACGATTTACAAGCACATGAAGAAGTAGAAGGCTTTAAGCGTTTCTGGAAAAACTGGGGCCGCTGGTTGTTCTTGGCGCTGTTGGTTGCGGCGATCGCCTACGTGGGCAACTACGTCTATCAGCAAAAACAGTTGGATAAATCCGCTGAGGCCGCCGTGGTGTTGGATCAGCTGACTAAAGAAGTTCAGGCTTCTGATTTAACCAAGGCCAAAACGTCTTTGACCACCTTGCAAAACGATTATGCTAAAGTGTCGTTGACCACTCAGGCTACTTTAATGATGGCGGGGGTCTATTTTGATGCCGGCGATCTGGAAGCTGCCCAAAAAGAACTGAGCTGGGTGAAAGACAATCATAAAGATGCGCTGATTCAAGCCATCACGACGGAACGTCTGGCCATTGTGTTGTTACAGCAGAAAAAGTATGACGAAGCGCTGTTGATGACCAAGGCCAAAGTTGAGCCAGAATTTGAAGGTTTATTATTATCTGTACGCGGTGACATTTACGCCGCCCAAGGCAAAACTGCCGAAGCCAAAGAGGCTTATGATCTGGCGTTGGCCAAAACCGACGAAAAAGCACCGGGTCGTGCCGTGATAGAGCTGAAGCGTAATCAACAGGGGTAATCATGAAATATAAAGCACTTGTGATTGGTTTAATGGCGGTGGGCCTAGCGGCTTGCTCTTCCAAGGTTAAGCCGACCGATCCCGCTAAATTGCTAGAGATCAGTCAGCAAACCCAAATGGACGTGCAGTGGACGGCCGACATCGGCCCCACTAAAACCCTAGGTTTTACGCCGACACTGGTCGGCGATAAGGTGTATGCCGCCAACGAAAAAGGCCGCATTGTTGAGCTAGACCTACAAACTGGGCGCGTATTAAACAGCATCGACACCAAAGACAAGCTGGTGGCCGGTGTGGCCGTAGCCGGTGACTTGGTCTTTGTGGGCAGCGCCAGCGGTGACTTAGTCGCCTACAATATGAGCACTAAAGCCGAAGCTTGGCGAACCAATTTGACCAGCGTCTTGAGCGAAGCGCCCTTAATGCTGCAGTCGGTGCTGGTAGTGAAAACCAAAGACGGCCGTTTGACCGGCTTTAACCCGATGACGGGCGACATTGGTTGGTCGTTCGTGGGCGCGCAATCAGGCTTGCAGGTGCGCGGTACCGGTTCTATGACGCCTATGGATGAGCGCCATTTCTTAGTGGGACAAGACAGCGGTGTGCTGCAGCTGGTGGATGCCGGCGCCGGTGCCCCTGTGTTTGAAGCCCCGATCTCTTTCCCGCGTGGCGCCACCGATTTCGATCGCGTGACCGAAGTATTGAGTCGTCCGATCATGGATGGCCCGCAAATTTGCGCCGCTGCCTTCCAAGGCTATGTGACCTGTTACGACATGCGCAACTGGCAAGTGATGTGGTCTAAGCCACTGTCTTCCAGTAAGGGCATTGAAGTCTATGGTGATTTAGTGGTGGTGAGCGAAGACAATGGTGTGGTTTCGGCCTTTAATCGTGCCGATGGCGAAAGCGTTTGGCAAAACGACTCATTGAAAAACAGAAGAATCTCTGCGCCTATTTTATTGAAAAATGGTTTAGTAGTGGTGGATTTTGAAGGGTATGCCCATATTATGGACCCATTATCGGGTGCCTTTATTGGCCGTACAAAACTGCCGGTTGGCGCGCTAACGGCTCAGCCGCTACGCTTAAACGGCATGACTTTATTACAAGGCGCATCAGGTAAGTTGATGCTGGTTGGAGCAGGTGTTAGTTAATGAAACCCACGATTGTTTTGGTTGGACGTCCTAACGTAGGTAAGTCTACTTTATTTAATCGCCTCACGCGCACTAAAGATGCGCTGGTGGCAGACCTACCCGGTTTAACCCGTGACCGTCACTATGGCCACGGTAAGGGCGCCAGCAAGCCTTATTTGGTGGTGGATACCGGCGGTTTTGAGCCGGTGGTAGACAGCGGCATTCTGTTTGAGATGGCCAAGCAAACTTTACAGGCCGTCGATGAGGCCGATGCGGTGATTTTCTTGGTGGACGCCCGTGCCGGCCTCACGCCACAGGATAAAATGATTGCCAACCGTCTACGTCAAAGCGACCGGCCAGTATTCATCGCGGTGAATAAGGCTGAAGGCATGAATCGTGCCGTGGTATCGGCCGAGTTCTATGAGATGGGCTTGACTGAACCTGTGGTGATTTCTGGCGCCCACGGTGAGGGCGTGCGCGACCTCATCGAAGATGTATTGGAACATTTCCCTGATGCGGCAGAAGAAGAGGTGGCCAACGATCACCCTGTGTTTGCCATCATTGGCCGCCCTAATGTGGGTAAGTCCACTCTGGTAAACGCCATCTTAGGCGAAGAGCGCGTGATTGCGTTTGACCAAGCCGGCACTACGCGCGACAGTATTCACATCGACTTTGAGCGCCAAGGCAAGCCATACACCATCATCGACACCGCTGGCGTGCGCCGCCGTAGCAAAGTAGATGAAGCGATTGAAAAGTTTTCCGTGATCAAAACCATGCGCGCGATTGAAGCCGCTAACGTTGCGGTGCTGGTGCTGGATGCGCAGCAAGACATCGCCGATCAAGACGCCACCATCGCCGGGTTTGCGCTAGAAGCAGGGCGTGCCTTAGTGGTGGCGGTGAACAAATGGGACGACGTCAGCGAAGAGCGTAAGGCCGAGATCAAAAAAGAAATCGACCGCAAGCTGTATTTCTTAGATTTTGCCAAATTCCATTATATTTCGGCGCTGAAAGAGCGTGGCATTCCGGATTTATTTAAATCCATTAATCAGGCCTATAAAGCCGCCATGATTAAAATGCCGACGCCGAAGATCACCCGCGTGCTGCAATCTGCATTAGAGCGTCAGCAGCCTGCCCGTGCCGGCTTGATTCGCCCGAAAATGCGCTACGCCCACCAAGGCGGCAGCAACCCGCCAGTGATCGTGGTACACGGCAATGCTTTGCAAAAGATTTCCGATAGCTATACGCGCTATTTAGTCGCCACCTTCCGTAAGGCGTTTAACCTAGAAGGCACGCCCTTACGCGTGCAGTTTAAATCTTCAGATAATCCGTTTGCCAACGTGGACAATCAGGCCAATGCTGGCCCACGCCGAGCACAATTGAGTAATCGGATTGCCAAAAAAGAAGAAAAAAAACAACAAATATCACAGCGATTGACGCCGAAGAAGAAGGCAAAGCCGCGTTGATGTGTTAGCATGTAGTGGTGCAAAAGATGTAAAAGACCTTTTTAGGCCATAAATAATCACAATAAGATGGAGCAGTTAAATATGAATAATAAAGGGCAATTGTTACAAGATCCTTTTTTAAATGCTTTGCGTAAAGAGCATGTGCCCGTTTCAATTTACTTGGTAAACGGCATTAAACTACAAGGTCAAGTTGAATCATTTGACCAATACGTGGTTTTATTACGCAACACCAGTGTTACTCAAATGGTGTACAAACACGCAATTTCTACTGTGGTGCCCGCACGCGCAGTGAGCATCAGTCACGACAAACCTGCAGCAGGTACCGATTCTGCAGAATAATCGTCACGGGCTCGACACCTTGCAACCCCAATCAGAACGAGTACTTCTGGTTGGGGTTGATTTTCATGCTGCCGACTTCGAGAACGCCCTAGAAGAGGCCAAAGACCTGATTGCCGCCGTCGAAGGGGACTTGGTATCGGTCTTGACCTGTAAACGTGCTAGCCCGCACGCGGCGCTGTTTGTCGGCACGGGTAAGGCGCAAGAAATTGCTGCCTTGGTGCAAGAGCAGAACATTGACCTTGTGGTGTTTAACCATGAGCTAACCCCGACCCAGGAGCGTAACCTAGAGCAGGCCATGCAGTGCCGTGTTTTGGATCGCGTCGGCTTAATCTTGGCTATTTTTGCGATGCGTGCGCAAAGCCAAGAGGGCAAATTACAGGTTGAGCTGGCTCAGTTGACCCATTTGTCTAGTCGTTTGGTTCGAGGGTATAAACACCTGAAGAGTCAACGCGGCGGTATTGGTTTGAAAGGCCCAGGGGAAACCCAGCTCGAAACCGACCGACGCCTCATCGTCAACAAAATTGCGCGCCTTAAAGCGCGTTTGAAAGACGTTAAGAAGCAGCGCGCCACACAAAGAAAAGGCCGCGGTAAAAGCGGCCTGAAAACCTTTGCTTTGGTCGGCTACACCAACGCCGGTAAGTCGTCTTTATTTAACCGCTTGACCAAGTCTGAGGTGTTTGCGGCCGACCAGCTGTTTGCTACCCTAGACCCAACTGCGCGGCGACTGTATCTAAGCCCAGAGGCCAGTGTCATCATCACTGATACCGTTGGTTTTGTGCGCGATCTGCCACACAGCCTAGTGGCGGCGTTCTCAGCCACGTTAGAAGAAACGGCTATGGCCGACGTCTTGCTGCACGTGGTCGATGCTTCTAATGAGGATTACGAGCGTCAAATGGCCGATGTCAACGAGGTTTTGGTTGAGATTGGGGCAGCAGAAGTGCCGCAATTGATAGTGTACAATAAAATGGACTTAATCCCTGCGGATGCGCGTTTGCCAATTGGTCAAGTGCGTGGTCAAGAGGATGAGCTATTGGGCGTACGGGTGTCCATCAAGAGTGGCGAAGGCTTAGACGAGCTACGTGCGGCCATGATTGAGCTGGCTAACGCCTAAGGCTAGTCGGTATTAGGCGACTAAAAAGGTCACGCATTTGCGTGACCTTTTTTATTTCATGCCGCTTGCGGCCATTACTCTATGACAGTTACCCCTTGAAAAAGCTTTTGGACAAACGGCGGTAGATCGCCGGTTTGGCAGCGAATCATGACCTCGTTCATCTTGGTTTTTTGTTCCGGGTTGAGCTGGCCTTGTTTGAGCAATACCGTCACCAGCTCCGAAGTTTCAAATGCAGCCGTGGTTTCGGTGCCGACGCAGCCGCAGTTACTGACCAAGCTTTGTTTGACCTTGTCGCCGCCCAATAGGGCGACTTCAGGGCGCTGCCATACATCGTTGGCGCTGATGCTGGCTTCACATAGATTAGTCAGCTGGCTGGCCACCTGCTGGCGCGCCATGTCGTCGACCTGGGAACAGGCGCTTAGGCCAAGGACAAGGCTAACCAGCAGCAAGGGCTTAAGCGGGCGCATGTTCTGGCGCCTTTAAGTCTTGTAAACAACGTTGGTTGCGTGCCTCAATCGCGGCCATTCCGCCCATTTTTTCAATGCGCGCTTCTGGCGTCAGCTTGGAAAAAGCGCTGACTTCGTCGGCGTTCATTTGGTCGAATAGGCCCGCTATGGTGCATTCGCAATAAGGCTGCACCGCCCATTCGGCCTCACCACGGATGCCGACTTTTTCAAGTTCGGCCGGCCAGTTGGGGTCGAAGGGCGTATTTTGTACGCAGGCTTGAACCATGGCTTGGTTGGCTTCGTCTGCGCTGAGGCCTTTTTTTGACATCCAATAAAAGGCCGCCACCAAAATCAGAATGATGAAGAACCAAGGGCGCAGTTTTTTAATCATGCAGCGTTTCCATGCGGATGCGGGTGATTTTTTGGGTCACTGAAGGCAGGGCTTCCATGGCGGCGATGGCGTTATTGATGTCTTTTTCCACGGTGCGGTGGGTCAGAATCACGATCTCGGCATTGTCTTGATCGATCACGCCTTTTTGAATGAGGGCTTCAATCGAGATTTGACGGTGGGCCAAGAGGCTGGCGATTTCGGCCAGTACGCCGGGTTCGTCTTTCACGCACACGCGTAGATAGTAGCTGGTGCGTACTTCATCCATCGGTAAAATGGCGATGTCTTGGACAGCGCTTGGCTGGAAGGCAAAGTAGGGTACACGCTGGTGATTGTCGGCAGTGATCAGGCGGCCGATGTCGACGATGTCTGCCACCACGGCGCTGGCCGTCGGTAGGGCGCCAGCACCAGGGCCGTAATGTAATGTTGTGCCAACCATGTCGCCTTTAACCAAGACGGCGTTCATGGCGCCATTGACGTTGGCCAAGAGGCGGCTTTCTGGAATCAACGTCGGGTGAACGCGTAGTTCAACGCCTTGTTCGGTCTTGCGGGTGATGCCCAATAGCTTCACGCGATAGCCTAATTCTTCTGCGTAGCGAATGTCTTTGCCGTTGAGCTGGCTGATGCCTTCTAGGTAGCAATTGTTAAACTGCATCGGGATGCCAAAGGCGAGGGCGGCCATGATGGTGATTTTGTGGCCGGCGTCGTGGCCTTCTACGTCAAACGTTGGGTCGGCTTCGGCATAGCCAAGCGCTTGGGCTTCTTTTAAGACATCGGCAAAGTCGCTGCCGTGTTCGCGCATTTCGCTTAAGATAAAGTTGCTGGTGCCGTTGATGATGCCGGCAATCCATTCGATCTTGTTGGCCGATAGGCCTTCACGTAAGGCTTTAATGATGGGGATGCCGCCGGCCACAGCCGCTTCGAACATCACCATCACGCTGTGCTGTTCAGCCAAAGTGAAAATTTCATTGCCGTATTCAGCCAATAGTTTTTTGTTGGCAGTCACCACGTGCTTGCCGTTTTTAATGGCCGCAATCACCAAGTCTTTGGCGATGTCGGTGCCGCCAATGGTTTCGACCACGATGTCCACTTCAGGGTGGTTGACCACCTCGAAAGCGTCGGCGCTGATGAGGGTGTCTGCACCGCAGACGGCACGTGCGCGCTCTGTATTGCGGCTAGCGGCCATGAATAAGCGAACTTCGCGGCCAAGGCGGCGTCGAATTTCTGAAGCGTTCTGTTGAATGACTTGAGCGGTGCCTCCCCCGACGGTGCCCACGCCTAAAATGCCGATATTAATGGGTTGCATACATCCTCCTGGCTAGCTGCCAAATATTGTTGGTTTATTAGTCTGAAAATAAACGTATAATCGTAGCTGAAAACACGATGGTTTGCACGAAATATAAACAGTTCGCGTCAAAGAGAGGAAAATCATGCAAATTGACCAAAGTTTACCGCAGGATCAACTGTATTTTGCCAGCTACGATGAGGCAGGCGTTCAGGTGGGTGAGGTGCGCTACGAAACCCCGATTCGCCTAGATGAGACACAGGTTGTGTCGCTACCGGAACTGGTGTTTGCTGACGTGAATGAAGACACGTTTGCCGATGCTTTAGACGCTCGGCCGGAATTAATCATCTTTGGCTGTGGGCCGACGCAAAAATTTTTACACCCGAAAATCACCGCCCACTTAACCCGCCAAGGCATCGGCTTTGAGGTGATGATTACGCCGTCGGCTTGCCGGACGTTTAATATTTTGAAAGACGAAGGCCGCCGCGTCTGGGCCTGGATCATGCCACATTAATCAAACACAGCGGGATTAGGGATTGCTTCGTGATGGGCACAGCGTTTATATTGATTGCCTAAGGCGCATCCCTAAACCAATACGTGGAGACGGTTATGGCCATTGAGTGGCTTACGCAACATTTTACCCATCAAGGGTTAACAGCATACATTACCCATCCTGACTGCTTGTCATACGAAGTCGAGCCAGAAAATCCAGAATGCCCAGAGCGGCTGATGGCGATTAAAGACCAGTTGATGTCGGCGCGGGTGTTTGATTTTCTACAAGAATTCGAGGCCGAGCCGGTGACCGACATTCAGCTGTCACGGGTTCATCCACCGCGTTACATTCAGCACATCGAGGCCTTGGTGCCGAGCGAGCCGCACGTATTTAATCGTTTGAACTCTGATATGAGCATCAGTTCGGGCACTATGCGGGCCATTCGTTTGGCCGCTGGAGCGGTGGTTCAGGCGGTAGACTTGGTGTTGAATTTTCAAGTGCCGAATGCATTTTGCGCCATTCGTCCGCCCGGACATCATGCCTGTACCGAAGAAACCATGGGTTTTTGCTTTGTCAATAATGTGGCCATTGGCGCCATGCATGCCTTGGCAGAACACCGGCTTAGTCGCGTGGCCATTGTGGACTTTGACGTTCACCACGGCAACGGCACCGAAGAGATTTTTCAAGATGAAGATCGGGTCATGCTGCTGTCGGCCTTTCAGCAAGATTTATTCCCCTATTGCGGTGCTGAGCCTTTAGGCAGTAATCCGCATATTGTTAAGAGCCCGCTTAAGTCGGGCACTAAGAGCCAAGGCTTTCGTGACATGGTCGAGTCCGTTTGGCTACCTCAGTTAAACGAATTTAAGCCTGAGCTGATTTTGATTAGTGCAGGTTTTGATGGCCACTTAGAAGACGATATGGGTAATTTTGGCCTGGTTGAGGCCGATTATCAGTGGGTGACCGAACAAATCGTGGCCGTCGCCAATCAATATTGCGGCGGTAAAATTGTGTCTACCTTGGAGGGCGGCTACGATCCATCTTCTTTAGGGCGCAGCGTGGTGGCCCACATTAAGGCATTGATTGATGCCTAAGGCCTTGTGGCCGTGAGTTTATTTGATGGGAATATCTTAATATGAAGAAACAGTTTTCATTAATTATGGCCTTGGTCGCGCTGGCTGCATCGCCCGTGTGGGCCGAAGGTAAGTTTGGGGGGACGTATGGGCCACAGTGCGGCATCAAGCATTTAAACCTCACTAAATCCCAGTCGGATCGCTTGAAGAGCATGCGCCTGGCGCTAAAAAGTGAATACGATGGCCATGAAGCGTTTAAACGTAGCTATCAAAAAAGCTATAACGAGCGCATCAATAACCTCATGACGCGGCCCACGTTTGACGAGGCCACCGCGAAAAAGCTCATCACCGATTTTTATCGGGTTCAGTTACGCCGTGAGATCAGTGAGCTGAAGCTACAGCATGCGCTGTTTCAAATGCTCGACCCTGAGCAAAAGAAAGATTGGCTCAATGGTTGTGCCGGCGATCCGTTTGGCGTGGATGAGTAAGCCTGCGCTGGCCTAGATTGGCCAGCATCGATGTGATGCGTTAAGATACACAGTATTCGTTGTAAATGACTCGGGGCGCTTTGAAGACAAAGCTGAGACAGTACCCGTAACACCTGATCTGGTTAATACCAGCGGAGGGAAGTCACGGTTGTGTGGTGCTGCAATCGCTGTTCTCTCCTAATCTATATGGAGCAAGCGATGGTGGCAGAACCGATTGACCAAGAACCGATTTCCTATCCTTCTTTAGAGGGGGCAACCGCCGCCTCAATCTTTACCCAATTCAAACAAACCCCGCCATTGGTCCATTGCTTGACCAATGAAGTCGTACAGTCCTTTACCGCCAATATTTTATTGGCCCTTGGTGCGTCACCGGCCATGGTGGTGGAAGCCAGCGAGGCGACCGAGTTTGCCGGTATCGCTAATGCCGTCTTGGTGAACTTAGGCACGCTCTATCCTGAGCGTGAACGTGCCATGCTGGCCGCCATTACCGCGGCTAATGCGGCGCAGCGCCCGTGGGTGCTTGATCCGGTAGCCGTCGGGGCCTTGAGTTACCGTACTCAGTTTGCTCAAACCTTATTGACCTTAGCGCCCGCAGCCATTCGCGGTAACGCCTCTGAGATCATGGCTTTGGCGGGCTTGGCTGTGGGCGGGCGCGGCGTCGACAGTACGGCCGACTCAGCCGCGGCGATTCCCTCGGCTCGGGCGCTGGCCCAGCAAACGGGTGCAGTGGTGGCAGTAACCGGCTTGGTAGACTATGTGACCGATGGCGAAGCCGTGCTGGCCGTGCCCGGCGGTGCTGAGCTGATGACTCGTGTGGTGGGTACTGGCTGTGCTTTGTCGGCAGTGGTGGCGGCATTTTGCGGCCTGCCGCTGCCGAAGTCGATGCGTCTGGCCCAGGTGGCCACGGCCTGTCGCGTCATGGCCGACTGCGGTGCCGAGGCGACGGCCGCCGCGGCTGGTCCTGGCCATTTTGTGTCCTTATTTGTGGACGCGCTTTATCATTATCATCCCGCCTCGGTGCAGGCGGGGATTGCGGAGATTAATTTATGAGTATGCGTATTAACGCCTTAACCATTGCTGGCACGGATCCATCCGGTGGTGCCGGCATACAGGCCGATTTAAAAGCTTTTTCGGCGCTGGGTGCTTATGGCGCGAGCGTCATCACCGCCTTAGTGGCGCAAAACACCAAGGGCGTGCAGTCGGTGTATCCAATTGACACGGATTTTGTGGCGGCACAGCTGGACTCGGTGTTGACCGATGTGCGCATCGACAGCGCCAAAATCGGCATGCTGTTTAGCCAAGAGGTGGTGGCTGTGGTGGCGGCGAAGCTGGCGCAATATCCTTTGCCGTTTGTGGTATTAGATACCGTGATGATGGCCAAGAGTGGCGATGCTTTATTGGCGCCGGATGCGGTGGCGGCGATTCGCGACGTTTTGTTGCCCAAGGTGTCCTTGATCACGCCCAATTTACCAGAAGCTGCGGCGCTGTTGGATCAGCCTGTGGCCACTAATGAGGCACAAATGTGCCGCCAAGGCGAAGCTTTATTGGCTTTGGGTTGTCCTGCCGTACTGATGAAGGGCGGACATTTAAGCGAAGCAGAAAGTCCTGATTGGCTGTTTACGGCGACGGGCGCCGAACGCTTTAGCGCGCCACGCGTGGCGACGACGCATACTCACGGTACGGGCTGTACCTTGTCAGCGGCTTTGGCGGCTCTGCGGCCTCGGCATGAGGACTGGTCCAGTACCGTGGCCGCGGCCAAGGCTTATTTACAGCAGGCCTTGCTGGCGGCTGACAGTCTTGAGGTGGGTGAGGGCATTGGCCCGGTACATCATTTTCACGCATTTTGGTAGGTCGTGGGCTGAATGTGTTGATTAGTTGAGCCAAACCCCTCATTGGTACGTGGCAGCCTTGCCGTAGTTTGCTATGATGGACGAAAACGTACTCAGGGACAAAGAACCAATGATCATCGTAATGAAAAAGCAGGCCAGCGAAGTGGCCATTAATCAAGTGGTGGCCACCATCCACAGTCGCGGCCTGACCGAGCACGTGTCGCGCGGCATTGAATGCACCATTATTGGCGCCGTAGGGGATGAGCGCGTGTTTGACCCGAAAGAATTTGAATGCCTGCCTGAGGTGGAGCGGGCCATGCGGGTGCTGCACGATTGGCGCATGATTAGCCGCGAGGTCAAGCCTGAAAATACCTTGATCACCGTGCGAGGCGTCACGTTTGGGCAAGAGCAGCCGCTGTGTATCGGCATCGACGTTGGGCAAGCAGGTGTGGATGCCGTGTATCTCGATCCTTACTACATCAGCCTTAAGCCTTATGCTGAGCCCATGAGTGCGGCAGCGCAAAAGCAGGCCATGATGGCGCAAATCGACGCCGTACACGCCCAGGGTAAGCCGGCCATGGTGCGCATTCGCGATGTGCGCCAGCTAGACGCAGTGTTAAATGCTCAGGCTGATGTGCTGTATTTGGGCGGTGAGCTGATGGAAAATGTGTTTTTACAAAATGAAGTAGGTTGCTTGAATACGCCGGTGGTGCTGTGTAAGGACAAGCATCATGCGGTGGAAGCCTGGTTGAAGGCGGCTGAGCGCATCATGCTGCAAGGTAACCATTATGTCATGCTGGGTGAGGCGGGTACGCTGTCTTTGAACGATTTGTCTAATTATCGCTTGGACATTGAGGCGATTGCTGTGGCCAAAAGCGTCAGTCACTTGCCCATTGTGGCCAATGTGACGCAGTTGGCGCAAAAACACCTGCCTGAAACGTTGTTGAAAAACTGGGCGATTGCCGCTGGTTCTTCAGCAGTGATTGGTGGTTAGCGATTATTTAAAATTTTTTTAATTCTATTTAAAGCGACAAGTGTCTCATTTTGACACTTCGTCGCTTTTTTGTTTTTTGGATTAAATGTCTAAAATTGGCTTTATTTTGGACATTAAGGTGAAAATAAAGCCCTTATTTTGGACAGGGTTAAGTTTCTTAAAAATAAACCCAAAACGGGCTTGACGCTACTCAGGCCAAGCGCTAGATTAACAGTTCAATTCTTAAATAAGAAACCCATACGAGTTTGGGCAGTTGAGATTGTTGCCGTTGTTGTCCCGCTGTTTATGTGCGCGTACCCTAAATCGCTGTCATAAAGAGTAGTGTTACCCACACACCGACAAAACCAGACGATCACAACTTGGACCCGAAGCATTGAAACAATAAGAGGTTAACTATGCAAATATCTGGTGCACAAATCCTTGTGCAAAGTCTGCAAGCAGAAGGCGTGGAATACGTTTTTGGCTACCCCGGCGGCGCAGTACTGGAAATCTACGACGCCATGTTCCAGCAAGATAAATTCAAGCATATTCTGGTTCGTCATGAGCAAGCCGCGGTTCACGCTGCTGATGCTTATTCTCGTTCAAGTCAGAAAGTTGGCGTTGCGCTAGTGACTTCAGGTCCTGGTGCCACCAATGCGGTGACCGGCATTGCGACCGCTCACTTGGATTCAGTACCTTTGGTGGTGATTTCAGGTCAGGTTGGCACGCCCGCCATCGGTTCGGACGCGTTCCAAGAAGTGGACATGTTGGGCATTACCCGCCCATGTGTGAAGCATAACTTTTTGGTGACCGACGTACGTGACTTGGCCACTACGGTTAAGAAGGCGTTTGTGATCGCCCAAAGTGGTCGACCTGGCCCGGTTGTGATTGACGTCCCAAAAGACGTGACTCAAGCCTTGGCTAAGTTCCACTATCCTGAAGAAGTGTTTATCCGCTCTTACCAACCCGTGTCTAAAGGCCATACAGGGCAAATTAAAAAAGCCATGCAGGTTTTGGCCGGTGCCAAGCGTCCGATGATTTATTTCGGCGGTGGCGTGGTGTTGGGTAACGCCAGTCAGGAATTGATTGAATTTGTACAATTGTTGGGTGCCCCTTGTACGGGCACACTGATGGGGTTAGGTGCTTATCCGAGCACGCATTCACAATTCGTGGGTATGTTGGGCATGCATGGCACTTATGAAGCCAACTTGGCCACCCAGAACTGTGATGTGATCATCGCGATAGGGGCCAGATTCGACGACCGCGTGATTTCTGTGCCAAGCAAATTCACCGACGCACCGAAAAAAATCATTCACATTGACGTGGATCCTTCCAGCATCGCTAAGCGCGTGCCGGTGGATGTGCCCATCGTGGGTGACGTGAAGCAGGTGCTGCGCGAAATGATTCAGCTGTGGAAAGAGAAATCTTACGTGCTGAATCCTAGCCACCTTGAGAAATGGTGGCAGACCATTGAAGCTTGGCGTGCAAAAGACTGTATGTATTTTGAGCATGATGAGGCCAGTCAAATCATCAAGCCGCAGTTTGTGGTACAAACCTTGGCGCGCTTGACCGATAACGACGCCATCATTACGTCCGACGTAGGTCAACACCAAATGTATGCGGCACAATACTATCCGTTTATGCGACCACGCCAGTGGTTGAATTCGGGTGGCTTGGGCACCATGGGTGTGGGCTTACCGTATGCGATGGGCGCGAAAGTGGCCCATCCTGACGCCACCGTCGCCTGTATTACCGGCGAAGGTTCGATCCAAATGAACATTCAAGAGCTGTCGACCTGTCAGCAGTATAAATTGCCGATTAAGGTGATTAACTTGAACAACGGCTATTTGGGCATGGTGCGTCAGTGGCAAGAGTTTTACTACAGCGACCGTTATTCTGAATCGTATATGGATTCCTTACCCGATTTCGTGAAGCTGGCAGAGGCCTACGGCCACGTCGGCATGCGTATTGAAAAGAGCAGTGACGTAGAAGGGGCTTTGAAAGAAGCCTTGGCGATGAAAGATCGATTGGTGTTCATGGACTTCATTACCGACAAGAAACAGAACGTGTTTCCTATGGTGGGTAATGGCAAGGGCTTAGACGAAATGGTGTTGCCACCGCACATGGTGCAAGATGCCGAGCGTTACGAAGCCGATTTCCGTGAATACGATACAAGGAGTGTGCCATGAGACACATTTTGTCGATCTTGATTGAAAACGAACCAGGCGCTTTGTCTCGCGTGGTGGGCCTGTTTTCCGCACGCGGCTACAACATCGACGCACTGTCGGTGGCGCCTACGGAAGATGCTTCACTGTCTCGCTTGAGCGTGGTGACCACCGGTTCGCCCAGTCAAATGGAGCAGATGACCAAGCAGTTGAATAAACTGATTGAGGTGGTGAAAGTCACTGATTTGACCGAGAGCCGCTACGTCGAGCGCGAATTAATGTTGGTGAAGGTGCGTGCAGTGGGTAAGGACAGAGACGAAATGTTGCGGATGGCCGAGATTTATCGCGGCAGCATCGTTGACGTGACCGACAAAACTTACACCATTGAAGTCACCGGCACCACCGACAAGCTCAATACCTTTTTGGAATCCATCCAAAGCAGTTTGATTTTGGAAACCGTACGCACCGGAGCCTCAGGCATCGGTCGCGGTGAACGAATTTTACGCATTTAATGTGGCTCAGCCACCATTATTTAATACAACCAGTTAGTTGCAATTCATTATATTTAAGGAAATACCATGAAAGTTTTTTACGATAAAGATGCAGACCTATCATTGATCAAGGGCAAACAAGTAGCCATCATCGGCTACGGTTCACAAGGCCATGCGCACGCAGCCAACCTGAAAGAATCTGGCGTAAACGTGATTGTGGGCTTGCGTAAAAACGGCGTGTCTTGGAACAAAGCCGTCAGTGCCGGTCATGACGTACGTGAAGTGGCAGAAGCCACTAAGGCTGCTGATTTCGTGATGATTTTGCTGCCGGACGAAAGCCAGCCTGACGTGTACGCCAGTGAAATTGAGCCTAACCTAAAACAAGGCGCCGTATTGGCCTTTGCCCACGGTTTTAACGTGCATTACAATCAAATCGTGCCACGCGCCGACCTAGACGTGGTAATGGTTGCCCCTAAAGGCCCTGGCCACACCGTACGCAGCGAATACCTAAAAGGCGGCGGTGTACCAACGTTGATCGCCGTATACAAAGACGAATCTGGCAAAGCCCGTGATTTGGCCTTGTCTTACGCAGCGGCCAATGGCGGCACTAAAGGCGGCGTGATTCAAACCGACTTTAAAGAAGAAACCGAAACTGACCTGTTTGGTGAGCAAGCCGTATTGTGCGGTGGCGCGGTTGAATTGGTTAAAGCTGGTTTTGAAGTGTTGACTGAAGCCGGCTATGCGCCTGAAATGGCTTACTTTGAGTGCTTGCACGAATTGAAGTTGATCGTTGACTTGATGTACGAAGGCGGCATTGCCAACATGAACTACTCAATTTCGAACAACGCTGAGTACGGCGAATACGTAACGGGTCCTGAAGTGATCAACGCCGAGAGTAAAGAAGCCATGCGTAAAGCCTTGTACCGCATTCAATCTGGTGAATACGCGAAAATGTTCATCTTGGAAGGCAAAACCAACTATCCTTCAATGACGGCCCGTCGTCGCTTGAATGCCGAGCACCAAATTGAAATCGTGGGTAACCAATTGCGTTCAATGATGCCGTGGATTGCCAAGAACAAATTGGTAGACCAAGGTAAAAACTAAGCCACTTTAGCCAAATAGGCTTGAGTGTTGGATTTCGGGCAGTCTTTTAAAGACTGCCCGAATGCCGTCTAGGGCAAAGCCCGTGGGGCTGCCGTGAGGTTTGGGCTGGAAAAAGAGGGGTGCGACTATCCCCAAGCCAAAAAAACTATGGTAGTATCCCTATTTAAAATACAAAGGTGGGCTTGCGCCCGCTTTTATTTTGCGATAAATCGAGGATGATCATGCAAACTTGGCAATTACCCGAACACATTGCCGACATTTTGCCAGCTACTGCCCGTCAAGTAGAAAGTGCTAAAGAGTCACTGCTCAAGCTGTTTCGTGTATACGGCTATGAGTTAGTGAACCCACCGTTATTAGAGTACTCAGAATCATTGATGGCAGACCGTGATCCAGGCCTATCTTTAAAGACCATTCGTGTCGTTGATCAATTATCAGGTTTACAATTAGGCTTACGTGCCGACATCACGCCCCAGGTGGCGCGGATTGATGCGCACTTATTGGCCGCCAATGAAGGCATTAACCGTTTGTGTTATGCCGGATCGGTGCTGCACGCCCGTCCTGATAGCTTGATGAGCACAAGAGAGCCTTTACAAGTAGGTGCGGAGCTGTACGGCTGTGCCAGCGTGGAGGCGGACATTGAGTTAATCGACTTAATGCTGCGTGCGCTGCGTCAAAATAACGTCGCCGACGTGTTTTTATCCTTGGGCCACATTGGCGTGTTCCGTGCCTTGGCGAGCGAAGCTGCTTTGAGCGATGACGCTGCCGATGTGTTGTTACAAATCATGCAGACCAAAGACAAACAGCGCGTGGCCGAGTTCGTGGCCACCTTGACCTTGGCGCCAGAACTGCGCGAAGCCTTTATGCTGCTGCCTAGCCTATATGGTGACGCCAGCACGGTGGCGCGCGCCCAAGCGGCCTTGCCGGCCTTACCACAGGTGACGGCGGCCCTGGCTGAAGTCGAGGCCGTGTGTCAGGCTTATGCGGCTGAAACCATTCACGTCGACTTTGCCGACGTGCGCGTCGACACCTACCATACTGGCTTGCTGTTTGCAGCTTACGCACCGGGCTGGTCAGATGCGGTGGCGCGTGGGGGTCGTTACGATCAGCTTGGCGCTCAGTTTGGCCGTGGTCGTCCCGCCACAGGCTTTAGCTTGGATTTACGCGACTTAATTAAGGTCTTGCCGCACAATAAAATTCGTTGGGGCATTAAAGTGGCCGCCGACAAGCGCGTTCACGCGCAAGCATACATAGAACAATTACGCACGACCGGTGAAACCGTAGTGGTGGATTACTTGGGCCAAAGTGCGAAAAGTTTGAATTGCAATAGAGAATTAGTTCTTCAAGAAGGGCAGTGGCAGGTTGTGCCCTGTATTTAATATTTAACTTCAAGTTTGATTAGGTAAATCATGGCTAAGAATGTGGTGGTAATCGGCACTCAATGGGGTGACGAAGGTAAAGGTAAAATTGTTGACTGGCTAACTGAGCACGCCCAAGGCGTGGTGCGTTTCCAAGGCGGTCATAACGCAGGTCACACCCTGGTGGTGAATGGCGAGAAAACCGTTTTACACTTGATTCCATCTGGTATTTTACGCTCAGGCGTAGAATGCTTCATTGGCTCTGGTGTGGTGTTGTCTCCAGAAGCCCTATTAAAAGAAGTCGACGAATTAGAAGCCGCAGGCGTAGACGTAGTGGCGCGCATGAAAATTGCCCCGACCTGTCCTTTGATTCTGCCTTACCACGTGGCTTTAGACCAAGCCCGTGAAGCAGCCAAAGGCAGCGGCAAAATCGGCACCACCGGCCGCGGCATTGGCCCAGCTTACGAAGACAAAATTGCCCGTCGTGCGCTACGCGTGATCGATCTATTTGATCCTGCTGGCTTCGCGGCTAAGCTGAAAGAAAACGTTGAGCTGTATAACGTTCAATTGACGCATTTATACAAGCAAGACCCTGTTGATTTTGACTCTATTTTGCATCAAGCCATGCAGCACGCAGAACGCATCCGCCCAATGGTGGCCGACGTGTCTCGTACCCTGTATGAAATGAACAAAAAAGGCGACAACATCTTGTTTGAAGGTGCTCAAGGCACTTTACTGGACATCGACCACGGTACTTATCCATTTGTGACGTCTTCTAACTGTTCTGCCGGTGCTGCAGCGCCTGGCGCAGGCGTGGCCCCACAAATGTTGAACTACGTATTGGGCATTGTGAAAGCCTACACCACCCGCGTGGGTTCTGGTCCGTTCCCAACAGAGCTATTTGACGAAGTCGGCGCTGGCCTAGGTCAACGCGGCAATGAGTTTGGCGCGACCACTGGCCGTTCACGTCGTTGCGGTTGGTTTGACGCGGCTGCATTGAAACGCTCTATCCAAGTGAATGGCGTAACCGGCATGTGCGTGACCAAGCTTGACGTATTGGACGGCATGGACGAAATCAAAATCTGCGTGGGCTACAAACTAGACGGCGAAGTGGTAGACATCTTGCCATTTGGCGCTGATGCCGTGGCTAAATGTGAGCCGATTTACGAAAGCCTACCTGGCTGGACTGAAACCACGTTTGGCGTGAAAGACTACGATGCCTTGCCTGCAAACGCAAAACGTTACCTAGACCGCATGGCTGAGATCTGTGAAGCACCGATCGCTATGGTATCAACCGGCCCAGACCGTGAAGAAACCATCGTATTGAACCACCCATTTGCTTAATTAAGCGCATGCGTGTATCAGGCCACACCCTTAGGGGCGTGGCCTTTTTTGTGGACGACGTGTCCGCTGAATAAGGTTTTAACTGAAAGACATTAAATAATTGGCAGCAAACTCTTTTTTTTAGGTATATTGATGCTACAGTGTCATGATGACGCTGTGAAGCGCAGGATAAAAGGATGCGGCTTTGTTCGGCAAAGCCCACATAACAAGCCCTATGATGAGGAGAAATACATGTTCTTATTTGCTAAAAAAACTTGGCTGGTTGCCGTGGCCGCAGGTGCCTTAACCTTAAGCGCCTGTTCGCCCAAAGAAGATCAAGCTGCCACCACAGAGCCTAATGCCGGCGCTGAGGCGGTAGTGTATAAAGTAGCGGTAGATGCGGCCTATGCGCCGTTTGAGTATCAAGATGATAAAGGTCAGGTGATCGGCTTTTCTAAAGACGTATTACAGGCAGTAGCCGATAAGGCCGGTATTAAGGTCGACTTTATCCCCAACCCCTGGGAGGGCATTTTCGCGACCTTAGAGCAGGGCGATCGCGACATCGTCTTGGCCAGCGTGACCATCACGCCAGAGCGTCAACAAACCATGACGTTCTCCGAGCCTTATTTTGAAGCCACGCAAATGATTGCCGTGTCAGACAAGGCTGGTGATGTAACCGGGCTGAACGATTTAAAAGACAAAACCGTTTCGGTTCAAAACGGCACCACGGGTGACCTTGTGATGCAGAAGCTACAGGGCAAAACCAGCACCATGATTAAGCGTTTTGAAAGCATGCCGTTGGCGCTGAAAGAGCTATTGGCCGGTGGCGTCGTGGCTTCTGTAGGCGATAATGGGGTGATGCAAAACTTCATTAATAACAATCCAAACGCCAACTTGAAAGTGATTGTGGACGCTGATTTTGAGAAAGAGCACTACGGTTTTGTGGTGAAAAAAGGCCGTCAGGATTTGGCCGATAAAATCAACGAAGGCCTAAAAGGCATTCGTGAAGATGGCACCTACGACCAGATTTACGCTCAATGGTTTAGCGCTAAATAATCAAGCGTGACGCCCGGTTCTTTAATCAACCCGCCTAGGCGGGTTTTTTATTGGCGCTGAGCGTCAGAAGGTGCTAAAGTCAGCGGTCATAATAATAGTTTATCAACATAAAGGAGAGAGTATGTGGTCTACAGTCAAACAACGTTGGCACAGCGCCGTGGCGCTAGGGGCGATTGGTCTATTGGGTTTAAGCGGCTGCGGTCAAAACAGCAGCGAAGAAGCGGCAGCGATCGAAGCTGGGCAAATGCCGACTTATCAAGTGGCCGTCGACGCCACCTATGCCCCGTTTGAATACCAAAATGAGAAGGGTGAGATTGTTGGCTTTTCTAAGGATTTACTGCAGGCGATTGCCGATGAGGTCGGGGTGAAGTTGGTGTTCACCAGCAGCCCTTGGGAAGGCATTTTCGCCACTTTGGCGCGTGGCGACAGCGATATTGTGTTGGCCAGCGTCACCATCACGCCAGAGCGTGAAGAGGTGATGTCATTTTCTGAGCCTTATTTTGAGGCCACGCAGATGATTGCCGTGGCAGAGGGCAATACCGACATTCAAGGTTTGGCAGACTTAAAAGACCAAACCGTATCGGTTCAGACCGGCACCACTGGTGACTTAGTGATGCAAGAATTGCAGGGCAAAACCAGCACCTTGATTAAGCGCTTGGACAGCCTGCCTTTGGCGTTGAAAGAATTGATGGCGGGCGGGGTGACGGCTACGGTGGGCGATAATGGCGTGGTGCAAAATTTCATTACCCACAATCCCGACGCGAAAATGCGTACCCTGGTGGATCAGGATTTTGAAACCGAAGACTATGGTTTTGCGGTTAAGCTGGGGCGTCAAGAGCTGGTGGATCAGCTGAATGCAGGCCTACAGACGATTCGAGATAATGGTAAATACGATGAGATTCATCGGGCTTGGTTTAAAGATTAGTCACGAGTGTATTGAGAACCCGCCGTTTGGCGGGTTTTTTGATCCGCTGCAATGGGCTTGACGCGGTAGGGCGGCTACAGGTACAGTGAGTTTATGAACATTAATCTGATGACCACCCCAACCATGACCACCACCGAGGCAACTCGAGGGCGAAGGTTTGGGCGTGTTTGATCTTGATTTAAAACCGCATAACAGACACTAACCGCCCCAAGAGGCGGTTTTTTTAATGCCTCGGCGGCGGTCAAAAGGATGAGACACCATGATACTCGAACAGCAACAACACGCTCTGCTACTCATTGACCTGCAAGCTGGCCTGCTTAATGGGCCAGAAGAACCCTATCGTAAGGCGCAGTTTATGGTCCACATTAATCAATTAATTCGTCAGGCCCGTAAAGCATCGGTGCCGATTTTCTTTGCTCAGCATACCGGGCCTAAAGGCTCGTCGCTTGAGGCTGGCAGCGACCTTTGGCAGCTTGGGGCCGGCGTAGAGTGGGAGGCTAATGACACTATGTTTGAAAAAACGCGGCCCAGCTGCTTTGACGGCACGGCTTTGCAGGCTAGGCTCACGGCCTTGGGTATAGAAAGGCTAGTGATTGCTGGCATGAAGACTCAGTTCTGCGTCGATACCACCTGTCGCGCGGCACAGTCGCTTGGCTTTCAGCCGATTTTAGTGGTGGATGCCCACACCTGTATGGACACGAAGGCGGCCAGCGCTGAGCAAATCGTGGCCCACCATAACGCCACCTTAACCCAAGCGTTTGCCGAAGGCGTCCAGACGGCAGACTGTTTGTTTTAGGATGCATTGCATAAAAAACGCCGCGATCCGTAAGGATGCGGCGTTTCATTAGGGTGCCAGAGGCTCAGCCGCCGGCAAGCTTGACCCGCATGCCTTTGGCTTCGAGCAAGGTTTTGATGAGGTCGCGCTTGTCGCCCTGAATTTCTATCGTGCCATCTTTCACCGCGCCGCCGCAGCCACATTTTTTCTTCAGCTCGGCCGCCAGGGTGGCCAAGCCCGCATCGTCTAAATCTACGCCGCTGATGACGCACACCGCTTTGCCTTTACGCCCGCTGGTTTGGCGTTGAATGCGGACAATGCCATCGCCCTGAGGGCGTTCGATGGGCGCAGCTTCGGGGCGAATGCGGCCAGTTTCGGTGCTGTACACTAGTTGAGCGTAATCTTGGGACATGATGGTTACCTGATTAATGAGGCCTTAATGGTAAAGCAGAGCCGTCAAAAGCGCCAGCGTCATCGGCGTGGCTCGGCCCTGCTGTGAGGCGTGCGGTAGGTGCTGGTTTAACGGAAGACTAGGCCACCGTCGGTGAGGATGGATTGGCCAGTGATGTAGTCGGCGCCGTCAGAAGCGAGGAACGACACTAGGTTGGCCACGTCTTCAGGCTGCTGTGGGCGGCCGAGTAAAATGGCTTCTGAGTATTTCTTAAACGATTCGCCTTTTTTCGTGCCCATATGCTTCATCATGCCTTCGTCAATGCGGTCCCACATCTTGGTAGGGGCCACGCCGGGGCAGTAAGCATTAACGGTGATTTTGTGCTGAGCCAGCTCTTTGGCCGCTGACTGAGTGAAAGAGCGCACCGCATGTTTGGTGGCGGAGTAAGCGCCTAGGAGCTCATACGATTCATGTCCGGCAATGCTACAGGCGTTGATGATTTTACCGCCGTGGCCTTGTTTGATCATTTGTTCAGCAGCGGCCTGAATGCCGTACACCACACCGAACACGTTGATGTTAAAAATGGTGTCTAGGCTTTTAGGGGTGATGCCCAGAATGGGTTCGACTTCTTCGATGCCGGCGTTATTGATGAACACATCAAGGCGCCCAAATGTGCTGACGGCCTTTTGTACTAAAGCTTGCTGATCGGCCTGTTTGGAAACGTCGCCGACGAAGCTGGTGACGGCGTGACCTTGATCTTTAAATGCCTGCTCGGTTTTGGCTAAGGTGTCGGCGTTGATGTCGGATAAGACAATTTTAAAACCGTCTTTGGCCAGGCGCTCGGCAATGCCTTTACCTAAACCGTCGCCAGAACCGGTGATGACCGCTACTTTTTGTTGACTCATGACTGCTGCCTCCTATCGTGGTTAACGGCACGCATGGGCTGAATTCTGCCATGCGTGGAGTGAGGGCGGGGCGGCGCAGTTGATTTTGGGTCGCCATCAACCGGCCAAGCCCACGCTGATTTTGATCAAATCTTATTAAGGTGTTACTGAGTTTAATTTAGCCTGTTTGTCTGGAGTTGGCAAATCGGTGCCGCCTTTGTTTGCGCTAACCCCTAGTCAGGGCACAAACGAGCCAATAAAACGCCGCATAAGCGGCGTGGTGTGTTACAGCGTGTGTACGGACGAGGTATAGGTATCGTCTTGGTGGACTAGGGCGCTAGACACCAGCACGATGGCTTGGCCTGTTGTGGCTAGCTGGCTGGATAAGGCGGCGGCTTTGGCAACCCGATAGAAATCATCGGTTGAGGCAAAGGGTGCCACCAATTGCGGAGTCACGCCGCGGCACAGCAGCAATTGCTTGGCAACGTGGGGCATGGTGGTGAGCGCCAAAATATGGGCGCGCGGAAAATGTTGGCGCAGGGCGCGCGCCGACTTGCCGCTAAGGGTGGCGACCACGATTAAGGGGACATCGATTTTTTCGGCGATGTCGACGGCGCCTAGGCACACTGCTTCAATGACGCTGTAGGCCTGCTGGTGTGGGTAGGCATCCAGCTCACAGGCTTTGCGATCGTCGGTGTAGGCGCTGATGGTGGCCATGGTGCGCACAGCGGCAACCGGGTATTTGCCGTGGGCGCTTTCGCCCGAAAGCATGACGGCGTCGCTGCCGTCTAGAACGGCATTGGCCACGTCGCCGGCTTCTGCGCGGGTGGGTCGGGGGTGATTGATCATGGAGTCGAGCATCTGGGTGGCGGTGATCACCAGTTTACCGGCGCGATTGCATTTTTCGATCATCATTTTTTGGGCAAAAATCACTTCTTCTGCCGGAATTTCGACGCCCAGATCGCCACGCGCCACCATGATGCCGTCGGCTAAGGCCAAAATGTCGTCAAATCGGCTGAGGCCTTCTTGGTTTTCAATTTTGGCGATGATGTGGATGTTGTGGCCGCCGTGTTGATCCAAGAAGGCGCGCACGGCCTGCATGTCTTCTCGGTTGCGCACAAATGAGGCGGCCACAAAATCAAGCTGATGGGTGCAGGCAAAGCGTAAGTCGTCTTGGTCTTTGGCCGACAACGGCGGTAGGTTGACGCTGACGTTGGGCAAGTTAATGCCTTTATACGTGCCCAAGAGGCCTGGGTTCACTACTTCACACACGACTTCCTCGGGCTGAATCTCACACACGGTTAATTCAATTAAGCCATCATCGATCAGGACCGTATTGCCGGGGCTTAAGTCGGCGCAAAGGCCAGGATAGGTGACGGCCACGCCTGCCTGAGAGCCCAAAACGCTGGGGTCGGTGTAGAGGCTGAAGCGCTGGCCTGCTTGCAGGGCAACCGACTCATCGCTGGCTAGCTTCATGGTGCGAATCTCCGGGCCTTTATTGTCCAGCATGATGGCGGCGTTTAAACCGGTTTCGGCCATGACGGCGCGCAGAGTGTGGATGCGTTCCAGATGTTCGGCCTGGGTGCCGTGGGAAAAATTCAGGCGCATGACGTTCATGCCCGCGCGTAATAATTCGGTCAGAGTGGCGGCGTCACCGGTTTTGGGGCCGATGGTGCAGACGATCTTGGTTTTTCTCATGTCAAACTCACTTAATGGGGCAAGGGGTGGTGCTACTTGCTGAGGTAGCGATGGCGTAGCTCGGTCATGTCGGCAGGGGTAAGCTTTAAGGCTTGCAGCACATAGTTGGCAAAGCCACCGTATTCTGTTTGCATGCGATTAAACGCATGGGCCAGATAGTCGGCTTCGACGACCAAAACTTGGCTTAGGGCGCTGAGCTGATTGTCGTCCATGCCGCGATCTCGAGCCGCAGCCACGATGGCGAGATTGGCCTCATGGCGCTGAGCATTGGTGGCCAAATAGTCGTGCATGATGTCGGCTTCGGCGACGCCCAAGAGCTGTAGCACGATGGCGGCGGCCATACCGGTTCGGTCTTTGCCGGCAAAGCAGTGGAACAAGACTGCGCCTTCTTCTTTTTGGGTCAGCAATAGCTGGATGAAGTCATGATAGCCTTGCTGCGCCGAAGGGCTAACCACCAAGGTGTCGTAGATGTCGAACATGACTTGCTGAGCACTTTCATGGGTGATGCTTTGCATGAGGTCGCTCATGCTGGCGCTGTGGCCGGCCGTAGCCTGCATGATGTCGATGTGATGGTAATTGGTATGGGGGATGTTGACGTTGGGGCGGCTGGCCACTTCTTGTGAGCCGCGAAAATCGACGATGGTGCGGAGGCTATAGTCGTTCTGTAGGCTGAGGCTATCGGCGGCGTCTAGGCCAAACAGCTCCCCTGAGCGCAATAGGGTTTTGGGTTTCAGCGGGCGGCCATTGTGGCCACGATAGCCTTCAATGGCGCGAAAGTTAACCAAATGCTTCATACGACTCCTTGGCAAAAAAAGGGATGCAGCAAGCTTAACATGCAAATGGTTTTTTGTGGCCACGATTGCGCCGAGTAAGGCGCCTATGCATGTAGGCACAGGCCTTTTGTGCGTTTTAATCCCAGCCTAGCCATTCTTATTTTGCCTAATCTCGGTTACAATAACTTATTTACTTTAGCACCATAGACTGTAGAGCCATGAATCCAGATCAATTTGCAGACAATCATTTTATTCGCACCATTATTGAAGACGATTTAAAGAGCGGTAAGCACGCCAGCATCGTGACCCGCTTCCCCCCCGAGCCGAATGGCTATTTGCACATCGGTCACGCCAAAAGTATTTGTTTAAACTTTGGTTTGGCTTACATTTATGGTGGCAAGTGCAATCTGCGCTTTGACGACACCAATCCGGAAAAAGAATCGGATGAGTTTGTGCGCGCGATTCAAGAAGACGTGCGCTGGCTGGGCTTTCAGTGGGATGGTGAGGTACGCTTTGCGTCCGACTATTTTGAAGCCCTATACGATTTTGCGGTGCAATTGATTAAAGATGGTCATGCCTTTGTGTGTGAGCTGAATGCAGAAGAAATGCGCGCCTATCGCGGCTCTTTGACCGAGCCCGGTAAGGAAAGCCCTTACCGCAACCGTACCGTGGCAGAAAACTTGGATTTATTCACCCGCATGCGGGCGGGGGAGTTTGCCGACGGCAGCAAAACCCTGCGTTTGAAAATTGACATGGCCTCAGGCAACGTCAACTTGCGTGATCCGGTGATTTACCGCGTGCGTCGCGTGCATCATCACCGCACCGGTGACGCTTGGTGTATCTACCCAATGTATGACTACACCCACGCGATTTCTGACGCCATCGAACACATCACCCATTCATTGTGTACCTTAGAGTTTGAAAGCCATCGTCCTTTATACGACTGGGTGTTGGACAGCATCGCCACGCCGTCTCACCCACGCCAATATGAGTTTTCACGCCTAGAGTTGCTGTATTCAGTGACGTCTAAGCGTAAGCTGCAACAGCTGGTGGTACAAGAGAAGGTCAGCGGCTGGGACGACCCACGCATGCCGACCATTTCAGGCATGCGCCGTCGTGGCTATACGCCAGAAGGCCTGCGTTTGTTCTCTAAGCGCATCGGCATCTCTAAAAGCGAAAACATCATCGATATTTCGGTGTTGGAAGGCGCCGTTCGTGAAGAATTAGAAGGCGCATCACCGCGCATCATGGCGGTATTGAACCCAATTAAAGTAACCCTAACCAACTACGACGAAGCCTTGACTCAGTCGCGTAGCGCCCCGTTCCATCCGAAACGTCCAGAGTTGGGCGAGCGCGAAGTACCGATTAGCCGTACCCTGTACGTTGAGGCCGACGACTTTGCCTTAGAGGCGCCTAAAGGCTGGCAGCGCCTGACGCCGGGTGGCGAAGTGCGTTTACGCTATAGCTATGTGATTAAGTGTGATGAAGTGGTGCAAGATGAAGCCGGTAACGTGATTGAACTTAAATGCAGCATTGACCACGATACCTTGGGTAAATCGCCAGAAGGCCGTAAGGTCAAAGGCGTGATTCATTGGGTGTCTGAAGCGCACGCCGCGCCGATTAAGGTGCGTCTGTACGATCGCTTGTTTACCGAAGCACGCCCCGATGCGATCCGCGGTGAAGACGGTGAATACCTTGATTTTGTTGATTTCATCAATCCTGAGTCATTACAAGAAGTGACAGGCTTTGCCGAGTCGATTGTGAATGAATTGGCGCCAGAGTCGCACTACCAGTTTGAGCGCTTGGGCTATTTTGTGACCGATCGCCGCGACCATGCTTTGGGTGCACCCGTGTTTAACCGTACGGTGACCTTACGCGATACATGGAAGCCTGAAGAAGCGAAATAAATCAGCTGTTTCTTAAAATCCCCAGCCTGCTGGGGATTTTTTTTGCGTGCGCTGGTGTTGAGGCACTGCTGGTTAGCGAGGGTGGGTTAAGACCCACCTGATTTGGGCGTAGGGGAGCAAGGGCGCAGCAAGGCAAAATAGACGACTGCTTTTAATTCAGTTATAAATAAACGTTCTTATATGGATTGATGAAACGACGAGAGGGATGAGATGAGACTAGGTTTTATTGGCACGGGCGTCATTACCGACGCCATTATTCGAGGCTTGAGCCAAACGGCGATGCCAATCAGCTCAATTTTGATTTCGGCGCGCAATGCAGATATAGCGGCTGCTTTAGCCCAAGATGTGGCGACGGTAAGCATTGCCATCGATAATCAGCAGATTGTGGATGGGGCCGATATGGTGTTCGTGGCCTTGCGCACGCAAATGGCCGAAACGGTTTTGCGTGGGCTGAGGTTTAAGCCTGGGCAAAAAATCGTCAGTTTAATGGCAACGGCCACGCAAGCGACGGTCGAGGATTGGACCGGTGGCGTTGGGACGGTACTGCGGGCGGTGCCGCTGCCGTTTGTGGCGCAGCACCAAAGCATGACGCCGATTTATCCACAGGACGATGAACTGGCGCATATTTTTACCGCTTTAGGCGGCGTGGTGGTGGCGCAGACCGAGCATGAGCTGAATGTGTTCATGACCGCCGGCTCGTTTATGGGGGTGCATTACCACTTTATGGCTCAGTGTCAGGCGTGGTTAAGCGCTCAAGGTTTGGCACCCGAGGTGTGTGCCCCTTATTTGGCCAAGCTGTTTGTGAATTTAGCGCAGCAAATTCAGGGCGATCAAGTGGACTTTAAGGCTTTGCAGCAGGCACACTCTACGCCTGGCGGCACCAATGAGCTGATCGCCACTGCATTTAGCCAAAACGGCGGCGATCAGGCTCTGCGTCAGGCCATTGATGCGGCTTTTGTTAAAATTACTCAGCCGCAGGCCTGGGCGGGGGTTTAGTCGGGGGTATTGTAGGGCAGCTTAATGCTGACCTTGAGGCCGCCTTCTGGGCGGTTGTGCAGGCTGAGGTCGCCGCCGTGGCTGTGGATGATGTTGCGGGCAATGCTCAGGCCAAGGCCGGTGCCGCCAGTGTCTCGATTGCGTGAGGTTTCCACTCGGAAAAACGGTTGGAAAACCTTTTCTTGCACCTCGGCGCTGATGCCAGGGCCAGCGTCTAAAATGTCGATGCTCAGGCCGCTGGCATCGTGGTGTAGCTGGATGTCGGCACGCTGACCGTAGAAGAGGGCGTTGTCGATGAGGTTGACTAAGGCTCGCTTGAGTAAGGCGGCTTGTCCCCACAGCGGCGGCGTACTGTCGCCTTCGAGGCTGACAGGTTTATCGGCTTCGAGATAATCCGTTTGGATGCTTTGTAAAAGGGCCAGCGGATTGATGGCTTGAGCCGGAGTGTGGTTGTCTAAGCCCTTCATGAATGCCAGCGCCTCGGTGACCATGGTTTCCATTTCTTTCAAGTCTTTTTCAAAACGTTCCCGCAGTGCCTCATCGTCGAGTAAGTCAGTGCGTAAGCGCATGCGCGTGATCGGGGTTTTTAAATCGTGCGACATGGCTGAGAAGACGTGGGTACGGTCTTGAATATAGCTTTGTAAGCGACCTTGCATCAGGTTAAACGCACGCGCCACCTGGCGAATTTCGGTGGGGCCGGTTTCTGGGATCGGCGCTTGGTTGATGTTGCGTCCCAGTGCGTCGGCGGCCTTAGACAGTTTTTGTAGCGGCCGCGTGAGTGAGCGCACGGCCAGGTAGGAGAGGGCCAGAACCACCAGTAGCAATAGAGCAATATTGGTCAGGGCTCGTGAAGGCAACCAGCTTGAGGCTTTGGGAATACTGCTGTTAAAGAGCAGCCATTGGCCATCTTTAAGCGGTACTTGTACCAAGAAGGTGACGGCATCTGCTGGGTTAGCGCGCTCTTCTGGTCTGGGGCCATAAGGTCCGCCGCCGCGTTCGCCGCCCCCGCCGTGGTGTTCACCGCGCATCATGCGCCCTGGCATGGGGCTGACGCTGTAGCGATAGTCGGGCCCGAGGGTTTGGGCCAGCCAGGCGCTGAAGCGGTTCTCGGAGCGGCTGTTGCTAGGGTTACGGCCACGTAGGCTAAAGGGCTGGTCGCGTAGGCGAATATTGGGCCACAGCGCCACGGCGCGCGCCCGCGCTTCTGGGCTGAGCGGCTCCAGTAGCTGGACTGTGTCGGCAATGTGGTGGGCGGCTTGGCGGCTGGCGTTTTCAGACAGCAATAGGCCGCGCTCTTCATGGTTGATGAATTGGCTGATGAGCTGGGAAATCAAGAGGCCGGTAAACAGCACCAAGATTAAGCGCCCGAATAGGGAATTGGGCAAGAAGCGCTTCATGACACCAGCTCAACCGGTACGGCCAATACATAGCCTTCGTTACGAACGGTTTTGATGAGGGTTGGTTCTTTCGGGTCGTCTTGCAATCGTGCACGCAGGCGGCTGACCTGAACGTCGATGATGCGGTCCAGCGGGTTGGCGTCGCGGCCTTGGGTTAAGTCCATCAATTGATCGCGGCTTAAAACGTGTTCTGGGTGGTTGAGAAACACCAGCAATAAGCGATATTCAGTGCTGCTGAGCGCCGTCATCACGCCGTTGGCGTCGATGAGGTGGCGCTGGCTGCTGTCTAAGAGCCAGGGGCCGAAGCGCCATTTGGCTGGCGCCTGCTGTTTGTTTAGGCGCGAGCTAGGTGGCAAGGTGCGGGTACGGCGCAGCACGCCTTTAATCCGCGCCAATAGTTCGCGGGCACTAAATGGCTTGGGCAGATAGTCGTCGGCGCCCATCTCCAGACCGATGATGCGATCGGTTTCTTCACCAAGGGCCGTCAACATGATGACGGGAATATTGGACTGGGCCCTTAAGTTGCGGCATAAGGTGAGGCCGTCGTCGCCTGGCAGCATCAGGTCGAGCACGATGAGGTCGATGTGGGTGGTGTCCAGAATCTGCCACATGGCACGACCCTCGTGGGCAATGCTGGTTTTATAACCATTCTTATTTAAGTATTGGCTTAAAAGTTGGCAGATTTCGACGTCGTCGTCGACCACTAAAATATGATCTAAAGTATCCATGTGCTTATTCTATCTTGATTTGAAGCGAGAAACGGATGATTTTGTAACACTTTGTATCAAAGGCAGTCTTTGTTGCAATGGGTGACAAAATAGGGGTTTTTTGACATAGCCATGTTACATGTTTATGGTGTAATGGTGTCATCAAGTGATTGAGTTTGCAGTTTATTATTAATGACAGGAGACACCCTTATGAACAAGCACATGATTCTTAGCCTCTCTTTAGCCCTCACCATGGCCGCCACCGGTTTAGCCCAGGCCAATACCGTCAACGGCGCCATTCCTGGCGTCACCGTGGAGCGCGACAGTGGCACCAGCGCCACTCAAGGCCAGCGCCAATGGCAAGGTGGTCATTGGCAGGGTGGCCATCGGATGGGCCCTCGCGGCGATCATCAACGTGGTCAGCACTGGCAGCAAGGGCCTAATGGTCACCGTTCCGGCGGTGTGGCCGCAGGCTTATTGACCCAAGCTGAGGCGCAGACCTACCACGATCAGATTATGAACAGTAAGGATTACAACAGCTGTAAGCGCGTGCAGAATCAGCAGCACAAAACGCTGTTGCAGCGAGCCAAAGAAAAAGGCGTTGCCTTCCCAGCTGAACCACGCAAAGCTGGTATGTGTGAGCGTATGGCCGACCGTGGTTACTTTGATCGCAGTGGTCAGTAAGCGGGCGCTGTTGTGATGATGAAAAGCCACCTTTGCGGTGGCTTTTTGCGTGGTTTAGTTTTTGCTGGAACGCCAAATGGACCAAATCAGCCAGACGCTGTTGAAAAAGGCCAGCATATAGCCGATGAAGCCGAAAAAGGACAGGCCAAATATTTTGGGCCCGGCGTTGATGGACATCACGATAGATGAGCCGATGATCAGGGATCCTGTGACGATGCCCATGGTGAGTCGGTTGGCGCTTTTGTCGATTTGGTGGCCGAACTGCTCCAGCCGTTTGACGTCCAGATTCAGGCTGAGCTGGCCGCGTTTGAGCTTGCGGTTGAGGCCGACGATGTTGGCCGGTAAATCGCTGGCAAATTGGGCAAAGAGTCGACTTTGGGCCTTCAGTTTTTGCTGTAGATGGCGCGGACTGGCCTGGCTTTTGATGGCGGCCATGACCAGCGGCTTGGTGTGTTCTAGCAGTTGAAATTCGCCGTCTAGGTTTTTGACCACGCCTTCTAGGGTGATTAAGGTTTTAAACAGCATCACTAAATCAGGCGGCAGCGTGAGCTCGTGTTCGCGCATGACGCTGGTGATGTCGTGGATGACTTGGCTGATCTTTAAATCCTTCATCGGCAGATGTTCGTAGTTGAGCATCATTTCCAAGACGTCCATGCCCAGCTGGGTTTCGTCGGGCAGATCGCCTTGAGCCCAGTTGCTGAGCACAAACTGCATCTCCATTTGGTCGCGCTCCACCAGCGCGTTGATGAGGTTGATGAGCTCTTTGCGGCGAGTGTTGCTTAAATGCCCGACTAGACCAAAGTCGATGAAGGTGATCTTGTGGTCGGCGCCGACTAAAATATTGCCTGGATGTGGATCGGCGTGGAAGAAACCGTGCTTGAGGATCATGCTTAAAATGGCATCGGCAATGTGGCTGGCGATCTGGTGCCGATCATCGTGGCTAAGCGTGGCAAGGTCGAGATGGGTCAATAAGGTATCGGCCACAAAGCTTTCTACCAAGATGTCATGGCTAGAGTATTCTGGATACACCAAGGGAACGTTTACCGTTGGGTCGTGACTAAAGGTATCGTTAAAACGCTGTAAGTATCGGCGTTCTATTGATAAATTAAGCTCTTTGGCCAGGCTTTTGGTAAAGTAGTGCAGCATTTGTGTGGGCTGATATCGACGCAATTCTGGTATTTCTGATTCCATAAGTTTGGTTAAATAGGTTAAAATGCGTAGGTCGGCCTGAATTTTGGCTTCGATATTGGGTCTTTTGACCTTGACCACCACGTCCTCCCCCGTTTTGAGGGTGGCACGATGCACCTGAGCGATCGATGCACTGCCGATGGGCTCGGGGCTAAAATAATCAAATACCGAAGGGATAGGCTGTTTAAGCCGTTCGGTAACCAATACTTGAATGACTTCTGTGCCCATGGGTTGGACGTCATTTTGTAACTTGGCAAACTCGCTGGTCCATTCTGGCGGGAACATGTCGACCCGAGTAGACAGAATTTGTCCCAGCTTAATGAAGGTGGGGCCGAGTTCTTCGAAGGCCATACGAAACCGTTGTGGCGTGGTCAGATACTTTTTATGAGTGGTATTGTGTTCGCTTAAGGCTTTTCGGTTGAATAACTTCATCAACTTCATGCGTTGAATAAAGCTGCCCAGGCCATGTTTGGCCAAAATGCTCACAATTTGTTTGAGACGGGGCAAATCGCGCAGTGCAATGAAGGTTTTGGTGATCATAAACAGCCTTAGGATGGATGTAACACAATGCCTAGAGAATAACATACCCTAATCGTGCGTACATCACCTTACGGACGCTTGGGCTTTATATAGTGAACTTTATGAATAATTATTGGCACAAGGCGTTTGCCTTGGTGTTAGGCGCTTGGGTTGGCCTAGCGCCGGCGGACCCTCTAGATGATTTGATTGCCCAAAAGCAACAGCAAAGCATCGTGATTAAAGGCCGTGGCGAAGCGATGCCGGTGGCTTCTGCCGCAGACACGCGCGACATGAATAAAGAGCAGGTAGGTGATTTAATCATGAACGCCATGGGGCTTTTAGGCGTGGCCTATAAGTTTGGTGGCTCTTCCCCAGCCCAAGGTCTAGATTGCAGTGGTTTTATTCAATACATCTTCAAGCAGTCGTTTCGCATCAACTTACCACGCACTTCTGCTGAAATGGCTAAAGTTGGCCAAGCGGTGAGTCGATCTGATTTAATGCCGGGCGATTTGGTGTTTTTTAACACCCGCGGGTTTGCGAATTCGCACGTGGGCATGTATTTGGGCAATGATCGTTTTATTCAATCGCCCCGTACGGGCAAAACGGTTGAGATCACCAGCATGACCAACAGCTATTGGTCTAAGCGCTTTAACGGCGCTCGCCGCATTAATCACCAAACCATGAATACGGCGAAGTTTGTTAAGTAATTGAGTCAGTAGGGCGTGGGATGTGTATGCCTTCTGGCAGCGTTATGGCTGCCTGTTAATTGAGAAGAAGAGTGTCAATGAATTTACCTGAAATGCCCGTTTGGCGGGGCGAAGATGGCCAAATCGTGTCGTGTACCGAGAAAATCAAGGTGATGACAGAAAACCTAGAAGAGCTGCAACAGCTGGCTCAGGATGCGTTGGAAGACGCGATTTTAATGGGCTGTACTGAGGCTCAGGTTAAAGATTATTTGATGGTGTTGATGCAGGGTTTAACTAACCCCTATCAAAAATAGGCCAGTAAAGATGAAAAAACCGAAACGGGTCGCCGTTTCGGTTTTTTTGTCGCGATGAAAAGCTAGCGGGCTGAGTATAAATGATCCTGCATGATTTTTTCATACACGGCGTCGGGCACGTATTGCTTGATGACTTCTTGCCAGTCTTTTGGTCCTACCATGCCTTTGACCATGGTGGACGATACTTCCGCATACTCTCGCGGCGGCATGAGGAATACGGTGGCCACATCCGGCTGCATGTCTGAATTGATGTAGCGCATGGAGCGCTCGTATTCGTAGTCGGACGCCGTGCGGATGCCGCGCACAATGTAGTCAGCGTCAATGCTTTGGGCGTAGTTCACCAAAAACTGATGTTCAAATACGGCAATCCGAACGTTGGGAAAGCCGCGGGTGATTTCGCGCAGCATAAATTGGCGCTCATCAATGCTGAAGGTGCAGCGTTTGTCTGGATTGACGCCAATGGCCACCACCAACTCATCGAATAGGTCTTGCGCCTTACGGATCATCCACAGATGGCCGTTGGTGGGGGGGTCAAAGCTGCCGGCATAGACGGCGCGTTTTTTTTGCTTGCTGGGAGGCATGGGCTTTATCTCTTTTGTAGGATCACTGAGCCAATCGAATAACCGGCACCAAAGCTAGACACCACGCCATAATCACCAGGCTGCATGCCTTCGTGATGTAGGTGCAGAGCGATGATGGAGCCGGCAGAGCTGGTGTTGGCGTACTGGTCTAGAATGATGGGCGCTTCTTCACGGCTGGCGCTACGGCCCAGCACGCGTTTGGCGATCAATTCATTCATGCTCAGATTGGCCTGGTGCAGCCAAAAGCGGGTGACCTGTTCGGCCGGTAGGTTAACCGCGGCCAAATGGCTCACAATGTGTTCGCCCACGGCTGGGCAAACTTCTTTAAATACTTTACGGCCATTTTGCACGAATAATTTGTCGGCGTCTTGGGCGTGTTCAGGGGCGCAGCGATTTAAAAAGCCGGCATTGTTGCGAATACTGTTGGAAAACTGAGTCCACAGCTGACAGCCAATGATGTCAAAGCCCGCGTGGGCGTCAACCAGATCGGCGCGCTCGACGATGACGGCGGTGGCCGCATCGCCAAAAATAAAGTGGCTGTCGCGTTCGCGAAAGTTAAGGTGGGCCGAGCAAATTTCAGCATTCACCATCAACACGCGACGAGCAGAGCCAGCCAGTACGGCATTTTGTGCCGTTTGCAGGCCGAAGGTGGCGCTGGAGCAGGCCACGTTCATGTCGAAGGCAAAGCCTTGGCAGCCTAAGGCGGCTTGGATTTCGACCGAAATGGCGGGGTAGGCGCGCTGCATATTGGAGCAAGCCACGATCACCATGTCGATGTCGGCGCCGGTGAGGCCGGCCTTATTCAGTGCCGCTTTAGCTGCTTCTACACCCATTTCGGCCTGAATCGACAGCTCTTCGTTGCTGCGCTCAGGCAGATTAGGGCGCATGAGGTTGGGGTCTAGAATCCCCACTTTGTCTAACACGTAGCGACTCTTAATGCCGGAGGCTTTTTCAATAAACTCAGAGCTGGATTCGCGCAGAGCTTCCAACGTGCCGGCGGTGATGTCGGCCTGATGGGCTTCATTGTATTGGTTTACATAAGTATTAAACGCGTGCACCAGCTCGTCGTTGGAGATGGCGTGGGGCGGGGTATATAAACCAGTGGCGCTGATGACGGCTGTGTTGAGCGACATGGTGGTCCTCCTAAAAGACACGGTATGGCAAATAAAGGGTTATTTTGGCCGCAACAGGGGATTAAAGCAATATGAACCAGCAGAAAGATTAGTGTGATTAGTTTATAAATAAGCTGTCTTAAGCGGAATTTATTGGGCTTGCGCAGTGTCTTAGCGTAAGCTGTGTTTATTTGTTTAGATGATTGATTAAGAGGAATACACGATGCAAGAACCCATCATCATGCATGAAACGGGTCAGCCTGGCCCAACCTTAGACGCCCGTAAAGAAACCTTAATGGTCTACATCGCCATTGCGGCCGGTTTAGTGACGGGTGGCGTGGGTACCCTAGTGGGCTTGATTTATGCCTATATACGGCGCAACGACATTCAGGGCACCATTTATTATGGCCACATGAATTATTTGATTAAAACCATTTGGGTGACGTTTGGCCTCAGCGTGCTGGGTTTTTTAACCACGGTGATTTTGATTGGCTTTGTGATCATGTTCGCCGCCTTTGTGTGGTATGTGTATCGCGTCATCTTTGGTTTTGTGAAGTGGAATGACCATCAGGGCGTGGTGGGTTAAGGCTGGTGAATACTGTGGCTGAATCACCGACAATTAACGCCCGTCAAGAAACCTTAATGGTGTACATCATCTTTGTGGTCTCGCTGTTCTTGAGCACATTGGTGGCGGTGATCGGTGTGGTGTACGCCTATGTTCGGCGCGGTGACTTTAAAGGCACCCTGTATGAAAGCCACCTTAACTATTTAATTCGTCTATTTTGGTGGCAGCTGGCGCTGAGCCTAGTGCCCCTTTTGATGGTGGCCTATGGCTTGGTTTGGCCTTTGCTGTTGGATCAACTGCCGAGGTGGGGCTGGACGTTTGGCGCCATGGCGTGTGCGGGTTTGATCATGCTGTGGTTTTTGGTCAAGCTGTTACTGGGTTTGGTTCGTCTACAAGATGGCCGAGCCATGAGTTAGCCTAAGTCGCCATTGGTCTGGCTGAAACCTGTCTTCTGGACAGGTTTTTTTACGCCTATTGGCGGGGGTGCATGAGGAGGCATAAAAAAAGCCTGTCTATAAGACAGGCTGAGACAGGCAATTAGCTGGCGTGATCAAAATGGGCATCATCGTTGGCTCCTGGAGGGTGGGTAAGGGGTTGAGTGGGAATAGGGCTGAGGCCGTGGCGTAGGCGGGCCTGATTACATTTGGCTTCGCCGGCCTGTAGTTCGTGGCAAGGCCCAGGGCGCTGATGGTAAATTTGGCAGCGGGTTTCAGCGCCGATGTCGCCCTCTAGTGCTTGGCAGCGAGGCTGCGGTTGGTTGGTGCCGGCCATACAGCCGTAAAAAGCGTTGACCTGTTCGGTCAACTCGGGGGCGATGCTTAGGGCATCGGCTTCGGCCCAGTAAAACGACACCCGAAAGGTGGCGCAACAGGCGCCGCAGCTGACGCAGGGGTTGCTGCTTAAATGACGATCGCTCATGAGGATTCTTCGCATAAAAAGGCAGACCATGGACTCATGGTCCGGCCAAAATAGTAAATAATCTGCTTTTTTTCTGTCAATTTATTTTTGTAATTTGCCTGAGCGATGGGGCGTTGAGTGTTGGTTTTTTGCTCGGATTCGAGCAGTGCCCTGCGTTCAGGCGTGCAGATTGGCGATTGGGCCTTAATCGATTGATTTGATAAGGTTATGTGCTCTAGCATAGCATGCGGGGGGCAGTGTGTGGTGATTAGGTTAATATATTCAATAGGTTGGTTTTTTGGTGCGCGTTTAAGAGATGTTTTTCTGATAGGGATTCACTCTAAGGTCTGGTGCTGACGATACAATGGTTTATCGTATCGTTCCCTAGGCTTTTTTTTACGTCTACAGCGTCAGCCCTTAAGCGTAGGGTGGGTCGTGACCCACGCGGGTTTTAAATGTGGGCACCTGAGCACGTTAGGAGTGGTGGGTAGGCTACGCTTTACCCACCCTACGCGACGGTGAACAATCCATAGTTTTATAGGCTGGGTCACGACCGACCCAGGCTTGAGGCTCAATCCCCAATATGCTGGAGTCGTTTTGTGGCCCTTATTTTAGGAAACGCGCGATTGAACGCAAAACAGCCGCCCAAGAGGGCGGCTGTTGCGGTATGGGTTGGCCTTATACTTTGGATACGGCGCGGGTTTTGCCGAAATACACAAACAGCGCTAGGCCCGCCACGATCATGGGCAGGCTTAACCACTGGCCCATAGACAGATTAAACGCCAATAAGCCTAGGAAGTCATCAGGCTCGCGCGCAAACTCGGCCAAGAAGCGGAAGAAGCCATAGCCCAATAGGAATAAGGCCGACACTTGGCCCACTGGGCGTGGTTTACGCGAGAATAGCCAAACGATGATAAATAAGCACAGGCCTTCCAGCGCAAACTGATACAGCTGTGACGGGTGACGCGGCAGCATATTGTGCTCAACCAGCGTCGTCATCCACTGTGGGTGGGTGGTGGCGTAGGCGATGTCTTCGTGGGCAGCCTGAGGAAAGCCCATGGCCCACCATGCGTCAGGGCTGGTGACGCGACCCCATAGTTCACCGTTGATGAAGTTGCCGATGCGCCCTGAAGCCAAGCCCAGCGGTACTAAAGGGGCAATAAAGTCAGAGACCTCAAAGAAAGAGCGTTTTTGTTTGATGGCGAACAGCAAAATGGCCACCAGTACGCCGATGAAGCCACCGTGAAAGGCCATGCCGCCTTCCCAGACTTTGAAAATCGACAAAGGGTCGGCCAGATAGTCGCCGAATTTATAAAACAAGATGTAGCCTAAACGGCCGCCTAGGATCACGCCTAAAACGCCCCAGATCACGAAATCATCGAGCAGTTTTTCAGTGAAAAAGGTGTTGCCGGCCTTAATGCGGCGCTTACCCAAAAAGATGAATAGGGCAAAGCCCACGATGTAGCTCAGGGCGTACCAGCGGATGGGCAGCGGCCCTAACGACACGAGGATGGGGTCAAATTGAGGGTGAACAATCATATGGTGAATATATTCTCTTGTAAGGGGTTTAACGTCGTTTCGGCGATCGTCATCGAAACACCTAGCCGTTCAGACCATAGAAAAGGCAGTTGGTTTGCCTAAAAAGTCATTATGGCCGACCATAGTATGAAAACCTGTGTTGAGCCATGCTCATTATAGGGCAAGATAAGCGATTGGCGTAGGCTTTGTGTCTGAGGGGTATTTTAAGCTTCACTGGCGCGATTGCCAATCGGTATGCGTGGGAAGGGGCTAAGGCCTTCTTCGTGAATCGTAGGGTAAAGGAGTAAACGTATGAGCTGGGGTTGGATACCGTTGATTTGGGTGGCACTGATGGTGCTGTTGGCAGGGGTATTGCAGGTACGCACCAGACGCTTGATTAGCGCTTTAAAAACCGATGAAGCCCTGTATCGGCAGGCGGGTAGTCCCCGCGCCGACTACGTATGGCTCAGTCTCTTATGCCATCGTTACCAGCATCTTTTAAACTGGGTGGTGCAAAATAGGCAGCCGCCGCCCCAGATTGCCGCAGCCGTGCCCGATTACGCCCACATCCGATCGTTGAGTCGGATCCTGCGTGCCTTGGAGTGGGGATTTGTGGGCTATTTAGTGGGGCATTTCTTGCTGCGGCTATTGCTGCACATTTATGAATAGCGCAGCCATAGGCTGGCCATGGCGGCTCTACAAGCTGTCTAAGATGGCTAATCTCTATTGAGTTTTCCAACGGAATGCAGTAAAAAGGAAGACTGACCGAGCGCTTAAAAGCCTCTTTTTTTATCGGTTGCGCCCCTCACGCTGAGGGCCGTGGCCGAAGCCGCATTTTGACGTGTCGATGGGCTGGGGCTAAAAGATACCCGTTCATCACCATAGCCGACCATACTGGCCTGCAATTGCAGCCCAGTTGTACCCTTGTCGCGCTATGCATGGCCTTTACCCTTGGCCGTGACCACAGCAGAAACAATCAATAATAGCCTGCTGCGTCTGTTTGTTTATTTAAGGAACTGCAGGACGAACCCAGAAGCGTTCGCCTGCCTAAAGGAATCAGCATGCCACAATATCGTTCAAAAACGTCCACCCATGGTCGCAATATGGCTGGTGCACGGGCCCTATGGCGCGCCACCGGCATGACCGACACCGACTTCGGTAAGCCCATCATTGCCATTGCTAACTCGTTTACTCAGTTTGTGCCTGGCCACGTACATTTAAAAGATCTCGGCCAAATGGTGGCCCGCGAGATTGAAGCGCATGGCGGCGTCGCCAAAGAATTCAACACCATTGCCGTGGATGACGGCATTGCCATGGGCCATGGCGGCATGCTGTACAGCTTGCCTAGCCGCGACCTCATCGCCGATTCGGTTGAGTATATGGTCAATGCCCATTGCGCCGACGCATTAGTGTGTATTTCCAACTGCGACAAGATCACCCCAGGGATGTTGATGGCCGCGATGCGCCTCAATATTCCGGTTATTTTTGTGTCCGGTGGGCCAATGGAAGCCGGTAAAGTCATCAGCATTGACAACCAAATCCGTAAGCTAGACCTAGTAGACGCCATGGTGGATGCGGCCAACGACAAAATCAGCGACGCCCAAGTAGACGAAACCGAGCGTTCGGCTTGTCCTACCTGTGGCTCTTGTTCAGGCATGTTTACCGCCAACTCAATGAACTGCTTAACCGAAGCATTAGGCCTATCATTGCCGGGTAACGGCTCACTCTTGGCAACGCACGCCAAACGTAAGGCGTTATTCTTAGAAGCGGGCCGCACCATTGTGGATTTGGCCAAACGCTATTATGAGCAAGATGACGACAGCGTGTTGCCGCGTAACATCGCCACTAAACAGGCGTTTGAAAACGCCATGGCGCTAGATGTCTCTATGGGCGGTTCTACCAACACGGTTTTACACCTTTTGGCCGCGGCTTCCGAAGCCGGCTTAGATTTCAAAATGGCCGACATTGACCAAATCAGCCGTAAAGTACCGTGTTTGTGCAAAGTCGCGCCGTCTACGCAGAAGTATCACATGGAAGACGTGCACCGTGCGGGTGGCGTGATGGGTATTTTGGCAGAGTTGGATCGGGCTGGATTGATTCATAACCAGTTGCCAACGGTACACAGCCCAAGCATGGCAGAAGCCTTTAAGCGTTGGGATATTATGGTGAATGCACCTGACTCAGAAGCGCATCAACGCTTCTTGGCTGCGCCTGGCGGCATTCGCACCACTCAAGCTTTTAGCCAAGACCGTCATTACCCCAGCATTGACAACGATCGTGCTGAAGGCTGTATTCGCGATTTAGCGCACGCCTACTCACAGGACGGCGGTTTGGCCGTGCTGTACGGCAATATTGCTGAGCGTGGCTGTATTGTGAAAACCGCTGGCGTGGACGATAGCATCTTGAAATTTACCGGGCGTGCCCGCGTATATGAAAGTCAAGACGATGCGGTGGCCAGTATTTTAGCTGATCAAGTGGTGGCAGGGGACATCGTGATCATTCGTTACGAAGGGCCCAAAGGCGGTCCAGGCATGCAAGAGATGCTGTACCCAACGTCTTACCTTAAGTCAAAAGGCTTAGGCAAGGCCTGCGCCTTGTTGACCGATGGCCGCTTCTCTGGCGGTACGTCAGGCTTGTCGATTGGCCATGCGTCGCCAGAAGCGGCTGAGGGTGGGGCAATCGGTTTGGTGCATGAAGGCGATACGGTTGAAATTGACATTCCAAACCGCACCATCCATTTGGCGGTAAGCGACGCTGAGTTGGCTAGCCGCCGCGATGAGATGAACGCCCGCGGCAAACAAGCGTGGAAGCCAGTGAACCGTGAGCGCTATGTGTCTGCTGCCTTGCGCGCCTACGCTGCCATGACCACGAGTGCCGACACAGGTGCCGTACGTGACGTGAGTCAGGTCGAAAAATAAGCTTTAAAAGCTTGATTTAACCCACTAACTTAAAGGTTAGTGGGTTTTTTTAGCATTAATGATTTAGAATAGGATGACCCGTCAGATTAATCGTGACACCTTGGGGTGGATACGTTAACTTATGCTTTAGTCATGTTTTGTGGTGCCAACTTGAGGAGGCCCTTATGTCAGACAGTGCTTGGGTATACATCATGGTCAATAAACAGCAAAGCATCATGCACATTAGCTGCTGTGTCGATTTATGGGATCAGGTCACACAGCATAAAGCGTTGACGGGCACGCCGTTGCATGCGAGCCATCAAACGGTGTTCTTAGTCTATTTTGAACCACAGGAAAATCTGCTGGTGGCCGAGCAGCGTGCCAAGAAAATCAGGCGCTGGCCGCGCAATTGGCGCCTGGCGCTGATTGAACGTGAAAATCCTGAGTGGCTGGATCTGTATGCTGGTTTGAGTAATGAGCCGGCTTAAGGCTCAGACACGGTAGCAGGCCAGGGTGGATTAGGTTTGGCGTGATGAGCCTGATCAAGCCGATGCACGCATATTGAGGCGGCATGAAGAATGGCTGGTGAGGTTGAGTTGTCCTGTCCTACGCTTAGGCAGCAATGAATGATTGATAACGATAAGGCCAGCGTGGCTACCACGACTGGCCCAGAATTTAGGAGCCACTATGTTTCACCAAACGTTTCCCATCGACTACATTGAGCCGGTGTTTCGTCCGCCCAGCGAGGCGCGCTCGTTGATTTTACCGATCACCAATGGCTGTTCTTGGAATCAATGCACCTTTTGCGAAATGTACACGGCACCGCAAAAAAAATTCAGCGTGCGCCCTGAGGCACAGGTTTTATCTGAGCTACAGAAGGCAGCCCAAATGATGGACATACGGCGAATTTTCTTGGCTGATGGCGACGCCATGGCCTTGTCTACGCGGCGGCTGATGACGATTCTAGAAGGGATTAAAAAAGAGATTCCCAATATTGGCCGAGTGTCGAGCTATTGTCTGCCCAGTAACGTTAAAAATAAATCGGTGGCTGAGCTCAAAGAGCTGGTTGATGCTGGTTTAAGCATGGCCTATATTGGCTGTGAGTCGGGTGATGATGAGGTGTTGGCGATGGTGAATAAGGGCGAAACTTATGCTTCTTCGCTTAGCGCCTTAAATAAGTTAGGCGAGGCGGGCATGACCCGTTCGGTGATGATTCTGAACGGGCTTGGCGGCAGTCAGCTCAGTGCCCAACACGCAGATCGCTCAGCCCAGTTGATGAATGAGGCTCAACCAGAATACCTGTCGACGCTGGTGGTGAGCTTTCCCTTGGGTATGGAGCGCTTTAAAAGCCGTTACCCAGAGTTTAAGCCTTTGGATCAGGCCGAGTTGTTTATTGAGGTGGAGCGATTTTTACGCGAGCTCAATTTAGACAAAACCGTGTTTCGCAGCGACCATGCGTCGAATTACTTGGTGCTCAAAGGTCAGTTAGGGCGCGATAAAGAGGCGCTGTTGGCGCAGGTTCGACAAGCCATTGCCGCGCCTGAACACGTGCATCTGCGCCAAGAGTGGCAGCGTGGGCTGTAAGTGGCCGTTTGTTTGGCAGGCGGTTGAGTAAAGGCTTAGATTAAGTCAAAACGACGATGACACCGCTCAGGCTCGTGCTAAACTTAAGTTTTACCTATTTCAACCAGAGTAATACTTCACACGACTTAAGGAATCCTCATGTTATATGTTATCAGCGCCATTGATGCGCCGAACTCTTTGGCTCAACGCTTGGCCATTCGTCCCGAACATTTAGCCCGTTTAGAGGTTTTGCAGGCTGCTGGCCAGCTGGTATTGGCGGGGGCACATCCAGCTATTGACAGCGAAAATCCAGGTGAGGCAGGCTTTACTGGCTCAACCATTATTGCCGAATTTAGCGATTTGGCCGCAGCCGAGGCATGGGCACAGGCAGACCCTTTTGTGGCTGCCGGCATTTATCAAAGCGTGACGGTGAAGCCGTTTCGCCGTGCGTTCTAAGGCTTGAGCCAAGCCCGTTAAAGCATGCCGCACCCCGTTATATTTTGATGGTTGGGACGGCATTTTTTATGCTGGTTTTAGCCATGTCAATCCTGTATCACATGTTTTGTCGCCGATCGGATTGCTTGGCGCTAGCTTGCTACCGATCAATCCCAGTATATGCCCGCCTTTGATGCGTGGCTGTGTGAGCATGAGGCCTTATGACCAAACCTTTTCTGACCTTGCTTTTATCCACCAGCCTGGCTGTCGCCGGCTGTGTGTCACCCGCACCGACCTCATGGGCGGTGAAAAAGCTGATTGAATCTGTGCCGCTGGCCACGCCGCCGCTGGACTATGCCCAAATTCAGGACAATGTTGAGGTTTGGCCCAACCTCAGCTACCCATCGCAGCATCAAAACAATGTTTATGATGTTTATGCGCCCAGCACGATAAAGCCTGGCACTAAATTGCCCGTGCTGATTTGGGTGCACGGGGGCGCGTTTGTCGCTGGGGATAAAACCGATGTCCGTTATTTTGCACCAGCCTTGGCCAATCAAGGCTATATAGTGGTGGCGATGAACTATCAGTTGGCGCCTGCAGCGGTATACCCAACGCCTTTGGTGCAAATTCAAGAGGTTTATCAGGCCTTGTTAGAGCAGGCGCCTAAATATCAGGGCGATATGGGGCGGCTATTTTTTGCCGGCGATTCGGCGGGCGCGCAAATGGCGGCGCAGTTTGTGGCCATACAAACCAATCCTCAGTTGGCGGCCAGCATGGCCATGCCAGCGGTGGTGCCCAAGGCGCATATCAAAGGCGTGCTGCTTTATTGTGGGCCCTATGATTTAACTGCACTCAAAGGAGGCACCGATTCAAACCTCGTGAACTTTGTGCTGAATCAGCTGGGCTGGAGCTATTTAGGTGATCGAGATTGGTTGGCCAGTGAAGCCGTGCAGCAGGCCGATGTGGTGTCACACATTACGGCTGACTTTCCCCCAACTTACGTGACCGATGGCAACACCTTTTCTTTTGAGCCGCACGGGCGGGCCTTGGTGGCGGCGTTACAAAAACAAGACGTCGCGGTCAGCAGCCGTTTCTTTGATTTAGCTGATGTGGTCACTGAGCATGAATATCAGTTTAAGATGGATGGCGAGCCTGCTCAGCAGGCCTTTGCTGACAGCGTAGCCTTCTTAAGGCAGTATCAAGCCAGATAGGTATGGGTTATCAAAAAAGCAGCGCTGCGGCGCTGCTTTTTTTATGGGTGATCGCTAATCTTTAGAGGGTATTCGTCTCAGTCAGTGAGAAATGTTAGATTGATAACATTTTGGTTAAATTCTTTAATCAATAATCATTTAATAATGTTTTGAAAATTATTGAAATATATAGTTAATTTTGGTTTTTAATTTTTTTAAAAATGTTAATTGAGTTAACTATTTTGAAATAAAGAGTTTATATGTTTAGAAAGTAACAGGCGAGAAAGTTATAATGAAGGGTACTACAAAAAAGGAGAAGTCATGATTAATAAACCCATACCCGTGACGAAACCATTGTGCTGGGAAGCCATTTTGGCGCTACCTATTACGCCTAAGAGCGAGCCTTTAGTCGACACGAGCTGTTTATTAGATCAGCAAATTTACACACAGTCAGATTATTTTAAACAAGGTATCGCTCATGCTTTGCCTACGTGCTATGTGCGTGAGGGATTACTAGCACGTTTGCGTCGAGCGGCGTCGTTTTTGCCTGATGGTGTACATTTGTTGATCTTAGACGGTTGGCGTCCAGTGATGTTGCAGCAGGCGCTGATCGATCAAGTGGGGCTAGATATTAAAGCGCGCTTTGCGCATGAAAGCCCCGCCAAGCAGCAGGAAATTTTGGCGCAGTTTGTGGCCAAGCCCAGTACTGACCCACTTTGTCCTAGCCCGCATTTAACCGGTGGCTCGGTTGATTTAACCCTATGTAACAGTAAGGGTGAGTGGCTGGACATGGGTAGTGGTTTTGATGAGCCGGTTGAGGCTAGTTGGACGGCAGCTTTAGAAGAGCAGCCTGAAAGCATTGCTCAGCATAATCGTCGCCTACTGTATTGGGCGATGATTGAAGCAGGTTTTAGCAATTTATCGACGGAATGGTGGCATTACGACTACGGTAATCAGCTGTGGGCGTATTACACCGAGCAAGAACAAGCACTTTATAGTGTGGCACAACCATAATATTTAGCAATATGTGAAACAGAGGATTATTCTTTACTATGAGTCAATCATTAAAAAAATCATTAAGCTTCACCTCTTTGGTGACGCTGGGCACCGCAGGTGTCATCGGTTCGGGCTGGATTTACACCACCAGTTCATTCTTTTCTAGCTATGGCGCCGGTGGTGTGGTGTTGGGTATGTTGTTGGCCTGCGCATTGGCCGCCTGTATCGCCTTGGCTTACGCCGAATTGGCGGCGCAGTTTCCTCGCGCCGGTGGCGAGATTTTGTTTACCTTCATCGCCTATAACCGAACCTTGGCTTTCGTGATCGGGTGGCTGTTAATCGGCGCCTTCATCAGCAGTACCGCTTTTTACATGGCGGCTTTTGGGGGCTTGATTAGCCAGGGCATACCGTCCTTTAAGCCGGTGATGGAAAGCATACCGCTTTACAGCATTGCCGGTAGCCAAGTTTACCTTTGGGGGCTATTAGCTGGTATTGCCTTGGTGATCGCGTTTTATTTCTTGAACAGTAAAAGCGTGGACGTTGGTGCGGGCACCCAAAAAATTCTGTTCATCATTAAGGTGGCGCTTGGCGTGGCCTTAGCAGGTGCGGGTATTGCCTTGGGTGAGTGGGCTAACTTTTGGCCGGCTTTTGTGGCTTCAACGCCTGATGGTTCTGGGTTAGCGATGGAAGGGATTACCTCAACCATGCGCTTTGTGATTCCTGCGTTAACGTTTTTGACGGGTTTTAGCCTGGTGTCGTTATTGGCCGAAGAAGCCAATATTGCCCCGAAAAAAATTGGCGTGGCCATTGTTTTGACCATTTTCTTGGCGGGTGCTTACTACTGCTTAGTGCTGTTGGGCACCGCGATGATCATTCCTTGGCAAGAATCGGCCGCGATGGACTTCGGTGCCATCAGTACGTTTACCCACGCTGGCTATCCAGCCTTAGGCTATGCCGCTACTGGGATTGCGTTCTTAGGGATGGGTACGGGTTCTTTAGGAATGGCTATGGGCTGTTCGCGTATTATTTTTGCCATGGGCCGTGGTGGCTTACTGCCCGCATTCTTGGGTAAAGTGAATAAAAATGGCGTACCTGCCAACGCTTTGACCATGACCTTGGTGATTACCTTGGCTTTAGGGTGGTTGGGTAAAGGCGCCATGATTTGGTTCTTGGATACCGGTGGCGTGTACGTGGGTTTGTCTTGGGTGTTGACGGTGTTGTGCATGTATAAAATCCGTAAGCTTTATCCTAATAACGTGCGTCCTTACCAAACCCGCATTAGCTGGTTGCCGTTCTTGGGTGCCTTAGGTGCTTTAGGTATTATCTTGATGACCCTGATTCCAGGTACGTCAATGTCTTTGGCCCCAGCAGAGTACATTATTTTATTGTTGTGGATTGGCTTGGGTGCCGTTTTGTGTGCGGTACAGTTTAAACGCCATAAAATCAGTGATGATGATGCTTTACAGGCAATGTTGGGCGACAGCTATGATGAAATTAAAAAATTGAAAAAATAAAGCCATAAAGACATGTCGAATAAACCGTTGCTCAGAAAATTCTGGCAACGGTTTTTTTATTGATGCTAAGATGATAGGAGACGATTTTAGCCAAAGAAGAGCAGAGTGAGTGCTTTGTCACGATTCAACAGCAAGCCAGCCTTGACGGTTTATGTGAAAGATTATCCACACGGCACAGTGGAGCTGCCGCATGCGCATGATTGCGCCCAGCTGGTTCACGCACTGAGCGGCGTGGTCAGGGTAGAAACCGATGCCGGCGTGTGGATGGTGCCGCCAAACCGCGGCCTTTGGCTGCCGGCACGAACGGCGCATAGCCTGCGGGCCATTGGCTTGGTGCAGGCACGCACGCTGTTTGTCGATCCTTGGGCACGGGCTGACTTGCCTGAGAGCTGTGGGGTGGTGTCGATTAGCCCCTTGGTGAAAGCCTTGATCGTGGCGGCGATTGACATTCAAATGCCGCCGCCGCGGGGTGGACGAGAAGAGCGGGTGGTGGAGCTATTGCTGGATGAGCTGCGCCTGCTGCCGGTGTTGGGTTTTCATCTGCCTACGCCGAGTAGTCCAGAATTACAGCGCCTGTGTCAGACCGTGTCTGAGCGAATTGATCATCCGTGGACGGTGGCGGATGCTGCCCATATGTTGGGCGTGAGCGAGCGGACGGTGTCGCGCCAGTTTCAACGCGAGACGCAGGTCAGCTTTGTGGAGTGGTTGCGCACGCAGCGCCTGCTGTTGGCCTTGGAGCAATTGGCCTTGGGTGTAAGCGTGCTGGATGTGGCTTTAGCCGTGGGCTACGACAGTCCCAGTGCATTCAGCGCCATGTTTCGAAACCGCATGGGCAGCTCGCCCAGCGAATACGTCAGCAGCCTGATGGCTGAACGAAGATAAAGCCCCACCTGGAGATGGCCGGTGGGGCTTTTCTTTGCACTATTCGATGCGCTCGCCGTGGAGGCTGATGTCTAGGCCTTGGCGTTCTTCATCTTGGCTGACCCTCAAACCCATGGTCTTATCGATGAGTAACAGAATCAGCCCGCTGACGACAGCACTGTAGAAGACGGTAACCAATACGCCTACGAGCTGGGTCAGCACGCTGGCGTTCATGTTGCTTAAGTCGCTGTTGAAGAAAATGGCGGTTAAAAGCGCGCCCACTATTCCCCCGATGCCGTGAATGCCAAAAGCGTCTAAAGCATCGTCGTAACGCCACCAAATTTTCAGCTTGGTCACCGACCAGAAACACACGACGGCGGTGGCTAAACCAATGGCTAAAGCGCCTTGGGGGCCCACAAAGCCTGCGGCTGGGGTAATGCCCACCAGCCCTGCGAGAGCACCAGAAGCGAAGCCCAATGCCGAAGGTTTGTGCTGAGCAACGCGTTCACATAAAAGCCAGGTTAAAGCACCGATGGCGGCGGCGACCTGGGTATTGAGTAAGGCCATGCCCGCGATGGCGTTAGCGGCAAAGGCGGAGCCCGCATTGAAGCCAAACCAACCGATCCACAGCATGGCGGTACCGATTAAGGCCAAGGACAGATTAGCCGGTGCAAACGATTCTTTACCGTAACCGAGGCGACGCCCAAGCAGCAGGGCACCGACTAAACCAGCCATGCCCGCGTTAATGTGCACCACGGTGCCGCCAGCAAAGTCCAAAACGCCGTGGCTGGCTAACCAGCCGCCGCCTTCCCAAACCCAATGTGCGGTGGGAACATACACCAGCAACAGCCACACGCCGGTAAAGGATAAGAGGGCGGTGAATTTCATGCGCTCGGCAAAAGCGCCCGTAATGATGGCGGCGCTGATGATGGCGAACGCCATTTGGAAAATCATGAACACTGATTCGGGAATAGTGGCTGCGCCTGGATAAATGGTGAGGGTTTCATTGGCTTGCCAGACGTTTAAGCCCTTGAGCATGAATCGATCTAGGCCACCGATGAAGGGGTTGCCAGGGGTGAAGGCCAGGCTGTAACCAATCACCACCCATAAGACCGCCACCAGTGCGGCCACCGAAAAGCTTTGGAGCATAGTGGCCAAAATGTTCTTTTTTCGTACCATGCCTGCATAAAACAAGGCCAAGCCGGGCAAGGTCATGAATAAAACCAAGAGTGCCGACACCAAAATCCAAGCAGTGTCGCCACTGTCTAAGTCGGCATAAGGGCGGACCCAGTCGGTTTCGGCCGAGAGGGCGAGCGAGGGCAAAGCCCAGAGCGACAGAGCGCTCAGGCGGGGGGCAGTTAAGCTCATGATGGGGTTCCTGTATTGAGTTAGATGGCAGCGGGGCCAGATTCACCTGTGCGAATACGGATGACCTGTTCTAGGTCGGAGACGAAGATCTTGCCGTCGCCAATTTTGCCAGTTTGGGTGACCCTGATGATGGTTTCTATGACGCGTTCAACCTCATCTTGTGGTAGGGCAATCTCAATACGGATTTTGGGCAGAAAATCCACAGCATATTCTGCACCACGATAAATCTCGGTATGGCCCTTTTGTCGACCAAACCCTTTGACTTCCGATGTGGTGATGCCTTTTATGCCAGCCTCTGCCAATGCTTCGCGGAGGTCTTCTAGCTTGAAGGGCTTAATAATGGCGGTGATCATTTTCATGGTTCGATTCCAGTAACAGGGTTAAAAATAGGGGTGGAACGGTGGTTTGTATGGCCATGTGATGCGCTTCGTGTGGCACTGTTATTGTGCTTATGGGCGCGACGAAGCGGCGGGGACATGACCTAGCCTGTGACTGGACCCGTTGTCTAAATTACGCTTTTTTAAAGCAAAAAAAAAGGGGATGGCGAGGCGTACTGGGGGGGTGAATGAAACTAAACCATAATTATTTTTATTTGCGCATGAACATGCTGTAGATATGGCTTGGTTTTTTCTGTTTTTAGCATTATTTGATTAATTATTTAATAATAAAGCATTAGGTTTGTTTTTTATGTTTGTTTTTGAAATAAAGCGCCTTTGTTGTAGTTTTCGGAGCTACTTTGTTGTACAGTAAAAGAGCGTTTAGCTGGATTTTGAGTGGCTTTGCTGAGCGTGGCCATGAGGCGACCAAACGCCGAAACGCCTAGCGCCGTCATGGCCGCTAGGCGTTTTTATAGGGTTGGCCTATTGGGCTTAAGCCTCGACGGCTGTGGGCGCCAGCAGGCAGCTGGCGATGTTCAGCGCGGCCTGTAAGGAAGCCTTAGACGAGTCGGCGTCAATGCCCACGGCAAACGTGTGCGCGTTGTGGTGGCCGTGACATTCCAGATAGGCGACGGCTTTGCTGTGGGTACGCTGGCCTAAGGTGTGCTCTTGATAGTCAACAATGTTGAGCTTTAAATCAAAATGGCCGTGAATGGCGTCGATCATGGCCGACAGTAGACCGTTGCCTTGTCCTTCTAGGCTAAGGCTTTTACCTTGGTGCATCACGTTGGCGAATAGGCGTTGGCCGCCGTCGCAAGGTTCGGTGCGATAGTCTTGTAGTGACAGACTAGGGCGGTCGGTGAGGCCGTAAGCTTCGCGAAATAGGCCCCAGATTTCGGCCCCAGACATTTCTTGGCCACTGTCGTCGGTATAGTGTTTGACCAGTTGGCTAAAGTGAATCTGCATGGCGCGGGGCAGCTGTAGGCCATGATTTTGGGCCAAGAGCCAAGCCGCTCCGCTTTTGCCAGACTGGCTGTTGACGCGAATGACGGCTTCGTAGCTACAGCCTACGTCTTCAGGATCTAGGGGCAAATAAGGAATGGCCCATACGTCGCTTGGCTGATTGTGTTTGGCGGCAAAGCCTTTTTTAATGGCGTCTTGGTGAGAGCCCGAGAACGCGGTAAACACCAATTCACCGGCATAAGGGTGGCGCGGGTGTACCGGCAGCTCATTGCAATGCTGGACAATTTCGACGGTTTCTTTGATGTCAGAAAAATCTAGCTGTGGGTCGACGCCCTGAGTATAGAGATTCAGGGCCAAGGTCACCAAATCCACGTTGCCAGTGCGTTCGCCATTGCCAAATAGGCAGCCTTCGACGCGATGGGCGCCAGCCATCAGGGCCAGTTCGGCAGCGGCCACGCCGGTGCCGCGATCATTGTGTGGGTGTAGGCTGATCACCACATGCTCTTTCCGAGAGAAATGGCGTATAAACCATTCAATTTGATCGGCGTAGACGTTGGGCGTGTTGACTTCAACCGTCGCGGGCAGATTCAAAATCAAGGGCCTATCGGCTGTGGGTTGCCATACATCGGCGACGGCTTCGCAAATTTCTAGGGCAAAGTCCAATTCGGTAAAGCAAAACGTTTCCGGCGAGTATTCAAACGACCACTGAGTTTCGGGCCGCTGATCACACAAGCGACGAATGTGTTCCGCACCGCGCACAGCCAGCGCGATGGTGGCGGCCTTATCTTGATTAAACACCAGCTCGCGGAATAAGCGTGAGGTGGCGTTGTACAAATGCACAATGGCGCGCGGTGCGCCGGTCACGGCCTCTAGAGTGCGCTCGATGAGGTCGGGGCGCGATTGGGTGATGACTTGAATCCACACGTCTTCGGGAATGCGTTGCTCTTCGATCAGGCCGCGAACAAAGTCAAAGTCGGTCTGCGAAGCAGAAGGAAAAGAAACCTCAATTTCTTTAAAGCCACATTTAATCAGATGATCAAAAAACAGCGATTTTTTGGCGTTGTCCATGGGGTTGATCAAGGATTGATTGCCATCGCGTAAGTCGGTTGAGCACCAGCGCGGCGCATGGGTCAGGGTTTTCGATGGCCAGGTACGATCAGGTAGGTTGACGACGGGGGCGGCGGGGTATTTTTGGGATGGGTCGCGTAGCATGGCTGTCCTTTGGTTTATGTCGATGAAGTTGAGTCACCATCATAGCCAATCGATGCTGTATCTGCGCTTGCCTAAGCGACAGCCATCGTCGCGAACTGGACACGGGCACCCTAGGGCCGTAAAAAAGCCCTAACGGGCTTAGGGCTTAGTTGGTGGCGATGTTGAGGGCTTCAATTTGCACCCCTGAATCGCTAAAGTTTTTAGGATTAAGCCAGTTGAGATAGCGTTTTTGCAGCTGTGACCACTCCCCGTCAATGATGGAAAACCATTGGGTATCGCGGTTGCGGCCACGGTTGACGCGGTGTTGGCGAAACAGGCCTTCATATTGAAAGCCAAAGCGTAGGGCAGCTTTGGCCGAAGGCTGGTTCATGCTGTCGCATTTCCATTCGCAGCGTCGAAAGCCAAGATTAAAGGCCTGGTTGATTAATAAGTAAATGGCTTCGGTGCTGATGCGGCTGCGGCGCATGGCGTGACCAAAATGTACGTGGCCAATTTCAATGCTGCCGTGCTCTAGGCTGATGGCTAAATAGGCGACGAGGCCTAAGGCTCGACCTTGGGCGTCGCAAATGGCGTAAAACAAGAGGTCGGGATCACGGGCACTGTGTGCTAGCCAGATGGCGAATGCAGCCTGGTCGGCAAATGGCCCGTAGGCTAGGTAGGTCCAGCCGTCTTGGTTGGGTTGGGCGCATAGCGCTTCGTATAACTCATTTAAGTGGCGTTCAGGGTCAAGTGGCTCTAGGGTGCAGTAAAAGCCTTTGATGTTTTTAGGCGTGATGGGCGCTAGGGGTTGCCAGCTGACTTCGGCGCCGAGTGTCGGTGTGCTCATGTGTGTCTCTTTGATACGGTGTGGGCCTCATACTATAAGGCTTTAAGATGGCTGACAATAGGCTGATCTATGTGTGCTGAGGACGCCATCAAATAACCCGCCAAAAGGCGGGTGGTGGGGCGAGGCCTTAGGCCAGTTCGTCGATCCAAGCTTGTTGGATGGCTTCTAGGATGCGTTCGCCGCAGCGCTCAGGGTCGTCATCAAACTCTGGTAGGGCCATGACCAGGTCGCGTAGCTGGGTAAAGCGTACGGTTTTGGGATCGATGTCTTCATGGGTGTCGACCAAGGTTTCTGCGATGTAAAGGGTGTCAGTCCATTTCATGAGGATGCCTTTCGTGCCAGGTTAGTGTTCGCGTGCGTGGTTAATGGTGTATTTAGGAATTTCCACCACTAAGTCTTCTTGGCCTACTTCGGCTTGGCAGCTTAAGCGCGACTGCGCTTCTAGGCCCCAAGCTTGGTCAAGAAGGTCTTCTTCAATTTCGGTCGCTTCGTTTAGATTGTCGAAGCCCTGACGAATAATCACGTGGCAGGTGGTGCAGGCACACGATTTTTCGCAGGCATGATCGATGTGGATTTTGTGATCCAGCAAGACGTCACAAATGGTTTCGCCGATGGGCGCATCTTCAATCACTTTACCTTCTGGGCACAGTGTTTCGTGAGGCAATATGGTAATTTTTGGCATGAGTTTGTCTCTATGTAAAGGCCAATACTGCGATTGGCTCGCTATCGTTAAATACTGTCTATGCTTTGGCCGGTTAAGGCTTGGGCGATGTTGCGGTTCATTCGTTTGGCGGCAAAGCCATCGGTACTGTGGCTGAGCGCTTGGGTGTGCTGATTAATCACGGCGGCGTTGACGTCGGCGCTATTGAGGCTGGCCTTAAGCGCGTCGATGCTGGCGTGAATATGGGCCAGTTCCTTGGCATCGAGTAAATCGGCATCTTGAGCCAGTGCCGCAGTCACGGCTTCAATCAAGCCTTCTGCTTCAACGATGGCTTCTTGGCGGTTGCGTGCTTCAATGTCTTCTTTGGCGTAGGAGAGCGAATCTTTCAGCATCTTGGTGATGGTTTCGTCGTCGAGGCCATAAGACGGCTTGATTTCGACGGCGGCTTCCACGCCGGTGGTTTGTTCTTTGGCCGAAACCGATAATAGGCCATCGGCGTCTACTTGGAAGGTCACCCGAATACGGGCGGCACCGGCCACCATAGGCGGAATGCCTTTTAGGGTGAACTTGGCCAAGGAGCGGCAGTCGCTGACCAGCTCGCGCTCGCCTTGCAGCACGTGGATCATCATGCCAGTTTGGCCATCTTTAAAGGTGGTGAACTCTTGGGCGCGGGCAGTGGGTAAGGTGCTGTTGCGGGGAATGACTTTTTCCACCAGGCCGCCGTAGGTTTCTAGGCCTAAGGAGAGCGGCGTCACGTCTAATAGCAACCATTCGCCGTCGTTTTTATTGCCGGCTAATACGTTGGCCTGCATGGCGGCGCCCATGGCCACCACTTCATCTGGATTAAGGTTATTCAGCGGCGCTTGGTTGAAATACTGTTCTGCCGCGCTTTGGACGTGGGTCATGCGCGTGGCGCCACCGACCATGATGACGCCGTTGACGTCTTCTTTTTTCACCTTGGCGTCGCTGAGGGCCTTTTGCATTGGGATCAGGGTTTTATTCACCAGATGTTGGGTGATTTTTTGAAATTCATCGCGGCTGATGGTCACGTCCACAGAGCGATCGTCAGACAGCGTACAGTTAATCGTGGCGGTGTCGTTGTCGGTCAGGCTTTCTTTTGCGGCGCGTGCTAAGGCCAGCAACAGCTGGTTGTCGACTTCGTTCAGAGCCGATAATTCAGCGGTTTCCAGCACCCAGCAATATAGGCGATGGTCGAAGTCGTCGCCGCCGAGGGCGCTGTTGCCGTTTGTGGCCAGAACTTCAAAAATACCTTTAGAAAGCTTTAAAATAGACACGTCAAAGGTTCCGCCGCCTAAGTCGTACACCACGAAGGTGCCTTCTGAGGCATTGTCTAAGCCATAGGCGATGGCTGCAGCGGTGGGTTCATTCAATAAACGCAACACGTGTAGGCCGGCCAGCTTGGCGGCGTCTTTGGTGGCTTGACGCTGGGCATCATCAAAATAGGCGGGTACGGTGATCACTGCGCCCGTTAGTTCGCCGCCTAAACTGGTTTCGGCGCGCGCTTTGAGGGTGCGTAAGACTTCAGCGGATACCTCAACAGGGGTTTTTAAACCCTGACGGGTTTGGATTTCGATGATGTGGTCACTATGGCCAAAGCGGTACGGTAGGTGCTGTACATTGCCAATGTCGGCAAGGGCGCGGCCCAATAGACGCTTGGCCGAACTGATGGTGTTTTGGGGGTCTACCCGTTGAGCCATTAGGGCATCGTGGCCCACTTCAACGCGGCTGTCTTCGCAGTAGCGCACGACCGATGGCAGGCTGGTACGGCCTTGGGCGTCGGCTAGGCAGACAGCGCTGCCGCTGCGGACGGTTGCCATGAGGGTGTTGGTCGTGCCAAGGTCAATGCCGACGGCCAAGCGGTGTTGGTGTGGTGCGGTAGACATACCTGGTTCAGCAATTTGCAATAGTGCCATAAATCTACTTTAACTTTTGTGTTGATGACATCAAGCGGGGTACGCTGCCGAGTGTGGCTAGGCGAAGGCGTCGAGGGCTTGATGCACTTGTTGGGTAAGCTTATCCATAAATCGGCCTTGGCGAACCAGCGTCGCGGCTGCGGCATAATCTTCCTGTTGGAAGGTGGTGGATAAGGTGGTCAAGAGGTCAGACAGCTGTGCTTGCACGTCATCAGCTAACGCCAGTAGGGCAGGCACATCTTGCGCCTGCTGGGCGTCTTCTAAGGCTTCTCGCCAGCCCATTTGCTGCATCAAAAACTCAGGTTCAAACTGAGTGTGCAGAGGGTCGTCGGCGTCTATGTCGTGCAGGCTGAGCAGATAGCTGGCGCGATCAAGCGGCTGCTGGAGGGTGCGATAGGCTTCATTGACGTTGGAGGCCATCATCAGTGACTGTTTTTGTTCGAAGGCGCTGGCACCGGCAAATTTATCCGGGTGGCAGGCTGCCGCTAACTTTAGGTAGGTGGCGCTCAAAGCGGCCGTATCAAGATCAAAAGCGGTAGGCAGCCCAAACAGGCTGAAATGGTTTTGTGTCATGGAGTGATCATCGCTACGCTCAAGCTGGCTGTCCATCTTAAGCTGGTGTGAGACGGTTTAAACGTGGAAGCTTTCGCCACAGCCACATTCGTCAGTCACGTTTGGGTTTTCAAACTTAAAGCCTTCGTTCAGGCCTTCTTTTGTGTAGTCCAGCATGGTGCCATCAAGGTAGACGTGGCTTTTTGGGTCGGTGATGACTTTGACGCCAAAGTACTCAAAAACCATGTCGTCGGTGTTGGCTTCGTCGGCAAATTCCAATACGTAGGCCATGCCAGAACAACCGCTGGTGCGTACGCCTAGGCGGATGCCTATGCCTTTACCACGGCTGTTAAGAAAATTCTGAATATGATTCGCGGCTCGTTCAGATAAGGTAATCATATATTAATACCCCTAGTTGCAGTCATGGCTGCCTAAGCCTTGGCCTAGGCAGCGGTGAATCAATTATTGATTGTGTTTCTTTTTGTAGTCGCCCACTGCGGCTTTGATGGCGTCTTCGGCCAAAATAGAGCAGTGTACTTTTACCGGCGGTAACTCTAGTTCTTCAGCGATGGCGCTGTTTTTAATCGCCATAGCTTCGTCTAGGGTTTTGCCTTTCACCCATTCGGTGATCAAAGAAGAAGAGGCAATGGCAGAGCCACAACCGTAGGTTTTAAAGCGTGCGTCTTCGATCACGCCATCTTCGCTGACTTTAATTTGCAGCTTCATCACGTCGCCACAGGCTGGGGCGCCGACCATGCCGGTACCTACGCTGTCGTCGCCTTTTTCAAATGAACCCACGTTACGAGGATTCTCATAATGGTCAATTACTTTATCGCTATAAGCCATGTTTATGCTCCTAGTGCTGTCTGGCCAACCGTGGTTGGCCGATCGTTGTTATAAGTGTGTGTCCGAGGATGATCCTCAGGGCCGTTTAGTGCTCAGCCCATTCAACGGTGCTTAAGTCTACGCCGTCTAAGTGCATTTCCCATAGAGGCGATAGGTCGCGCAATTTGCCGATTTTATCTTTAATCAGCTGTGCTGCATAATCAATTTGTTCAATGGTGGTGAAGCGGCCAAAGGTAATGCGCAGCGAGCTGTGGGCCAATTCATCGTTACGCCCTAGAGCGCGCAAAACGTAAGAAGGCTCAAGGCTGGCCGAAGTACAGGCAGAACCGCTGGAAACGGCCAGTTCTTTAACCGCCATGATCAGGCTTTCACCTTCCACAAAGTTAAAGCTCACGTTTAGGTTTTGCGGTACGCGTTGGTCTAAGTCGCCGTTAACGTACACTTCTTCAATGTCTTTTACCGCGTCTAAGAAGCGGTTGCGCAACACAAGGGCGTGTTCACGGTCGGCGTCCATTTCTAAACGAGCTAGGCGATAGGCTTCGCCCATGCCAGCAATTTGATGGGTGGCTAAGGTGCCGCTGCGGAAGCCGCGTTCGTGGCCACCGCCGTGCATTTGTGCTTCTAGGCGAATGCGAGGTTTACGACGCACATATAGAGCGCCAATGCCTTTAGGACCGTAGGTTTTATGGCCAGACATGCTCAATAAATCGACTTTAACGTGGCTTAAATCGATGGCCACTTTGCCGGTTGCTTGTGCTGCGTCAACGTGGAAAATCACGCCTTTTTCACGGCAAATTGCGCCTAAGGCTTCAATGTCTTGAATCACGCCAATTTCGTTGTTGACCCACATCACAGAGGCCAAAATGGTGTCAGGGCGGATGGCCGCTTTGAATACTTCAAGGTCTAGTAGGCCATTGTCTTGCACGTCAAGATAGGTTACTTCAAAACCTTCACGCTCTAGCTCACGCATGGTGTCTAAAACGGCTTTGTGTTCGGTTTTAACGGTGATGAGGTGTTTGCCCTTGCTTTGGTAGAAATGAGCCGCACCTTTAATCGCTAAGTTGTTAGATTCTGTGGCGCCAGAAGTGAACACCACTTCTTTGCTGTCACAGTTTAACAATAGAGCGATCTCTTGACGGGCGTTTTCAACCGCTTCTTCAGCGGTCCAACCAAAACTATGGCTAGAGCTGGCAGGGTTGCCGAACTCTTCGTATAGGTAAGGAATCATTTTTTCCGCCACGCGTGGGTCGATCGGCGTGGTGGCTGCGTAGTCTAAGTAAATCGGTGTTTTAATTTGGCTCATGGTTTTTGCTCTTGTATGGTACGTGTTAGTTAGGGGTACTTACCACCACCGCCATCGGATGTGTTTGTGCAGTGTGTAAGCGCTGTTTGTTTTGGCCATGCTCGATTAAAGTTGCCAATGTGATGCCGGACAAATAGTCCCCTATGGTTTTGTTGAGGTTTTCCCAAAGGTCGTGGGTCAAGCATTGGGTGTGCCCCATGCAGTTTGATTTCCCATTACATTGGGTGGCGTCCAGCGAGTCATCGACGGCGTGCACAATGGCAGCGACGCTGATCTCGTGCAGGGGTTTATTCAATGAATAACCGCCGCCTGGGCCTCTTAAGCTGGCGACTAGGCCGGCTTTTCTCAGCTTGCTGAACAGTTGCTCTAAATAGGAGAGTGAAATCTGTCGGCGTTCACTAATCGCAGAAAGGCTAACGGGCCCTTCGTCGTGGTGCATGGCCACATCTAAGAGGGCCGTTACTGCAAATCGCCCCTTGGTTGTTAGGCGCATAATATTCACCTTGTAAATGCTTTACTGATCTGGATTATCCTATTTCCTACTAAATTAGTCAACTATTAAGCGAGGATGCGAGCAATGCTCAATAGTCAGCGACTATCGTGGTCGACGAGCTGCGAATCCTTAGCCAAAACAGCGGCTAATCTGGTCGAGGCCATAATGGTCTATAGCAAGAGTGGCATGGTTTTTGGTTTTTTCTTTGGCGTGAAAGGCCACGCCAATGCCGGCGGCTTCGAGCATGGGAATGTCGTTGGCGCCGTCGCCCATGGCGATGACTTGCTCGGGGCTGAGCCCTAATTCATCCCGGTGCTGACGCAATAATCGCGCCTTGGCTTCGGCGTCGATGATGTCGCCAATGACCTTGCCGGTGAGCACACCGTCGATGATTTCCAATTCATTGGCGTAGGCGTAGTCTAGGCCTAAGCGCTCTTTGAGGCGATCGGTAAAAAAGGTAAAACCGCCTGAGACCAGCATGAATTTAATGCCGTGGGTTTTAGCGGTTTTAATCAGCGCTTCGGCGCCAGGTGTCAGCTTGAGCTTGCGCTCATACACGTCAGCCAAGGCACTTTGTGGCAGGCCTTTTAATAGGGCGACACGTTCGATCAGGGAGGCGCGAAAATCCAGCTCGCCCTGCATGGCGCGTTCAGTGATGGCGGCAATTTGTGGCTTGATGCCCATTTGATCGGCGATTTCGTCAATACACTCAATGGTGATCAAGGTGGAGTCCATGTCGCTGACCATCAGGCCAATGCTGCTCAAGGGGCGATCAGGCAGGCAGGCGACTTCAATTTTTAAGGCCTGTAGTCGCTGATGCTGCTCGGCGCTTAGGGCGAACGGCTGCGGCTGGGTCAGGCGAATCACGCCGTCTTCCTGGTGATGAGGCGTTTGATCAAGCTCAGCCCAAAGCCAGCTTAAATCCAGCTGGGCCAGTTGTGGGTGCTGTAATACCAATGCATACTTCATGTGTTCGTTTTTCCTTATGCGTCTAGGCCAGCCTGAACCATGTGGGCTGCCTTTACCACGGCACGGGCTTTGTTTTGGGTTTCATCCCATTCTGATTGCGGGTCGGAGTCGGCGACAATGCCGGCGCCGCTTTGCACGTATAGGGTTTGGTTTTTGATGATGGCGGTACGAATCGCGATGGCCACGTCCATGTCGCCGCTAAAGCTCAAATAGCCGACAGCGCCGCCAAAGATGCCGCGTTTGCTGGGCTCTAGCTCATGAATGATTTCCATAGCCTTTACTTTTGGGGCACCTGAGAGGGTGCCGGCAGGGAAGGCGGCTTTAAGCACGTCCATCATCTTGGTTTGCGGCGGCAACTCACCTTCGACGCTAGAGACAATGTGCATGACGTGGGAGTATTTTTCGATGCACATTTTCTCGGTCACTTTGACTGCACCGGTTTTGGCCACGCGGCCGACGTCGTTTCGGCCTAGGTCGATCAGCATCACGTGTTCTGACACTTCTTTGGGGTCGCTTAAGAGGTCAGCCGCTAAAGCGGCATCCTCTTCCGGCGTTTGGCCGCGCACGCGGGTGCCAGCAATGGGGCGCACCGTCATGGTGTCGGCTTCTTTACGCACCAGAATCTCAGGCGAGGCGCCGACGATGTAAAAATCATCCATGTGGTAGTAATACATATAGGGTGATGGGTTAAGCGTACGCAGGGCGCGATAAAGGCTGATGGGGTTGTCGCTAAAAGGCATGCTCATGCGCTGTGATGGCACCACCTGCATGCAGTCGCCGGCCAAAATACGTTGTTTGATGTCGGCCACATCACGTTTGTAGTTGTCTTCGCCGTATTCGCTCACCGGCTGGGTTTGTTGGCTGCCAAACGACAGCGGTAGGGCGTAGCTTTGGCGGGTTTGGATGCGCAGTTCTTCTAAGCGGCTGCGGGCTTTTTGGTAGGCGTTAGGGTCTTCTGGATTGGCGTAGACAATGAGGTGAATCTTGCCTGATAGGTTGTCGATCACGGCCAGCTCTTCGGACAGCATGAGCATGATATCGGGGGTGCCGATGACGTCTTTTTTGTCGTTTTTAGGCAGCTTGGGCTCGAAGTAATGCACCGTTTCGTAGCCAAAGTAGCCGATGAGGCCGCCGGTGAAGCGCGGTAGGTTGGGGATGTCCGGGGTTTTAAAGCTGGCCTGATAGGCTTCAATAAAGCCCATCGGGTCGCCCTTGTGGGTCTGGGTCAGCTCGTGGTTTAGGTAGACGGAAGTGGTGTTGCCTTCGACTTTAAGATAGTCGCGACAGGGCAGGCCAATAAACGAATAGCGTCCAAAGCGCTCACCGCCCACGACCGATTCCAATAAATAGCTGAACGGTTTGTTGGCCAGCTTCAGGTATAAAGACAGCGGCGTGTCTAAGTCGGCGAGCACGGTTAAGGTCAAAGGAATGCGGTTATAGCCTTGGGCTACGTAGGCTTGATAGGTTTCTAAGCTCATCATGAGGTGCTGCTCCTTATGCAGGTGAAGCGATATTTTTATGTTTAGACGCAAAAAAACGGATGGCAGGCATCCGTTTTTGGGCGTATCGGTGCTTTATAAATCGTCTAAAGTGCCGTCCGTTTCGTCAAGCTTACCTTCGGTAATGTCAACGTTGAGGCCCACTACATCACGGATTTTGGTGGCAATTTCGGTCGCAACTTCTGGGTTATCTTTTAGCCAATTGCGGGTGTTGTCTTTGCCTTGGCCAATTTTTTGGCCGCCGTAGCTGTACCATGCGCCGGATTTTTCAACGATGTCGAACTTCACGCCTAGGTCAATGACTTCACCTTCCCAGCTCACGCCTTCGCCGTACAGAATGTCAAATTCAGCCTGGCGGAACGGTGGCGCAACCTTGTTTTTCACTACTTTAACACGGGTTTCGTTACCCAGCACGTCGTCGCCTTTTTTGATTTGACCGATGCGGCGAATGTCTAGGCGCACAGAGGCGTAGAACTTCAATGCGTTACCGCCAGTGGTGGTTTCAGGGCTACCAAACATCACGCCAATTTTCATGCGGATTTGGTTAATGAACACCACCAAGGTGTTGGTTTTTTTGATGTTGCCGGTCAGTTTACGCAGGGCTTGGCTCATTAAGCGCGCCTGTAGGCCCACGTGGCTGTCGCCCATGTCACCTTCGATTTCGGCTTTAGGCACTAGGGCCGCTACCGAGTCGATGACCACCATGTCGATGCCGCCTGAGCGCACCAACATGTCACAAATTTCTAGAGCTTGCTCACCGGTATCTGGTTGAGACACCAATAAGTCTTCGACGATCACGCCTAGTTTACGAGCGTAAACTGGGTCGAAGGCGTTTTCGGCGTCAATAAATGCGCACACGCCGCCGCTTTTTTGCGCTTGGGCAATGGCTTCTAGACACATGGTGGTTTTACCAGAAGATTCTGGGCCGTAGATTTCCACCACGCGGCCACGGGGTAGTCCGCCCACGCCTAAGGCTAAGTCAAGGCCCAAAGAACCGGTAGAGATCACCTGTAGGTTCTCGTCTTTGTGGCTGCCATCCATTTTCATGATGGAACCCTTACCAAATTGTTTTTCAATTTGCGACAGGGCGGCGCTTAAGGCTTTGCTTTTATCGTCTGACATGGGGCATGACTCCGTAAGTAGGGTGAAACAGATAATTAAACATAAGCTTTAATTATCGCACAAATTTACTGAATACGCACGGCTGAAGCCATTAAAAAAGCGCCCGTTAGGTGCGGGCGCTTGATTCACAAAAGATTAAATAATCGAGGTTTTTTTCTTTTGTTGTAGTCGGTAAGCAACATAATAAGCGAAGAGGGTGGGCACCACAAACAAGATGGTTTTGGTGGGCCAAGTGTTGTACCAAGGCGTGCTCAATAAGAAGGTTTCTTGTTGGCCTGCTGCGGTACCAGAAGCCCAATAGCTTAAGATTGGGAACCAGCAGGCAAAAAACAAACCGACCCAGATGGGCCATAGCCAGGTCATGGCGTTGTACTTCCACAGCATGAAGAGGGTGAGGGTCCAAAGGGCAATCGACAGCGAGCTGTATAGGCCAAAAGGCAGCGGTAGGGCGTAATAGCCGTGAATGAAATAAGCCATGCCGCCGATGAACAGCACGCCTAAGATCGCCAAAATAATTTCTTCGGGTTTATGCATCGAAGCGGCTCCTTGGTGTGAGGTGAAAAAAGCTGAGAACAGTGTGGGACCATTATAAGGGCTAGGCGATCGTCCAGCCTAGGGATATGGTACCCAAGCCATTCTAATACAAAAATGCCGCCCTGAGGCGGCATCGTGTGGGTTTACATCAAGAAGAAGTAGCCCCATAAAGACAGAACGATGATGCACATGATGTTCAGGACGCCCCCAGCCACAATCATGTCGCGCTGTTTGATGACGCCGGTGCCAAAGACGATGGCGTTAGGTGGCGTGGCCACGGGCAGCATAAAGGCACAAGAGGCGCCAATACCGATCATCATCACCAGTACTGAGGCGGGCATGCCCATTTGTTCGGCGATGCCGGCAAATACCGGTACCAATAGGGCGGCAGAAGCGGTGTTGCTGGTGAACTCAGTCAAAATAATGATGAAGGTGGTTACGGCTAAAATAATGATGAAGGGGTTGGCTGAGCCGAAAATGGCGGCCACTTGATCGCCCAAAACGGCAGACGCGCCTGACGATCTCAAGATGGCGCTCAAGGTCAAACCACCACCAAACAAGAATAAAACGCCCCAGTCGGTGTTGTCCGACACTTGACGCCAGGTGGTCACGCCAAACATCACCACCAGTACGGCGGCGCACAGGGCGATAAAGGTGTCAGGGCTGCTGATGCCTAAATGTTCTTGAATCCAGTTGCCGCCAATCCACGCGGCGGCGGTCAAAATGAAAATAGTCATGGCGATGATGCGTGAAGGCGTCCACGGAATGCTTTCGGTGTTGACTTCAATTTTGCGGTTTAGCTTGGGTTTGAACACTAGGTATAGGCTCAAAACCATCAACGGCATGAGCACCAGCATCAAGGGCAGACCGTGCTTCATCCAGCCCACGAAGTCTAGGCCCAGCGCTTTAGCGGCAATAGCGTTTGGGGGCGAGCCCACCAGCGTGCCCAAGCCACCAATACTGGCCGAGTAGGCAATACCCAATAGGATAAATAAGAACGTTGGGCGCTCAGATTTGGCGTCCATATGGCTCATCACGCCCATGGCCAGAGGCAGCATCATGGCGGCGGTGGCGGTATTGCTGATCCACATGGACAGCAGGGCCGTCACGCCAAAAATAGACAGAGCGGTTACGCCTAAGTGGGAGCCGGATAAGGAAATTAGCCAGAAGGCGATTTTTTTATCCAGTTTTTGCACGTGCAGCGCTGAGGCGAGGGCGAAGCCACCGAAGAAAAGAAAAATGATGGGGTCGGCAAAAGCAGAAACAGCCGTTTTGGTGTTCATTTCCGGGAGGCCAATGGCGATGGCAATCACGGGAATCAGTAGGGCGGTGATCGTGACGTGAATGGCTTCGGTCAACCACAGGATGGCGATTAACACCAATAGGGCGAGGCCTTTATTGGCGGCATCGTCGAACGGCAACACGCGGTAAACAACGAGGGCAGTAATCAGGGCAATGACGCAGATGACTAGACCCTTAACGATTTTGCGCTGATCCTTATTCGACATGTCGGTCGGATGAGGCTGTTGATCCATAATTTTTTCCTTGTATTTTTATAAAATAATAAACTATTGTTTTTATCTGTATTGATCATGCAATAAAGTCAGGACTCACAGAATGAGCGCCTGATTTTGCGCACATAGTACACCATCACGACATGATTTTGGCGTTAAATAATGATGATTTGCTAAATTTAAAATAACGATTAATGATTTAAATCAGACAAAGTGTAGATTAAAAAATAGGCCACTGAGCGGAGTCAGTGGCCTATTTGATGGCGCTTAAGCGCATCGCGCTGGGCGATTAGATGATTTCGGCTTTTTCAATCACTACGGCTTCTTTAGGCACATCTTGATGCATGCCTGCATTGCCGGTTTTCACTGCTTTGATGGCGTCTACAACGTCGGTGCCTTCAACCACTTTGCCAAATACGCAGTAGCCAAAGCCGTTTGCGTCAGCAGAAGTGAAGTTTAAAAAGGCGTTGTCTTTTACGTTGATGAAAAACTGTGAGCTGGCAGAGTGAGGTGCCATGGTACGCGCCATCGCAATGGTGTACTTGTCGTTTTTCAAGCCGTTAGCGGCTTCGTTTTCGATGGTGTCGTGGGTGGCTTTTTGATTCATGCTTTGATCAAAACCGCCGCCTTGGATCATGAAACCATCGATCACGCGGTGAAAAATGGTGCCATCGTAAAAGCCTTCAGAAACGTAGGTTTCGAAGTTTTTAGCGGTCACTGGGGCTTTTTCGTGGTCCAATTCAATAGTGATGTCACCAAAGTTGGTGGTTAGCTTAATCATGAGGCTTCCTTATGTGGGTGCTTAGTGCACGATGACTTTGTTGATGATGATGGGTTTAACCGGCACGTCTTGGTTAAAGCCAGAATTGCCGGTTGGGGTTTTAGCAATGTTGTTGACTACGTTCATGCCTTTGGTCACGCGACCAAAGACGGTGTAGCCATAGCCTTGCGGGGTTTTATTTTTGTGGTTCAAAAATTCGTTATTGCCCACGTTGATGAAGAACTGGGCAGTGGCTGATTGAGGATCAGCAGTGCGCGCCATGGCGATGGTACCGACGGTATTTTTTAAGCCGTTATCGGCTTCGTTGGCCACGGGGGCTTTGGTTGGTTTTTGGGTCATTTTTTGGTCAAAGCCACCGCCTTGGATCATGAAGTTATTGATCACGCGGTGAAAAATGGTGCCGTTGTAAAAGCCGCTTTTGGCGTAAGACACAAAGTTAGCTACGGTTTTTGGCGCTTTGGTTTCGTCTAGAACCAGCTCAATATCGCCAGACGACGTTTTGAGGGTGACTTGAGTTTGGGCTATGGCCAAAGTGCTGCTTAAGCCGATTAAGGCCACTAAACCGAGTTTTTTTAACATAACGGGCTCCAAAAGTTGAATGCAAATGTTAGGCGTGCGGGCATTTTACCATTAAATGATTAGATACACGGTTTTTTGCACCGAACGGCCTTGGTAGGGTTTAAGGGTTATGCCAAATCAGGTGGCATCATGGCTTTGAGGCGGCTACGCAGCTGAGGTTCCGTGGCGTCAATCTGAAACCACCACATCACACCTTTACTGACAGGGTAAAGTTGCACGCTGGTGTCGGTGCGGTTGAGCAGGCAGTGACATAGATGGCCCAGCCACGGCTGATGGCCAACCAGCACTAAGCTGGCGTCCAGGGGTTGTCTACTGATGAGGTGTAGGATGTCTTGGTAGCGCGCTTCTGGATTGAGGGCGCGCATCGGTAGCGCCGCTGGACTTAAGTAGGCTGCCGTTTGCTGAGTGCGGCGCGCTTCGGACGTCCATACTTGATGCGTCGGGGCCAGTCGCTGTTTGAGCCAGTTGGCCATGCGTTGGGCTTGCTCATGACCAAGCTCGGTTAGCCGCCTTGCCTCGTCAGGGGCTTCTTCGTGGGCTTGGGCGTGCCGCCATAAAATAATCTCCACTAATTGTCCTTGTCGTTGGATTGATCCGTTCCCTTTGAGGGGCATCTTTGGCATAATGCACGGATGAAATCCGTACACCCTCCTTACGCCCGCTGGCTGCCAACCATACCACGGTCAGCGCACCTGCCTATGGTACAAAATTTGTCAGAATTATGGCAAGTTAACTCATTGACTGCGGCCCTTAAGGCGCTGTCGCCTGATTTTAGTGTGACCGTATTAAAGCTGGATGACACCCAAGCCTACGCAGATGAGGGCCTTTTTGGCGCAGCAGATGCGCTGTTTTGTCGAGAAGTGACGCTGTCGCTGGCAGGCAAGGCTGTGGTGTGGGCGCGCAGCGTGTGTCGGCGCGACAGCCAGCATTGGCTGCCGATACTGGATTGTGGCACCCAGCCCTTAGGGCACCGCTTATTCGATGGCTCATTGCCGATCCGCCGCAGTGCTTTTGAGTATGCCTTGGTGCCAGTGGCGCACCCCATGCTGCCCGAGGCATTGGCTGCGGGCTTATCTGGGGTGGAGATGGGGGCTAGACGCTCCACGTTTTGGTGGGAGGGTGAGGCCTTATTATTAACAGAATGTTTTTTACCAGCGATTGAAGAGTATTTATGACCGTGCACACATTAAAAGACATTTGGGCGACCACTAAGGATCGCCTAGATGTATATGGACAACTGATGCGGGTGGAGAAGCCCATCGGCACGCTGTTGCTCTTGTGGCCCACTTATTGGGCGCTGTGGATTGCCAGTAAGGGCAACCCTGATTGGGTGTTGGTGCTGATGTTTACCCTGGGCACTTTCTTTATGCGCAGCGCCGGTTGCGTGGCCAACGACTTATTTGACCGCGATATTGACGGCGCCGTCGAGCGCACCAAAAACCGCCCCTTTGCCCTTGGGCGCGTCAGTAAAACAGAGGCGGTGCTGCTGATCGTGATTTTGTGCCTGCTGGCGGCCTTATGCTTATTGCCAATGAACCGTTTGACTTGGCTAATGAGCCTGCCGGCGCTTTTCTTGGCGATTACCTATCCGCTCACCAAGCGTTTCTTTCCGATGCCGCAGCTGTATTTGGGCTTGGCCTTTACCTTTGGGGTACCGATGGCGTTTACCGCCCAAATGGGCGAGTGGCCGCCTGTTGGCGCGTGGGTGATCTTTGCCGCCGGCGTGTTTTGGACTTTGGCCTACGACACCATTTATGCCTTGGTTGATAAGCCAGACGATATTCACCTCAATATTACCAGCACGGCGCTGACCTGGGGTCGTTACGACGTGGTCGGCATCATGATGTGCCACGCCGTGTTTACTGGCTTGATGGCGTTGGTGGGCTATTTATTGAACGCAACATGGCCATATTGGGTGGCCTTGGCTTTAGTGGTGGTGCATCAAGGCTATCAATACACCCAAATTAAAGACCGCGATCGCACTAAGTGCTTTAAGCAGTTTTTGCAAAACAATCAGGTTGGCATGCTGTTGTTTGCCGGTTTGGTGTTTCATTACCTCGTGGTTTGAGCCTAAGTCGGGTTAGATGATCCCGAAAAATAGGTTTAGGATAAAGCGGTAAAGCATTGCTGGGCATGACCTAGCTCGGCTTTGCCGCTTTTTTTCAGCCAGAGGCCAAGAATAAAGCGGGCACAAAGATTGTGTATGGGCGCTGGCAAGGGTAAAATGTTGGTTCTTTTTGTTTATTAGTGGCGATTGTTATGAGCCTAATTGGCAATATTTTACCTCTTGATCACATCATTCTTGATTTGGACGTGAGCAGTAAAAAACGCATTTTTGAACAAGTGGGTTTGCTGGTCGAAAATAAAATCGGCGTGGCCCGTAGTGAAGTGTTTGAATGCTTGTTTGCACGAGAGAAGTTGGGTTCAACCGGATTAGGGCAGGGCGTGGCGATTCCTCATGGCCGCACGCAAGGCTTAAAAGAAGCCATCGGCGTGTTTGTACGTGTGAAAGAGCCTGTGCCGTTTGATGCACCTGATGGCCAGCCGGTTAATTTATTGTTTATTTTGTTGGTGCCTGAAGAGGCTACCGACGTACACCTTCAAGTGTTGTCAGAGCTGGCGCAGAAGTTTTCCTCTAAAGAGATTCGCGAGCGTCTATTGAATGCCAAAGACCCACAAGCGGTCAAACTGGTGTTTGCAGAGTAAGCCATGCCCAGTATCAGCGTCCGCCAGCTTTATGAAGACAACCACGTCAAACTAAAATTGGCTTGGACCACGGGCATGATTGGGGCCGATAACCTTATCGGCCTAGACGTTGATCGCCCTAGTATGGCCTTAGTTGGCCATTTGAACTTTATTCATCCGAATAAAGTACAGGTGTTAGGCGTCGCCGAGGTGGAGTACTTAAACCATCTTGAATCCAGTAAGGTACAGGCATCGCTCGATGACTTGTTCAACCGCAGCATTCCCTTGGTGATTGTGGCCAATGATTTGACTGTGCCCTATATGTTGCGCGACTACTGCCACAAGCACAATGTACCGCTCATGACCTCGATGTTGGAAAGCCCATATTTAATGGACGTGTTGCGGATTTATTTGCAACGTTGTCTAGCGGCGTCGACCATTTTACATGGCGTATTCTTGGATGTATTTGAGGTGGGCGTGCTGCTGGTAGGGCAATCGGGCCTGGGTAAGAGTGAGTTGGCGCTAGAGTTGATTTCGCGCGGCCACGGCCTCGTGGCGGATGATGCGGTAGAAATTTATCGGATTGCGCCAGAAGCCTTAGAAGGGCGTTGCCCTAAAGTGCTGAAGGATTTTCTGGAAGTGCGCGGCTTGGGTATTTTAAACATTCGCGCCATGTTCGGTGAAACAGCGGTTCGGCCCAAAAAAATGCTCAAATTAATCATTAATTTGGTGCATGCCGACGATGCTTACATGAAAAGCTTAGACCGGCTTAGCATTCAAACCGAAACCCAAGACATTCTGCACGTGCACATTCGCAAGGTGACCTTGCCAGTGGCGGCGGGGCGCAACCTGGCGGTTTTGGTTGAGGCCGCGGTACGAAACTACATTTTACAGCTGCGTGGCGTAGACAGCACGCAAGAATTTATTGATCGACACACGACGCTATTGCGTGAAAGTGAGCATGATGATGAGGCTGGTTTTAGTTAGTGGGTTATCTGGTTCGGGCAAGTCGGTGGTGCTTAAGTTGTTGGAAGACTTAGGCTTTTTTTGTGTCGATAATTTACCCTTAAGCTTGGTCGGCGATTTGATCAGCCTGCACCAAGAAAACGGCGCCAAACGTCTTGCCGTCAGCGTGGACACACGTTCTGGCCATTCGTTTGAGTGTTTGCCAGCCACCATCGCCAGCTTAAAGGAAAAGGGCGTGGCGGTGGATCTCTTGTTCTTAGAGGCGAGTAAGGACATATTGGTGCAGCGCTTCTCAGAAACCCGCCGCCGTCATCCTTTGGCGCGGGCGGATCGAACCTTGGATGAGGCCATCGACATCGAGATCGAAGCCATGGCTGAAGTGCGTAATTTGGCCCACCGTATCGATACCAGCACCATGAGTACGCCGCTTTTGAAGCACTTTGTGACCGAATGGCTGCTGAAAGAGCACACCATGATTCACTTAGTGTTTGAGTCTTTTGGGTTCAAGTATGGATTACCATTGAACGCCGATTTTGTGTTCGACATGCGTAGCCTGCCTAACCCGCACTATGAGCGCGAGATCCGAGAGTTTAATGGCTTGGACGCGCCCATCATTGACTACTTTAAGGACAAGCAGGCAGTCTGGGCCATGATTGATGATGTAGAGGCCTTTATCCGCAAATGGTTGCCCAGTATGCAGTCGGAAAATCGCAGTTATGTGACGGTGGGCATTGGCTGTACCGGCGGCAAGCACCGTTCGGTGTTCATCAGTGAAGAATTGAAAAAGCGTTTTGCCGACGTGTCGGCACAGGTACGGCATCGTCAGCTGAATCATGAAATGAAACGTCGTTAAAAGGACCCTCATGGAACGTGCTGATTTATTAAAATTAGTGCGCTGGAAGATGCCTTATGGCAAATACAGTGGCTTACTGCTGTGTGATCTGCCCGAGCACTATGTGGCCTTTATGGTCCGATCCGCCTTGCCTGATGGACAGCTGGGTGGGTTAATATTATTGTTAAATGAAATACAAATCAACGGTTTGATGGATTTACTCAAGCCGTTAAGAGAGCAGAGTTAATATGGCAATACAATGGTTTCCAGGGCACATGCATAAGGCAAAAAAAGCCATTGCAGAGCGGATGAAGACAACCGATGTGGTGATTGAAGTGTTGGATGCCCGTTTGCCGGGCTCCAGCGCTAACCCGCTGTTGGAGAATCTGTCTGAACGTCGCCCTAAGTTGAAGATTTTGAATAAGCAAGACTTGGCTGATCCCGTGCGTACCGAGGCATGGTTGGCGCATTACAATAATCAGAGCAAAACCCAGGCCATCGCTTTAGACGCTTCCGAAAAAGCCACCCAGAAGCTGATTAAGGCCTGCCGAGACCTCGTGCCTAATCGCGGCGGCATCGATAAGCCACTGCGGGTTTTGATTTGCGGCATTCCCAACGTGGGTAAGTCGACATTGATCAACAGCATGATGGGCAAGCGCAGCGCCAAAACCGGTAACGAGCCGGGCATCACCAAGCAAGAACAGCGCATTTTCTTGGCCGATGACTTTTGGCTGTTTGACACGCCAGGCATGCTGTGGCCAAAGATCATCGTTGAAGAAGGGGGCTATAACCTGGCCGCCAGCGGCGCCGTTGGCCGCAATGCCTTGGACGAGGAAGAAGTATCGCTGGAGCTGCTGGATTATCTGCGCCAAAACTACCCTGAACAAATAGTGGCTCGCTTTAAGCTGGACGTGGGCGCTGAAGAGTACGCCGACTGGCACGATAATGATTGGTTTGATGCCATTGCGCGTAAGCGTGGGGCCTTACTCAGTGGTGGCCGTGTAGATTATCAAAAGGTGGCCGAAATCATCTTGACCGACTATCGTGCTGGCCTGATGGGACGTGTGACTTTAGAAACGCCAGAAGAGTGGATGCGTTGGCTAGAGGTCGCTAAAGAAAAAGAAGCGCTGTTGCGTGAAGAGCGCGCGGCCAAAAAGGCGGCTCGATAGACGCACTGTTTTGTGCTGCCAGCGTTAACAATGCCCAATCAAGATTGGGCATTTTTTGTGGCTGCCTAAGGAGTAAGCGCTAGGCCATAAAAACGCCCCTGTTGTGAGCAGGGGCGTGGGCGATTGGTCTCAGAAAAACTTATTTCTTGGCCTTTTCTTTGTCCTTGGCCTTCTTAAGGTCGTCTTTGCCAGGTTTGTTGACGGCAAGGCCAATGGATTTTTGCCATTGCTCTGGATCCTTAATCAGATCGATGGCGCGGGCTAGCTGCGCATCTTTGCTGGGGTTAGGGTCGCGAGGGTCAACGTCTGGCGTTTTGGTCGCTGGCTTGGCGTTCTTTTCTGCAGCAGCTGTTTTTTCGGCTTCGGCTTTTTTGGCCTCAGCCTCTAGGTCGGCTTTTTTCTTCTCTAATTCGGCGCGTTCTTCATCGCTCAATGACAGCTTGCCTTTGACTTCGGTGTCACCGTTAGGGTTAGAGATGTGGCCAGTTAGGTCGGCTTCACGCATTTCGAGTAAGCGGTCTTTATCTTTCACTAAAACGTCGGGCACAATGCCACGCGCCTGAATCGAATGGTTGTTCGGGGTGTAGTAAAGCGCCGTGGTGATTTTCAAGCCGCCGCCGTTGCTTAGCGGCAGAACGGTTTGTACCGAGCCTTTACCGAAGCTTTGGGTGCCGACGATGACGGCACGCTTGTGGTCTTGTAGGGCACCAGCCACGATTTCAGATGCAGAGGCCGTGCCAGAGTTGGTTAATACCACGATCGGCATGTCTTTGGCTTCTGCCGGTAGGCCAACCAATGGGTCTTTTTGAGACGCTTGGCTGAGGTAGTCTTGCGGCCGTGCTTTCAGCGTCATTTTGACTTCTTCGCCGCGGCCTTTGGTGCTGACGACTAAGGCATCTTGCGGTAAAAAGACGGCCGATACGCCCACAGCACCGTTTAGGATGCCGCCCGGATCGTCACGTAAGTCTAAAACCAGGCCTTTGAGCGGGCCTTTATTTTCGGTGCGCAGGCTGTTAAGCGCCGCCACCAGGTTGGCGGTGGTTGGGTCTTGGAATTGGGCAATGCGCACGTAGCCGTAGCCGCTTTCTAAAAGCTTGCTGCGTACGCTTTGGGTTTTGATGATGGCACGCGTCAGCTCAATGACCAAAGGCTGCTGATAATCGGTGCGTGACAGAGTCAGCTTGATTTTCGTGCCTGGTTTGCCGCGCATCAGCTTCACCGCTTCAGACAGGCTGAGGCCTTGTACGTTGGTGTCGTCGATTTTCACGATTAGGTCGCCGCTTTTAATGCCGGCCTTTTCCGCCGGTGCGCCTTCGATGGGGGAAATCACGCGCACCAAGCCATTTTCAGCACCGACCTCAAGGCCAAGGCCGCCAAATTCGCCGCTGGTGTTTTCCTGCAGGTCAAGATAGCCCTTAGTGTCCATGTATTCGGAGTGAGGGTCGAGGCTGGAAGCCATGCCTTTGATCGCGTCTTCGATCAATTTGCTGTCCGGCTTTTCTTCTACGTATTCGGCTTTAATGCGGCCGTAAACCTCAGCAAAGGTTCTTAGGTCTTGTACCGGCAGGTTGGTGTCGCTGGCTTGATTGGCATGAGCCTGTAAGCTGACGCTTAGGCCGATGCCGGTTAAGGCGCCCACGCAATATAAAGCAATTTTTTTAACAGTAGGGTAAGACATAAGTTCCTCTTCGGAAAAGTAAGTAGTACAAGTGCGCTTTGAGGCGGATAGTTTACCCCAGTAGCATCTTTAAGTGGCACAAATTTTTCGGGTTGCGCTATTTTGCCCAGGTTAGCGGGTTGATGGCCTGGCTTAAGTACCTGATTTCAAAGTATAGGCCGGTTTCGCCACTAGGCAACTGACCGCTTACGCCAATGCGCTGGCGGGCGGTGAGCTGCTGGCCAACGCTGACTGAAATCTGGCTTAAGCCGGTATACACGCTCAAATAATTATTACCGTGGTCAACAATCACCGTTTGGCCATAGCCTTGTAGGTCGTTAGCGTAGGCAACTTCACCGCCAGCTACCGTGGCTACGCCTTGAGGGGCGGTGTTGATGAACACGCCTTTCCAGTTGCCGCCAGATGGTTTAGGTGTTCCGTAGCGGCCCGTAATTTTGCCGGATACGGGCAATTGAACTTGGCCTTGTTGGCGGGCAAAGGATTCTACTTTGGCGACAGCCGGTTCGGCTGGCTTGCTCACCGGTTTTTCAATCACAACCGCCGGCTTTTCTTTGGCTACAGCGTTGGGTTTAGGTTCGACTACGGAAGCGTCTGACAGTTTCTTGGCGTCGGCTTTTTTTTGTGCCTCAGCCTGTTTTTTGGCTTGTGCTTCGGCCTGCTTTTTGGCCTGTGCCTCACGTTCGGCGGCGGCCTTTTTGGCCGCCTGCTCGGCCAGCGCTTTAGCGCGCGCTTGTGCCGCTTTTTTCTGGGCAAGGGCTGTGATGATGTTGTTGAGACGGCGCTCATTGCCGCGCAGCTCTTGGATGTGAGCGGTTTGGGCCTTGATGTCGGCGTCAATTTTTTGGCTGGCGCTGTTGGCGCTGCTGCCTTGATCTTTGAGCTTGCCCAGTACTTGGTTTTTGCTGCTGACCAAGGACTCTAGTTTTTTTAACTCGGCGTTTACTTCAGCTTGCTGTACCGCAATTTGTTGTTGCTGCTGGCGCAATTCATGGATGACGGTTTTGTCGGCATCCACGAGGTATTGCATATAGCGTAGGTTGCGGCCTTTTTTGTTTGGATCGTCGTTATTCAGTAGCAGGATGACTGCTTCGGGATAGCGATTTTTATAATAAGCGTTGAGCAATCGCGACAGTTGGGCGCGATTGTGTTGAGCTTTGAGCCTTAAGATATTCAAGGATTCTTGTAGGGCTTTGGCTTCGGCCCATTTGAGTTGGTGTTGCTGATTCAGCCGCTCGTATTCGCTCTGATGTTGTTTGATCTGGGCGGCGGTTTCGGTCAGGCTTTTTTGGATGGTTTTTTTTGCTTCTTGCCGTTCGATGATCGCTTTTTGGGCCGCTTCAATGGCGGCTTGGGTTTCTTTCAGCGCTTCCGGACTATCATCAGGCGCAGCCAGCAGCATGCTGCTGGCGCCAAGCGCCATACAGCATGCCCATACAGATAAAGATAATTTTATTTTAATCATTTAAAATTAATTAAGCTTTCACCGGTCATTTCAGCGGGTTTAGGAAGGCCCAGCATGGCCAATAGCGTCGGTGCAATGTCCTTGAGCGCGCCGCCTGGCGTGATGCTGGCGTCGCGGCCGATATATAGGAACGGCACTGGGTTGGTGGTGTGCTGAGTGTGTACTTGCTCATGCTGATGGTCAAACATATTCTCACAGTTGCCGTGGTCGGCGCTCACCAATACTTCACCACCGACTTTTTGGGCTGCCGTGACTACTTGATGCACGCAGCTGTCGAGGGTTTCAACGGCTTTAATGGTGGCGGCCATGTCGCCGGTGTGGCCAACCATGTCACCGTTGGCGTAGTTGCAAATGATTACGTCAAAACGATGGTGTTCAATGGCGTCGACGATGTGGTCGGTGACCTGCTGTGCATTCATCTCTGGCTGCAAGTCGTAGGTTTTGACTTTAGGAGACGGCACCAAAATACGCTCTTCGCCTGGGTAGGGTTGTTCGCGGCCGCCGCTGAAGAAATAAGTCACGTGTGGGTATTTTTCAGTTTCGGCGATGCGTAGCTGAGTGAGGCCTTGCGCGGCCAAGTATTCACCCAGGCCATTATTGATGGTAGATGGTGCAAACAGCACGGGGTTGGGGTATTGGTCGCCGTAGCTGGTAATGCTGGCAAAGTGCTTTAAGGTCACGCCGGCGGTAGGGAAACCGTCAAAGTCTGGCTTGGTTAGGGCGGCGGTCAATTCGCGCGCACGGTCGGCGCGGAAGTTGAGGAACAGAACGGTGTCGTTGTTCTGAATGCGCGCCTCTGGATTGATCAAGGTTGCTTGTACAAACTCGTCGTTTTCACCGCGCGCATAGGCGTCGGCTAAGGCTTGAGTGGCGCTGTTGGCTTGGAAGGGTGCCTGACCCATTAAGCCGTTATAGGCTTCTTGCACGCGTTCCCAGCGGTTGTCGCGGTCCATGGCGAAGAAGCGGCCCACCACGCTACCGATGGTGACTTGTGGGTGGGCTTGGCAATAGGCTTCTAGGCGCGCCAAATAGGGCTGGGCGCTTTGTGGCGGCGTGTCGCGACCATCCAAAAAAGGATGCACCACAATGCGCGTTAGGCCAAATGCCACGGCTGCGTCTAGAGTGGCGAAGAAATGGTCGATGTGGCTGTGAACGCCGCCGTCGGAGAATAGGCCTAGCAAATGTAGCTGGTGGCCTTGGGCTTGCTTGAAGGTGTCGATCAAGGCAGGGTTTTTTGCCAGCTGCTCGGTTTCGATGGCGACGTCAATTTTAGTGATGTCTTGCTCGACGATGCGGCCAGCACCAATGTTTAAGTGGCCCACTTCCGAGTTACCAAATTGGCCACGCGGTAGGCCCACCATACGTTCAGAAGCGTCGATCGTGCCGTAGGCAAAGCGTTTTTTAAGGTCATCTAAATAAGGTGTTTGGGCGTGTAAAAAAGCATTGTCTTCACCTTCTTCGCGGTGGCCGACACCATCTAAAATCAATAAAATAACAGGTTTTGTAAGTTGCACGGATGTACTTTCTGAGTTGTGTGGGGTTAAGGCATAGTCATCATTATTTGGCAGCCTGAGGCTGCTCATCTATTATAGTGTTTTTTACGGGTAAAACTCAATGATTGTGCCCAATCCTTGCGCAGGCCTAGTGCAATTGGCTTCATTAAAGGCATGAAGGGTGAAAGGATGCGGCTTTTTATGAGCAGTAATGCTAGAATGATTTTTAACCTATACCTATCAGATAACTTGAATCTTCTTAATGAATACAATTGACATCACCAGTTTGGCCAACCATTTTTTGGTGGCCATGCCTTCTATGACAGACCTGTTTTTTAAAGACAGTGTAGTTTATTTATGCGAACACAGCGATCAGGGGGCTATGGGCTTATTGATTAATAAGCCTTCTCCCATTATGTTGACGCAGCTATTCGACCAGGTAAAAACCTCGACGCCTACTCAGTTTCAGAGTGATTTAGCGTATTTTGGCGGGCCGCTGCACCCAGATCGTGGTTTTTTATTGCATACGCCGGTCGGCCAGTGGCAAACCAGCCTATTGGTGAGCGACGAGATTGCCTTGACGACGTCTAAAGACATCCTCACCCGCTTTAACGAGGCCGATCCTGGCATGAAAATGTTGGCCACACTGGGTTATTCTGGCTGGCAAAGTGGACAGCTAGAGCAGGAGTTGGCCAATAATGATTGGCTGATCGTGCCTGCTGATGCACGGATTATATTTGATTTACCCAGCGAAGAACGCTATTTAGCTGCCTTGGGTTTGATGGGCTTAGATCCTGCGAAATTGATGGCGGGGGTTGGTCATGCTTAATCCGATTCCGCAAGGCACAACTTTGGGTTTTGATTACGGTGAGGCACGCATTGGCGTGGCTGAAGGGGATGCCTTATTGGGAATTGCCCACCCCATCATGACCATTGCCGAGGTTGAAAACGACAAGAAATTTGCCAAAGTTGAGGCCTTGCTTAAAGAATGGCAGCCCAGCCAGCTAGTGGTGGGTTTGCCAACGCATGTGGACGGTACGCCTCATGACATGACTTTGGTGTGTCGTCGCTTTGCCCAGCGCCTGAACGGCCGCTTTCGTTTGCCTGTGTATTTGGTGGATGAGCGACTGTCATCGGTGGTGGCGGAAAGCCTGCTCAAAGAAGCGCAGGTGTTCGGTAAAAAGCAAAAGCCTTTTTTAGATCAGGTCGCCGCTCAAGCGATTTTGACCACGTTTTTTGAATCAGGTTACGTCGATTTGCTGCCGTAGCCCGAATCAATATAAAAAAGCCGTCGCTGCCTCATTCAGGCAGCGACGGCTTTTTTTGACCTGGTTAAGGTTAGGGGTTTAATGCGCCTGTGCGTCTTGGATCTGGCGGTTAAGCTGCCAGGCCAAAAGTGGCGTAAAGGCTGACCAGCGAGTGAGCTTAGATCGGGTGGCGCCGCTCGGTTCGCTGGCTTCGGCTTCTAGGGCCAAGCCTTGTGGCTGTAGCCAGCGTCTGAAGGTTTGGTTGTTGGTGTTGTAAGCCCCTTCTGATGTCAGTAAGACATTGGGGTTGTAGCCCACTTGGCACCAGCTGGGGTTAGGCGTGGCCGCGACTAAGTTGCAGCCCGTTTGGTAGAACGGCGTTTGCGACAGGCTCAGTGCATACAGCGTAGGCATGATGTCTTTATGGCTGCCGATGCGGCGTGCATCATAGTGGGTGCCAGTGCGGTAGGCCTCTGGCACGTATAGATAAAGCGGTACGGCATGGTGAAGCGCGACTTCTTTCGCCTCTGGGTAGTTGATGCCCCTAATGTTGTGGTCGCCGGTGGCCGCCAAGATGGTGTTTTGGCTGAGGACGTTTTGATCTTTCACCCAGCTGATGAATTGGCCTAGCTGATCGTTGGCGTAGCGGAAGGTGTTGAATACTTCAACCAGTTCTTCACCTTGGGCTAAATTGCTCAAGCGCGTGCGTTCATCAGCGCTGATGTCAAAATTTTGGCGCGTTTGGTGCTTAGGCAGACGATAGGGAGGGTGATGAGAGACCGACATCATCATGATGAAGACAGGCTGGCCTTCTTGTTCTGCTTGGGCTAAACGCTGCTCAGCAAAGCGGAACATATACTCATCGGGTAAGCCCCAAGGACCTACCTCGGCTTCTGGGTAATATTGCTTTAAGGTGCTTTGTTCGATAAATTCTGTCACGCCTAGGTTGGGCAAGAATTGATTTAAATTACGCCAAGCGCCATTGCCGGGTGTGATGTAAACAATGCGGTAGCCTTGATCAATATAAGGCTGGAATAAGTTGCTGGCAAAGGCCTGTTTTTGTGCCGATGATTGGCTGATGCTGGACATGGGGCTGCGCACAAAGAAACGATTCAAGGAATCGATGGTGCCGTCACCCTCGGAGACGAAGCGCTCAAAGCGCCAGTCTTGTTGCCAGTGCGAACGCAGCGCGCCATAGAGGTCACGTTCAGGGTTATCGTATTGGAGTAAGTGGCTGCCGAAGCTCTCCATGACGGCCAAAACCACGTTTGGCGGCGTATCTTGAGCAGCCTTATTGACCGCGGTCGTGGCTTTGAAAGGGCTTAAGCTCGGCGGCGTTGGACGCCCAAAAAAGGTGGTTAATAAGGCTTCGCCTTCTTCATCGCTAGCGGTGGGGAAGGTGCTGTTGTTTTGATAATCTTTATGCGCCCAGCTCAATGCAATGACGGCATTAGGCGTGAAGTCGTTAATGATCTTGATGCCCGAAATTTGGGCGTCGGCATGGCGTAGTGGAAACGTTGTCAAAGAGCCACGGGCGGCCACGGTGATCAGCAGCAGCGTCAATAAAATAGTGGGTAGCTGTACGTAAATGCTGTTTTTTTGGCTTAAGCGTTGCAAGATAAACTGTTGCCAGCGTACGTTGAGCCAATGCATGGCCCATGTAAATAGGGCAAGGCCCAATAGGCCGCGCACGATGGGATAGTCACTCCACAGCGTTTGTAAGATGGCCTTGGTGTCGTCTTCAAAAATGCCGAAGATGAATAAGTCGATGTGGCGATCGTAAGTGGCATAGTAATAGATATTGGCCACGGTTAATAAGCCAACCAGGCTCAATAAGAGGGCGTTCACCCAAGGCAGTGGCTTGAGCCAGTAGCGGTGCAGCGTCGCGTGGATTAAGCTGAGGGTGGAAATCAAAAACAGGCTGGCGAAAATAATAGTGGCCATGCGGATGTCAAAGCGTAGTCCTACTGTAAACAGCTTAAAGAGATCTTGACCATGTTCGGCCAGAGTCAGATTGCTGCCATAGCGCGCCAGCAAAACGGCACGGCCGGTTGATTGGATGAGGATGGCCACAACCCAAGGCAGTAAGAAAATACCCAATAGGCGTTTGAATTGGATGAATCGCATGGCAACGAATACTCTAGGAAGAAGAAGGAGGACGGCCTGATGGCATCGGATGACTGCATGGGCCGCTAAGGGAGCTTATTTTAGACTTTTGCAATAAAAAAGCCAGTGAAATCTTCACTGGCTTTTTAATGGGTGTTGCGGCGCTTAGGCTAATTTGGCCGCTTTTAGAGATTGAGCGTATCGGGCTAGTGATTCAATGCCTGAGGTTTCCGCTCGGTCACACCAGTCTTTCAGCTTAAACAACAGCTCTTCTTGGGTGAAGCTAGAGCGTTGCCAAAGCGTGCTGAGTTCTTGGCGCATGGCGTAGATTTTTTGCAACATATGGCTGTGTGACAGCAGTGATTGCAAATGGCTGTGCTCTTGTTCGTTCAGCGCAATGGCTTCTTTTTTAAATAGTTTGCTGGTCAGCTTTTCTAAATTGTGCGAAGCCAAAGAAGCGTCTAGCTTACATTTGATTTGCTCAAGTTCTGGCAAGTAGTCTGATTTCAGCTCTTTAGCAAAGCGGGTGGCGAGCAAGTAGCGATTATGGATGATGGCCTGTACCGTTTCGGCCGTAATCACGTGGTGGGCGTCTTGAGCCAGCTTAGGCGCCACTTTGCGCACTTTGGCTAGGCCAAAGAATTTCATGATGCTGATGTACATCCAGCCAAGGTCGAACTCATACCAATGGTAGGAGAACTTAGCCGAGCTGCCAAACGTATGGTGGTTGTTGTGTAGTTCTTCGCCACCGATGATGATGCCCCAAGGCACGAGATTGGTGGCCGCGTCTTCATTTTCAAAGTTGCGGTAGCCAAAGAAGTGACCAATACCGTTGACCACGCCCGCCGCCCAAAACGGAATCCACACCATTTGGATGGCCCAAATGGTGATGCCGATGAGGCCGAAGCACAAAAGATTAATCGCCAGCATCACAAAAATGCCTAGGCCAGAATGTTTGGTGTAAATGTTGCGTTCAACCCAGTCGTCAGGCGTGCCTTTACCAAACTGTTCTACCAGTTGTGGGTTTTTTGAGGCCACGCGATACAGCTCGGCGCCGCGCCATAAGACCGCTTTTAGGCCCAATACTTGGGGTGAATGAGGGTCTTCAGCGGTTTCGCAACGCGCATGGTGTTTGCGGTGGATGGCCACCCATTCTTTGGTGACCATGCCGGTAGTGAGCCAGAGCCAAAAGCGGAAGAAATGGCTGACTACAGGGTGTAGGTCAACGCCGCGATGTGCTTGGCTACGGTGCAGATAAATAGTAACAGACGCAATGGTAATGTGAGTCAAACCCAGGGTTACCAGCACCACGCCGTACCAAGGTAAGTCAAACAAGCCGTTCATGATCATGAGTATCCTTCATTAGCGTCAAGCGCTGCCGTTTATAAAGGGCATAGTCGCCGACGCAGAGTGTGTGTGAGTCAGTCGTGCATCTTCAAGCCCAAGCCGAAAGAGTTGAGCAAACGCACGTTTAATCATTATAGAGGGTTGTGGGTCAATAATCTAGAGAATTGGCTCTATTTGGCTTTAAGTCAGCGCGATACATATACATATTATGGGTGAACATGCTATGATTTTCTCTTTATCTAATCCTCGAAAGTTTGATTGGGACATGAGTAAAGTTTTTAAATTAGGCGTTGCGGGCATGGTAGTGGTTGTGGCTGCGGCGGCTTTGCTTTTGCCTTACTATTTTGGCGGTAAGGCCGAAGCGTCGTTGAATAAGCAGCATCAGCTATTGGCGAATTCGCCTATGGTTGACGTGCTGTCACGGCAGTATGAGCGTCGTTGGTTTTCGTCTACCGAAACCATGACCATTAAGCTTAAAGAAGATCTGATTAAAAGCCTGCCGTTAGATGTGGCAGAAAACATACGCCAGACCATGGGTGAAGGAGTGAAAATCACCAACAACATCCAGCATGGTCCTTTTGCCGGCGGTTTTTCTTTGGCGCGCGCCAAGATCGACAGCACCATCGAGTATCCTGATTTGATGAAACGTGGCCTGATGCTGCTGTTTACCGATGAAACGCCGTTGGTGATTAATCAAACCCTAGGCCTATTCGGTGGCGGTAGCATCAGCATCAACAGCCCAGCCTTTGATTTTAAAGGGTTGTCAGATACCAACATCAAATGGCAAGGTTTTGAGTTTTTTGCTGATTATAAGGGCGACTTTGATGAGATCGTGGCCAAGCTCAGCATGCCTGGCCTCGTGTGGCAGATGAGCAATCAATCCAGCGTGTCTTACGATGGTTTGGTGTATCAGTTGTCGGGTAAAGAAGCCGACTCTGGTTTATGGATGGGCCAGCACCAGCTAGACCTAAAGCGTTTGGCCGTGAGTTGGGGCGATGAAGACAAGGCCAAGGTCGACGAGCTATTAGGCCTGGTGACCAAGCTGCAGTTCGGTGCCTTGATTAAGCCGGTGCTGAACAGCGACACCAAGAGCATTGTGGTGGATGAGTTCCACATGAACAGTGATTTGGCCGCTGCCGATACCGCCGATTTTGTGACCGCTAAAGGTCAGGTACGCTTTGCAAAAGCCACCTTGGGTAAAGACGTGTATGGGCCTTTAGAAGTAGAAGTGGTCGCCGATCACCTACACGGTCCTAGTTTGGCGGCTTTAACCAGTGCTTTAGAAGACGTTTCCGCCAAAGCCTTGAGCGGCGAAGCCTACCATGATGAAGTGTTGAACATCATCAATAAAGAGGGCTTAGCCATCTTGATGTATGATCCTAAAATTAGCCTGAACACCTTTAAGCTGGACACGCCGCAAGGTCTGTTAGCGGCCAAAGGGCACATGAACTTTAAGGGCATTCAGGCCGCAGACATGAGCAGCTTCGCTTCGTTCTTGAATAAGATGGACGTGCAAATGGACGTGAACGTGCCTCAGGCCTTTCTTGAGCGCATGGCTGCGGCACAAGCCGCTAGCTTCTTTGACGTAGGCGAAGGGGAAGACAAAGACGAGCAGATTCGCCAAATTGAAGAAACCGCTAAATTTATGGTCGACAGCATGATCATCAATATGCGCGAAGAAGGCTACTTAACCGTAACCGACCGCATGGTGAACTTGAACTTGAGCCTAAAAGAAGGCAGCCTACTGTTTGGCGGCAAGCCGTTTGACGCTGGCGTGATGTTGGGCGGGAATTTTGATGAAGAAACGGAAGAAGACACGGCTGCGCCGCAGCCTGGTCAAACCGCACCCGCTCAAAATCCAAGCGCAGCGGTTGTGCCAGGCGCTGCCGCTAACGATGAGGCCAGCGCGCCTGAATCTGAAGCAGCCCCTGAGGCCGTTCCCGACGCAGCTTAAGCGAATTGACTCACCTAGCCAGCCTTCGGGCTGGCTTTTTATTGACTGAATGATGAGCCATGATGAAGCTAACTTCAACGCCTGTGCCGATTGTTCATGCCCTAACCATTGCTGGCTCTGATTCCAGCGCTGGTGCAGGCATACAGGCTGATTTAAAAACCTTTGCTGCGCTGGGCGCCTATGGCTGTAGTGCCATTACGGCGGTAACGGCCCAGAACACTCTGGGCGTGCGGGCGGTGCACCCCATTCCCGGTGACGTCATCGAAGCGCAGTGTGATGCTGTGTTCGCTGATGTACGCATTGATGTAGTGAAGGTGGGCATGTTGACCAATGTGGCCAGCGTGGGCGCTGTCATCAACGTCTTGCAGCGTTGGCAGCCTGAATTTGTGGTTTTGGACCCAGTACTGTCGGCAACGACGGGACAGGCGTTTCTCAGTGGTGAGGCCGGCGTTTTATTGGTACAAGAATTGCTGCCGCTAGTCGATGTGGTGACGCCTAATATTCCTGAGGCGGCGCGCTTACTGGGCGTGGCTGAAGCGTTGGATGTCGCGACCATGAAAGCGCAAGCGCAGGCCTTGTGTGATCTAGGGCTTAAGGCGGTGTTGTTGAAAGGGGGGCATCTGCCGATGACGGCGCCGGCGGTGGACTGTTTGAGTCGGCCAGGTCTTGAGCCACAGCTGTTCGTCGGCCCGCGTAGTGCCGCCAGCAGTACCCACGGCACAGGCTGTACCCTGTCGTCGGCTTTGGCCGTGGCCTATGCCCAATGTGACCGTGATCTGCCGCGTGCTGTCCAGCAGGCGAAAGACTATGTGGCGGTAGCTATTGCGCGCAGTGGAGAGCTGGATGTGGGTCAGGGCGAGGGCCCTTTACAGCATTTTCATCCTTGGTGTTGACGGCGAACGGGTAAAAAAAGCTGCGTGAATCACGCAGCTTTTTTATTGGGTGTTGCCTAGGCTTAAATATGCTTTAAGCTCAAAACGTCTTGCATGTCGAAGAGGCCGGTTTGGCCTTGTTGCTGTAGCCAAAGGGCTGAACGCACCGCGCCGTTGGCGAAGGTGGCTCGGCTTGAGGCCTTGTGGGTGATTTCGACGCGTTCGCCGTCGGTGGCGAATAAGGCGGTGTGGTCGCCGACCACGTCACCGCCACGCACGGTGGCAAAGCCGATGGTGTTAGGGTCTCGGGCACCAGTATAGCCTTCGCGGCCATAAACCGCACAGGTTTTAAGGTCGCGGCCCAGGGCGTCAGCGATGACTTCGCCCATGCGTAGGGCGGTGCCGGAGGGAGCATCCACTTTATGGCGGTGGTGGGCTTCGATGATTTCGATGTCGTAGCCTTCATTCAGGACGCGTGCAGTGAGATCAAGCAGGGCGAAGGATAGGTTCACGCCCACGCTAAAATTCGGGGCAAACACTACGCCAATGCTTTGAGAAGCCGCGGCGATGGCGACTTTGCCTTCGTCGCTAAAGCCAGTGGTGCCAATGATGATGTTGACCTTGTGCTTAATGCATAAGGCCAAATGAGCAAGGGTGCCTTCGGGTTGGGTGAAGTCGATCAACACATCGGCTTGGGTGAGCGCAGCATCTAGGTCTTGGCTAATCGCCACGCCGGTTTGATGGCCGCTGAACATACCCGCGTCTTGGCCAATGAAAGGGCTGTTGCCGTGCTCTACTGCCGCCACGAGGGTACAGGCAGGTTGGGCCACGATGGCCTCAATCAGGGCGCGGCCCATGCGGCCACTGGCCCCAACGATGGCCACGTTTAAAACTGAATTCATTATTTTTCCTCAGCTACTGCAGGCGAAGCTTCTAAAGCGCTGCCCCCTGCACGAACCAGAACGTCGTCTTCAAAGAACAACACCAAAGTTTTTTGGCTTTGCACCACGCCGTTACGGCTGATTAAGAAAGAGTAATCCCAGCGGTTGGCATGAAATGCATCTTGCAATAAAGGCGTGCCTAAGATACTTTGCACTTGTGCTTTGGTTAAACCAGCTTGTAGTTGCGATAACATTTCTTCTGTGACAACATTACCTTGTTCAACTTTGAGCTTGTAAGACGGGAAGTTGGAAATACGTTGGGCACTGCAAGCACTCAGTGCAACAAGACACCCAATTAAGAGAAGCTGTTTTTTCATCTGCGTGGCCTTTACTGTTTAAATGGAAGAATGCCAGGCGGCTAGGGAATGGGTTAAAATCATCTAGCGGTGGGCAAAAGCAGTTTAAGTAGGTATTATAACCGTAATTTATACTTGAGTGATATTCCTTATGAACCATGTGAATCATCTGAAAGACAGCGGCCTAAAAGTAACCGTTCCACGACTGAAAATTTTAGACCTGTTTGATAGCTGCCCTAATTGTCATTTGACTGCCGAAGACATTTATCGTTTATTGCTAGAAGAAGATGCAGATATTGGCGTGGCTACCATTTATCGCGTATTAACCCAATTCGAGCAGGCCGGCATTTTGGTCCGCCACCACTTCGAAACCGGTAAAGCCGTGTACGAGCTGAACCGTGGCGGTCACCACGACCACTTAGTGTGCGTCGAGTGTGGCAACATTACTGAATTCTTCGATAAGAAAATCGAAGAGCGTCAGGAGCAAATCGCTAAAGAGCAAGGTTACCGCATGATTGACCATGCTTTGTATATGTACGGTGTGTGTCCTGATTGCCAGGCTAAAGTTAAAGCCTAACCAACGATACTGAGGCCACGCTTGGGCGTATTTGAGTTTACCTTACCGATGATCGAACAAGCCATCGACACCAATGATGGTTTGATTGCGATCGGCGGTGAGCTCAGTGTGCCACAGCTGGTCGCAGCCTATGAGCACGGCGTATTCCCTTGGTTTTCTGAGGGCGAACCGATTTGTTGGTGGGCTTTAGCCCCACGAACTATTCTTCTACCACCCAAGCTGCACGTGGGTCGGTCACTGCAAAAAACCTTACGCAATACTGCCTATAAAGTCACCCTTAATCAAGCCTTTGATCAGGTCATACAGCACTGCGCCGACGTGGTGCGCCCCGAACAGGGCGGTACATGGATTACCGATCAGATGCGCAGCGCCTATTCGGCCTTACATAGGGCCGGCCATGCCCACTCGTTTGAATACTGGCGCCAAGACCCCGATGGGCAATGGCGGCTACAAGGTGGCCTTTACGGGGTTCAGATCGGTCGCGTGTTTTTTGGTGAATCCATGTTTGCATTAGCCGCAAATGCTTCTAAAATAGCGTTTGTGCACGCGGTAAGGCATCTACATGCCTGCGGCGTTGGGCTCATTGACTGCCAGATGGACACACCACATCTGGCGCGCTTTGGCTCTGAACTTTTGCCTTTTTTACCCTTCTATCACCATTTACAAACTGAATGTGCCCAGCCGTTGGCATCGCCCTTGGTGTCTGCTGATTTGGTCATTTCTCAGCCATAACTGCGAGAAAATATGAACAAATACCAACCTATTATTGAATCTGCTTTTGAAAACCGTGCGCAAATTACGCCCGAAACCGTTACGCCTGAGGTGGCCGAGGCCATTGAAGCCGTGATTACTGCTTTGGATCAAGGCACGTTAAGGGTGGCGGAAAAACAGGCAAAAAATTGGGTGGTGCATGAATGGGTGAAAAAAGCCGTGCTGCTGTCGTTTCGGATTAAACCCAACGCCGTCGCCGACGATGGGGTGAACCGCCTGTTTGATAAAGTCCCTACCAAGTTTGCTCAATGGGATCAGGCTCAGTTTGAGGCCGCTGGTATCCGCGTGGTGCCCGGTGCCATCGCCAGACGCGGTGCCTTTATTGCGCCTAATACGGTGTTGATGCCCTCATACGTGAACATTGGCGCCTACATTGATGAAGGAGCCATGATCGACACTTGGGCCACGGTAGGCTCCTGCGCCCAAATTGGTAAGGGCGTTCACCTGTCGGGCGGGGTGGGCATTGGCGGCGTGCTTGAGCCATTACAGGCAGGCCCAACCATTATTGAAGACCATTGCTTTATTGGTGCCCGTTCTGAAATCGTCGAAGGCGTGATTGTCGAAGAGGGCGCCGTGATCTCCATGGGCGTCTACATCGGCCAATCAACCAAGATCTACGACCGCGAAACCGGCACCGTTACCTATGGGCGTGTGCCCGCTGGGTCGGTTGTGGTGTCCGGTAGTTTGCCTGCTGCCGACGGCAGTCACAGCCTTTACTGTGCGGTGATCGTGAAAAAGGTCGACGCCAAAACCCGAGCCAAAGTAGGTGTAAATGAGCTGTTACGCGGCATTTAAGCACAGTTTTAATATACGTTATTTTGAAATCCAGCCCAGAGGCTGGATTTTTTTATGCGCTAGTGATGGTTTTAAGGGGTGGGCTGTTGTTTTATCGTTGGGGTGGGCGTGTGTTATTTGTTGCCGCCTATGCGGCGGAGAGCGGTTTTTCATAGAGTTATTGACACCAGTCCAATTTCTAAGCCGCCTATGCGGCGGTGAACATAGCCGGTACATAGCCCTCGAATTCGGTCTTTTTCTAAGCCGCCTATGCGGCGGAGAGCCAAGATTTGTTGCCGCTAGGGTAAACCCACAATTTCTAAGCCGCCTATGCGGCGGAGAGCGAGGACACCGTCGAGCAATACGTCCGTAACCTTTTCTAAGCCGCCTATGCGGCGGAGAGCGGGGTTGATGTGCGAAAAGAATTTACTCTTGATTTCTAAGCCGCCTATGCGGCGGAGAGCCCCACGTAAGCCCCTTGGTGGGGGCTTAGATTTTTCTAAGCCGCCTATGCGGCGGAGAGCTCAAACAAAACGTTGTATTCTGATTCGTTCATTTTCTAAGCCGCCTATGCGGCGGAGAGCGACAGGGATTTGACCTTATTGCATGAGGCCAATTTCTAAGCCGCCTATGCGGCGGAGAGCGGTTCGCTCAATATGAAATCAGAAGCAACGAATTTCTAAGCCGCCTATGCGGCGGAGAGCTATTCATTGTCGTAAAGCATCCACGCTTTTAATTTCTAAGCCGCCTATGCGGCGGAGAGCTGCGTGTAGCAGCATTCCTCATTAATTATTATTTTCTAAGCCGCCTATGCGGCGGAGAGCAAGGGCTTAATTCCTAAGCCATTACCGTTTAATTTCTAAGCCGCCTATGCGGCGGAGAGCTAAGACAGCTTGACGCTGATCATTTCGACATATTTCTAAGCCGCCTATGCGGCGGAGAGCCTGATAATTCCATCGTGCGCTTGTTACGATAATTTCTAAGCCGCCTATGCGGCGGAGAGCGCAAATACACAGTTGGTGCCTACATCAAAGGCTTTCTAAGCCGCCTATGCGGCGGAGAGCTTTTAGTCATTTATAAAAGGCTGGCAGGTGCATTTCTAAGCCGCCTATGCGGCGGAGAGCGATTATGATTATGCTGGCAACCCGTCGCACATTTTCTAAGCCGCCTATGCGGCGGAGAGCTGGTGCCCAAATATCAGAATGATTGGCGGCGTAAGGGTTGTAGCAGTTTTTTTATGAAAAGCCCTTTTTAAAAGTGCGGTTGTGGGGCCAGTCTGGATAAGGGTTAACGTAAGTGGTTAAAAAAAGGGTTAGTGTTCAGGGAGTGCTTAAGGCGTGTGGCGAATAAAAAAAGGCTAAGTTCAGAGGTGTGTGGTGTGAACGCACTAAACCAGCACTAAACCACAAACTATGGGCTGGTTTAATGCTGGTGTTTGCTAATTTATTACGTTCTAAAAAACCGGTACGCTGGCCTGTAGGCTTAACCCATAGGCATTAAAAGAGCCGTCGACGGCTTGCTTCAATTTACTGCGTTTGATGTACAGCATAAAATTGGGCTGTTTGGTGCTGAGGCTACGTAAATGGATATGAGGTAGGTTGGGTGAGCGGCTAAATTTTTCAGTCATGTTATGGGCCACCTCTTCCGACCATTTTCCCTGCGCCATCAGCCGCTTTTGGGCGCGTTTAAAATCACTTCGCCCTTTCGTATGTACGCGTTGAAAGCAATGGTGCTCGCTCACGGTTAAAGGAATGGCTTCTGGCTGGCTCAATAGGGCGTAGTCCATGCAGTCGGGTTGCTGCTGTAGAGCATGGGCTAAGTTGGCCACCTGAGTATGTGGCCCATGCACTCTAATAATGCCGCCCAAGGTATTCAATTGGCCATAGGCAGGGAAACCCAAACCCAGACTGCCTTCAAAAGCAGGGAGGTGCTGATGCAGAAGCTGCATTAAATGGCTGATGACCATGGTTTGGGTGAGCTCGGCATGGGGAATGGCTTTTAGCTCAAAGTAGTGTGTCAGCATCGACATGGTTTACTCCTTACCGCTGGCACCAAACACGCCGCCGCGAATCAAAACGCCCATTACGTAATGTTGCTGTGCCACTTCGGGCTGCTCATCCTTCAATACCCAGGCGTCAAAGTGGGTGTAAAAATCTTGCTTTTGTTTCGGCTGTCTAAAAGCAGTGCCTAACGTAGTCACGGCGCCGTAGGGCTCAATGGCGATTGGGAATGGTGCTTGGTCTTGATACCAGGTGTCGATGGTGCGAATGGCGTTGCTGATTTTTTGTGAGTGCATGCCTGCGTGGCCGTTGACTTGATACAAAACCTTGCTCTTTTCCTTACCAGTGTCCAAAATCAATTCTTGCGACGGATAGGCTTCTTGTCCATAGCCAATTTTGGCCTTGGCAGTGACGTATAGAATCACAAACTGCTCGCCATTCAGGCCTTTTTCGATCAGTTGTGCCAGTTGGTCAATATTAGCGTCTTGTTGGCTAAAGTCGTTGAGGCCGTATTGCTTGGCGTCGGTAAAGCTGAGCGTTTTGGTTGTGCCTGCTTCTTGATATTGCACGCTAACTTCAATGGTTTCCGCGCCCATGCGGTTACGCCAGAGCCAACGAGCATTGACAATGTTGGTGGCGTAGCGTCGGGCCAGTTCACTTAGGCCATGTTTGTTTAAGTATCCTTCAACCACCTGCATCAGTTTGGTTTGATAAGCTTGGTCATTACACACGCAAGGCTTGCCGGTAAAGGGCAAAACCTTACAGCTCCAGCTCACTATTAAGGTGTCTTGATCGTGATCTAGGGTGGCCACGTCGACTTTTTGCAGGTTGGCTTTTTCTGTTTCAGCATCCATTTTGGCCGGATCATTGCTGATGGCATTTTTTAAGCGATTAGAGATCGTCCCACGTACTGATTTTTCAGTCACCAGAACCGGCTTGATGGGGGCGTTGGCTTGGGCGCTGTCGGTTTGCTGAAAAATGGCGTCAGAAACATCTAGGTTGCGCTCAAAAGCCAAAACAGAAGCAGTTTGTAATTTAGACATCGTTGATTCCTTGTGAATTAATGTGCAGCAGGAGATTGTGAAAGTAAATAAACATGATCTTGAGGCTGGCTGTAGCGCCAAAAAGCCTGTTCAAAAGTGTCTTGTAAGCGGTAGGGGAAGACCCATTTGCCTAAACCGTAGAGGCATTCCACATAGTGGCTAGGATAGTCCTGATGGCGGCAGTTGGCTAAGACGCCTGCATCAAATCGATCGGTTAAGCCCTGATAGCCGACCGGCATGGGCACCAACCAGCCATAGCCGGATTTGATGCTGCTGGTTTGCCATTGATCATTATCCTGAGGGGTATGGTGTAGGGTTGATAGCTCGACAAAAACGTCTAGAGCGGTGGCGGAGGGGCGATTTTCTTGTAAATGAGCCGTCAGTTCTGAAAGGGCATCGCCGGCGTCCATTAACACAAAAGCAGGCATTAAAGCAGTACGCAACGCTTGATGAGCTTCAATTTCAAACAGTTCAACTTGGCCAATGCTCAAAATGCTGCCGCCGGCCATGCGTTGCTGCATTAGGCCTTCTCTACACTGCTGTAGAAAGGCCAGTTCGGCTTTATCTTCACGCAAGGTTTTACGGCTTTCGGTGTAGACCTCGACCACTAGGCTGACAATGAGGTGGGCCTTGCCTTCCTCGACGATGGCTGCGGTTTTGCCATCTTTTTTAATTGGGTTACGGCTTTGATTAAAGCTATAGTCAGCATAGGGATGGGGGCGATAGGCCTGGACGTCACAGCTATGACTGGCGATGAGTACACCATCTAAGGCAATTTTATCAGGTTGATTTAGGTGGCGGCTTAAGGCATGGATGGCGCCGATAAAGCCACTAATGGCTGGGAAGCCATAGGTGAGCGGGCTAGAAATCGCATTGGCGCCCTGAATGACCACACGATCAAACAATAAATAGTGGCGATGTTGCATCAAAATACTCCTTCTTGGCGCCGTTGGCTGGCTTTGATCGCGGTTTGTAACGCTTGGCGCCAGGCTAGACGTTCGGTGTCGGTAAAGTGATTGGCCTGCTTGGGAAAGGCTTTTTGTAAAATACCGTTTAGCCATAGGCCAAACAGCTGTTCAATGTCTTTTTGCCATGTGCCTAGAGCCTGCTGTTGTTGAAAAATAGTCTCGTCTTTAAGTGTGCCACGATGTGGATCTAGCCAATATTTTTCAGCCATACTGAGCTGATGGCCGCGGCTCCAGCCAGCAGGCAGGGTTTGTTGAAGGTGCTGAGCACTAGACAAAATCACGCCAATGATCATGTCGATACCGGCATCACGCTGCGCCCGAATGGCCATGGTGTTGTCCGAATGAGCCAAGGCTGCGAGCAAGGTTTCAATCCCAAAGTAGCAGTGGTATTTAAGGCTGTTATTGAAGAAGGTGGTTTGCTGTTTACTGGGCAATAAAGCCGTACCTGCATTCAGCCGTGGTGGTAAAGAGGGTAGTAAGTAGTTTTTACCGCCTTGGCTACTGGTCAGTTGGCTGATGTTTTGGGGTTTGGTGCCGCCTAGCTGGACATAAGCCAGATCATGCATGCTTAAGTAGGGCGTTTGAGTAGCGTTCTTTTTTTTGCGGTTGTCGCGTGCCTGCTTATTGGCTTCTGAATAGCGCTGAGAGTTAATGCGTTGATACAAAGCGTGGGTGAGTGCTGATGGGTGTAGCGGCACCAAGCAAACGTAGTCATCGGCGGCAATGGCATGATGACCTTGGCGTGGCCACAGTAGCTGCTTGTTACGTTCATGCGTGCTGGGCTGGGTGAGCGGCGTATTTAACGCCAGCTTAAATTGTGTCTGAAAGTCGTTGGAAGTAGCCATGTCACTGTGAAAGCAGCCAGAGAGTGCCGGATGGTCGTTTTGAATCAAGTCTCTGAGTTTGGTCTTGTTGATGATGGCATCAACTTCTAGGTTGAAAAAACTGGCTAAAGGCAAAGCAGCTGCATTGCCGTTGGCATCTAGGGCCGGTTTGGAAAGGATTTGGCTGCCTACTAAATGGTTGGGCAGCGGCATGAGCGCTGAGGCATTGACGTTGTCGCCTTTGGCGTCGGGGTGGATGCCTTTGCTGATGTGGGTGCCAAAGGTGAGCTGTTTGGCCATGCGATTGGCGGCGTCGGCCATCCAAACGTCGAGACTGTACTTTATCCCTAGTTCTTCAAGATTGGCTAAGGCTAATGCTTCGGTCTCCGGATCAGACAGGGCGAGTGCTTGGGCAAGCTTTTTTTGGTCCGAGTCACTTTTTTTATGCAGTTGCTCTGATAAGAACGCCTCAATGACCTGTTGTACTTTGGCGGTTGAAATTGAATTCATGTATACCTCTGTCTTGTGCGCTGACATTAAAGCGTCAGCTGTCATCATAGAATAGTAATAGGGCTAGTCTATGATGACATTTATGATTATGTCAATTAAGTCATATGGTATTTTTTTAATGTTTATATTAAAAAAATATTTTAAAAAATTATTAATAATATTTAATTATTAATGGGGCATTAGTAGTAGTGTTTGTCGTGCGAAAGTCCTCATTTTCGCCAACAGCCCAGCCAAGGGTGAAATAGCCAGACCTTTTCGTCCTCTAAATCCACCGTTGCATACTTAAGCGCCACCCGTGCCAAGTTTTCTTCCCCGAGCTTATTGGCCAAATTGTGTAAGGCTTGCTCTAAAGAAAGCGGCAGCCATGGTTGAACGGCGCCGTGAGGGTTAGGGTTAAATACTTCATGGCGTACCCAATCATTGGCGGTGTCAACATGGGTGTCGTTGGGGTTTAAATAGGCCAGCCTCGCTAGCCGAAAGCTAAAGCCGTGGAGCTGTGCTTCATCGGGCTGGCACACATAGCTGGCCTGTTTTCTACCGTGACGAAAAGGGCTAATCGTTTGTAAGTGAACGCAGGCCTGATGGGCGCTGCCTGGTTGCCAATAGGCCGTGACAAAGTTGGTTGTGGCAGGGTTTAGCAGCTTGGTCATCACATCGTGTTCCAAGTCGGCTAACCGAGTCTGGGCTTGAAGCGGCTGTGGTTGCACGATTCTGGCGACGGCATTGATGTGGGCCCGTTCTTCTGGGCTGATCAAGTCTTCAGTGAGGTGGGTGTTGAGTAAGGCGTTGGGCTTGGCTTCAAAACCAGGATAGCAAAATGACGGCTCACCCACGCCGAGGGCAGGGCCTTTTTTGAGCGCGCGTAGATTGCTGCTTAAAAGGCTGATGTTGGCGCTGGTGGCGACCTTATTCGGCCGATGACGCCAGACTCGGCCCGCCAGCTGGATCAGCGAACGCATAGAGGATGGCTCAACGATGGCCCAGTCATAGTCATGGTCGCGGCCTACTTCCGCCACCGGCGTGGCCAGGACGATGAACACATGGTGCTGAGCTGGGCTTTGGCGAATGGCGTCGATGATTTCGGGTTGCTGCCAAATGGCTTCTGGATCGTGTCGATCCAGTAGGCGATCCAGCTTTTCCTCTAGGGCACTGCGTAGCAGCAACAGCTGTTTGGCGTGGTAGCAACAAACGTGATAGTGCGTGTTGGCATCCGTAATAGGCTGTCGATGTAAGGCAAAGGTCGTCTGGATTAAGTCTTTGGTGTTGGCCATCCGAATCAGGCCAAGGCTGACCGTTTGGGCCAAGCTTGGGTGAGGGTTGCCGTGGCGGCGGTGTAATACCTGAGCTTGGTTTAGCAGCTGCGTCGCGAAAGCATCAAAAAAAGGCTCTGGAAAATCCTTATTATGGTCAGGTAAGGCCAAGGCCAAAATGTCGGCAGAGCGCCTAATCGGCACCTGTTGCAGCCGCTCGGCGCGCTTGTGGGCAAATGCCTGATGTGCCGTTATGTAGTCGGTTTTGTTGAGGCAAGCTTGGCTGCCTTGTTGGGCTTCGTCAAACCAAGCGCAGATAACGCCATTTTGTGGTAGTTGGTTTTGCTGTTGCCATAAGGCTCGGCCGGCTTGATAGGCATCGAATAGACCGGTGATTAAATCAGGGGTTAGGGTAGCAGAGGACAACAAGACCTTACTGCCAAACAGACCAGCTAAATGCACCAGTCGCGCGAGGGCGGGTAGGTCACGATGGTCGAAATCATCGGGCTCATCCAGCACAAGGTCGGCGCTCAGCAAGCGCAATATCGGTGCGATGTGCTTGCCACCGCGTGTGTTTTCGCTGGCGGCCATCAAATAATCGACGGTACAGCTGACAATGGGGGCATACAGGAGGTCACGGGCTTTTTTGTCGGCGACCACCGTACCTAAGTCGGCCTCATCTAAACCGCTTTCAGAAACGTTTACTTCACCAATGACCAGCTCCGTCGCCGATTCGCTGCCGCTTGCTTCTTGTGGGCTTTGGGTGGATTGATTTAGTTCAAAGAGCTGTCGGCTGGCCTGGCCGCCGACCAGAATGGCCAAATGCTCATCGCTGAGACTTAATTTGTCTCTTAAGGCCTGGCCGGTTTGTAAGGTTAACACCCTAAGCCCTAAGGCAATGGTGAAGCGCGCGCCGCGCTTGGGATCGGCTAAACCATACATAATGCGGGCATTGGCGAGGGTTTTACCGCAGCCAGTAGAAGCCATATTGACTCCGAAAAAACCTTGTTCTTGAGCCATTTCTTGCAGGTTTTTTGCCAAGTCAAACGCGTGATTTTGCCAAGTAAAGCGCTGTATCGCCGTGCGCTTGCTAAAGGCTCGATGCTTTTGAATGGCGGGCAGTAAATGACCTAGTTGTGGGAGCAGGCGGGCAAAACGGGCTGTGTTCTGGGCCACGCCAATTAAGTGTTCATCTAAGGCCTGCTTGGTTTGGCCGGTTTTTCGGTCGGTATTGGCAAATAGTTGGTAGCTTGGGTCTCCCTTAACGCAGTTTGGATGAAGAGGCGGTAAACTGGAGTAGTTGTGGTCGCCCACCATCAAGCAGAGGCGACTTAAATGAAACACAAATGGCTGCTGGATCATGCTTTCGCCTAAGGCCTTTAACGGCGGATGGGCCAAGGCTTTATTGGCCCAGCGGCTTAAGGTTTTTTGCCAAGGGCCGCTGGCAATGACGTCATCGGCCAGCTGCCAAAAATGCTGCGGTTGCGGATGGGTGCTGGTGCTGTTTTTAACCCAGCCGTCGATGGCGGCTAATTCTTCATAAAAATGCTCTAAAGCATAGTCCAGTACATAGTCATGATTTTTTCTGGCAGCAGGCCACTCTGGCTCTGTGTAGTATTGACGATAGGGCAGACGATGGTGGGTGACAATGAGCCAGCCTAAGAGCTGGGCAATTGGCGGCAGAGTGGTTAAGTCAAACCGTTCAATTGGGCTGAGCGATGCATGCCACTGGGGATGCTGCAGATCATAGTCTTTGAGATTAGCCAAGCGTTCGAGGCACTGCTGGTTTGTTTCACAGCCCTTTAATAGCTTGGTGAACAGCAACAGCGACAGCCATTCGTGTCGAAAGGGGTCTGCGGCAAATGCGTGATTGGGCTGAAGCTTGGCTTGAAAGCCAATGGTGGCCTTGCCTAAATCATGTAACAGCGCTGCTAGCGTGGCCAGTATTTGAACGCTGGTGCCGTATTGCCAAGCGCTTTCATCGTCACCGCGTAACACATTACGCCGAGTACGGTTGGTGGGCGTACGGCCTAAGTCATTAAATTGTTTTCTGTCGCCGACGATCCAAAGGAGTTCGGTAAGGTTCTTGCCGTGGGTCCAGTAGCAGGCTACGGCGGTGTTCTTTCTGGCACTTTGGCGAAGAAGCTTGTGTAGCGTGTCTAGCCCTGCCTGAGTCATCGGTGTTTGCCAGCTTCTGTCACCGCAGCGTTCGGCAAACTGGTCCAGAATACGGCGGGTTTCTTTAAGGGCATTTTTATGGCATTGGCTAATCAGTAAAATATTCATGAGTTTAAGGCAATGTGTTTTAAAGTATCGATCATGGTGTCTAGGGCGGTTAGCTGTGCAAACTGTTGGATGCAGGCTTGCCTAAACTCTCGTTCTGAATCTCCTTGTTGGGCTGAAATAAATGCCTGCGGTAAAATAATGGCGTCTTTAATGATGTCGGCTGCGTCAAATACTAAGCCACCGCGCCGGGTTTTACCGTGCAAAATTGCCATGCCGTGTGGCAGGCCTAAAACCCAGCATGCGGTTGCGCCTAGACCGTAGGCCAAATAATTACCATGATCTAAATAGGCATTGGCAGGATCGCGGCTTTGCCCACGGGTGCTGCGACTAAAGTCGGCGTCTTTTAAGGTGGCCTGGTTCGCCATGGCATAGAGTCGCATGGTTAAGCGGCCTTCGGCTGCCAATAAGGCTTGGCCGTCGGTAGCTTCGGCAAACAGCGTTTGATACTGTGTGACCACTTGCTCTAGAGCCGTCACATCAATCGACCAAGGGTGTTTGGGCCAGGTTTTGCGTAGCAAGGCTAATCGCATCGCCTGTAAAGATTTAGCTGCTTGCAGGCGGCGTTCATCCTCAAACCAGAATTGACACCATTTTTGTAGATATTCGGTGGGCCGATATTCGCTTTGCGGACTAAAAAACTGACAGGCAAAATCGGTTTCCGTACCGGCAAATAAAGGCGTGCCTCCGCCGCCAGAAAAGCCGATCATCACCCCTGCTTTTGAGAGCTCACGAACGGCTGCTTGGGTAATGGAGGTGCCACTGCCTAAAAGGATGCAAGTTGTATTGGCAATGGGAATATTCCAGTATAAAGATTGTTGGCCTTCATCCGTAATGTATTCAACCCGCCCCCCGTTCACCAGTACGCGGCAATATTCTAAATAGTACAGGTTAGCCCGTTTGGAGTGCAAAATAGTTTTGAGGTCTGAGGGCTGAATATAGCGCGCGGATTTGGCCATAAAAATCCTTATTGATATGGTTTAAAATAATCATGTCATCATATGACGACGATGGCGTGACTGTATAGTCTTGTGAGGTGGATTCTGTTAAAAAACGTGCTATTGGGTACAGTAAAACTAATCAATGAGGTGTGGTGCTTTGGGCTGGTGTGCAATCTAGTGAACTATCGTCGGATCGTATCGCACAAAGCCGTGGCATAGATGATTGTGAGCATGGTCTTGTGTTGAGGGCGGCTGATGGCCATCATCTTTGACGTTGCCGTAGGCTGGTAGTCTATTAGGTTTGATTGACTAAGGTGTAACTGGTTAAACATTGGGATCTTTAGGTCTTTTAATCGGGGGTGTAAAGCATGATGTGCCTAGTATTTAATGCCTAACGTTTATGATTCACCTTTTTATGTTTTAGGTATGTTGCTATGGTTGGCCTTTCTTGTTGCTGCATGTTTGATAATGGCTAGTTAATCAGCCGCCTATTCGGTGTGTTTTCAATCAGTATTTGAAATCATGAGGAAAGTATTTATCAGGAGCTATTGGTTGTTTCGCTAAAACGAAAAGGTGGTGGTCGATAAACTCGTTGCCGACCCTTTTTTTAGCAGTCGCCTACAAGCCTTGATTCTTCAAGCTTTTGGGTCTACCCCAAAAAAAGGGTGATTTTGTCAAAAGCAGGCTAATGAATTGTATAGACAGTCATTACAACGATACAATACCAGTTCACCGCCGTATAGGCGGCTTAGAAAACTGATCTGAAGCCTCTGCGTCATCATGGCTCGTTCACCGCCGTATAGGCGGCTTAGAAATCAGCCGCCTCAACCAAACCCTCAAAGACAACGTTCACCGCCGTATAGGCGGCTTAGAAACAACTTGGCCGCGTTTGCTGTTGCAATTTCTGGTTCACCGCCGTATAGGCGGCTTAGAAATTATAGAAGGTTCGGCCCAGTGCTCCTTCTTCGTTCACCGCCGCATAGGCGGCTTAGAAACAGTCTCGGGGCAAACAAAAGAAGTTGAATGTGTTCACCGCCGCATAGGCGGCTTAGAAAGTAACGTGAAGGCGTTCATGGACTCCGCATTGGTTCACCGCCGCATAGGCGGCTTAGAAAGTCTGGCTCAAAAATCGGCAAAGCAGAGGTGAGTTCACCGCCGCATAGGCGGCTTAGAAAAGATAGATTTATATGCCGTCACGTCCGTATCTGTTCACCGCCGCATAGGCGGCTTAGAAATAAAGCCCATTAGCTTTTCTTCTGCCATACTGGTTCACCGCCGCATAGGCGGCTTAGAAATTAGCCACCTGGGTCATGCCTCTAGCTTTAGCGTTCACCGCCGCATAGGCGGCTTAGAAATACGCCCCCGGCCTCGACGAATACGACACCACGTTCACCGCCGCATAGGCGGCTTAGAAAAGTTTGACGACAACGAAATTGAGGAACGCGCGGTTCACCGCCGCATAGGCGGCTTAGAAATCGTTACGCGACGGATTTCACTTACAAGCGTTGTTCACCGCCGCATAGGCGGCTTAGAAAACACGAGAGCAAGGTGCATGAAAATACGGGGAGTTCACCGCCGCATAGGCGGCTTAGAAATTTAGATCAAAAAAACTGATTTGATCGGAAAGGTTCACCGCCGCATAGGCGGCTTAGAAATATAAGCGTAGAAATAAAGGAACCCAAACGCTGTTCACCGCCGCATAGGCGGCTTAGAAATGAGGAATAAAACATCATCGGAGTGGCAGCGCGTTCACCGCCGCATAGGCGGCTTAGAAATTGCTCAATGTATACGTCGATTCCAACGGCGGGTTCACCGCCGCATAGGCGGCTTAGAAACACATGCTCTGCAATGTGTCAGACAAAAAGCCGTTCACCGCCGCATAGGCGGCTTAGAAAAGTCGGTAGAGTCATATAGGGCTGACCCGAACGTTCACCGCCGCATAGGCGGCTTAGAAAAAGCAGCTCAACGCCTTTGCCTACGCCCCTGCGTTCACCGCCGCATAGGCGGCTTAGAAAACGCGTACCTCATAGCGCCCCAGCGGTACATTGTTCACCGCCGCATAGGCGGCTTAGAAACGACGCTTGAGGACGACTGGCATTTTGCCGGGGTTCACCGCCGCATAGGCGGCTTAGAAATACACTTCGGGGGAAGTTTAGAGGCTTTAGTCGTTCACCGCCGCATAGGCGGCTTAGAAATTCTCGTCTTCGACAAGGATTGACGCTTGCTTGTTCACCGCCGCATAGGCGGCTTAGAAAGCGCCAAAACCGGCATGACCCCACGCATCCTCGTTCACCGCCGCATAGGCGGCTTAGAAAAACAGCGTCAAGGCGTGAGCCGTCTGGAAACAGTTCACCGCCGCATAGGCGGCTTAGAAAAAGAGTGCGGCCATTCACCATGCCAACAGCGTGTTCACCGCCGCATAGGCGGCTTAGAAATCTTCAGAGCTGGCTAAAGTGCTGGTTTCCACGTTCACCGCCGCATAGGCGGCTTAGAAAAGCGATACGCGCCTCTGTTTCAGTCACGATTGGTTCACCGCCGCATAGGCGGCTTAGAAAGCTGATGCCCTTATCGTTCGTCAGGCGCACCCGTTCACCGCCGCATAGGCGGCTTAGAAAACACGCAAGGCCATATCCGTCTCCAGCTCAGTGTTCACCGCCGCATAGGCGGCTTAGAAACATCTGCTCCACTCTCACCCCTCAGGCCTGTGTGTTCACCGCCGCATAGGCGGCTTAGAAATAAATTTGCAAGTGTAAAAGTTTGGACAATACGTTCACCGCCGCATAGGCGGCTTAGAAATAAATTTGCAAGTGTAAAAGTTTGGACAATACGTTCACCGCCGCATAGGCGGCTTAGAAAAGTACCCCTGTACTTTTATATAATTGATAGAAGTTCACCGCCGCATAGGCGGCTTAGAAATGCTTAAACAGACCTGCGTTAAAGTCCAACACGTTCACTGCCTATTGGTGGCCCGCACCGGCTTATAGTATGCTTAACGGGCTTTTGGCGGTTTTGAGCGCTTGACTTCAAGCTGGCTTTAAGTTGTACGCTGTCTTTTTTACCTCTTTGTATGGAACAACATGAAACTACCCTTTACCGTCTGGGGCCTGGCCCTGGCGCAAGCCTTACTCACCACAGGCAATACGCTTTTAGTGGCCGTTTCTGCGCTGATTGGCAGCCAGTTGGCGAGCCATCCTGCTTTGGTGACAGCGCCGATTGCGGCTCAGTTCTTAGGCTTGATCATGGCCACATTACCGGCGGCACATTTTATGCAAAAATATGGCCGTAAAAAAGGCTTTGTGATGGGTAATGTGTTGGGTTTAGTGGGCGCTTTAGTGGCGATGCAGGGTCTGTTTGCCCACAGTTTGGCGATTTTTGCCCTGGGTACGTTTTTAACTGGCTTGGCCATTGGCACTGCTCAACAGTATCGCTTTGCCGCCTTGGATGAATGCCCGAAGGCAATGCATGCTAAAGCGATTGGTTTGGTGATGGGCGGTGGTGTTTTGGCCGCGGTATTGGGGCCGAATATGGCGATTTGGTCACAGAGCTGGTATGCGGGCAATGCTTTTGTCGGGGCGTTTTTTGGACTGTTTGGCCTATATGTAGTGGCGCTGGTGTTGATCTTGCTGTTGCCGCTACAGCCGCCGCGTAGTCCTGCTCAGGCGGCGACTGATGCCAATACACGAAGCTATGCTGAATTGTTTCGACAGCCGGCTCTGTTGGCGGCGGTGGCTTCTGGGATCATTGGCTATGCAGTGATGGTGTTTTTGATGACGGCCACGCCTTTGGCTATGCATCATGACAATTTTTTATTTGAAGACATTGCCATCGTGATTCAGTGGCACGTATTGGGCATGTTTGTGCCGTCGTTCTTTACTGGGCACTTGATCAAACGTTTTGGCATCAAGGCCGTGGTTCAGGCCGGTTGTGTGCTGCTGCTGGCGGCCGCAGGAATTAATCTTTTGGGTCAAAGCTATGGCCATTATTTTGTGGCCTTAATTTTACTGGGCGTGGGCTGGAACTTCACCTTTATTGGCGCCACCAACTTACTCAGCTTTGCTTATCAAGATCATGAAAAAGGCAAAGTACAGGGTATGAATGACTTTATGGTGTTTACCGCTGCTGCGTTTGGCAGCCTGTTTGCTGGTCAAGCGGTGTCTAGCCTGGGCTGGGCCTGGGTGAATTTAATCAGCATTCCCTTGGTGATTGTGGTGATGCTGTTGATGATGCGCCTTAATTTTAAGGCAGCGATGCAATAGGCTTCGCTGCTGATATAGAAAAGCCGACGCGGTTGCGTCGGCTTTTTTGTGCTTATCTAGGGCCTAGTGAGGCAAATTGTATTTAGGCAATAAATTGCCCCATAACGCTTTTTCAACAAAGGCAGGGTTGGTTTCACTTAGCGACTCATAATCAATGCGCTCTTGGCCTTGCTGACCAAACAGCACCACTTCATCACCGGCTTTGACGTTGGGAATGTCTGAGACGTCGACCATGGTGGTGTTCATCGAAATCTTACCCACAATCGGCGCTTTTTGGCCGTGGATCAACACATAGTTAGGCTGGCCTGCATCGGTGTTGGTGAAGGAGCGGAGGTAGCCATCGGAATAGCCTATGGGTAAATTGGCCAAGCGCGAATCTTTTTTCAGCGTAAACGCCTTGTCGTAGCCCACGCTTGAGCCCTTGAGGTAAGGATTTACGCTGGCGATTTCGGTTTTTAGGGTGAAAATATGCTCGTAACGGTCATCGTCAAAATAGTTATAGGCCAGCGCACCTGGGCGCACCATGTCGAACCAGGCTTCGGGTACGTTGAGGGTGGTGTAAGAGTTGGCTGCATGCAAGGTGATGTGTTGGCGGTCTAGGCCACCGGCCTGAATCAGCCATTGGCTTTGTTCGGCAAACAGCTGGGCTTTTTCTCTCACTTCTTCGACTTCTTCCACCGCAAAATGAGTCATGATGCCGACGGGTTTTAAATGGCTGAGTTTTAAGATGGCTAGGGCATCTTTTTTACCTTGAGAATGGCCGACTTCTAAGCCGTTTCTATCCATGCCGCCAGAGTTAAGCATTAAGTGATAGGCAATGGTTTGCTGATTTTTTTTGGCAATGTCATTGGCGATACGAGCGGTGTCTAAGTTGCCCAACATTTCTTCAACCCGATAGGGTAAGGCGTCGGTCATTTCTTTGGCCGTGGCTGAGCGTAGGCGCACGAGCTGGCCGTTGAAACCGCCATCGCGTACGGCTTGGATTTCCCGATTGCTGGTCACGCCAATGCAGGGGATGTTTTCTGCCAACACAGTGGGCAATAGATTGGCAATGCCGTGGCCGTAAGCGTCTGCTTTCATCACCATACATACTTTACTTTGGTCATTGAGCATGTGTTTCATGGTTTGTAGATTGCGTTGAAACGCTTGGGTATCGATTTCCAGCCAGGCATTGCTGGCACGGGCTTGCTGTATTTGGTTCAGCGGTGGTTGTGGCTGAGCCCAGGCTGGCGCTAAGCTGGTGGCCAGCAATAGGGCGGCTAAGAGAGTGGGTTTATTTAGGATTGGTTTCACGCTTTGTCCTCTGTGTGACGATGTTTTTATGGGCTAGACCAAGGCTGGTTGGGCGTTTGCGCCTTATCTGCTTGGGACGGATAGCATAGCGGAAATTAAAGCATCGGCGGCACGAAAAACAAGGCGCCGCGAACATTTGCCACGTTACGGCGCATTAGGGCCTTGGTGCACAATAAAGCCTGTGAGCTATGACAGAGTGTGGCAGAAACCTAGGCCGATCATTTTTTTGGAATGTAAAAATACTGCGCCCAAGGCCGTTGAAAAGTGCTGAGGGCGGTAATTTGAAGGCCATTACTAGGCTAGCTTGATTTCATGTTTTGATGAGCCTTTAAAGTGGTGGAACCAGCTTGGGGATGCGCGCAGGGCAGTTGCCGTAGGCTTGCTCGATGTCGACATGAATGATGGACTGCGCCGTGGGCCAGACGCTAAGGATCTCGTCATCAATGGCCAGCAGCGTGGTTTTGCCGTTGACGCGTGCACGCCGCTGGCGACCAAAATCGACAAACAGCATGCCGATGTGTGGATTGGTGGCCATATTGCCGAGGCTGTTGTACAGGCCGTTGCCGCTGAAGTCAGGGAAGATTAAAGACCGTTCATCCAGCACGATCAGCGCGGGCAGTGGCTCGCCTTGATCGTTGCTGGCGCTGCCGCGAAAGCTGGCGTCGCAGTGGCCGTGCTGATTGGCGGTGGCGATAAAGAAGAATGGTTGTTGACTGATGAAGCGTGCGAGTGCCGCGGTTAGTGTGGGGCGCATCATCTGCGGCAAATTATGCTCATCCCATTCGTAGCTGCTGGGGAAGCGTCGCCGCATTTCGGTTTCACCAATGTGGTTTAAAGGCGAATCAATAATTAAGGGGTTGTTTATCATGATTTTTTCGCTTTTGAGTGGTGCCGTTATAGCAGGGGTTTATGTTGGGGTTAGTGGGCGGTTGTACCGTTTTTAGAGGAATGGGCCCGAATTTTATTTTTATGTATTTTGATTATTTTTAGGGGGTTAAGGGTGCTTTATTATGGATTGTTTTTATCTATTTAGGGGGTTTTTTATTTTTTTATTTTTTATTAAGTGACGGTTTTAAAATAATAAAAAATGAAATTTTGGTTTTGTTTTTTGGTATTTTTTATAATTGATGATATTTATATAAATAAAATAATCAAAGTGGTGGGTGGTCTTGGAGATTGCCTTTACGCTGCTTCATGACAACATCGCAATAGAGCATTATGGGGGCAAGGGATGAATATTCGTTGCCTATGCGGCTTCTTTTGGCATAGACATGAAAGGGCATTGGAGATGAAGTTAAAAAGCGATGAGCTTGTATGCTCGCGCTTCATTTGTACGTGAATTTTCAAGTGGTGCAGACTATGCTCTGAATCAAAGCCAGCAGCATCATTCATTTAAAGGCAATTGGTGGCAGTTTGGCGTGGGTGTGACTAGTCAGATCAATAAGCGCCATCATGTTTACCTTGATTTTGAACACAGTAATGGCCAGCGTTTTGATCAGCGCCAGCTTAATGCGGGCTATCGTTATCGTTTCTAGCGTTGCTAAATAATCTAAAAGCCCCTTTTGCGGTTGTAGGGGGCTTTTATGATTTTGAGGTTTTAATCGGTTTGGTATGTGGCGGATCTTTGATGATTCATGAGTGAAGGTTTATTGCCATGCTATTTTCAACTAAATATTTATAATGGAAACGATTATTGAGTCTTTTTACCAAAATTTTAGGGTATCTTTATAAATTTTAACTCAATTAGATTTCCGGGCTTTTTTGAGGTTTAATTTGTATTAAGTAATTGATATTAATTGATAAAGTTTTAAGGCATAAAAATAAGCGCATTTTTATTAAAAAATTGCGCTTATTTTTATGGATTGATTGTTTTTATCTTATTGAATTTTAATGTTTTGTTTTTGTTTTTTGCAATAAAACGGTCGTTTTATTGCAGTGCGCGAAAAAAATCTAAATACATATTCTGGCAGGTTTTTATGATGTTCCTGCTGTCTGTGAATGAGTTTTTAATGCGGTGAAATATAACATAGTAATTATTTTAGTAGATGAAATTTACATAATTTAACACGACAACAGTTTGTTTTCATTGGTTCGCAGGATAACACTAAACATTTTTTAAATCTATCCATTCTTTTAATTTTCATTATTTAAATTAAATATTTAAAAATCCAATCCATTTTTCTACGTTTTTTTTCACAGTAATAATGGTCACCTGAGCCATAAAAACAAACGACCGTTTGTTTTCATTAGATGTTTAATGATTTGACATGAGAAACCTAGGGTTCGCAACGTGGAGAAAAAAATGAAAATAGTTCAGATTACAAATGTTGAAGCCATGCTGTTTGCACTTTGCGAAGATGGCTCGCTCTGGTCAATGAATGCCGTCGAAAGGCGTTGGCATCGGTGTGCCGACATTCAATCTGAAGAAGAGGCGAGGATAGACAAGCAAAGCATGATGCTGAAGTCATTAAACCTGTCTAACCGGACCTTTCGGGCCTTGAGCAGCGCAGGCGTAGGCAATGTTCACCAGCTGATTAATCTGTCTGTGAAGGACTTAAGAGCCATCCCGAGACTGGGCGCTAAGTCTATTTATGAAATAGAAACGGCCCTGGTTGAGGTGGGTGAAACCTTATACGACGACGGCGATTTGTAGTGTTTTTAGGCAGATCGACGGTGTTAGCGTTCCGACGATGTTCACGGCGTGAGCCCTTTGGGCTGTGTTGTGAGGTTGTCTAATTGTGGGTGTGTTGTCACTTTGAATGATCTACCGTTTTGGTAGGTTAAATTTGTAAATTTAATATTAAGGAATTGTTATGAATGTTAGTAAATTAGCTGCACTTATGCTTGCTGCTGGCTTTGCCTCAACCGCTTTTGCTGCTGGTCAAGGCGGCGGTCAAATCGAGTTCTACGGTGACATCATCGATGCACCTTGCTCTGTCAACCCAGACTCTATCGACCAACGCATTCCTATGGGTCAAATCAGCAATAAAGAGTTGAACGGCGGTAAGGTTTCTCAAAGCACCAAACGTTTTGAAATTAAATTGGAAAACTGCAGCGTTGAAACCTTGAAAACTGTTGAAGTGACCTTTGGTGGTACTTCTGACGTGAATGATGCCGATCTATTGGCTTTGGTGGGCAACGCTAAAGGCGCCGGTATCCGTTTGGTTGACGGCTCTAACACCTTGATCAAATTGGGCCAAGCCACTCAACCAACTCAATTGGTTAACGGCAACAACACCTTGATCTTCGGTGCCAACTTGAAAGGTAGCGACGCTGCCGTTGACGTAACGCCTGGTGACTTTACTGCGGTAACCACGTTCGCACTAGAGTACAAATAATAAGTTAATCAAGCACGGCGTGTCCCTACACGCTGTGCTTTTTTGGGAGCATGGTTATGAGCATCCGTTTTCTGTCTTGCTTGGGCTTGATGTTGTTGTCTATGCCAGCCTTAAGTTGGGCCAGTCAGCAGGGGAGAGGACAGGTTGATTTTAACGGCGAAATCGTTGAAGTGCCGTGCAATATCGACACCAATAGCCTAGATCAAACCATCGACTACGGTGTGGTTTCTGCCCGTAATACCCAGCAATTACGCAGAGCATTCGAAGTAAAACTGGTTGATTGCCAGTTGGCCAGTCAAAGCAAGCCAGGCTATATCTACCGTAAGGCCAACATCACTTTTTACGGACAGCCTGATGCTGAAGATTTAACCCTATTAGGCGTCAATGGTAGCGCCAAAGGTTTAGCGATTAAGCTAACCGACCAAAATCAGCAGCACATTATGTTGGGAGAGGCCCATTACGATTACGAACTGGTGAATGGCGATAACCACATTCGATTTTTCACCGAGTTGAAAGTCAGCAATCAACACCGCAAAGCGGGTGAGTTTCAGGCTTTACTGCAGTTTATTGTGTCTTATTTATAAGATATTCATACAATTTTGCCGCTTGATTCACCGCTATTTTAGCCCCTTATTCGAAGATAGGTTCATCTGGTATGCCACAGTTATCGACACATTTAAAAACCATAACGGCCTGCGTTTCTATGGCGTTTGCTTCAGGCTATACCAGTGCCGCCGTTGAGTTTAATACCGACATTCTGGACATCAGTGAGCGCAGCAGTGTGGATTTGTCTCGATTCTCTGAAGTGGGCTACGTGATGCCCGGCACGTATGTGCTGGATGTCTACATTAATAAACGCGTCTTACCGCAGCAGCGGATTAACTATGTCAGCGTCGAGGGCGATGAACGCAAGACCGTGGCCTGTTTGCCCGTCAGCATCATTCCCAAAATGCTGTTAACCGACGACGTTCAAAAACTGATTAAGATTTCTGAAGATGGCCAATGCGCCGACGTGTCTGCCATTGAGGGCGTCACCATCACGACGCATTTAGGCGAAGCCGCGATGCGCATCAATGTCCCGCAGGCATGGCTTAAATACAGCGACCCAGACTGGACGCCTCCTGAACTTTGGGACGAGGGTATTCCAGGCGTGATGCTGGACTATAACGTCACGGCCAGAAGTAATAAACCCCATAATGGCGATCGCAATCGCGACATCAGCGTCTACGGTACAGTGGGCATGAATGCGGGCGCTTGGCGTTTACGTGGTGATTACCAAAGCTATGAGCGTCATGGCAATGGCCAGACTGAGCGTGATTTTACCTGGTCACAAGTTTATGCCTATCGTGCTTTACCGCAAATAGCGGCTAAGTTGACGTTGGGCGAACAATATCTAGATTCTGATCTGATTGATGGGTTTCGCTATATTGGTGCCAACCTGAAAACCGATGAGCGTATGCTGCCACCGTCTTTACAAGGCTATGCACCGCAGGTGCAGGGCGTGGCGACCACTAACTCTACCGTGACGGTGAGCCAAGAAGGCCGCGTGATTTATAAGACTACGGTGCCGGCTGGTCCATTTATGATTCAGGATTTAAGCAGTTCGGTGCGCGGTAAATTACAGGTGACGGTAGAGGGTGACGATGGCCGTATTGAAACTTTTGAGGTCGGCACGGCCAGCATTCCCTATCTCACGCGTCCAGGCCAAGTGCGCTATAACGTGTCTTTAGGGCGGCCTTCTGATTTTGATCACAAAATCGAAGGCCCGATGATTGCCACCGGCGATTTTTCTTGGGGCGTCAGTAATTCATGGTCTCTATTTGGTGGGGCTGTGGGCAGTCAAGACTACAATGCCATCGCCTTTGGTGTGGGTCGTGACTTAAGCGTTTTAGGCGCCGTTTCTGTCGACGTGACTCAGTCCAATGCGCATTTATCCAATGGCCGAAAACTCACTGGCCACTCGTTTCGCTTTAACTATGCCAAGCGTTTTGATGAGCTACACGGTCAAATTTCGTTTGCCGGTTATCGATTCTCAGAACGTCAGTTCATGACGGTGTCGCAGTTCTTAAATGCTTACAACAAAGAAGATGAGTATTTTCGCCGCGATAAAGAGCTGTATACGGTGACCGGGAGTAAGACGTTTTGGCCAGAAGAGCCCAGAAAAGCGATTACCGCTTACTTAAGCTATACCCGCCAAACCTATTGGGATGATAGCGCCCGGAACCGTTTGAGCCTTTCGGCCAGCAAGCTTTTTTCTGTCGGCCGCGTGAAAAACATTTCGGCGTCATTTAATGCTTACAGCAATAAGCAGTATGGTGAAAACACCAAGGGCTTTATGTTGAATTTGTCTATGCCGCTAGAAACGCAAAAACGGATCAACGTCGGCTATAGCCTCTCTAGCCAAGATGGTAAAACGTCGCACAATGCCAACTTAAGCGGCGGTGAGGGCTATAACAACTGGCAGGTTTCGGCCGGCATGAACAGCAATAATGACGCCAATGTACGTGGTTATTATAACCGTCAAACCAGTTTGGCCACCGTTGGCTTCAATGCCGACTGGCAGCAGCAGGGCTATCAGAGCATGGGCCTAGAGATTCGCGGCGGCATCACGGCCACCCTGAAAGGGGTCGCTTTGCACCCGAACAGCATCGGCGGCGGCACTCGGGTGTTGGTCGACACCGGTAAAGTGGCTGGCGTGCCGATTAACGATGGCGCTGCCTACAGTAACCGTTTCGGTAAGGCCGTGGTGGCCGACGTCGTGAGCTATGTCGACACCCGTACCCGGATTGACGTCGATCATTTAGACGATGAAGTAGATGCACCGCTCGCAATGGTGGAAAGCACGTTGACCGAAGGCGCCATTGGCTATCGGAAAATGGATGTGGTGAAAGGTTTGAAAATGTTGGCCACGATTACGCGAGCCGATGGCGATGTGCCGCCACCCTTTGGTGCCACCGTCATGAACGACAGTGGTAAAACCATTGCCGTCATCACCGATGGTGGATTGGTTTATCTGTCGGGCGTGCAAGAAAACGAAAGCTTAAAAGTGACCTGGGGCGATCGTCAACAGTGCCAGATTACAGTGCCAGTGGCCTCCGTGGCCTTCTCGAAAACGGTGCTCACTTGTCAATAATTCATTCAAAAGGAAGCAGCATGAACAAATCATTTCGTTGGGCCTGTATTTTAGGGCTGATGGTCAGCACGGCGGCTCAGGCAGCGATCACTATTGACCGTACACGGGTGGTGTATTCGGGCGATATGCGTTCGGTCAGCATTAATTTAAGCAACGACAATAAAGAGCTGCCTTTTTTGGCCCAAACCTGGCTAGAAGATGAACATTATCAAAAAATCACGTCGCCCTTAGTGGCGCTGCCGCCGCTGCAAAGGATGGAGCCGGGCAGCAAAAGCGTGATTCGCGTCACCACGCTGCCTGAAGTGAATACCTTGCCACAGGATAGGGAAAGCCTGTTCTTTTTCAATGTGCGCGAAGTACCGCCTAAAAGCGATAAAAGCAATGTATTGCAGCTGGCCCTACAAACGCGGGTGAAGCTGTTTTATCGACCTCAGGCCATTGTGCCTAAGCGCGGCACAATTTGGCAGGAGCAGTTAACGTTTAAACGCGCTCAAAATCAATTGACGGTGAATAACCCCACGCCGTTTTACATTGTGATGACTGGCTTTGCCAATGATTTTAGAGACAAGGGTGGCCGCGACATGGCTGGGTTTGGCGGTTTGATGCTGGCTCCTTTCGCCACCGAAACCATTACTTTGAAGAACCCAGTACCGTCAACGTTTGTATTGGACTACATCAACGATTATGGGGGCCATCCTGAGCTTAAGTTTGCCTGCGATGCACAGCAAAACTGTGTGGCACAGCCAGGCGCGGATGAAACGAAAAAATAGGCTTAATCTATGCTGATAAAGGACGGATTTATGAATCACCGCACACTGATTTTTTGTTTGTTGGGCCTGAGTGGCCTCTCCCATGCTGCGTCTTTACCGGATGACTACATTTCAGGCACGTTAGGCACGGTACGCATTATCGGTACTTTGGTGAGCAGCACGTGTGAGATGCGGATGGACACCATCACCCAGTCGGTTGATTTAGGCGTGGTGAGCGCTAAGGCGTTTAATCAGGCCGGTGCGCGCAGTGCCGCTGTGCCCATTCGTTTAAAGTTTTCTGGCTGTTTGCTGGGTGCTTATGATGCAAGAGGGCCGTTGATGCAGGGCGAACAGTTTGAGGCGCGCGCCGATGGGGTAGGCACCGATGTGTTTTTAAATGGCCAATACGGTGCCACGCTGACGTTTGTGGGTGAGTCTGATCGGCTCAACCCTCAGCTTTTGGCGGCACATGGTGAGGCACGTGGCGTTGGGGTGCGTTTTACCGATCAACAAGGGCGGGTGATTAAGCTGAATGAAGTGAATCAGGCTTATTTGCTTAATCCGGGCGAAAACGTGCTGCTGTTCTACGCCGGTTTGGAATCCACGCAAAAATCGGTTCGAGGGGGTGAGTTTAGTTCCGTCGTGAACATCCGTGTGAGTTATCTATAAGGAGCAGCGATGATGAACAAGCCATTAGCAGTGGTGCTGGGTCTAAGCGGGCTGCTGTTGCTGGGCAGCGCTCAGGCAGAAGAAATTCCCAGTAATAATCCACTGGAGCTGATTGGGTCTAAGGTGAATTTTAAGGGCACCGTCATTAAAAAAACCTGTGAATTGGATGTGGGTTCAGAGAAGCAGATCATTCAGCTACGCGAAGTCGACGTCAAAATGCTGTACAGCATCGGCAAGGGGCTGAAGCAGCCGTTTGAAATTCGGCTATTGAATTGCGACACCAGCATTTTAAATGATGTATCGGTGATGTTCATGGGGCTGGAAGATGGCGAGCTGCCTGGTCGATTGAAGGTGACTGGGGCTGACGACATCGCCATTGCCCTATTTGGCAAGGAAAACTCGGATGAGCTCTTGCCTTTAGGGGAGTGGACTGAAGCGCAAACTCTGAATTCAGGCAGCAACGTCCTTAAGTTTCATGCCCGAGTAGAAGGACATCCTTCTGCGGTGCAGGCGAAAAACATTAAAACGGGTGCTTTTCAGGCCATCACTAATTTTACCTTGGAATATCGATAATGATGATCTCATTGATTAAATGGCGATTCATGGCGCCGCTCATTGGCTGCTTGCTGTCTACTGCCGCTTGGGCCGGCCAGCCTGGGCAGGTCGAACCCTCAAAAGGCTCGCCTAACCTGTATCGAGTCACCTTGAGAGACGGGCAATTAGCCAACGTGGCCGGCAGCACTTTTCGGCATGATTTTTCTTTGTCGGGTACTTATCCTGGCACCTTTTATTGCTCTCAGCCAAGAGAAACGCTGTGGGGGCCGGTTCATTATCGTGCCTTAACCAATTTACCCGTGTCGGACATCAACGGCAATGCAGGCTACCATCGCCTCAATGACTACATCGATATTCGCATCGATATGTTTATTGCGGGTAACCGTAACACCTATTTCTTGGTGCCGTTTCCTGATCAAGACAACGACATGAGAATTTCGTTTGCCTGTAATGCCGCCAATCCACCGACGGCGAGCCATCCGACATTTGGCTCTGGTTCAAAAGGCTATGTGACGTTTAAGCTGCGTAAGCCAATTGTAAACGGTATTGACATCAATATGCGGGAAATTGTCGACATGTATGGCCGCGTTAATATTCCGGGGATCAATACCGATTACGGTGGCATTCCGATGGCGCGAGTGGTGATTGAAACTGCGTTATTGACGGTGCCTGATAAGTGCGTGGTGAACGATGGGCGTACCATTGAAGTAGATTTTAAAGACATCCCTCAGACCAGCCTAGATGGTAGCCGCTATGTGAAAAGCATTCCGGTTTCTTATCAATGCTCTGGCGGCAGTTTCGATAAAGGCATGAAGGGCATTGGTATTGGCTTGTCCGCACGTCCGGCTTCTTTTTCTAACGATTACGTGGCCAGCAGCATGGAAAATCTAGCGGTGGTGGTCAAGCATAAAGGGCAAGTCGTGAAGCCCAATGAATTCACCAAGATGCCAGAAACGCCGAGTAACAGCGGCAATTGGGATTTAACTGCGGCACCGATTACTCAGGGGTCTAACATTCCCTTGGGCGATTTTACCGCCTCCGCCACCATCGTGATGGAATTTTCTGAAGTGGATTAACCGACGCTAAGTGTGGTAGTTATTGCTTTGTAGGCCCTGATCATGCTTTATGGTCAGGGCCTCATGTCTTAGGCGAAGGCATACACCAATAATAAAGAGGCTGTCCAAATGGCAATGCCTGTAGCCGTTTGGCGCTGATAGTGTTGCGCCTTGAGGCCGATAAACACCGTCAGCATCATGTTGGCCAACGGCAGCAGGATGCCGCTGTTGACACAGATTAAACCATTTGCTGATAAGTGCGTGTCAATGGTACAAGCACTTAGCCATAAGCCACAGAAGCAGACGGTGACCATGGTCTGAAAAAGCGTGTATTTCAACGTGTACTACCATTATTGACGATGGTCTATTTTACGCTAAATCATACTCTTATAAGCTTATTTAATTTGACTATCATCACGCATTTGTTATGTATTTAATTGTTTCTATATGGCTTTTGGTTTTTTAACCAATTGGTGAGGCGTATTTTAGGGAGTAGATCATGGTATTAAAATGAAGCAGGCTTCCTCAGCTTATTGGAAATTGTGGTTCTAGAGACATTGTATTGCTGTGCCAAGTCCGAAATGGTGATTTTTTGGGTAAAAAAAAGATGATTAATCTCTTCAATTTGGCGTTCGTTTAGCTTAGGGCGGCGCCCGCCCACGCGGCCCCTGGCTTTTGCAGCCGCAAGGCCAGCAAATGTACGCTCACGAATCAGGTTGCGTTCAAACTCGGCCAGAGCAGCAAAAATATGAAAAATCAGCTTGCCAGTATTGCTTTTTGTGTCTATTTTTTCGGTAATGCTTTCAAAATAAATGGATTTTTCTTCCAGTTGCGTAATGATGCTGACCAAATCATTGACGCTGCGGCCGAGTCGATCTAAGCGCCAGACGATGAGCCGATCACCGGCTTTTAATTGGCTCAAGCATTTGATTAATTTAGGGCGTTGATGAGCATTTTTACCGCTGGCCACTTCATTATAAATCAGGCTACACCCAGATTTTTTTAAAGCATCGGTCTGTAAGTCTAAGGTTTGATCATCGGTTGAGATTCTGGCATAGCCGATGGTTTTAGGCATGTATTTCATAGTCCCCGTCCCCTATTAAAAGGCTCTGATTATAGAACAAAAAAAATAGCTTTGTCCCTAATAGATTTTTACCAAACAATTGTTTTTAATATAGTTTTTATAAATGTATATGATTTAGTTTAAGATATGGTGAATGCTTTTTTTCATCCTATTACTGTGAAGCCGTTGGGATGGGCAACTTAATTGCACCTTTCATTTCATCTACCTGAGTTGATTAAATATTAGCCATTGATGGCAAAGAGGCTCAACTAAATTCGGTTGAGGCAGATTGGATATTGATTAAGCATTTTTGGTTCAATGTGTAAGGCAGTTTATTTATCAATTTTTCAAAATTAAGTAGAAGTTGCATGAATACCGGTCATAACGGTATTCATTTGTCCATAAAAATCGGCTTTTGTATGTAATGCATCTTATCATGACTTAACTCATGATCGAAATGACAAATGATTTTGATGCGCTGTCACGCATTGGCACAGTCAAGTTAAAGGTGATGAATGGCGATTAGGCGTCTTTTCTGGTGTCCTCATGCATGGGTTTTGTGGGTTTTGTATGGTTGTTTGGATTTTTTATTGATGGGCGATTGTTCTTTTTATGAAACGATAAGTTGTGGAATCGTGGGCTACTGGGCACGTTTGCCGTGATTTAGAATGCATTCATCAAGTCCAGCAGCAAGACTCAGGAGTGGGTTTAGGCTGTGATGATTTGCCCTGAGGCCGATTGAGCGCCTTTAAATTTTAGATTGTTATTCTGTAAAAAAAAGGAGTCTTCTCATGTCACAACCTGCCAACTTCAACGGCCAACGCCCAGTGATTGACGCCAACGATGCAGTGATGCTGCTGATTGATCATCAAAGTGGCCTATTCCAAACCGTGGGCGATATGCCCATGACTGACTTACGTGAGCGTGCTACGGCTTTAGCTAAAGTGGCTACGTTAGCCAAGCTGCCGGTGATCACTACGGCCTCTGTGCCCCAAGGTCCGAATGGCCCTTTGATTCCTGAAATTCATGAGGCGGCACCACATGCACAATATGTGGCGCGTAAAGGGGAGATCAACGCTTGGGATAATGCCGATTTTGTTAATGCAGTCAAAGCCACTGGCCGTAAAACCCTCATCATTGCGGGCACCATCACCAGCGTGTGCATGGCTTTCCCAGCCATCAGTGCCATTGCCGACGGTTATAAAGTTTTTGTCGTGATTGATGCTTCTGGCACTTATTCTAAAATGGCGCAGGAAATCACCTTGGCCCGTATGGCTCAAGCAGGTGCGGTGCCGATGGACACTGCGGCTGTGGCCTCTGAATTACAGGGCACTTGGAATCGTGAAGATGCGGCTGAATGGGCCGAAGCCTATACCCATATTTTCCCTCACTACAAATTGTTAATCGAAAGCTATGCTAAAGCACAGCAGGTCGTGACCAATCATGAAGTGCTGGATTCACAGCGTTAATTTTGTGTCAGAAACACGATGCGGGTTACCGCATCGTGTTGTCATTTTGGGTGCCGTCTGTGGCTGCATCTGGCATGAGCCTCATTTAGGCCATGCTGCTGTGCTGAGGCGGGATTTAGCCTAGTCTGGTGTCAGCGGGATGGGCTATGGGCAGTCATTAGCCGATTGTTATTAATAGGGTTAAGGCGGCCTGAGTAGTGGCGGCTGAATGTTTCGGTAGCCGCGCGGGTCAATTGTTCTATTTTTGGCACGATCAGTTCTGGTCTTGGGCGTACTCAAACCCAGAGTATTCAAGGATAATAAACCTTAATCAAAGCGGGTTAGATCAGCTCGTGCCAACAGAATAAATCAATATTAGGACCAGAGTGCAATGAATATTTTACACATCGACAGCAGCATCATGGATACGGAGTCCGTTTCTAAAAAACTAACTGCCGCCGTGGTGGCTCAGTTAAAGCAGCAGCACACCGACGCCGAAGTGACGTATTTGGATTTAGACCAAAACCCCGTAGGCCACTTAAGCGGCACGGCTTTAATGAGCCCAACGGCAGAGCAGATGGCGTTAAGCGACCGATTAATTGAACAATACTTAAACGCCGACGTGTTGGTGCTAGGCGTGCCCATGTATAACTTTACCGTGCCATCAACCTTAAAAGCGTGGTTTGACCACGTTTTAGTGGCGCGCCGCACCTTTCGCTATACGGCTGAAGGCGTTGAAGGCTTAGCTGGTGATAAGAAAGTTTATCTGGTCAGCAGTCGCGGTGGCGTTTATGGCGATGAACACGCCTTAGATTTTCAAGAAGGCTTTGTGCGTACGGCCTTGGGCTTTACCGGCGTAACCGACATTGAAGTGATTCGTGCCGAAGGCGTGAATCTGTCTCCAGAAAGCAAGCAGCAGGCGATTAGCCAGGCTGCGCTTCAGGTTGAAGGGCTAGGCTTGGCCGCAGCGGTTTAAGTAAGCTGCTAGATTAAAAAGGACACCGTAAGGTGTCCTTTTTTGTGTTTAAGCGCCTGGAGTGAACGGGCGGGGGTCTAACTGGCGGCGGTCTAATGGTGCGGCTAGCTTGTGGTAGGTGCCTGCAAGGGTGGCGCCGCCAGAGCAGTAGTAGGCCAAGGCACTGTCGCCTTTCGCATGGTCGGCTTTAATGCTCAGTTGGGTCGGCGTGACGGTTAAGGTAATGGTTTGACCTTGGACGCTGAGGGCATAGGTTTGCGGCCCTGTTTGCTGGGCGTATCCGTCGAAAGTGCAGCTGGGTTGTTTGCGGTCGTTACGGGCGCGTACTGAAACGAGCAGTTGCCCTTGTTGCGTTGAACTTAAGCTTACGGCTAGCCAATCGTAGCCTGCGTCGCGTTGGTTGTAGTCGGCGCTGACGTAGTCGCCTGTTGCGGCTACAGATTGAGGCGACGTGGGTTGCGCGCAGCTCGCCAGTGCGAGCGTGAAGAGCGGTAGGGCCAGCCGACCAATGTTTTTGGGGTGCATGGGTTAGACTTTTTGAGGTGTGGTAAACGTGCCGTTAGGGCTGCAGTTGATTATAGCGGATTTATGGGAGAAGGGGTGTGAATGGCCCTTAGCCCCAATGTTTAGGGATTAAGGGCTTTAGGGCTTAATGAGGCTGATAGCTGCGCCAAAAACGCAGACTTTTTTCTATCAGCGGCGTGTAGGCTATGTCTTGCTCAATGAAGGGTACCTGCTGGCGATAGGCCTTCAGCAGTTTTTGAGTGCTGCGGCTGGGGGTGAAGTCGGGGCGTAGGGCCACCGCTTGGGCGCCATGCAACAGCTGGAAGGCAGCGATTTCGTATACGCCGTCGATGATGGCTTGTGTATTGGCTAGGGTTTGGTTGCTCATGCTGGCTGTGTCTTCGATGCTGCCGGCGAGGGTAACCGAATCAAACCAGAGTGGTTGAGCCAGCGTTTTGATGTGTTGGTTGGTGGCAACGAATGGTTTTTGAATGGCGCCGAAGGCATGGCCGTGGTTGTTGGGCGCCGCCAGAAACCGTGGCAGTTTGGTCAACTCGGGATTTTCCAGGCGAATCAATTGCTGAGTCATGATTTCGGCCAGCTTGGCTAAAGCTTCATTCAGCTGGGCGGCGCTTTGGGCCACCGGTAAAAAATTGAAGTTGGCGGTGGGCACAATGGCGCCTTCATGGCTGCCGGAGACGGCATATTGGTGCATCTGGCTACCTTCATCGGCATTGTTTAAACCATGGATTAAGACCACGGGATTGTCGTCACTGTGATTGATTTGCAAGGTTAAAGCTGTTTCGAGTTGGCTCATGGCTTGGCGCACTTCACCCAGGGTATAGGCCATAGAGCGATAGGATAAAGGGTCTTGCAGCGCACGCTGTGGGTGAGTTTGCCACAGATCGCTGCCATCCAGCTGGAGGCGAATGTCGGCCGCGGCGGCGCTGGCGGCGGGGAATGGGCGTGCTTGCATGGCGGTGTGGCTAAAGGGGGCAACGTTGCCGTTCATGCCTTCGAGCATCAGCACAAATAGGGCCAGTTCCTGCTGGTAGAGGCGTTGCGCTGAACGCAAGGTTTGCTGTGCTTGGGCGGCCATTAAAGCGTTGGTGCTGAGGATGGATAAAAAGTCTTTACCAATGGGCTGTAGGGGCTTAATGCCTAGCTTGGCCATGACTTTACTCGCCGGCTGGCGCTTACCTTGGTACCAAACGTCCCATTCACCGATCATGGCTAAGCCAATATGGGCAGCGAGGGTGATGTCGGCTTCGCCAACGCTGCCGCGGCTGGGCACGATGGGGGTGATGCCGTGGTTGAGAAAGGCGATGTATTGTTCGGCCACGGCGGCGGATACGCCGGCTTCACCGTTTAAAAACGTGTTCAGACGCATCAACATGGCGGCGCGCACTACGGCTTCGGGCAAGGGTTCGCCTAACCCAGCGCTGTGGGCGCGTAAAGACGATTGATTGAACTGGCGCGACAGCGTCAAGAGCTCAGGCGACAGAGTGCGCTGGCCGTGGTGCTCTTCAAAAACTGGGTGGTCTTTATTCCAGCCCACGCCCACGGTGAGGCCATAAACGGCTTGATTGTTCAAGGCTGCCTGTAGCACCACTTCATGGCCGGCGCGTACGTTGGCCCAGGCGGCGGCGTTAAGGCTGACGGCTTCGTGCTGCTGAGCCACGCTGTCAACTTGGGCTAGGGTCAGTTGGCGCTCGGGGGTGAGCGTGAGGTTGGCCCAAGCGAGGCTGTGGCCGCACAAAAGAGTCGCAATTAATAAGCGTTTCATCGATTTCTCCAAAGTCTTTGTTGTTATGGTGGGGTGCTGCTGTGATGGGGTGCGGCTTCGGCCTCTGCCAAAAGGCATTGCACCAGGCTTTGCTCGGTCGGGCTGAGCACCCGATTGCTTAAATAGGCGATGCGTAAGACGCGTTGTAAGGTAGGCGCCAGCGGAATGAAGGCCACTTTGCCTTGTTCAATCAGCTGGGAGACGGCTGAACGCGGCAAAATGGCAGCATAGCGGCCTTCGCTGAGCCAGTATTGGTTGATGTTGAGGCTGTCAGATTCCAGCGCCGGCCTTAGGGTCAAACCAAGGCTGAGGCAATGTTCGTCAATTAACAGCCGCATGCCGGTGCTTTTACGCGGCAACACCAAGGGATAGTCGCTTAATTGTGACCAGTCCAGCTGGCTGAGGCCTGCGTGTGGATGCTGGGTACTCAATACTAAGCCCATGGCCTCTGGGGCCAGCAGCGGTAGGTGGGTTACCCAAGGTGAATCGGCTTCGATGATGGCCAGGTGCAGCGCCTGACTGCGCAAGGCGTCGACTAAATAGCGATGGCGCTCTTCCACTATTTCTAAAAACACCTGAGGATTTTTTTGCTGCCAAGCTGTGACTTGATTGGCAATCAGCTGCAACAGCGTGCTTTTATTGTCGACGCTGGGCAATACGCCTAAGGAGAGGTGTTGTTGCTGATTCAGTCGTTGGCCTTCGCTATAGTCGATCAGGCGTAGGTGGGCATCGTGCAGGCCTTGGCACAGTTCGTAAAACAGCTGGCCAAACGGCGTCATGGTTAGGTGGCGCACGCCCATGCCGCGCTCTAAAAGCTTGGTGCCTAGGGCCTGTTCCAGCTGCTTGAGTTGAATGCTTAAAGCAGGCTGCGACATAAATAAGGCCTGAGCCCCTGCGCTGATGGAGCCGGAGCGAATGGTTTGATGCAGATAGTGCCAGTGCTTGAGCTGAGTCGCGGCGGGCCACACCACGCTGTCGTTGTGGCCGGTGTTGTGTACGGCGGCGCTAAAGACTTGTTCGAACTCGGCCACAATCGGGTGGTGGCCTTGGCTGTGGCTGTGCAGGCTGGCCAAGGGCAGGTGTTCAATGCGGCTGACCTGCCAGTCTGGCGCCATGATTTCGGGGTCGAGCAGCAGACTATTAACCAAAATCATGCGCTGTTCAGGATTGGGCTGGGTCATCAGCTGGCGATAGTCTTGGCTGATGTGCTCAAAAGACCAGGTGGCCGCAGCGGTGACGGCCGCGATTTGCTGGAGTAAGAGCCAGGGCATGCGTGGTAGATACAGTTTGAGGGTCTGCAGGTCTTCTGGATGCAGGCGGCTGTTGAGGCCTGAATCGACATGGCTTAGGACACACCATTGCCCCTGCGGCATCTGGGGCTGAAGCGGGGCATCGGGCGCCGCCCAGTCTATGCTGACTTCACCTGCTAGCGGCCAAGGTGGCTGCCATTGGGTGTCGTTGCTGGGGCGCACGTCATAGCTGTCTAAGGGTTGTGGCCACACCAATATCTGTGGGTAGCGCCTGTGGCAGTGGCGCAGTGCGACCTCTAGGGCATGGGTCAGCGGCCCGCCATAAAAGCGCAGCGGTAGGCGGACGCTGAGCCACTGCGGTGACAGCGGCTCAGCGTTTACGGTCACCGTGGCGCATTGGCTGGCAAACTGGGCCAATAGCAGCATGGGCAAAATGTGCTTGCCCAAGGTTAGCCCCTGTTCATTGACGTACAGTTTTTTGTGGGCGCGTTCAAACAAGGGGATATTTAAAGTTTGCTCAAATTTACTCAGGCGCTCACTCACGCCCGAGCGTGAGGCGCCTAAAAGCTGGGCGCTGATGCTCGGGCTATGGGTGCGGCACACCGACAAATAGCTGCTTAAGGTGACAAACTCTAAGCGTTTGCGCTGCGCCAAGCTGGTGAGGGCATTGGCCTTAACCATGTACGACGGCCTTTTTTAGGCGTGGGCCAGGCAGGTCAAACATTTTTTGCAGCGCAATTAAGGCGATCACGCAGGCGCCGGCTAAGTACAAGGAAGGCGCCATGACGTTATGGCTGGTGGCCCAAGTGAGCAGTGCAGGGGTAAAGCCGGCGAAGAAAATAGCGGCGATGTTGTAGGCCACGGCCATGCCGGTGGAGCGTACTTCTACCGGGAAAATGCTGGCTAAGGCGGAAGGCGCTGCGCCAGAAAATGCCGCCACCATCAGGCAGAACAGGATGTGTACGCACACCAAGGTACTCATTGCCGGATCGTGGTGAAGCCACATCAATAAGGGATAGCTGCCGACCATCAGCAAAATTGCGCTGTAGCGCAAGACTTTGGCCATGCCGATTTTGTCGGCGCAGCGCCCTGAAATCAAGCTGCCGATGACCATAAACACGTTGCCGATGAGAGAGGCGGTAAAGGCTTGGTTTTTGCTGAAGCCTAGCCCCACTACTTTAGACGTGTAATAGGTGGGCATGTAGATGATTAGGGCATACACGCACACCGTCCATAAAATGGAGAACATCGCGCCATACAGCAGATGCAAAGGGTAGCGGCGCACGATGTCAAACAAGGGGGTGTGTTCTTTGCTGGTGTGCTGTGCTTGGGCTTGAAATTCGGGCGTTTCATCGAGGTTGCGGCGAATGTAGATGCCTACGGGCACAATCAATAGGCCGATGATGAACGGCAAACGCCAGGCCCACTGCTGGATCTCGGGCTCGGTGAAAAAAGTCGTCACGCCAACGCCAACTAAGGCTGCCAAAATGTTGGAAATGCCCATGCTGGCCTGTAGCCATGAGGCGTAGCTGGCTTTTTTATCTTCGGGTGCCGATTCAACCAGAAAAGCAGTCGCGCCGCCGATTTCGCCGCCGGCAGAGAAGCCTTGCAGCAAACGACCGACCAGTAATAATAGCGGCGCACCGGCGCCAATCATCCATAAAGGTGGCGCCACCGCGATGATGAACGTACCCACGGCCATCAGGCTAATGGTTAAGGTGAGGGCGGCTTTGCGGCCGACACGATCACCGTATAGGCCTAAAAATAGCGCGCCTAAGGGGCGGGCAATAAAGCCGACGGCAAACACTAAAAAGGTTTTGATTAAGGCCGAGGTTTCATCCCCCTCGACAAAGAAACTATGGCCGATGTAAGCGGCAAAAAAGGCAAAAACGCTGAAGTCATACCATTCGAGCGCATTGCCCACAGAGGCCGCAGCGACGGCTTTACGGGCGCTTTGCGGTGTCGGCTTAGGGGCGGTTTGACTGGTGTTCATAAAATTCTCCTCGGTCCTGCGGTATTTTTTTATTATGAGGCCTTGTCTGTAGCAAGGCCTCTGCTGTGAATGCGTTCGCTGCGCCAAACCAAGGCTTGACGCGGCGGGTTCAGCTTATTGGGTGAGTGAAATGTACTGCAATCCTTTTTGCATGGCTTCGTCTAGGGCCTCTGGATAACCAGCGTCGGCATAGCGCATCACGCCTAGGCTGGTGTCGTTGGTCATGCTTAGCTGTAAGCGTTCTGCTGCGGCCTCGGTGCCGTCGGCAACGACGGTCACGCCGGCGGACGTCATGTAGCCGCTGTAGCCGCCGCCGCCAGAGTGAATCGCCACTAAATCAGCCTGTGAGGCACAGTTCACCATGGCATTGATCAGCGGCCAGTCGGCAATGGCGTCTGAGCCATCAATTAAATTCTCGGTCATGATGTTGGGGTGGGCCATCGCGCCGGCGTCTAAGTGATCGCGGGTAAAGGCGATCGGGGCCTGTAAGCGCCCATCGGCAACCATCTCGTTCACGGCTAAGGCCAAATCAGTACGCTCTTGATGACCCAGCCAGGCGATGCGTGCTGGTAAGCCTTCAAACGGCACAGAGTCACGGGCTAGGTTAATCCAATTGGTGACGATTTTATTGTCTGGGAAACGGGTCAGAATGTAGTCGTCAATCACGGCGATGTCTTGCGGATTATTCGACAGGGCCACCCAGCGGAAGGGACCAATCGCGCGGCAGAATAGCGGGCGTAGGAAGGCTTCGGTGAACACCGGGATGTCAAAAGCGTTGCTGACGCCAGCGTTGTGGGCATGGGTGCGAATCAGGTTGCCATTGTCAAAGACGATGGCGCCGCGCGCTTGGAACGTCAGCATGGCTTCAACGTGGGCCTTGATGCTGGCTAAGCTGGCCGCCATCAGCGTTGGGTGGTCATGCTCACGCATGGTTTTAATCGCTGCCATATCATAACCTTGAGGCACGTAGCCATAGACTAAATCGTGAGCCGAGGTTTGGTCGGTGACGATGTCGGGCGTGATGCCGCGGGCGACCAGCTCTGGATACACATCGGCGGCATTGCCCAATAGGCCCACTGAAATGGCTTCTTTTTTGGCCTGTGCAGCTTGGATTAAGGCCAGTGCTTCATCTAAGGTGTCGGCACGTTTTTGTAAATAGCCAATGCTGAGGCGCTTTTCAATCCGTTCTGGGTCGATTTCCACGACCAGCGTGGCGGCTTTGGCCATATAACCTGCTAAGGGCTGTGCGCCGCCCATGCCGCCAAGGCCTGCGGTCAGAATGAAGCGGCCGGCTAGGTTGCTGTCGAAATGGCGTTCGGCGATGCGGCTAAAGATTTCATAAGTGCCTTGAATCACGCCTTGCGAGCCAATGTATTGCCAGTCGCCAGCGGTGAGGCCGCCCCAGCAGATTAAGCCTTTTTTCTCCAGCTCATAAAACACTTCAGCCTTGGCCCATTGGCCTACGACATTACAGTTGGCCATGATCACTAAAGGGGCTTTGCTGTGGGTTTTTAAGAGGCCAATGGGTTTACCTGACTGGACAATCAAGGTGTAGTCTTCCGTCATGCTGGTCAGGGCATTGACGATGGCGTCGTGGCTAGGCCAATCGCGGGCGGCACGGCCCATGGCGGCGTAGACGATGAGGTTGTCAGGGTCTTCGCCAACGGCCAATACATTTTCTAGTAGGCGTAGCAGCGCTTCTTGGCGCCAGCCACGACAGCGTAAGGCGTTGCCGCCGGTGACGGTAAAGGTACGACTCATGTTTGATCCTTTGTATGCGCCCCTTGAGGGGCTGTTGATTATTAAGATTTAAGGGCGTAATCGCTGAGGTTGATGCCTAAAGTGGCTTCAACGTGGGGATAAACGCTGGGGTCGACCACGCTGGACGACAGCGGTAAATGCTGTTTGGCCACGTGCAGCACCAAAATGTCCATGCCTACGTGTACTTGGCCAGCGCTGATCGGTTGGCCATCGCGGTTCAGCGTGGTGATCACGTCAGGGTAAGTCGCCAAGCGATCGCCTTGGGTATTTTCGACCGCCATGTGTTCGTTCATGACGTGAATGCGCACTAGGTCTTTGCCGGTGCCCACTTCAATCACGCCCACATCAAAGGCTTCGTCGGTGTAGCGTAAGGTATTGGCGCTGACTTTACCCGAGGCGATGATGCTGCCCTGAGTGCTGTTGCAGATGGCGTCGACTACGGCGTTACCGCCTTTGGGCTCGGCCGCCATGATGGCTTGGCCTAGGGTCAGGGCTTTAGAAATACCGCCTAAGGCCGCGTTACGGCGCACGTATTCGGCGCGTAAAGGATTACGGCAGCTGGCAATGAAGCCGCCAGACATGTCTGAGGCTTTACGCAGAATCGGCGAGACTTTGGCGGTGGCGCCGCGGGTCACCAGTTCAATGTATTGATTATTGGCGCGATTGCCGCCGACAGCGGTTTGGATCATTTGTTCGGTGGAGTTTGCCATACCGATTGAGCCCATGTCACCGGTTGGATGAGCGCGAATGTCACCCACGGCGTCGATTACTTTGGTGCCCAAGACGGCAGAGGGTAGCCAAGCATTCATGGTGGATGACATGCCGTTTTGGCCGATGATCAGACCGTATAGTTTGTCGCCTAAGGCTTCTTGCAATAAGGACGCGGCTTTAACATAGTCCATGCCCAACATTTCCCAGTCGGTCAGTCCACCGGGTGCGCCGATGGCGGCAGCGGTGGCAATCCAAGCGTCGTCGGCGACCTCGTCTAGGCTCACCAGCTCAGGACGACCAATGGTGACCGCCATGGTGCCGAGCTCACGCCCGTGGGCCACCCAGCCACCGCCACCGCAGGCAAATACTGAGCCGCCGCGCAGGGCAAACTCAACGTCTTCTAAGGTTAAAATTCTGGCCATGTTTCATTCTCCGTTGTTGGTTTTATAGCAGCCGCTTAATCGGCCGCTGCATCTGTGTTCAATAGCGCCTGCATCAAGACAGCCACGCCCTTACTTAAATCTGCTTCTGGCGTCCATTCTTCTGGACAATGGCTTTTCCCCGCCACGCTGGGCACAAACACCATGGCGCTGGGGGCGACTTTGGCCAAGAAGGCTGCATCGTGGCCGGCGCCGCTGGGCATACGCTGCTGGCTGTGGCCTAAGGCCGTGGTGGCGGCTTCAATATGTTGCATCAAAGCTTCATCGCAGGCCATAGGGTAGGTGTCGGTTAGGCGTTCGAATTGCGTCATGGCCACGCCCGCTGCTTGGGCGTGCTGCACGGCAAGTATGTTCATGGCGTCGACGAATTCAGTCATCCAGCCGCGAGTGTCAGAGCGGATGTCGAAGACGACTTGAGTTCGTCCAGGCACCACGTTGCTGGCGTTGGGATGGTTGTGCACCTGGCCGCAGGTGGCGACAAAATAGCCTTCAGGGCGCGCGGCCATCTCTTGGGCCAGGTTTTGGGCCGACACAATGGTGTTGGCCGCTGCCGTCAGAGCGTCTTGGCGCAGCGTCATCGGCGTGGTGCCGGCATGGGCTGCTTGGCCTTGGAAGGTGATGCTCAGTCGAATGATGCCGACGATGCCAGTGACCACGCCGATGTCGATTTGGGTTTGTTCCAGTACTAGGCCTTGCTCAATGTGCAGCTCCAAAAAGGCGGCCACGTCGTGGCGAACCTGTAGCTTGCTGGCGTCACCGCCCATACGTGCCAAGGCATCGGCTAAAAGCTCTTGGGTTTTTGGATGAGGTGTTTGTAACAGTTCCGGCGTGAGGTAGCCGCTTAAACCACGGCTGCCGACGCAGGAGACGCCCCATTCGCTGGGTTCTTCGGCCAAAAAATCCACGATTTCTAAATCATGGTTCAATTCAATACCGTGCTGCTGTAAGGCTTGGGCGCACTCTAGGGCGGCAATCACCCCTGCAATGCCGTCAAAGCGTCCGCCGGAAGGCACAGAATCGCTGTGTGAGCCGAGCATGATGGCGCCTAGCTCTGGTTTTTTACCTGCTTTTCGGCCGATTAAATTGCCGGCGGCGTCCACATGAACGGTAAGGCCTGCGGCCTGCATTTGTTCGGTTAACCAGCTGCGGCCTTGTAAGAATAAGTCGCTAAACGAGCGGCGTGTGTAAGGCTGGTTAGGGTCGGTGATTTGACCTAAGGTCATCAGCTGCTGCCAATAGCGTTGGGTGTCGATTAAGCTCATGCTGATGCCTCCGCAGGCAGCGTGTGGGCTGGACGGACAAACTGGCCCGATCCCGGTTCGCTCAAAACCTGTTCGTTGGCAAAAATCCATTGGCCCCTCAGCATGGTGGCGCTGACCTGATAGTCGATGGTTAAGCCATCGTAAGGGCTCCAGTCGGCAAAATTATGGCCGCTGGCTTTGGCATCGTATTGGTAAGGCTCTTTACGCACAATGGCCAAATCCGCGTCGCAGCCTAATTCTAAAGCGCCTTTTTGGTGCTGTAGGCTGAATAAACGCGCTGGGTTGTAGGCCAGTACTTGGGCAATACGGGTCAGAGAAATGCCGCGCTTGGCTGCGCCATGAATCATCAACGGCAGCAGTAGGGCGAGGCCAGTGGCGCCAGAGGCGTTGTCAAAAATATTGGCGTGGGTTTTGCGGTCTAGCGACCAGCTGACGTGATCGGTCGACACTACAGTGATGTTGCCGGCGGCCAAGTGCTGCCAGAGGCCTTCACGCTCTTGCTGCGGCCGAATCGGTGGGTTGACCTTGGCGCGGCCACCCAGACGGGCAACGTCTTCATCCTCGCTTAACACCATATAGTGAAGGCAAGCTTCGATGGTGGTGGGAAAGCCTTGCTGCTGATAGCTTTGGCAAATGTCGTAGCCGCGCTTATTCGAACAGTGCACCACGTGGGTGCGGCAACCGGTGTCGGCGCCCAATTCATAAATTTGATGGATGGCGAGGTTTTCCGCATAAATGGGTCGGGTGGCGGCGTGGGCGGTGTAATCGGTGATGCCCGCCGCTTTGAATTCAGCGGTTAAGGTTTTGATGGTTTCATCGTCTTCGTTGTGGACGCCGCCAAATAGCCCATGCTTGGCGATTTGGGCAAAGCACTCATGCATGGTTTTCGGTGGAATGCGCGGAAAGCGCTCCGGATCGGTGCCAAACGTTGAGAATTTAAAGCCAATGGCGCCAGCGGCCACGATTTCATCAATCTTGCTCGCGCCTTCGTCAGGATGCACCGTACCGTATAGGGCAAAGTCGACCCGAGCTTGAGCCTGAGCCTCTTGTTTCTTTAGCTCAAAGCGTTCAGCGTCGCAGATCAAGCGACCAGAGTCGTAAGGCATATCAATGATGGTGCCCACGCCGCCGGCAGCTGCGGAACGGGTCGACCAAATGAAGTCTTCTTGATTGAGCTGGCTACGGCTGTGTACTTGGGCGTCAATGGCGGCAGGGAATACATAGCTACCGCGGTGGTCGTAAACGGTTTCAGCAGCAGGTAGGCCGGCGCTGGCGGCGCCAATGCGGGCGACTTTACCTTGATCGATAGCTACATAGCCATCAGGGATTTCGGTGTGGGCCAAGATTAAATGACCCCGTACCACGGTTTGATAAACGTGCATCGGTGTTCCTCTCTCTTCAGTGCATTGTTGTTGTTCATGCTAGATTGCCTGAATCTGTTTTTTTTGTCTTATGCTGTTTTGGCTTAAATTATATATATAAATACGAACCAAATTTTAAATTTATCCAGCCATATTCGATGGTGATATTTGGATAGACTTGATCTATGTGCACCTATATCGATTGAATTTATGAAGAAAATTTTTAGATGATGGTCAATTTATGTATTAATAAAGGCTTTTAGTCAGGCCTTATTCATGGGTTTATCGAACCATTATGGTCATGGTTAAGCGTTATGGGCGGTCTTCTATATAGAGTGCTCGACAAAATCCTTGTGTTAAATTAGACTGACTGGTCTAATTTTATTGTGGGTTTAAACATCATGGTTGAAGCCAAAAAGCGATTGATCAGCGTGCCTCAGTCGAGTGCGCCCAGACAGTTTTTTCTGGATGCGTTACGCGGTTTTGCTTTGTGGGGCATTTTACTGGTGAATATTTCGGTGTTTGCCTCGCCTTATTACGGCAGCGGTTTAACCAGTCCGATGGCGATCAGTGCAGGGGATAGGTTGGTGACCTTTATCGTGGCGGCATTTTTTGAAACCAAATTTTATCTTTTGTTTTCATTTTTGTTTGGCTACAGCTTCACTATTCAGATGATGTCGGCTCAGCGGCGGCAGGCGTCTTTTTTTACCTCATTTATGCGGCGTCTATTAGGCTTGGCGGTGATCGGAGCCTTACATGCAGTCTTCTTGTATCATGGCGATATTTTAACGACGTATGCTTTAGTCGGTGTTGTGCTCTACAGTATGCGGGCGCGATCGGAGCGATTTTTACTGGGCTTGGTGTTGAGCTTAATTATGGCGACGGCCGCTTGGTGGCTGTTTCTGGCGTTTCAGCGCGAAGGCGTACAGATGACAGAGGCCGCCCAGCTGGCTGAACTAGCGGCCATTACGGTAGGATTTCAAGGGGGCATGGCCAGCGTGATCGAACAGCATGTACTGGCTTTAAAATCGGTTTGGATCATCACCTGGATGATGCAGGGGCCGATGGCTTTGGCGATGTTTGGTTTAGGGTTGATTGCTGGGCGGCGTCAGGTCTTTCTGCATTTAGCGCAGTATGCCCGCTGTTTTAAACGCCTACGATTTTGGGGGCTGATGGTGGGGATGCCAATTGCGGTACTGTATGGCTACAGCAGCACTTACCATCCAGGCTCACGCTTAGAAATGGTGTCGCTGGCCTTGAGTGTTTTGACCGGTCCTGCCTTGAGCATGGCTTATATGGCCTTGGCGGTTGCAGTTTACCAAAGCCGATGGGGCACGGTGATCACAGAGTGGCTGGCGCCGGCAGGGAAAATGGCACTGTCTAACTATGTCTTGCAGTCGCTGTGGTGCAGCTTGATTTTTTACGGCATCGGCCTAGGCTTGATCGGTCAATGTGCCCCGACCACGATATTTTGGTTGGCCTGCGCATTGTTTTTAGGCCAAACCGCGTTGAGCCACTATTGGCTACGTTATTATGCTTATGGCCCGCTGGAATGGTGTTTACGAATGTGGACCAATGGTTGTTATGTACGGTTGCGTCAAAAAACAGAGCCCAAGGTTTTAAGGTGAATGGGGCGAATCATAATGAGCTGTTATGCGTTTGGGCATGAGTTAACTACGTTGGTTTTGGCATGGGATTAGGGACAGTTAAGTCTATGCGCTCTATGGTTAAATTCAGCCAAGCCCACTGCCGCCATTTTTGGGCTTGTGGAGGATAAGTTAGGTATTGTGAGCGCTGCCTAAAATTAAGGGGCGTACCTGCCTGCCGATTGTCGTAAAATAAGCTTATAATTAAAGATTCGAGACATGCGTCATGTGGCTGCATGATGCTTAACCCGTTGGCGCCATGTGCGCCATGATAGAAATGAAGACTATGAAGACAGAGCCAACACCGAAACAGCTGGCCAAAATGGCCCAAATCCTGACCGCTGCGATAAGCTGTTTTGCCCAAAAGGGCTTTCACCAAACGTCCACGGCGGAAATTTGTAAAGCTGCGGGGATGAGCCCTGGTAATTTATTTCATTATTTTCCCAGTAAAATGGCCATTATCGAGGCCATTGCGCAAGAGGATGGCCAGCTACTTGAGGCCATTTTTACCCAGCAAGGGCATCATCAACAGCCTCTTGAAGCCATTGTCCAGACTGTGTTGGCTATGATGGCCTACGTGAATAGCAGCACTGAATACGCCCAGATCAGCATGGAAATTGCCGCTGAAGCGGTGCGTAACCAAGAAGTGCGTCAGGTATTTTTGGCCACAGAAGAGGCCAATAAGCAAAAACTGGCGCAGTGGGTGAGTGCTGGGATCGCCGAGGGCACCATCGATGCCACGCTTGACCCTCTGATGACGGCTGGCTGGTTATTGACCCTAGTCGATGGCACTTTGGGGCGCAAAGTGTTGACGCCTGATTTTGATTGGGCCTCAGAGCAAATTGTTGTGACCAAAATCATCCGTAAGGCTTTGGCTGCCTAAGGCCTAAGGCATTGTTGCCCTTAATGGTTTGGTCGCATTTAAATGGTGTATGATAAGTCAGTTTTAATTATTTCTTAAAGGGATCTTTATGCCAGTTAAGTTGATTATTTTGCTGTTGTTTTTGGCGGTGAGCTCATTTGTCTATAATATGGAACAAACGTATCTAGATGATCAGGGCGTCCTGCACGAGACCATTTTCCTGCCTTTAGGCTATGCATTCTTGGCGTTAGCTCTGTTGGTTGGGGTAGTGAAATTCATACAGGTCATGCGTCGAAAAAAATAAGCCATACTCAGATTATGTACACAAAGCCCAGTCCGTGAGACTGGGCTTTGTGCTGTCAGCTGGCCATGATGATACGGTCATCGTTTTATCAATAATTAGTATAATCTAATTAAATTAATACTAATTTAATGGCTAAATAGTGTATTTGAATTGCGTTATTGGTTTTTTATGTGCCCTATTGAACTTCATTTTAAAATGAATGCTTCTTATTCGTGTTAAGATGGTCGCCGTTTAATTTGTTTGAGCAGATCTGCTCCCTCCGTCTATGTATCAACTTTATGAAGTGGGTTTTTCTGTGCCCACCCGCACCTTATTGCAACCATTGTCCGCCACCTTTGAAACGGGTCAGGTGTATGGTTTGGTCGGCCACAACGGCTCAGGTAAATCTACGTTGTTAAAGCTTTTGGCTAAGCAGCAAACGGCCACTACGGGTGAGTTACGACTGTTTGATCGGCCTATGGGGCAATGGGGTGCACGCGATTTTGCCCAGAAGGTGGCCTATTTGCCGCAGCACCTGCCTGCCGCACCCGGCCTTAGCGTGCGTGATTTGGTGGTGATGGGACGCTATGCCTGGCATGGTTTGGTGGGGCAATATGGCGCGGCCGATTGGGCGATGGTGGATGAGGCTTTAGCCCAAACCCATACTCAGGCATTTGCGGACGCGCAGGTTGATCAACTCTCTGGCGGCGAACGACAACGAGTTTGGTTGGCGATGTGTTTGGCGCAAAATACGCAGTATTTATTATTGGACGAGCCCCTTGCCGCCTTAGACCTACGCCATCAAATCGAAGTCATGGCCTTGGTGAAGCATCTGGCCCATAGCTTAAACATCGGCATTGTGGTGGTACTGCACGACATTAATTTAGCTGCGCAATACTGTGATCACATCATGGCCTTAAAGGGGGGCAGTCTGGTGTATCAAGGGCCGCCTAAATACATCATGCAACCAGAAATTCTGGCTGATATTTATGGGCTGGCGCTGCATCTGGTTCAGCACCCCATTACTAAAGCCTGGGTGGCCTTACCATGAGGCGCTGGTTCTGGCTGTGCTGGCTGAGTATCTCGAGCCTAGTTAGCTCACAAGCGATGGCTCAGGATGTACGCATCATTACATCGGATTGGACGGTAGCCGAAACTTTAGTGGCTTTGCAGCACCCACCGATTGGTGTGGGCGATAAACGCGCCTATGAGCGCTGGGTCATCGAACCGAAGCTGCCTGTCAGCAGTGTTGATTTAGGCTTACGTACCCAGCCCAATATTGAGTTGGTGCTGTCATTACAGCCAGACTATATTGTGAACGCTCAATGGCTACAACAGGCGCTGCCGAATCTGCCTAGTCTCGGTCAAAAAATCAATCTGGAATTCTATTCTGACAAGGGCCACAGCTGGGCCCAGAGCGTAGCTGCTACACGGACATTGGGGACGTTGATTAAGCGACCTCAGGCAGCGGAAAAACTAATTCACCAAACTCAAACCCAATTACGTCAACAAGGTCTTGCTGTTGCGGCGTGGCGTGATCGACCGCTGGCCGTCGTCCAATTTGTTGATGCGCGTCATTTGCGTATCTATGGCACTAATAGCCTATACGGCACCGTCTTAAGCATGATGTCTTTAAATAATGCCTGGCCCAAGGTTCATAACGCTTGGGGTGCAGAGCAGATCGATTTAACCCAGTTGGCTAAGTTACCGGTTAATACGCTGATGGTGATTGTGGCGCCGTATCCGCCACACTTAGCCCAACAAGTGGCCCAGAATAAGCTGTGGCTGCGGTTGCCGTTTGGGCAACCGCAGCACACGCTTAATTTGCCCGCAGTCTGGTCATTCGGAGGATTGCCTGCTATGGGGCGTTTTGCCGACGTTCTGAGTCAACGCTTACAGGCGCAAGGGGGGCAGTCATGATCCATTGGTCACCCAAAACGGCTCCGTGGCTACTGGCGCTTGGTTTACCTAGTCTCTGTGCGGTCGTGCTGGCGCTGTTTCTGCTTCAATATGGGCCGAGTAGTTGGGCTTTGTTTGGCGATCCTGCTGCCTTAACAATGACCGATTTTCTATTCAGCAATAATGTATGGCCACGTTTGGTAATGGCCTGCCTAGCCGGTGCTGGACTGGGCCTAGCGGCCTTGTTGTTGCAGCAACTGACGCACAATCCTTTGGCGGCTGACAGCACTTTGGCCGTGAGCAGTGGTGCACAGCTCAGCCTATTATTAGTGAGTGTGTTTTGGCCCGCTGGCTTAATGTGGTCGGAGGAATTATGGGCCTTCGTGGGGGCTGGATTAAGCTTGGCGCTGGTGTTGCTCCTTTGTGCTGGGCGGCATCAAGCGGCCAGTAAAATGATTTTAGCTGGGCTGGTGGTCAACCTATATTTTGGTGCCTTAGCTTCCGTGGTGTGGTTGTTTTTCTCAGAGGAGGCACGTAGCGTCATGCTGTGGGGCAGTGGTTCCTTAGTGCAGGATAGTTGGGGACAAGTACACACATTAGCTTGGCGTTTAGGTTTCAGCGTCGTGGGCGTGGGACTATTGCTGCGGCCACTGAGCATCATGAGCTTGGGCTCAGTGCAGGCACAAAGCTTAGGTGTGCCGGTGAGATGGATTCGCTTAGTCGGCTTTGGTTTGGCGGCCTATGTGTGCGCCAGTATTGTCAGCATGGTTGGCATGCTGGGTTTTGTGGGATTGGCGGCTGCGGCAACGGTACAGCAGTTGAGCCTACAGCGCCTATGGTTGCGCCTAGCCTTGGCCGCTTGGGTCGGTGCCTGCTTGCTGTTATTGACCGATGTGAGCGTGCAATGGGCGCAGCAACTGTGGGGCTGGCAGATGGGTACGGGTGCGGTCACAGCCCTCGTTGGTGCACCGTTGCTGCTGTGGCTGATTTTTAAAGCCATGCCGTTAGCCACGCCACACTTGTCTGGCCGCAGCCATGCCCAGCTGCCATTAGCTAGGCCTTACTTGCTGTGGCTATTGGGCGTGGCTGTTGTGGTTGGCGTGGCGTTCAGTCTGTTTGTCAGCCAAGGTGCCCAAGGATGGCAATGGACGGGTTGGCAGGAATTATTGCTGAACCTACGCTATCCCCGTCTTTTGGCCGCCATGGCGACAGGATTGATGTTGGCGATGGCCGGCGTGATATTGCAGCGCATGAGCCAAAACCCCATGGCCAGTCCTGAACTATTGGGCATCAGCGCCGGTACGGCTGGTGGCGTGCTGTTGGCTTTGTGGTTGTCTTTGGGTGGAGTGGTGATGCAGTGGCTATTGGGTGTGGCCGGTGCAGGGCTGGTTTTGTTGTTGGTGATGTGGCTGAATCATCGGCATGCTTTTGCCCCAGAAAAAGTCTTGTTAACCGGCATGGCGGTGGCGGCCTTATTTGATGCCTGCTTGCGTCTCTTTTTGGCTTCTGGCGATCCGCGTATCCAAAGCGTGCTGGTGTGGTTGGCAGGCTCAACCTATCAGGCCACGTCAACTTTAGCCCTCAGTTTAATGCTGATTGCGCTTTTGCTGTTTACGGCCTGCCTACCGTTGGCACGTTGGCTACAACTGTTAGATTTAGGCGCTGTTATGGCTCAAAGCTTGGGCGTAAGGGTGCCGCTGGCGCGGGTATTGATGATTGTGTTGAGCGCATTGTTGACGGTGGGCGCCACGCTGTTGATCGGCCCTTTAAGTTTTGTTGGCCTGTTGGCGCCACATATGGCGCGGGCTCTGGGCTGGCATAAGCCAGTGGTTCAATTAGTGGGCGCAGGCCTGATCGGCATGTTGATGATGATCGTGGCCGATTGGTTAGGGCGCTATCTTTTCTTTCCTTATGAGGTACCGGCGGGTTTGGTGGCCACCCTGTTGGGCGGTGCTTACTTTTTGACGCTGATGCGCAAACTATGATGATGGTGTTGAGATGAATGTGGTGAATTTAATGTTGGCGCAGCATAAGCGCGCCGTGGTGGCAGTATTGATTCTGAGCATCTTGGCCAGCCTAATGGGCGTGGGTGTGCTGATGTTTATTAATGGTTATTTATTGCACAGCACCGAGAATCTAAGCCTTGTTTTATTGAGCTTTATTGCGCTCTTGGTGGTGTATCTAGGCTTGACCACTTGGGCTCAAATCAGCCTGACGACGCTGGGTCACCGCTGTGTTTATGATTTACGGCGCCAGCTACTCAAGCAAATCATGGACACCGACTTAGTGCAGATTCAAGCCTTGGGTAAGGCCAAAATCATGGCCAGCCTCGCTAATGACATTCGCAGCGTGTCATATGCCTTTGTACGTCTGCCTGAGCTGTTGCAAGGTGGCTTATTTATCCTGTGCGCCAGCGTGTATCTGTGCTATCTGTCGCCTGGGTTGTTTTTGGTGACCTGCCTGTGGTTGGTCGCGACGTTAGGAGGCGGGCATTGGGCTGTCAAGAAAGTGTATGCTCATTTAAACGTCATGCGGGCTAAAGAGGATCAGCTTTACCAGCATTATGAATCGGCCTTAGATGGCCATAAAGAACTGGCCTTAAACCAAGCCCGTGCTGCTCGTTTTTATGAACATGAGTTCAGCGCCGACACCCAAGCCCATTTGCATCACATTATTCGTGCTGATAATCACCATGCTTTTGCGGGTAATTGGACCAATGTAATGATGCTGGGCGCTGTGGGCGTGATTTTCTACCTCACGGTGTTTCAAGGGTGGGCGAGTATCCAGGATGCCACCACAATTGCTTTAACTGTGCTGTTTATCCGCACGCCTTTATTGACGGCTGTCGGGGCATTCCCAACCCTGATTCAAGGGCAAGTGTCGCTACAGGCCTTAGCTAAACTGAAGCTGCGTCCGTTTGAGCCCGAATTTCAAACCACAGCGTCGCTGCCTCACGATTGGCAGCAAATACGCCTACAGCAGCTGACTTATGCTTATCCCGCTAGCGAGGGCGAACCTGGTTTTACCTTACAACCATTGGATTTTACGCTAAAACGCGGTGAAACCGTTTTTTTGGTAGGCGCCAACGGCAGCGGTAAGTCGACACTGTCTATGCTCCTCACCGGGCTGTATGCACCGAGCAGTGGCCAAGTATGGGTAGATGACGTGGCGATCAATGACGGTCATCGAAGCGCCTATCGACAACTATTCTCTGCCGTATTTGTGGATTTTTACCTCTTTCGAGATTTGTTGGATGGTGAGGGCATGCCCGCAGACACGGAACTCATCGAGGCCTGGTTACAGCATTTGCGCATGGATAAAAAAGCCAAAATCTCGGCTGGCCAGCTCTTAGAAACTGACTTGTCACAAGGGCAGCGTAAGCGTTTGGCGCTTTTGGTGGCGGCGATAGAGCGTCGCAGCGTTTTGGTGTTAGACGAATGGGCGGCGGATCAAGACCCACATTTTAGAAAAGTATTTTATGAGCAACTGCTGCCATTATTAAAGGCGCAAGGCCATACAGTGTTTGCCATCAGTCATGACGATAAGTATTTTCATCATGCGGATCGGGTGGTGCAAATGGCGCAAGGGGTATTGAGCCCCTTCCCAGACGCACAAAGCGGTATTCACGTTAATTTTTAAAGGATAGACACATCATGACTTTGTTTCAGAGACCTCGTCATAACAGCATCATCAGCACCTGCCTGCTTATGGCGTTTGGCCATGCTTACGCAGCTGAACCCGATACGCCAGAAGCCGCGCTTGACGACGTGGTGGTGGTTGGGTCTGCAGGCAAAGTGGGCGGCCTTAAGTATCGTACGCCAGGTTCAACGGCAGTGATTAGCGCAGCCGATATTGAAGCAGCCCAGGCGCATAAACTAGATCAAGCGCTGCATTACCAAGCCGGTATCTTGAGTGAACCTTATGGTGGGGATAATAAATCTGAATGGTTTAAAATTCGGGGCTTTGATGCCTCCGTGGCTTTAGACGGCACGCCGACAGCACCAAGTGCCTTTTTTGTTTGGCTACCGGAAATGTACGGCATTGAGAGCGTGGAAGTTGTGAAGGGCGCTAACTCCATGCTATACGGTTCGGCCGAGGCTGGTGGGGTGGTGAACCTCGTTACCAAACGGCCAAAAGATCAGCCTGCTGGCGAAATCAACATCAGTGGTGGCACCGATGATCGCCGCGGCATCAGCGCAGACTACAGCGGTGTTTTAAATGCCGACAACAGCTTGCGTTATCGCGTGGTGGGCCAATACCGTCGTGAAGACGGCATGCAAAACAGCACCGAAATGAAGCATTATTATTTTGCGCCCAGCCTTACATGGGACATCAGCGACAAGACTAATCTGACCTTCTTGGCCAGTTGGCAAAAAGAAAAGGGCACGCCGACCAATGGCTTCATGCCGGGCTACGGCTCACTCATCAACACACCCTATGGCAAAATTGATCGGCACACCAATCTGGGTGAACCCAGCCGTGATTACACCGATCGCGAGCAGCTGTCATTTGGTTATGAATTCCAGCACGCGTTTGACAATGGTTGGCAGTTCTCACAAAACTATCGCTACAGCCGCTTAGATCTGGATTTCTTGGGCGTGTTTGCTTGGAGCTCAGATCAAGACCGTTTGGCGAAGCGTGGCTATAGCTATAACCAAGGCATTTCGACGGTGCACAGCCTAGATAATCGCCTGCGTAAAACCTGGCACTTTGGCGCCTTAGACACCACGGTACTGCTGGGTACGGATTATATGCGCAGTAAAATTGATGGCGAGAATGAGCCATTTGGCACCGTTGGCCCCATCGACATGTTTAATCCCATGTATGGTCAGGATTTCAAGGTGAAAGGGCAGTATTATAAAATTAAGCAAACTCAATTGGGCCTTTATGGACAAACCCAGTTCGAGTGGGATAAGCGGGTGTTGCTGAACCTTGGCGTGCGCCATGATCAAGCCAAAAACGACGGCATCATGGGTAAGGTCCAGACCGATTACGACGTCAACAACACGGTTTGGCAAGGCGGGTTAATGTATAAGGCCAAGAATGGCCTGTCGCCTTATCTTAACTATTCAGAATCATTCCGCCCAACGGCGGGCGTCGATGGCTATGATCGCGCCTATCAGCCCTATGAGGCCAAGCAAACCGAAGTCGGCGTGAAATACACGCCGAGCTGGTTGGATGGCACTTTATCGTTGGCCTATTTTGACTTAAAAGAGAAAAATGCTCTCATGTCAGATAGCTCTAACGTATCGGTACAGGCTGGTGAACGTCAAAACAAAGGCGTTGAGCTGCAGGCAGATGTGGCCTTGAACGATGAGTGGGCCACCACTGTGTCGTATACTTATAACGATGCTACTCAAGACCTGAGCGCGAAACAAACCATTCGCGCGCCTATGGTGGCTCGACACATGGCCGCCGCACAGATTCGCTACACGCCTCAGCAAGGTGTTCTGCGTGGTTTAAGCTTGGCGACGGGCTTACGTTATGTTGGTTCAACCACGGATGAGGCTAATTATCCTGGTGAGAAAGTGCCTAGCTATACCCTGTGGGATGCTATGGCGCACTATCAGATGAATCGTAACTGGTCGCTCCAGGTGAATGCCCGTAATCTAACCGATAAAGAGTACGTCAGCGCTTGCTCGTTTTATTGCTATTACGGCGCAGGGCGGTCTGTTGAAGGCAAGCTGAGCTATAAGTGGTAACTGTGATGTCATCGATGCGGCCCTAGTGGCCGCATTTTTAATGACGGCCATAAGGTAGGAGACGAGATTGAAATCAAGCGCATACGGTGTGACGGTGTATGCAATAAAGATATTGTGCTGGATGGAAATCGGTGCCAATGCTTCATCAAAAGCTTGCTTGGCTGAAAATAGATAGAGCCGTTCAGTTCACAGGCCTTAAACGCAGCTGGCTTTACCCGTACGGTGATT